>NZ_NFKS01000003.1 GCF_002160515.1 Anaeromassilibacillus sp. An172 | reverse complement strand
ATAAAGGATATAATAATTTTTCCTTATTTATAACTTTACTGACCTTATAGTGATTATATCATAAAAAAACAGCAAAACCGTGAACCTTACAAAATTGTAAGGTTCACGGTTAAAATTTGGCATTTATTACATAAATTAACCTATTATAATTTTGTATTTTTGTAAGTTTTTACTCAAGCTCAAAAGCACCTGTGTAAAGCTGATAATACTTTCCACGCTTTGCAATAAGCTCGTCATGGCTGCCACGCTCTATAATTCTGCCGTGTTCAAGAACCATAATAGCATCGGAATTTCTTACAGTTGAAAGCCTGTGGGCAATAACAAATACTGTTCTGCCCTCCATAAGTCTATCCATACCTTTCTGTACCAATGCCTCTGTTCTTGTATCAATACTTGATGTAGCTTCGTCAAGTATCATAACAGGCGGGTCTGCTACTGCGGCACGTGCTATTGCTATAAGCTGACGCTGACCCTGTGAAAGGTTTGCGCCGTTGCCTGTGAGCATTGTATCATAACCTTCCGGAAGTCTTGTAATGAAGTCGTGAGCATTGGCTATCTTTGCCGCTCTTATTATCTCTTCATTTGTTGCATCGAGCTTTCCGTATCTGATGTTTTCTTTTACGGTTCCGGTAAACAGGTTTGTATCCTGCAATACGATACCCAAAGATTTTCTAAGGTCGCTCTTTTTAATCTTATTGATATTGATATCATCGTATCTGATTTTACCGTCTGCAATATCATAAAATCTGTTGATGAGGTTTGTGATAGTTGTCTTTCCGGCACCTGTAGAACCAACAAAAGCAACCTTTTGTCCCGGCTTTGCGTACAGTGTTACGTTGTGAAGAACTGTCTTTTCAGGAACATATCCAAAGTCAACGTCAAACATTCTTACATCACCTGTGAGCGGTGTGTATGTAACTGTTCCGTCGCCGTGTGGATGTTTCCAAGCCCATGAACCTGTACGGTGGTCAGCCTCTGTAAGCTTGCCGTCAACATACTGAGAGTTTACAAGTGTTACATATCCCTCGTCCTGCTCAGGCTCTTCGTCCATAAGCTCGAAAATTCTCTGTGCTCCGGCAAGAGCCATAATAACAGCATTGAGCTGCTGTGAGCACTGACCCAGAGGCTGGGTAAAGCTTTTTGAAAGCTGGAGGAATGCTGCGATTGTTCCCAGTGTCATTCCTGCAAGTCCGTTTACTGCCAAAAGACCGCCTACAATAGCTATAAGCACATACTGGAGGTTTCCCAGGTTCTGCATTATAGGCATCAAAATATTTGCATATTTGTTTGCGTTATCTGCATTCTTTCTCAATTCGTCATTGTGTTTATCAAAGGCTTCCTTGGCTTTTTCCTCGTGACAGAAAACCTTTACAACCTTCTGTCCGCCTATCATCTCTTCGATATAACCGTTGATATCGCCGAGGGATATCTGCTGCTTTACAAAGTAACGGGAGCTCTTTCCTGTAATAAACTTGATTGTTGCGAACATTATTACACAGCCCAATATAACAACCAAAGTAAGCGCCCAGTTTGTGAAAATCATTGTAAAGAATACAAATATAACTGATACGCTTGCTGAAAGTATCTGGGGGATACTCTGTGAAAGCATCTGTCTGAGTGCGTCTGTATCGTTTGTGTAATGGCTCATTATGTCGCCATGGGTGTGGGTATCAAAATATCTGATTGGAAGGCTCTGCATCTTTGAGAACATTTCCATTCTTATATCTTTCAAAACGCCCTGTGAAATACTAACCATCATTCTGTTATAAAGGAAAGTGGAAAGTACACCTGAGGCGTAAATTACAGCCATTATTCCAACCGCTTTCAACAAGCCTGAAAAATCAGGGTTTGGCGACTGGGACAAAGGTGTTATAAAATCATCGATGAGTTTCTGTATAAACAGTGAACCTACAACAGTTACTATTGCGCTGACAAGAATACAAATTGTTACCACGAAAAATCTCAGCTTATAACCTTTGAATACATAGCCCAAAAGTCTGCCGGCTGTATGCTTTCTTGATACTTTTTTCTTTTTACTCATCATCGCCGCCTCCTCTCGTCTGAGATTCGTAAACTTCACGATAGATTTCGCTTGTTTTTAAAAGCTGCTTATGCGGGCCAAAGGCAGTTACCTTTCCTCCGTCCATTACAATGATTTTATCTGCGTCCTCAACAGAGGAAATTCTCTGTGCAATTATGAATTTTGTTGTGTTAGGTATCTCCTCACGCATAGCCTTTCTGATAAGGGCGTCTGTCTTGGTATCAACTGCACTGGTGGAGTCGTCAAGAATAAGTATCTTCGGCTTTTTAAGCAACGCTCTTGCTATACACAATCTCTGCTTCTGTCCGCCGGACACGTTAGAACCGCCCTGCTCTATATATGTATCATATCCCTGTGGGAAAGCTGATACAAAGTCATCAGCCTGGGCAAGCTTACATACTCTCACTATCTCCTCATCTGTGGCATTTTCATTACCCCATCTGAGGTTCTCCTTTATAGTTCCGGAGAAAAGCACGTTCTTCTGAAGAACCATTGAAACTTCGTTTCTGAGGCTTTCAATATCATACTTTCTTACATCTATACCGCCGACTTTTACCACGCCTTCTGTTGCGTCATAAAGTCTTGGAATAAGCTGTACAAGTGATGTTTTTGAAGAACCTGTTCCTCCGATTATTCCGATTGTTTCACCTGATTTAATTTCAAGGTTTACATCGCTTAAACAAAACTTTCTGTTCTTTTTATAGCTGAAGTTTACATTATCAAAAACAACTGAACCATCAGGGATTTCTGTAATTGGGTTTTCACAGTTCTGAAGGTCGCTTACCTCTTCTAATACTTCAACAATTCTTTCTGCTGATGCTCTTGCCATGATTATCATAACGGCAACCATTGAAAGGAACATCATACTCATAAGAATTTGCATTACATAGGTGAAAAGGCTGGTGATGTTACCTGTTGTCATCTCTCCGCCTACTACAAAGTTTGCGCCGAACCATGCTATAAGAAGCATACATCCGTAAACGCAGAACATCATAAGCGGTGCGTTGAGTGTTACTATTCTCTCAGCCTTTGTAAAGTCCTTGAAAATCTTATCGGAAACTTTTCCCATTTTTTTCTTTTCATAGTCTTCCCTTACAAAGGACTTTACAACTCTGATACCTGTAACGTTTTCCTGAACTACAGTGTTCAGTACATCATAAGTCTTGAATACTCTCTCGAATATCGGGTGAGCTGACTTGAATATGGCTATAAGTCCTATGCCCAGCACTATTATTACCAAAAAGAACATTCCTGCAAATTTTGCGTTTATTGTAAATGTCATTATAAGCGCAAAAACAAGCATAAGCGGGCATCGAACTGCTGAACGTATAAGCATCATGTAGGCGTTCTGAACATTTGTAACGTCAGTTGTAAGCCTTGTGACAATACCCGCTGTGGAAAAATTGTCAATGTTTGAGAAAGAAAAATTCTGCACGTTGTAATACATGTCTTTTCTTAAATTTGCCGCAAAACCTGCGGATGCTTTAGCTGCGCATTTACCGGATAATGCACCGAATACAAGCGCTGCTACTGTAAGCACAATAAGCACAAGGCCCATCCAGAAGATATAATTCATATCTCCGACTTCGATGCCTTTGTCAATGAGGTTTGCCATAAGCAAGGGTATTATAACCTCCATCAACACCTCACATGATACAAAAACAGGCGTTAAAATCGAGTCTTTCTTATACTCTCTTATGCTCGACGCCAATCTTTTTATCATCTTTGTTACCTCCTTACAAATGTTCGTTTCAAAAATCGCATGTTCGGCAATAAACGTCTACATCTGAAATCACTGTACCTCTTCAAGGTTCTTTTTTATTTTTTCTGCAACAGTAAAAAATACGTTCATTTCTTCCTCTGATATTCCTCTGCTCAGCAAATCTTCAAAATCGTCAAGTCTATTAAGGACATTTGCCTGCATCGTCTGAGCCATAGGTGTCAGACATATTTTTTTCAGTCTAGCATCACCCTTAACAGGTTCTCTGGTTATAAAATTTTTCTCTTCAAGTCCTTTTAGCATTCTGGATGCTGTTGACCTTCTGATTACAAATTTTAATTCCACATCTCTCTGAAAAATGTCTTTGTCCTTATTATGATACAAAAATCCTATCACCTGACGTTCGCTGTCAGTAAGCTGTGCATTTATCTGAGGCAAGAAACAGTGAACCTTTCTTTTAAGTAAATTAGACAGTACTTTGATTTCAAGGCCAAGATGTGTTTTGCTATTCATAGCCGCCTCCTAAATAGTTATCATGCTAACAATATTATAGTTTAAAATAAAAGTGTTGTCAACAAAAAACATGCCACTTTCAGCTTTGGCAACAAACTGACATAAGTTCTTTCAACATTCACCTTTTCTATACATATTTTTCACAAAAACACAAAGACGCCGGAAAATAACTTTCCAGCGTCACTTAACATTCTATTATCTTTTTTGTGTAAAATATGCAGGACTTAACTGCAAATTATTCATTTTATTCCTTTGCAATTATTTCCTCTTTTCTCTTGAGCAGCTCTCCGCTCAAAAGCTGTTTCTCAACGTTTTCAAATCCCATTCTTGTAACAAGGTCTGCAAATCTCTCTTTTTTGTTTCCGTTTTCTTTAAAGAAAAGCAATGCGCTTTCAACTACATTGTATACCTCTTCCTCACTCTTAAGCAAAACGCTCAAAGATCTGCCCATTGCTGTTTTCTTGCCCCAGCGGCCTCCGATGTATATGCGGTATGCTGTTTCATATTCGTCGTTTGCGTGGAAAGGACACTTTGTGATACATCTGCCGCAGTTGTTGCATATGCTCTTATCTGTCACTGCAACTCCGTTTTCAACTTTAATTGCTCCCATAGGACATGCCTGAGCTATCATACATTTTTTACATCCACGGCATTTTTCTGTATTAAAATGACGTATACGCTGACCTACAATGCCAATATCGTTAAGGTCAGGCTTTACACAGTTGTTTGGACATCCGCCAACTGCTATTTTAAATTTATGAGGAAGCTTCACATTGCCGTAACCTTTGAAAAATCTTTTGTGAATTTCTTCAGAAATTGCATATGTGTCAATAAGACCGAAATGACATGTAGTACCCTTACAGCTTACAACAGGACGAACCTTATCACCTGTGCCACCTGTTTCAAGACCTGCCTGTGCTACAAAGGCTCTGAAATCATCAATCTTCTCATATGGAATACCCTGTACTTCCATAGTAAGTCTTGTTGTCATGGCTATATTGCCGTTGCCGAACTTCTCAGCAGCCTCAGATATGCATTTGCACTCTTCTGCTGTAATCTTTCCGTTGCGTGTGATAACACGTCCGTTAAAACATTCTGTACCTTTGTTCCACAGAAAACCCATCGCTTTAACTCTGGTTATATCTTCCTGCTTGATGTTTGTTTTGTTATCCATTGTGATGAAGCCTCCTTAAAATTGACAGATACCATACATTTTCCTTTGATTATATTATACCACATCTGTTTCATAAAATAAAATAATAATTTATTATATTTCCATAATAATACATAATAGTGTTAGACGCACTTTAGTTTTTATAATTTCTTAAAAAAATTCGCTATTAAAATATCAATTTTCAACAAAATATCATTTACAGACCACCAATTAAATAGTATAATTATTGTAATCTTATATTAAAGGAGAGAATTATAATGATAAACTTTACCTATTCTATTCCAACCGAAATATGGTTTGGAAAAGGTCAGATTAAAAATATCGGCTCTATAGCCAAAAAGTATGGTAAAAAAGCTCTCATCGTTTACGGCGGCGGAAGCGTAAAGAGAAACGGCATCCTTGACGATGCTAAGAAATATCTTGCAGAAGCAGGAGTTGACTGCCTCGAGCTTTCCGGCGTTGAGCCAAACCCAAGAGTTACAACAGTTAAAAAAGGCGCAGATATCTGCAAACAGGAAAACATTGATGTTGTAATTCCTATCGGCGGCGGTTCAACTATTGACTGTGCTAAGGTAATTGCAGCCAGCGCACATTATGGCGGCGACCCATGGGATATCGTTGTTGACCCCTCCAAGATAACAGATGTTACTCCGGTTATAAGCGTTTTGACCTTATCCGCTACCGGTTCCGAAATGGACACATTCGCTGTTATCTCAAATATGGAAACCAACGACAAAATCGGTTTAGGTCATCCTAAAATGCGTCCTGTAGCTTCAATCCTTGACCCTACATACACATTTACTGTAAATAAGTTCCAGACAGGAGCCGGCACTTCCGACATTATCTCACACATTCTTGAAATATATTTCTCCAACGGTGAGGGATATATGCAGGACAGAATGGCAGAAGCCTTGCTGAAAACAGTTATCCATTTCGGTGTAATAGCAATCGATGAGCCTGACAACTACGAAGCAAGAGCAAACCTTATGTGGTCAAGCAGCTGGGCAATCAACGACACTCTTACCTGGGGTAAGCCTGTTGCATGGACAATTCACCCAATGGAGCACGAGCTCAGCGCATATTACGATATAACTCACGGCGCAGGTCTTGCAATTTTGACACCTTACTGGATGGAATATGTTTTAAGCGACAAAACCGTTGACAAGTTTGCTCAGTACGGCGTTAATGTTTGGGATATTGATAAAAACATGGACAAGTACGATATCGCCAAGGAAGCAATTAAAAAGACAAGAGAATACTTCAATGCTCTCGGTATGCCTTCAACTCTCCACGAGGTTGGCATTGACGACAAGCTTCTTGATGTTATGGCTAAAAAGGCAAGCGCCGGTCTTGAGGATGCTTTTGTTGCCTTAACCGCTGAAGATGTTAAAAAGATATACGAAATGGCTTTGTAATTAAGATTTATACTTAAATAAAAAACAGCTGGGAATTCAACTCTCAGCCGTTTTGCTTTAAATATCAAAGGCTGCGGCATATTGCCGCAGCCTTCTTCGTTTTATAAACTAAGAAAATCAGTCAGCAGGAACAAAAGGAAGCTCATAGTCTTCGTCTGTGGTTTCCTCTGTAGGATCTGTTGTTGGTTCTGTAGATTCTGTAGTTTCTTCTGTTGGGTCTGTTGTTGGCTCTGTAGGTTCTGTAGTTTCTTCTGTCGGATCTGTTGGAACAACAGGTGTTTCACCCTTTGCAACAGCTATCTGAATAAGTGTTGCATCCAGCACAGTAAGTTTTCCGTCGTTGCTCAGGTCTGCATGTGAGAAGTCAAAAGCAGGGTCATTTATATCAATCTGTCTTGCAAGGTAACTCTGGAGAATAGTCGCATCACCTATATCCAAATTACCGTTCTTGTTGATATCGCCCATGATTTCAACAGGCTCTTTATCAGCATCTGCAAGTCTTCCGTAAATTTCAAATTCTCTTACGGAAACTGACCAGCCGGCTGCATTTTCATTTACCTTATTGAATGTAAATCTTACATATCTCTGAAGCTCACCGCTGCCGGACTCACTTGTAAAGGTATCGATAATATCCAAATCGCCGCCGTTATCTCTTGTCTTTTCAGCAACCTTTGTCCAGGATTTGCCGTCGGCACTTGTTTCGATAATATAGTCTGTAGACCAAACCTTCTTATAGAATTTAATTACAATGCTTTCAACATCTACAGCCTTTTTGCCCTCTCCCAAATCAATGGTATACCACTGTGGAATCTGAGCTGAACCGTCCTTGTTGTTCATTATAGCAGCAGACCATCTTGAAACATCTGTGTTGTCAATTCCGTCAACTGCAAGCTCAGGGCCCCACTGACCTTCAACTTCATTTCCTGAAACCTCTACAGTCTTTTTGAGAGCGATATTTGTTATAGGCTCCGGCTGTGGCTCTTCAGGATCTGAATATACGGAAACAATCTCATATATAGCAGGAACTGCGCCCTGGTCATAAACGAGTTTCAGACTTGCTACATTGTTTTCCTCTTTAGATGCGCCGTAATCAATATTAAGTGTGTTTACTTTCTCATTGAGTACACCCAAATCGTGTTCTGCTCCGTCCTTGTCAATTGCGATTGCTCTTACCTTGCCAACGCAATCCTCTGTCTGAAGCACAACGAGTCTGTTTACATAGATTGAATCTGTAAGCTCATAAAGAATGTAGTCGTCCTGATTTGCAGGTGCAGAAGCTGTAAAGAGTGTTGTAAGGTCCTTATCAGCTATTGCAGTGTAATCGCCCTGAACTGTACCTGTAATTCCCGGAACAGCCTTAGGAGTATCATAGTTGATATCAATTTCATGAATTCTCAAGAATGGATTTCCTGCCTCTGCCGGAACATCGCCTACCAGAATTTTCACATATCTGGCTGTCTTTCCGTTACCGTCTGCATATGCTATTCTGTAATTGCCTTCAAGGGCATAGTCGTTTACAAGGTCATTATTGAATGTCTTAATTGTAGTCCATTCGCCTTCAAGTTCAGAGGCAATCTGGAGTTCAGCATTATAAAGTCTTGGCTTTACAGGATTGTCTGAGAATACCATTTTAACTTCGTTAACCGGCATCTCCTTGCCCAAGTCGAATATGAAATACTGACCCTTTACCTGTCCTTCATTTGTCCAGGCATATGTTGAATAGTCGCCGTCAAATACGTTATCCCAGCTTCCCTCTTTAAGAGCGTTGCTAAGGGAGTTTTCTATCATTTTTCCAGAAATTTCATCGGATGAAATTGTAAGAACAAGGCTCTGTGCATTAACTGTAACAGGCTCTGTTCCGTCATTTCTGATAACTGCATATTTCACAACAGCTCCGCTTATAGACTCTGCATCTTTCCATACGTCGCCGTTTGCTGAGTATACCAATGAAAGTCCGTTTGCATTCAAAGCACTTGCAGTCTCAGAGAGAGCTAAGTTTGCTCCGATTACAGCCTTAGGAAGAGCTATTCCCACATACTGACCTTTTTCAAGTGTAATACCTGAAATACCTGTCAATGTGTAGTCGTCTCCGTTCTGTGTAACTGCAAGGTTCTGTGTGTTTTCAATATTTGTATAGATTCTATTGTCATCAAATTCGATATCAAAAGCTCTTACATGGAGCCAGTAATCCTTCTTGGATGGGTTCGCAGGATTGTCAAATCCTGTAATTCTGAGGCGGATGTATTTAGCCTCAACATTGAGATTATCAGCAACGAACTCTTCTTCACAGTTCATTTGCTTGATTTCTGTCCAGCTGTTTCCATCGGTTGAATACTCAAGAACAGCCTGATAAATCTTATCGTGGTCTGTGCTTGAAGAACCGTTGAGAATTCTAACTGATGTTACCTTTGTAACAGCTCCGAAATTCCAGCCGATATAGTCGTTTGCTTTCTGAACTGTATTGAATGACATTACTGTGCTGTCATCGCCGTCAAAAAGCTTGTCTGTATTTGCGTTTGCCTCAACTTTATTTCCGCCGATTACGCCCATAAAGCCGATATCATCGTTTCCTGTACATGAGCCGTCAGGGTCAACAACATCCATAACTGCCTTTTCGAGAACAGGAAGTACCTCTGATACGAATGGCTCTATTCTCTTGCTTCCTGCCAAAGCTGTGCTGTAATTGCCGTCGCCGTTAAGGTAGGTAAAGCTGTCATATTTGTCATACTGCTCAACCGCCTGTGAGAACATATCCCATGCAGTTCCTGTATCACCTGACTGAAAAGCTATAACGCCTTCTACAACGCTCTTAGCAGCTGCTGTAACATTCTGCAAAGAATTAAACCAAGGGGTAAGCTCGTCAATAAGTGACTGATTGTCACAGCTTGTCTTCATAGTATCAACTGCATTTATAATATTTTCAAATTCTGTCAGCAGTTCCTTCACTTCATTATCGTTGGTGATATCGTCGCCGTTTAAAATCTTTGCTTCAACGCTCTCCAAAGCTTCCTTGATATATTCGCTTTCAGGGAATCCCTGAGGAACTCTTCCTGAACCTGGTGCGTTGGAAATATTTCTTCCTACTGTTGTAAAAGCAGAGTAAACCTCCGGCTGGAGATATTTATAGGAGCTGAGCCATATTTCTTCTGCGTGTTCGCTGTAGTTTGTATTGTTCCACCAGAGAGCCGCAAGCTGATAGAGGGCAACCTTACTTGCCTCAGGATAAAGGCATGGATTTGAAACTGCGCCCTTCATCTTTACATTATCACGTGCATAATGAGTGATATCTCCAAGGAACATACCGGATTTACCATGCTCGTTTACAGGGTAGTTAAGCCAGAAGCAGATATCTCCGTCAAACTTGGTCTGAGCATAGTCAATTGTTTCCTGAGTCATAGGTGAGTTTACATCGTCACCTGTCCAGAAAAGCATTATTGAATCATCAAGTCCGTTGAGGATATCAAGTTCATTGCTGCTTCCAAGCCATGCTTTGTTATATCCGTTAGGGCAGTAAGCTATCATCTCACAGCCGTTTGGCTTGATAAATTCATCCATAAGTCTGTTGATTAGTGTAACAACGTCAGAAACCTGTCCTGCAGGGAAGTCATCGTTAAGAATAGCAAATCTTCTTACACCTGCATCATAAAGCTGCTGGAATTTAGCAAGGAGCTTTGCATATCTTGCCTCGTAAGCTTCTGTATCGTTTACATTAAGTCCTGAGAAGAAACCTGCAATATGTGCAGACCATGCATAATAGCATTTTGTTTCTTCACCGATTTTTGCAAGCTCTGCAATCGCATTTATCTGATCCTCAGGATAAAGCTCATAGCAAAGGCTTGTGTGATAAGGGTCGCTCTTTGAGGCATAGATGTATGTATTCATCTTGTAATCTCTTGCAAAACGCATAAGGCTTTCTCTGCCCTCGTCGTTCCAGATTGCATACATACCCTCAATGAAACCTCTGTAGAGCACATTTGCATAGTCCTCAATCTGAGCGGTAAGGAACTTCTCTCCTGCAAATGATGAGAACATCATCTGCAATGTTGCGATACCATAGTATGCGCTGTCTGTATCGCCGCCGAGAATTGCTATTGTTCCTTCTTTTGCGCTGAGAACATAAGGATTATAGTTATCAAAAAGTGTTTCGTTTTTGATTGTGATATTTTCCTTTACATATGTGTCAGCAGCACCTCCGCTGTCCTTTACTCCGACAAGGATATTTGTCTTATCGGAAACTGTCTGTGTTCCTTCTGTTGCTTTAATGCCGTACTTATCAAGTACTTCATTAAGGAAGGCCTTTGTTGCTGCGTCAGTGTCGTTGTCATAAACTACATTGACCTCTTTTGTAATTTCAAATGAAGTTGGTGTTTCCTCATTGTCATAGACAATTGACTGCGGCAAAGGATAGATCTCATATCTGTTGGGATCTGTTGAATATCCGTCCGCAAGGATGCTTTCAACTCCATCCTGTACAGGCGCAGTATAGGCAGACGCTGCAAGGCATGATGATATAACAATCATAGCGGCAATTATGATGCCCACTGCTTTTTTAATTTGTGTTCTCATTTTGTACTCCTTTCATATTTTTTATTAAGCGAAATCCACAGTAAATTATATTTTATTTATGTGGACTAAACTTTCTAAAATACGATTTACAGGTGTACAGCAAAACACTGTACACCTGTATTTATTTTACACGAAATCCATATGAATTGTCAATTTATTTCCGGAAATTCACATCATATCTTCTTTATTGACCATTGTAATCACCGGAAATTATGAGCTGAACTATTGTAGCATCAATAACAGTTATCTTTGAGTCGTTGTTAAGGTCAGCATATTCAAAATTGATATCATCTCTGATCAATACCAAATACTCCTGAATAAATGTTACATCCTCAACTCCCACCTTACCGTCGCCGTTTACATCTCCGGTAATATGGGTATCCTCAATCTTTTCAAGTCCCTTTACTGCTTTTACAACTGCGATTTCAGCTGCGTCGATTTCCTCCTGTGTTGCATCTGCATTGCCGAGGACTTCATTTGCCTTGTCAATAGCTGCTTTCAAAGCCTGCAAAGACTCCTGTGTATAGATACCTGTGCCGTCATCATAAAGCTTCTGAGCTTCGGAAGTTTTTTCCTGAAGTGCACTGTAATCTGTGCAGTAAAGATTGATTTCTGTTGCGCTTATAAATGTATTTGCTGAGTCGCCCAATGTGCTTGTGGCAACAAGTCTTATTCTTCTTGCATTTACAAGGTCAAAATCAACAACCTTCAATGTCTTGTTGTTTTCCCATGTTCCGCTGGCAATTTCTACGAAATCGTCACCGTCAGCAGTTGTGCTGTACATAATCTTATATCCTGCAATATCTCCGTTCTTGGAAGAATCCTGTCTTGGCAGATATGTAAGTCTTGTTACGGACTTATTTTCTCCCAAATCAAGTGTAATATAGTTATCTCTTCCGTTTTCGGAAATTACAGGCATCTGACCCTCTGAGCTTGACCAGATTGTATGCCAAATTGAGCTTGTGTTTCCGTCTATAGCATACTTAGCTTCATTTCCTGAATGTGAACGAGGAGATGATGCGGTCATTGTATCCTGCTGAATTATTGAAGGTGTACCAACCTTGATAAGTCCTGCTATTGCTGTATCGATGGCTGTTGAAAGCTCGTCAACCTGCTTTGCGGTAAGTGCTTCTAAACCGTCCAAAGCTTTCTGTGCATTGTTCATAGCTTCTGCAAGAGCTGCAAAAGTATCAGGCTTGAAGTTATCTTCACTGTAAGAAGCGGCTTCTTCAATCTTTGCTTTCAGAGCTTCTGTATCTCCTGCCTTTTCTTTCAATGCATTGTAAGCGTTTTCGGCTTTCTCTACAAGAGCCTTTGCATCTTCCTCTGTGAGGCTGTCGTTCATAAGAGCGGCTTCAAGTTCAGAAACAACCTCAGCTACTGCTGCATAGGTTTCTTCTGTGTAATAGTCAGGATTTAATACCTTTAATGTTTGATAAATCTCATTGACTGCTGTTTTATCTACAGTTGATACATACTCGAAAGCACCTATATCCGCTGTACCACTTACATTATTTCCTGCAAAGTCTTTTTCAGGTCTTCCGTTGATTTCAAGGCCTGCGTCTATTGCAGGTGAATTAGGAAGAAGCTTTGCAAGGTTTGCAACATCAAATGTGTCGGCTGCTTCTGTTCCCTGAACTGATGTAAGCTTGTCAGCATTTACAAAAAGCTTTGAAACATCTTCTATACCAAGATAGATATTTCCGGAGTTATTTCCTGTATTCTTAGGCTCGCTTGCCGGATGATATCCTGCAAAAATGTTGTTTTTAAATGTTGTGAGTTCGCCTATTGCATTGTATGCGCCGTCTTTATTTGCCATTTCAGGATTTGTAAGGCAGAAAATATTATTTGTAAATGCAATCTCCTTACCACGGCTTACCGGATACAATACCTTTGAGCTTATAAAGGTGTTGTTGTAAACCTGAGCGTTTTCAAGCTGAGTTACAGAGTCCTCACCTGTGCAAACTATAAATGCTTCGTTTACATTATAGTCACGGCAGTCATTTACACACACGTTGTATCTAACTGTATTATTTCTGTTATAGGAATTTGTTCTGACATGAAGCATTACGCTTCCGCCTGCATTATTATGGATATAGTTGTACTGAATAACACCGTCATGTGTCATATCGTCAAAGTTAAATGCCATGCCGTCGTATGCGTCAACACCGTTTTTAACTTCGTTGTACTGATAAACCATGTTATTTGCTCTGTCGCACCATGCACCACAGCCCCAGCCGTCAGGATACTGCTGGAATTTGCTGATAGTATTGTGTTCAACAAGAACACCGCTGGTATAAAGAGTTATAATACCTGAACGTGATACATCAGAAATTTCATTGTTGCTGATAACAACATTTGTATGTCTGTATGATTCGTCGTCAAGCTCTCCCTTTACGTTTGTAGTAGTGATACCGTTTGCGTCACAGTTTGTGATTATGTTTCCGTCAATCAAAATATCGTTGAATATTGTAGGCTCTTCGTCAAGAATTGTTCCCGGATTGGTTTTATCAGAAGCGTTATTCTCTCTGTTGGTGTAGCTTATAATGTTGATACCACCGGTTCTGTGGGTTGTTCTTGCTCCGTAGAAATCTGTACCGCCGCCCTGAGGTCTTACTGTCCAGATATCATCCTGCTGTGATCTTCCGTTTACATCGGAAATTTCACAGTTCTTAATATAAATATGATTGTAAACACCACCGCCGGAAGCTTCTACTCTTATGCCGCTAAGCTCATATGTATGGTCGCCGGCTGATGTGTGGTTTTTAACTGCAAGGTTATTTATCTCCCAGTATTCCTGATTATAGAGGTAAACCGCTGAACAGCTCTCGCCGAACGGGCCGTTTGCTCCGTAAGACGGTACTGCTGAATACAAACCATTGCCGTCAATCAAAGGCTTGTTGCCTTCACCGTAAACGTCAATAATAATTGGTTTTTCTGCTGAACCGCTGCCCTTTGGATAGAGCTGGCCGATAAATGTTGAACCTCTCTTGATGAGAATCTTGTCGCCAGGTGCAAACTGGATGTTATTGATATCCTCAAGACTTTCAAAAGCTGTAGCCTCTGTCTTGCCGTCGCCGCCGTCCTGTGCAGATGAATCAAGATAGTAGGTCGTATCTCCAGGTGAAACAATAACTCCCGGAACAACTTCGGCTCTTATAATATTGAAATAGTCGAAATTAAAATTATTTTTGCTTGTTTCTTTTGTTGTAAACACAATTGTGTGTTCCTTGTTCTCGTCGCCGAAATCAAGTGACAAGAGCTTCTGCTGGAACTGAGGAGTTGAGCTGTCGATATATTCTGAGATATCCTCAACAGGTTCTCCGTCCACAGTAACACCCAGTGTACCTGCGCCGTTTCCAAGTTTAGTATAGAACTCAAAACCGCAGCCCTCAAAGGTTATTGTAACTGTAGCGCCTATTTTTGATGTTCTAAGATACTTGCCGCCGCTGTTACCCGGGTCGTTTGCAACAACAAAGCCCTTTGTCATTTCAGCTTCGCTTCCTACAAGCTCAGATGGATTTAAAACCATATATTTATTGGAAGTATCCTCCATCTCAACTTTTTCAGTAACCTTTTCAATAACTACAGGAGGCTCTTCTTTTTCTCTGATAACCTTGAAGTAGTCAAAGTTGAAATTAGGATTTGCAACTGTGCCCTGCTTTGTTGTGATTACAATTTTGTGGTCCTCGTTTGTATCACCTAAATCAACCTTGTAAAGTAAAGCTTCAAATTCCGGATTTCCGGAAACATACTCGCTTACAACCTCTGCTTCTCCGCCGTCAACAGAAATTTCAAGGTCGCCTGCTCCGCTTCCCTTTTTGCCGTAAAATTCAAAACCGGAACCATTAAAATCAATAGTAATTGAAGCTCCGATTTTAGCCGTTCTCAAATGAACGCCTCCGCTGTTTCCCTGCTCTGTAACTGCAACAAAACCGTCAGCCATATTTGAAACAAGACCCTGTGGATTTAAAGTCATATACTTTAAAGTGTCCATTTCAACGGTCTCAACTTCCTGTTCACCGGAAGCTTTGGCTGAAACATTGTTATTAGCAGGCTGTGCCGCAAGCTCTTCAGCCAATGCGGAAATGCCCATACCTACAGAAGACAAAACCATCATAACTGACAAAGCTATGCTAAGTAACTTTTTCTTCATCTCCATTTTCTCCTTTTCATTATTTTTAATTTGGTAAAATCACCTTGTTAATATTATATAATATTTTTAATAACAATTAAATAGTTTTTAAGAAAAAATTTCGGCACCATCTATAAAAAAACAGATATATTTATAAAACATCTATTACAAAAAACAAATTTCGGCGTTTTTAACAGAAATACGAAAGCATTTTTAAGCAAAAATAAAACCGACTCGCCTTTATATAACCAAGATACTGATAATAGCATCATAATAATTATATAAATTCAAGTCGGTTGTAAATTTTAGATTAACTTTTCAGAAAAATCAGTTTAGTGCTTATGAGTGCTCATAATTATATATGAACCAAACATTTGCAACTTCAATATCGCTGAGTACTCCGTAATCAAAGTCATCCGGAGCTATGGTTCCGCTGTACCACTGCTGACTATTGAAGTATTCCTGAATATAATCTGTGTCAAAGAGTCTTCCGTGTCTTGCATAGATCTCATTTCTTGCAAGTTCAAGCTCAGCCATGCTCAAACCGGAGAGATCACTTGTTGTAAGCAGTCTTGTTGCAGAATCAGGAAGTATGTAGTAGTTATTTCCCGGAGACGGCGGATCTGTCGGTTTTTCTGTAGGCGGTTCTGTCGGAGGCTCTGTTGGCTTTTCCGTTGGAGGCTCAGTCGGTCTCTGTGTAGGAGCTTCTGTAGGCTCTGTTGTCGGTGTGCTTGTTGTATTCTCAGTTGTGTTCTGGGTTGACTCTGTTGTAGCTTCAGTTGTATCGCTTGTAGCTTCGCCGTCCTTACCCAGAGAAACTGTAATTGTTATTGTATCGCCAACCTTGCCTGTTGTTCCTGCTGACGGAGATTGTCCTATTACAAGACCCTTTTCAACAGTTTCGCTTTTTTCATATACAATCTTTGTTTCAAGACCGTATTCTCTTGCCCTTGTAACAGCGTCGCTGTACTTCATTCCCTTGAGATCTGGAACACTGAACATAAATGCTTCGCTGCTCTGGCTCTCTCCTGTTTCAAATGTAGCCGGAGTACTGCTTTCATCTGTGGAAAGTCCTGCCATAAGCTTTTCACCGAAAACAAGATAAACAACACCGCAGACAACAACAAGCATTGCAAGGATTAACACTGCAATAAGCACAATTCTTGTTCTCTTTGCACCCGAGTCATTGTCCTGATAATTATTATCAACAATTACTGCTGAGTCGTAATCCTCATCGTCTTCGTCGTCATCATCTTCATCGTCGTCATCATCGTCGTCGCTGAATACATCGTAATCCTCAACAGCTCTTGGAGAATACTCATCCTCGTAGAGATCATCTCTTTCATCACTGTCCTCGGATTCATCTGATTGATCGTCGTCTTCCATATCATCATCAAAAGCTGAAAAAGAGCTCTGATAATCATCGTCATTTTTATAATCATCCGGATTAAAATACTGGTTTTCATCATCCGACGAATTTGTATCTGAGAAATAATCAGAAACATGATTATCCTCGTCGCTGACGTGCTCCGGATCAGAAAAATTTCTCAAAACATCCTCGGAAACTACGCTTCGCTTCAAACTGCTTCCGTTATCCTCGGCGATATTTTCAACCACCGTTTCTCCGCAGTTAGGGCAAATCACCGCACCGGGCTCGAGAATTTTTCCGCACTTTGGACAATTCATTTTTATCACCTCGTACTGTTCTCGCACAATATAATTACTTTTTAATCTGTTCTAAAAACACAACTTATTACAGTTTTTGGAAAACCTTTATATAAGCTGTGGAATAATCAAAAGAAAAAGTCTACTTATACATGCTAACATATAATTGATAACACATTTGTCTTATATTGTCAACCTTAATGAGTAATATTTTTGTTCCAAACAATAATTTTCAGATAAAATTCAGTTATCGCTTCATTCCATCGAAGCTTTCATTTCCTTTAAGAAATAGGAAAGTCCCGAATATCTTCTGGTCTTTTTGTTGTTCTGTACCATTTCTTTAAGCTCGGAAGTATTTCCTATTAAGATTAAAATCTTTTTTGCTCTTGTCACCGCTGTGTAAAGCAAATTTCTGTACTTTAGCTTCTGGGCGGTTCTGTAAAGCGGGATTATTACCGCCTCAAACTCGTTACCCTGACTTTTATGAACGGTCATCGCATAGGCATGTTCCAAATCCACTATTGTTTCCCTGTCGTACACCGCTGTTTTATCGTCAAAACGTATCTTAAAGGAACCTGACTGTCTGTGAATTTCTTCAAGCCTTCCCACATCTCCGTTAAAGATTCCCTCTCCTGTTTCACCGTTTTCTTTTACCCACAAAAGATTGTAGTTGTTTTTGGTCTGCATAACCTTGTCACCTACACGGAATATTCTTCCGTCCAGCTCAATCTCTGTTTTTTCCTTTGAGGGGGGATTTAAAGATGCCTGCAAAACCTTGTTAAGCTCAAGTATTCCAAGCTCTCCCCTTCTTCCGGGACAAAGAACCTGAATATCATCAAATGGTGAAAATCCGTAGGTTGACGGAAGTCTTTGAGCACACAATGCGCTTACGGTTTCCCTCAGCCTGTATTTGTTTTCACAGGGCATAAAGAAAAAGTCGTTGTCCTTAACAGAAATCTCCGGCATTTCGCCCTTTACAATCTTATGGGCGTTGGTAACTATAAGGCTCTGCATAGACTGTCTGAATATTTCAGTCAGTGCAACCACGGGAACAGCTTTGCTTTCTATCAGGTCGGAAAGTATATTTCCCGCTCCCACTGAAGGAAGCTGGTCGGTATCTCCCACAAGAATAAGTCTGCAACCCATTGGCAAGGCTCTCATTACACTTTCAAAAAGCACTGCGTCCACCATTGAAACCTCGTCCACTATAAGGGTGTCACAGCTCAGCATGTTGCGCTCATTTCTCTTGAACACGGGCCTGTCCTCGTCGTTCCAGGCAACCTCTAAAAGGCGGTGTATGGTTTTCGCTTCACATCCGGTAAGTTCTGTCATTCTTCTGGCGGCTCGTCCTGTTGGTGCAGTCAAAGAAACCTTTTCACCTATTGATTTTAAAATCTTAATTATGCCGTTTAAGGTGGTGGTTTTTCCTGTTCCCGGACCTCCTGTCAGTATCAGCATACCTCCCTGCAAGGCAGTTCTTATGGCTGTCTTTTGCAGTTCTGCATATTCAAAACCCTGAGACTCTTCCACCTCTTTTATTTTGCTTTCCAAATCCTGAGCCGGCGGTATCGGAAAACTCATTATCATGTTTATTCTGGCGGCTATGTAAGTTTCACTCTGGAAAAGGGACGGGGTATAGATAAACGCTTCGTCGTTTATAATTGTTCTTATGATTTCACCCTGCTGAACCATGTCATCCAAAGCGGACTGGGCGGTTTCCTTTTCCACGGAAATAAAGGACGCCGCTGTTGCCGCAAGCTTTTCTTCCGGCAGGCAGGTATGTCCGTTTCTTCTGTTGTGGTTCAGCACATACACTATAGAAGCCGCAACCCTGTATCTGCTGTCTGATGGAAATTTTTTATCAACAGCAATTCTGTCCGCCACTTCAAAAGGTACATATATGCCCTCTGAACAGAGTATATAGGGGTTCTCCTCTATCTCAGTTATGGCTCTGTTTCCCAGCTTTTTCCACACAAGAACAGCCGTTTCGCCGTTAATCCCGAATTTTCCAAGATAAATTATAAGCTCTCTCATTCCGAAAGCGGCTTTTATTCTGTCACTTATTTCATTTGCGGCTTTCAGAGTTATTCCCTTTATTTTTGCAACCCTTTCAGGTTCGTTTTCAAGGATTTCAAGGGTATTTTCTCCGAACTCTCTTACAATAACCGCCGCCTTTGCCGGGCCTATTCCTTTTATAGCTCCCGAGGAAAGGTATTTCAAAATTCCCGCTGTTGTTGAGGGCATACTTCTTTCGCAGACGGACACAGAAAGCTGTCTGCCGTAGGATGGATGATTTTTAAAAACACCTGTCAGTCTTACCTCTTCGCCAACGCTTATCATTGGCATTATTCCAACAGCAGTTAAATTTTCATCGCCGCTGAGTTCTATTACCGTGTACCCGTTGTCCTCGTTTCTATATATAATTGTTTCTACTTCACCTTCAACCTGATACATTGAAGAACCGCCCTTTTGTTCACCATTTGGACGGCTAAACATATCTTCTGTCAAATATATCACTCTTTTTTATTTTAATATCAGTTATTCTCCTGAGAAATTCTGTTTTTAAGCTCGTTTACGCTTATGAGATAGGCCTTGCTTTCAAGGGGTGTATCCGCTGTCAGCACCTTTTGAGCTTTGCTTTCTTCCTCTCTGTTTTTCAAAATCTTCCACGCAAAGAATTTAAGCATATGGGGATTTTTTATCATAAGAGGGCCTATCAAATGAGTTCCGAAAATATTGCCCTCAAAAACACCGTCAAAGGACTTTGTGTTGTCATCTCCAACACCTAAAAGCATTTTAAATGACTGCTGATGATTTTCTTCCCATTTAATATTTGTACATTTATTTACAAAACCGATTGTGAGATTATCTGCAAGCAGGTCTTTAAGCTCTTTGCAAAATGTAAGCTTCTCGGAAAATACATTTTCACAGACTGCGTCACCTGTAATTCTTTTAGCGGTTTCCTCTGTTTCAAAGTCGAAGAAACCAAGACACTGGTATTCTTCACCTTTTGCGCTTTTTATCCTTTTACCCAGCATCTCAAAGGCGTTTCCGGTAAACAAAATAACTGTTCCTCTGTCTGCCGCTTTTTTAAGCTCCTGAGCATTGGGAACTATATCCGCCAAAGCTCTTTTCTGAGCCTTTTCGGTTCCTGCTCCCACATATATCATATCATAGTCCAGGGGCATAGCCTCAGACATATTTTCCAATGATATTATCTCACATTCAATACCTGTTTTTTCCTCTGTAAATCTTTTCAGGGAAAGGAGGTTTGCGTATTCTCCGTACAGATTCATTATACCATAGTAGAGATGCAAAATTCTGATTTTTTCTTTTGCCATTTCTGATACCCCCTTACTGCAACATAGTGGTTTCTGAAAGGAATTTTTCCTTGTCAGAGAAACATGTAACAACATAGATTTCTTCTTTTCCGCCGTTTCTCAGTTCCTCGATACCTGCGTGAATGTCGCTGAACACCTTGATTTTTTCTTTCGGTATATTTGTATATGAAAAACGAAGCTCCAAGTCACTGCAATAAAGTCCCATAAGATAGATTTTATTTACACTGTCGGAATTTAAAATATCAAAATTTATATCCCAAAGCCAGCTTGTGTCGCCTGTGTAATATTTACGGCTTATTCTGTCCACAATCACCACAACATCCCCGGGAGTTTTTCTTGTGGCGGCATAGGTTAAGGACTGCTCGTAGCTTATAGAGTTTTCGTGCTTTGAAGCCAGCAAAACTCCTGTTCTGTCGCCCAGCTTAAATCTAACTATTCTGCCGTTTTTCAGGACAAAGTTATTAAGGCTTGTACTGATTTGATTTTTATCAATGCCAACTGTACAGCAAGCCGCATAAGCCGCTAAAATATTATAAACATTGTAAATTCCGGTAAATGCCAAACCAATCTCTGTGCTGCCGTCTATCTCCACAACGCCTTCTTCAAGGTCAGCGGCTGTAACTGTATAGTTCGTGTTATGCTTTTTAAATCCGCATTTTTCACAGCTAAAGCTTCCTATATGATTAAAATGTCTGTAATCGTAGCTGAGCTTTCCGCCGCAGACAGGACAGTATTTTCCGTCGTCGTAAACACCTGTACTCTCGTTTGTATCGGTGGAAAGGTTGTCCATTCCATACCATACAACATTTTTTCTTCCCTCTCCGAATGTGCTTATAAGAGGGTCATCGGCATTAAGGATAAGCTTTGTGCTTTCCGGAATACTTTCCTTTATAGCGTCATAAACCCAGAGAGGGTGACCGTTTCTTGTAAGCTGGTCCCTATACAGGTTTACTATAACATAATGTGTTGGTGAAAAATGCTTAAAGGTGTATTTTGCATATCTCTCGTCCGACTCAATAAGTATATAATCCTTTTTGAACTTTCCTCCCATTGTACAGTTGTTCAAAATAAAGGTTGTTACGCCCTCAATCTGGTTAGAACCCTCTTTGTTGTAGGCGATATTCAGTCCTGCGTCCTCCATTACATGAGCAATCATCTCAACGGTTGAAGTTTTTCCGTTGCTTCCTGTAACTGCAATTATGTATTTAGGCAGGGATATTTTTCCCAATATATTCGGACAAACTTTAAGAGCAAGCTTTCCCGGCATACTGCTGCCTTTTCCCAACAGCTTGCCTGCAAATCTGGAAAGTTTGCAAACCAGTATAGCTAAAAATTTTCTCATAACAATCTGCTCCCATAAGACTTATTTGTTTTAACAGTCATTAAAATTTATTATATCACTTTTAAAAGCTTTTGAACAGATTTTCACAAAAAAATTAAGAATTGAGCCTTCCCCGTAAGGAAGGCTCTGAGATTTTAGAAAATTACAATATTTCTTCAAATTCTTCTTTTGTCATGTACTCCATAAAGGGATATTCCCTGCACACTGCAAGGCATATGTTTTTTGTTTCCTCATCCACTCCGCAGTCAAGGCAGATAACCCTTGTGGGTCTGAATTTTCCCATCCACTTAACCTTTGACGCAAGGCTTCTAAGCATAAATTCCGCATCGGGTCTTTTGCCTTTAACCGGAGTCATAAGAAATGTTTTTGTTTCCTTTTTATAATCAAAAATCCAGTGCACCAGTTCTGTTATGAGATTTACAATTCCCACAACCGCAAACACGCCTATTATGATGTATAAAAACATGTATACCATAAAATTCACCTCTACATATTTTATACAGCTGAACAAAATAATGTTAAAATTTTCATTTAATTTTTTATAATAAAAATCTGTAACGGTGCAATAATATATTCGGACAAAGCGTCCGCAAAAGTCAAAAGCGCCTTTCACAACGGCGGTAATGAAAGCGATTTTGACCTTTGAAAATTGATATAGATTTCCGCTAAATATTTCAGAGGTGAAAAAAATGAACAACAATTGTAATTGTCACTCAAACCAGTGCATCAAATGCACAGTATCAAACTGCGAAAACCACAACCCATCAGAGAATTACTGCACACTCAACTGCGTTACAATCGGCACACACGAGGCTAATCCTACACAGTGCCAGTGCGTTGACTGTCAGAGCTTCGTTATGAAGAAGCAGAAATAATCCCAAACCTTGAGATTATAGACCTATAAGAAAACCGCTTTGGCAGAAAAAACTGTCAAAGCGGTTATTTTTATAATCAGGAATTCATTCCTATTTCTATAGCTTTTTTATTAAACTCAAGCATATTTGCTTTTCTTGCAGGAACGCACTTTTCGATAGCTTTATAAAGAGCCTCTTCTGTGCAGAAGCCTGTTTCTTTAAAGAGCTTACCTACAAGGATAATGTTAGCAAGACCTTTAATTCCGTTTTCCTCGGCAAGCTTTGTAGCCGGAACATAAAATACGTTTACATCTTCACGCTCTACCTTTTTATTGATAAGGAAGCTGTCTATGATTACTGTTCCGCCCGGCTTTACTGTGTCGATAAATTTTTCAAAGGAAGGGAGGTTCAAAGCAATCAAAACATCAGGAGTTAAAACAAGGGGTGAACCGATTGTCTTGTCTGAAATACATACGCTGCAGTTTGCTGTGCCGCCTCTCATTTCAGGACCGTAGGAAGGAAGCCATGAAATCTCTTTTCCGTCGTTAAGTCCGCCGTAAGCGATTACCTTTCCGGCAAACAAAATTCCCTGTCCTCCGAATCCGGCAAGGACCATGTTGAAATCTCTGCTCATTTCAGTCTGTCCCCCTTTGTTTCGTCTTTATAAACTCCCAAAGGATAGTAAGGAAGCATATTATCTCTGAGCCACTGAATTGCCTCGAACGGAGACATACCCCAGTTTGTAGGACAGGTTGAAACAACCTCTACTATTGAGAAACCTTTTCCCTCTATCTGATTCTGGAAAGCCTTTTTGATAGCCTTTTTGGCGTTGATTACGTTTTTAACACAGTCAACAGTAACTCTCTGTGCAAGTGCTACACCGTCAAGTGTTGAAAGCATCTCACATACTCTTATAGGATAACCTGCTGTGTTTACGTCACGTCCGTATGGTGTGGTCTGTGTAACCATGTTAGGAAGTGTTGTAGGTGCCATCTGACCGCCGGTCATTCCGTAGATTGCATTGTTAATGAAGATTACAGTTATGTTCTCTCCTCTTGTTGCACTGTGGATTGTTTCGGCAGTTCCGATTGCGGCAAGGTCACCGTCGCCCTGATATGTGAATACTACGTTTTCAGGCTTTGCTCTCTTAATACCTGTGGCAACAGCCGGAGCTCTTCCGTGAGGAGCCTGAACCATGTCGCAGTTAAAATAGTCATAGCTCATAACTGAGCAGCCAACGGAGGCAACGCCTACAGCCTTACCCTCTACACCCAGTTCGTCTATTACCTCTGCAACCAATCTATGTACTATACCGTGAGTACAGCCCGGGCAGTAGTGCATAGGAACGTCTGCAAGGGCGTGTGGTCTTTCAAATACAACAGCCATTACAGCTCACCTCCGAATTTAATGATTTTCTCAAGAATTTCGTTTGGCGTTGGGATAACTCCGCCTGTTCTGCCAAAGAATTCTACCGGACGGGAACAATCAATGGCAAGCTTTACATCGTCTACCATCTGTCCCATGTTCATTTCTACAGACAGGAATCCCTTTGCTGTCTTTGCGGCTTTCTTCAGGCAGTCTGTTGGGAAAGGCCAAAGTGTGATAGGTCTGATAAGACCTGCCTTTATGCCCTGTGCTCTTGCCATATCTACCGCACTGTGGGCAACACGGGCGGATGCGCCGAAAGCTACAAGGATGATGTCTGCGTCCTCTGTGAGATACTCGGAAGCTCTCTGCTCTGTGGCTTTAATCTTTTCATATCTTTCAAATCTCTCCACAACAAGGCTTTCAAGTGCCTGAGGTGTGAGATAAAGTGAGTTTACTACATTGTGTTTTCTCTTGTTCTGATGACCGCTTGCAGCCCAAGGTCTTTCAGGAAGAACCTTTTCTCCCTCGTCCTTAAACTCAACAGGCTCCATCATCTGGCCAAGCATACCGTCTGCCAAAATCATTGCAGGCATTCTGTATTTATCAGCCATATCAAAGGCGTCGCTTACAAGGTCAACCATTTCCTGAACTGTTGCAGGGGCGAAAACGAGAATCTGGAAATCGCCGTGGCCGGTTGCCTTTGTTGCCTGCCAATAGTCAGCCTGTGAAGGCTGAATACCGCCAAGACCCGGGCCGCCTCTCTGAACATTTATAATAAGTGCAGGAACATCTGAACCTGCCATGTAAGAAATAGCCTCTGTTTTAAGGCTTATTCCCGGTGAAGATGAAGAGGTCATTGCTCTTACACCGGCGGCAGATGCGCCGAGAACCATATTTGCTGCGGCAAGCTCTGACTCTGCCTGGAGGTATGTTCCTCCTATTTTGGGCATTCTTTTTGACATATAAGCCGCAAGCTCTGTCTGAGGTGTTATTGGGTATCCGAAAAAGTGCTTACAGCCCGCACGTATTGCGGCTTCTGCCAGCGCTTCGTTGCCCTTCATAAGAAATCTTTCGGACATTCAACTCATTTCCTTTCTTAATCCAAAAATATAGTGGTGATGTTCCCTTATCTCTCCACAACTATCATGCAGTCCGGGCACATCATTGCACAGGAGCAGCAGCCGGTGCACTTTTCTTCATCGAGAAGCTTTGCCGGGTGGTAACCCTTTGCGTTTATCTTCTCTTTATCAAGGGCGATTATATGTCTGGGACATGCGTTTACGCACATCTCGCAGCCTTTGCAGCCATCTTGATTGATGATAATTCTTGCCATTGTTCACATCTCCTTAAAAAGGTCAAAAGGGAGGCTTTACAAGCACCTCTACAGGAACAAGCCTGCCCACCGCCTCTAATTTATTTTCATTAACATACTCTTTGGGATAAGTGGTGGCAACAAGGGGCAAAGACAGAAGCTCTGCCGTTTTCTTTGCAAACTCATATCCCTCTTTAATTATTTCAGATGTGGTAAAGTTCTGAAGGTGGGTGTTGTTTATCACCCCGGTTGCCGGCAATGATGAAGCGCTTTCGATTTCTCTTAAAATCTCCACAGCCTCTTCCGGGGTTGTCGTAAGCGTTCTCTTGCCGTTGACCACATAATAAGCCTCGTAGCCTGCTTCCTTAATCTTCGAGGAAAAACGTCCCAGAGCGTAGGCTCCTGCGTCATCTCCTCCCACATCGATAATCACTGTTCCCTCTCTTACAAATATGGAATACATTGTAGCCGGAATTGACGGCAAATCAAGATTTGTATGGGAAAAGTCGCTGGCAACAATGTCTATTCCGTATTTTGCAAGTAAATCTTTGTAATCTCCGCTGCGAAAATAAGGGTTTACCACGTCCATATCTGCAATGGTGACCTTTTCGCCTTTTAAAGCCAAATCTATAGCCAAATTCAAGGACAAGTTTGTCTTTCCGCAGCCGTAATGTCCATATATGATTATTATTTTACTCATAAACCCTTACCTCTGGTTTTATCTTTTATATAAATCTTAAATCAGCACTTCTCAAGAGCCTGAGCCAAGTCCTCGATAATATCGTCAACGTTTTCAATACCTACGCTGAGTCTGATAAGGTCAGGCTGTACGCCTGCTTCGATAAGCTCCTGGTCGTTCATCTGTCTGTGTGTATGGCTTGCAGGATGAAGAACGCAGGTTCTTGCGTCTGCAACGTGAGTAACGATAGCTCCAAGCTTCAAATTGTCCATCATCTCGGAAGCTGCCTGTCTGCCGCCCTTAACGCCGAAGGTTACAACGCCGCAGGAACCGTTAGGAAGATATTTCTTTGCAAGCTCATGGTACTTGTTGCTTTCAAGGTCAGGATAATTTACCCATGCAACCTTCTCGTGGTTCTCAAGGAACTTTGCAACTGCAAGTGCATTGCTGCAATGTCTTGGAACTCTCAGGTGAAGTGTTTCAAGTCCCAAATTCAGAAGGAAAGCGTTCATCGGAGACTGGATTGAACCCAAATCTCTCATCATCTGAGCTGTAGCCTTTGTGATAAATGCGCCCTTTCCGAATTTCTGTGTATATACAACGCCGTGATATGTTTCATCTGGAGTTGTAAGTCCCGGGAATTTGTCGGCATGAGCGTCCCAGTCAAAGTTGCCTGAATCCACAATAGCGCCACCTACGCAGGTTGCGTGGCCGTCCATATATTTTGTTGTGGAATGGGTTACAATATCTGCGCCCCACTCAAAAGGTCTGCAATTTATCGGTGTTGCAAATGTGTTGTCCACAATAAGAGGAACACCGTGAGCATGAGCAGCCTTTGCAAATTTTTCTATATCCAAAACAACAAGTGCAGGGTTTGCAATGGTTTCACCTACAACGCACTTTGTGTTTGGTTTAAATGCAGCGTTCAATTCTTCCTCTGTGCAGTCAGGGTCAACAAAAGTTGCTTCTATTCCCATCTTTCTTATTGTGTGGGCATAGAGGTTATAGGTTCCGCCGTAAACTGTTGCAGAACAGATAATGTGGTCGCCTGCTTCGGCGATATTCATTACAGCATAAAAGTTTGCCGCCTGTCCTGAAGATGTGAGCATTGCGGCTACACCGCCCTCAAGGTCGCAAATCTTTGCGGCAACCGTATCATTGGTAGGGTTTTGAAGTCTTGTGTAAAAATATCCGCTTTCCTCAAGGTCAAACAAACGTCCCATTTGCTCGCTGGTTTCATATTTAAAAGTTGTGCTCTGGTAAATCGGCAGAACTCTTGGTTCTCCGTTTTTTGGCTGCCAGCCGGACTGAATGCATTTTGTTTCGATTTTCATAATACTCAACCTCCGAATAATCCCTTAATCCATGCGGTGATGAAGTCTGTTCCCCAAACAACCACTGCGACTAAAAGCAAAAATAAGACTGCGCCCAAAACTTTATATGTTGTTCGTTTTGAAGGACTCATTTCCTCTTTAATCTTATCCTTATTCTTTTCCCCTATTTCCCGGCACATTTTCTCCGCCTCGTCCATATCGAAAGTAAGCGGTTTCTCCGGGTCAATAGCGCCTATCATAACGCATGTGTCGTAAGCCTTGGTAAAAGCCGAAAACGGAACATTTATCTCTGCAAGAGATGTACCCTTTCCCGTCACCTCATCAGAGGAATACATATCATTTCTAAATCTCGGAACACAGGGAATCCCCGCATCCTGTAAAGATGCTCTTATATGTTCTCTTTCAAATCCCTCTGCCGTAATAAGATATGTTTCTTCGTTCTCGCTTTCTATACCTCTAAGAGGCTTTCCGCACTCTGTACATTCTGTATATGTATCCGAGTGAAGTCTTTTACAGCGTGGACATATTTTCATATGTTCAACCTCCCAAATCTCATTTCGCCCCATTTTGAGGCAAAACACATGCTAACTTGCAACAATAAAAATGTACGCTTATATATAATAACAAATTTTTCGGTAAATTGCAATATATATTTGTCAAAATTCGTATATTTATACATTGAAGTCCAACAAAAAGAAAAACCGCCCGAATTTTACGGACGATTCTTCATTAAGTTTTTCCTCTTTTATTTAGGTTTCTTTACCGGACATTTATCGAAAGACGGGTTAAATGCATAGAAGTTGCGCTCGTCAAGCTTATCTGTGAGTATTCTCAGGTTTTCTCCGAAACGCTGATAATGGACAATCTCACGTTCTCTCAAAAAGCGTATTGCGTCCCTTACATCATAGTCGTCGCAGAATCTGAGAATGTTATCATAGGTAGTTCTCGCTTTCTGCTCTGGCGGTACTTTAAAAATACCACCTAAATATTCCAGATAATTTCTATTATCGCCTTTCTTGAATTTTCTTCATGTCCCAACAGGGTAATTTTTTCTATAAATTCCCGGCAGATGTCGTCTGCAAACTCTTGGTTTGTTTCAAGCTTTTTTAAAAAGGAGTTTTGACCTCCCTCAGCCTTTTGTTTTTCAATATTTTCATCAAGTGTTTTTATCTGATTTTTCAAGGTGCTTTTTTCTTCCTCAAGAGCAGATTTTTCGGATTTCAGCTTTTCGGTTACTGCTAAATACTCTTCATCGCTTATAACACACGTATATTTATCCACATAGGCTTTTGCGAAAATATTTTTAAGCTTTTTTTCATTGGAAATTATGCTTTTAAGTTTGTTTTCAAGGGTTTCCTTTTGCTCAAGCTCAAAGCTTTTATCTGAGATTGCCAACTGTTCCGTATATTCTTTTCCTAAAAGGCTATTACAAATATCAATAAATTCCTTGACCGCTGTTTTTTTAAGTTTTTCTGACAATATGCTTGTTCCGTGACAGTATTTTTCTCCTAACAATCTCATAGGACAGCGGTAGTAAACCTTTTTTATACCGTTACGGCAGTGATACGACTTTTTAAGCTTTTTTCCGCAGAAGCCGCAGTAAACTATTCCTGAAAAAACATCCATGTTTTTTGTTTTGTATGCAGGATTTGCACTTGATTTTCTCATGTTCTCGGCTTTTTCCCATGTTTCTTTGTCAATAAGAGGCTCATGGGTATTCTCCACTACAAACCAGTCCTTTGGGTCTGTTTTTACTGTTTTTGATGATTTATAACTTAGACTCTTTTTCTTTCCCTGCACCATTGTGCCTGTGTAAACTTGATTTTCCAAAATTGACGACACAGTGTAGTAACGCCAATAAAAACCGTTTTCGGCTTCTGAATTTTTCCAGTTTAGGTTTTGCTGTCTTTTATAGAGTGCAGGCGTGGGAATATTTTTATCGTTTAAATATCTGGCTATATTTATTTTACTTGTACCCTCAACATACATAGAAAAAATTTTTCTCACCACCCTTGCCGCCGGCTCGTCCGGCACAAGATGGCCTTTATTATCCTTATCTTTTTTATAGCCGTAAGGGGCAAAAGCTCCTATATGCTTTCCCTTGCTTCTCAAATCATTTAAAACGCTTTTTATGCTTTCGGACAAATCCTCCAAATACCACTCGTTGACAAGTCCGTTAATCTGTCTGGCTTTTTTATTTCCCGGCACAAGGGTATCCGCTCTGTCCACAACGCCGATAAATCTCACGCCCCACAGGGGAAAGAGCCCATGGATGTATTTTTCCACAAGCTCCATTTCCCTTGTAAATCTCGATTGGCTTTTACAAAGCACAACGCTGAACTTTCCCAAAGAGGCGTCTTTTATAAGCTTTTTAAACATAGGGCGATTTCTGTCGGAGCCTGCGTAATCCTCGTCACTGTACACTCCCACAACCTGAAATCCGTTTTCTTCGGCATATGTAAAAAGCAGTGATTTTTGATTTATTATACTTCTGCTCTCCTGAAAATTCTTTTCCTTATCTCTATCCTCTTCGGAAAGCCTTACATAAACGGCCGCTTTTTCGCCGCTCATTTATTTTCAGTCCTTAAATATTTTCTTTTTTGAACGCTCCAAAATCTTCTTGAGTTTTGAAAGCAGGTTTTCTTTTCTCTGGACTGCGTCCTCTGACTTATATTTATTTGTCACTTGGGCTTCCCTATTTTTTGTTGTTTGATTCATAAGTATCTCTCCTTTCAAGACATTTTACGCAGGTAAGCCAAAAAAAATACCCCGTTTTATCTATCACGGGATAAATAAAACGGGATATGTAAATATTATTTATTGTAGTTTATATTATTTCTTCAAACCCTCAACAATATCTCTTGTATCTCTTGCGATAACAAGCTCCTCGTTAGTAGGAATGATATATACAGGAATCTTTGATGTGATGTCTGTGATGCAAACGTTCTCTCCGCTCTTTGCGCTGTCATTTGCAGCAGCGTCAAGAGAAACGCCGAGGCATTTGAGATAATTGCAGACAGCAGCTCTCAATGGAGACTGATGCTCGCCGAGGCCTGCGGTAAATACGATACCGTCACAGCCACCGAGAGCTACATAATAGCCGCCAATTGTCTTTGCAATCTGATAATAGAGCATTTCATGAGCAAGCTGAGCATGCTTGTTTCCGCTCTTTTCAGCAGATGTAACATCTCTGTCATCGCTGGAAACACCTGAAATACCCAAAAGACCTGACTTTTTATTGAGAATTTCGTTCATTTCCTGTGGAGTGAGATTTTCTTTTTCTGCAATGAAAGTTACAACAGAAGGGTCAAGAGAACCTGAACGTGAACCCATCATAAATCCGTCAAGAGGTGTAAGACCCATCGATGTATCTATAACCTTGCCCTTGTCAATAGCTGTAATTGAAGAACCGTTGCCGATGTGGCATGTGATGAGCTTGAGTTCTTTAATATCTCTGCCGAGAATTTTTGCCATCTCTCCGCTTACATATCTATGGGATGTACCGTGGAAGCCGTATCTTCTAACCTGATACTTCTCATAATACTCATAAGGGATAGCGTACATGTATGCCTTTGGAGGCATTGTTGAATGGAAAGCTGTATCGAAAACAACAACCTCAGGAACGTCAAGTCCGAAAACGTCACGGCAAGCTCTGATAGCCTGAACATGACCCTTATTGTGGAGAGGTGCCAAAGGAATAAGACTTTCAATACCCTTAATAACCTTTTCATCAACAAGAACTGATTTGCTGAACAAAGCACCGCCCTGAACTATTCTGTGACCTACTGCGGAAACCTCGTGCAAATCTGTGATTACGCCAACCTCAGGGTCTGTCAAAGCCTTTTTAACCTGCATAAAAGCAGATCTGTGGTCTGGCATTGGAACTGTATCTGTACGGCTTCTGCCGTCGAAGGTTTTATGTCCGATGAAAGAACCGTCCATGCCTATTCTTTCGCAGTTACCTTTAGCAATAACCTGCTCGTTTTCCATATCGATAAGCTGATATTTAAGTGATGAACTTCCTGCATTGATAACAAGAATTTTCACTGCAATCTCCTCCTCTGTTGAACTTATAAAAAAATTCATATATAATAAAAATACAATATAATTGTAATACAATAAGTTTAATTTTTCAAGACCTTTTTATATTCAGCAGGTAAATTTGAAGAAATAAATCGAATCGAGGTAATGAATTTTGAAAACAGCCGCAGTAATCAGCGAATATAACCCATTTCATAACGGCCACAAATATCTGAACACAGCAATAAAAGAACATTACGCCGACGCAGTTATTTCCATAATGAGCGGAAGCTTTACCCAGCGTGGCGACGTAGCTCTCCTTTCAAAATTTTCAAGAGCTAAAACCGCCCTTGAAAACGGAAGCGACCTGGTAATTGAACTTCCTGTTCCTTACGCTGTATCAAATGCTCAGATATTTTCGGAAAACGGAGTTATGGCGGCATCTGCTTTAGGCTGTGTTAATTACCTCTGTTTTGGAAGCGAATGCGGTGACACTGAAGCCATAATAAGAGCCGCAAGGGCAACCTCCGACCCTCAGGTTCAGGAACAGGTAAGACTTCACATGAAAAAGGGTGACTACTATCCAAGAGCCTTGACCACATCAATTAACGAGCTTTACGGCGAGGAAACCGGAAAAATTTTAGCCGCACCAAACAATATTTTAGGGGTGGAGTACTGCAAGGCTTTGGAACACACAGACATAATTCCAATAGCCTTTAAAAGAAAAGGAGCTGAACACGACAGTCCTGAAATTTTAGGAAATATCGCCTCAGCCTCGAAAATCCGCAGTATGGTTTTTGAAAACAAAGACACCGAGGATTATTCACGTTTTACACCGGAAATGGAAATGGCGGAAAACCCTGTATTTTTTGATATGTTTGATACGGTTATAAGATATATTTTAAAGATAACCACACCAAGCTTTTTGGCTTCTCTTCCGGATGTTTCCGAGGGTCTGGAACACAGAATACTTGCCGCCGCAGGAACCTGCTCAAGCGTTCAGGAGATAATCGAAAAGGTAAAAACCAAACGCTACACAATGGCAAGGCTTCGAAGAATTATGGTTCATCTCCTTTTGGGAGTAACTAAGGAAATTCAAAGAACGCCGCTCCCATACATCCGTGTTTTGGGATTTAACGAAACAGGACGTAAAATTTTATCAAGGGCAAAGGACACAGCCACTCTGCCAATAATTGTAAAGCCCTCGGACTCCATTAAAACCCTTGAACATGAGGCAAGAAGAGTTTTGGAAAAGGACATCCTTGCCACCGATATCAGAGAGCTTGCATTAAAAGAAAAAGGAAAATCCGGCAGGGACTTTACAAACGGACTTATTGTTATATGATAAAAGTAAAAGCGTGACACGCCATGATGTCACGCTTTTTTACATTTAGATTTCATATTTATTTCTAACATAAAGTACTGTTCCGCTGTGGATTTTTATTATAGCTTTATTTTCAGTAAAAATATTTGATATTCCTATAGGGTAAGCGGCTTTCATCCTATAGTGATTTAACGGGTATTTTGCGCCCTCATAGGACACATCCGCAGTATCACAGCCAAAAGCAAAAACGGAAAAGGTTTTTCCTTTTTGATTTTCAATAAGATATTCGCCCTCTTTTAAAGCCTTTATTTCCTCTGTAGGCGTGATTATTGAAACATCCAAATCACGCTCTAAGCCGTACAGCAAAACAGAAAGGTTTGCAAATGTGTGGTCTATTCTTCCGCCCAGGGCGCAAAGCAAAGCTATTTTCTTAAATCCCAGCTCATATGCTTTATTTACACAGGAAATTGTGTCGGTATCGTCCTTTTCCGGGTTCAGCCTTACAATTTGAGATTTATCGCTTTTTACTTCGCCATGCCATGAGTCAAAATCACCTATCCATACATCCGGAGTTAATCCCGCATTTTTTAAATGCTTCATGCCGCCGTCGGCACAGATTATAAAATCTTTTTCGGTATCTATTTCTTTTTCAAGATAAGAATTATCACAGTCGGGAGAAGCGCAGACTATTATGCATCGGTCTTTCTTATGTAGATTTTCCATAAGTTATTTTCTCTCCCATTCCTTAATGTCTTTAACCTCGTTGTACATAGCCACATAGCTATCGTGACGGGATTTCTGAATTTTACCATCGTTTACCGCCTCAATAATACTGCATCCCTTTTCGCACACATGGGCGCAGGACACAAACTTACAGCTTCCCAGATACTCTTTAAACTCAGGAAAACAGTATTGCAGTTCGTCTTTTTTTATAATCTCATAGCGTTCCAGGTCAACGGTTGAAAATCCCGGTGTATCGACGGCATAGCCTCCGTTTACCTTATAAAGCCTTGAAGAACGTGTAGTATGTCTTCCACGTCCCAGCTTTTTGCTTATATCACCTGTTTCAAGTCCAAGCTCCGGGAAAATTGTATTGAGCAATGTGGATTTTCCCACGCCGCTGTTTCCTGTAAAGGCAACAATTTTTCCCGGAAACAGGTTTGAAATCTCCTTTTTCTCATCGCCCTCAAATTTTGAAAAGGCTATAGTTTTTATACCCGAGCTTCTGTATATATTTAAAATTTCCTCACAGTCAGCCAAATCTGTTTTTGTGATAACCACAACCGGCTCAATTCCCTTATTCACAGCCGCCGCTGTCATTTTATCAATAATAAAAGTATTGGGCTTTGGGTCAACCGCCGAGCTCACAATAACCAATGTATCTATATTGGCTACAGGCGGTCTTATAAGGCTGTTTTTTCTGGGAAGAATGTTTTCTATGGCGCAGTAACCCTCCTTTTGCAGGGAAAACTCCACCTTATCACCTACAAGAGGGGAATTATTTTTCTTTCTGAAAACTCCCCTTGCCTTACATTCGTATATTTCATCTTCTGATTCAACATAATAAAATCCGCCTAAAACTGAAATCAGCACTCCTGTTTTTCTGGTATTCTCCATATTTTCTCCTTAAATCATTATTAAAATCCGGCTGTAAAATCTATTACAGCCGGAATCCTGATTAAATTAAAATTTACAAACTACTGCCTTACAGACTATTCGACATGCTCCTCGCCTGGCTCTGTTGTTGCCTGTGTTGGCGGTTCTGTTGTCGGAGGTTCCGTTGTAGGTTCATCCGTTACAGCAGGTTCGGTATGCTGAGGAACATAATCATATGACTCAGTATTTCTCACGCTCTGGTCATCGAAATTTACTTCGTAAACTCTGTACTTCTTGCCGTCAATCTCTACAACAACGCTTGATGTGCCTGTTCCCTCAAGCTCAATTGTAAATGTGCTGTTGTATGCAGGAATTACGTTGCTTCTTGAATTTGTAGTGTCAACAATTCCATCAACTACAACTCTGATATCAACAGGATTTGTTTCTGCTGCCGGAAGGTCTACATAGAACACATATGACTTGCTCTGAGGTATTCCCTCACTTACTGTAAGATTAACAACATAATCCTTTTCTACCATTCCTCCTGCAAGCGGTGACTGGTCAATAACTTCATCCTTAGGCTTATCACTGTTTTTATCTGTTGAAACAGAATATTTCAAGCCTCTCTTATCAAGCTCTTTCTTAGCATCTTCCAAAGTCATTCCTATAACATTAGGAACTTCAATATCGTTTTCTGTAGATTCTCTTACAACATAGATATTTACTACAGAGCCTATTTCAACTTCTTCTCCTACATTCGGATATGTGCTCTTTACTTTTCCTGCCTCTCCGGTTTCATCTTCGATATAATAAACCTGAGGATAGAGGTTAGCGTCTATAACCTTCTGTTTTGCAACATCTTCCGTATCTCCGATTATTGAAGGAACGGTTATAGGTGTATCGCTTCCGTTTACATAAAGAGTAATTGTAGCGTCTGCCTTAACTTTCATTGAACCGGCTTTCGGGTCCTGGTCAAGGATTTCTCCCATCTCTTTATCCTCATCATATTGTTTTTCAATCTTGAAGTTAAAGGAATAATCCGGGTTGCTCTGAACGTCCACAAGCTGCTGACCTACAAAGTTTGGAACTTCAACTTCCGGCTGGCTGTTTGAGCCCATGTTTCCAAGGAAAACAAAAAGTAATATTATAACTGCCACTACACCGACGCCTATGGATACGCCCACAGCAATAAACTTGCCTGTGTTCTTTTTTGGTTCCTTAACCGCTGTAGCTGTCGCAACAGGCTGGCGCTGCGGTTTATTTTCTGATTTTACAGTCGATGCCGGGCGCTTCTGAACCTCAGGACCTCTGTTATCGAAATCCATATTGTCAAAATCATCGCCGTAGCCCTCTTCTGCATTTGTAGGATTAGGCTGAGGACGCTGTGGCTGTGTTTTTGGAATTTTTTCAACATATCTTGTGGGCTGATTATCCACAAAACATCTGTATTCAAAGGTTATGTCAGGATTTTCCTCAAAGGTCTTTAAAGCCTGAAGCATTTCTGCGGCGCTTTTATAACGAAGACCGGTATTTTTCTGCATAGCCTTTAAGGTGATTTCCTCAAGTCCCTTTGGGATATTGGGGTTTATTTCTCTCGGCATTTTCGGTGTTGACTGCATCTGCATTATAGCTACAGACACGGCGTTTTCGGCGTCGAAAGGAAGTTTTCCTGTAAGCATTTCGTAAAGTATTACGCCTACTGAATAAATGTCTGACTGACCGTCTGTGACGCTTCCCCTTGCCTGTTCCGGTGCAATATAATGCACAGAACCTATTGCCTGGTCAGTCATTGTACGTGTGTTGTTGTCAGATAATCTTGCAATTCCAAAGTCCGTAACTTTAATTGTTCCGTCCTCTGTAAGCATAATATTCTGAGGCTTTATATCACGGTGAATTACTCCGTGCTGGTGGGCATGCTGCAAAGCGCTCAAAATCTGTGACACAAGATGTATTGTGGTTTTCCAATCCACAACTCCCTGCTGGGAAATGTACTCTTTAAGGGTTATGCCGTCGATGTACTCCATTACGATATACTGGATAACATCGCCGAAGCTTACGTCATAAACCTTTACAATATTGGGATGCGAAAGCATTGCTATCGCTTTTGATTCATTTTTGAATCTTCTGCTGAAATCCGCATTGTGCAGATATTCGTCCTTTAATATTTTTATTGAAACTTCTCTGTCGTCAATGATGTCATAGCAGCGGTAAACGTATGCCATTCCACCCACACCTATCAGCTCACGGATTTCATATCTTCCGTCAAGCCTTTTGCCTGTGTATTTATCCAAAGTTGTTTCCTCCTTTAGTATATAGCGGTTACGGTTATATTGTCATAGCCGCCCTCTGACACTGCTCTCTCCACAAGCTTTCCGACGGCTGTTTTTCCGTCGTTTTCAGTTATAATAGAGAGCATCTCAGCGGCAGACACCATATTGCTTAAACCGTCTGTACAGGTAAGTATTTTATCCCCCTGTTCAAATTCAGTTTCTATATAATCCACATCTACATCAGCGCCTACGCCCACCGCTCTGGTAATGATGTTTTTGTTGGGATGCTTTTCTGCTTCTTCCTGAGTTATCTGACCCTGTCTGACCATCTCCTGTACAAAAGAGTGATCCTCCGTAATTTGAATTATACGATTGTTTCTTATAAGATATGTGCGGCTGTCACCTACATGGGCAACATGTACCCTATGATTTATCACAAATACAAATTCACAGGTTGTACCCATACCGCTTAACTCAACATTGTTTTGAGCCATCTCAAAGACTGTTGTGTTTGCATGTTTTACAGCGTCTGTCATAAACAAGGATAGCTCCTCGTTGCTGATAATATTCTCCGGTATATCAAGTGTTTTGATCCGCTCAATAATAGCTTTTGCCGCTTCGGAGCTTGCAACATTTCCCCCGCTGGCTCCGCCCATTCCGTCGCAGACTACCGCCCAAACAATATCATCGTTGATTTTCCCCACGGAAAAAGAATCCTGATTTGTCTGACGCACCAGACCTATATCGCTTTTACCGAATATATTCAAGCTAAACTCCTCCTTTTCTTATATGTTTTCCCCTCAGCTGTCCGCAGGAAGCGTCAATATCGCTGCCGAGAGTTCTTCTAACCGTCGCAGTCACGGAGTATTTTTCTAAAATTTTTACAAATGACTCCAGTCTGTCCTTGTTGCTCTTTCTATAATCCGTTTCTACAACGTTATTTACAGGTATAAGGTTTACATGACAAAGCATGCCTTTGAGTTTTCTGCCCAGCTCGTGGGCACATTCGTCCATGTCGTTGACCTTGCTTATCATGGCGTATTCAAAGGAGATTCTTCTTTTGGTCTTTTCTGCATAATATCTGCATGCTTGAAGTAATTCTTCAACCGGATATTTTTTATTAACCGGCATTGTTGCACTTCTTATAGTATTGTTCGGCGCATGGAGCGACACCGACAATGTAAGACCAAAATTATATTCTGCAAGGTCGTAAATTCTCGGAACAAGTCCGCAGGTTGACAGAGATATATGTCTGACACCTATATTAAGTCCGTCGTCAGATGTTACAAGCTGAATAAACCTCACCACATTATAAAAGTTATCAAGAGGTTCTCCCATTCCCATAAGAACAATATTTGAAACTCGTATCTGACAATCCTTTTCTGCTTTTTCTATTTGACAAATCATTTCAGAGGGTGTAAGGCTTCTGGTAAAGCCGCTTCTGCCTGTGGCGCAGAAGGTACACCCCATTTTACATCCCACCTGGGTGGAAATACAAAGGGAATATCCGTGATGATATTTCATAAGGACGGACTCTACATATTCACCGTCATTTAATCTAAACAGGTATTTTACTGTACCATCATATAATGAAACTTGTTTTTTTTCAATAGCTGCAACAGAAATATAGCACTTTTTATTCAGTTCGTCTATAAGGCTGCGGGGAATATTTCGCATTTCTTCAAAATTTTCCACACCTTTGTTTATCCAGCCAAAAATTTGTTTGGCTCTAAACTTGGGCTGTCCCAGCTTTAAAAGCAGGTCTAAAATCTCCTGTTCATTTAAGGATTTAATATCAATCCTGCCTTCTTTGTCAAAAGCCGGCACAAATCCTTCATGTGTCTTTTCTGATGCTTTATCTATGACCGGTAGTTCTTCCCTTTGTATCATGTCTTTATCCCTTCTGCAAAAGAGCAATATAAAATCCGTCTGTTCCGTTTGTCTGTGGGAACAAAGTTATCTCGTACTCCTCTTCCTTTATCGTTCTTTTTATATCCTTTGGAAGCTCTAAGGCTTTTCCTGAAAAATTCTTGTTTTCTTCTAAAAATCTTTTTACCACATTGGTATTCTCCAAAGGATTGAGGGTGCAGGTTGAATAAACCAGCTTTCCGCCCTCTTTTAAAAGCTTTGCGCTTTCTGAAAGTATCTTATATTGTATATCAGTTAAATTTTCATCATACTGGTTATCTTTATATCTTATTTCCGGCTTTCTTCTCAAAATACCCGTACCGCTGCATGGCACATCGCATAAAATTACGTCTGCCGGTTTTTCCTCTTTATTCTGAGGATTTGCGCCGTTTCTCACAGCTGTTTTTATTATATTAAGTCCCAATCGTTTTGCGCCCTTTTCAATAAGCCTGAGCTTATGCTCGTAAAGGTCAAAGCAATAAAGCTCACCTTCGTTTTCCATAATCTCTGCCATTGAAAAAGCTTTTCCTCCCGGAGCAGAGCAGATATCGTAAACCACATCGCCCCTTTTAGGATTTGCCGTCAAAGCGCACAGTGTGCCTGCGCCATCCTGCACATGGAAATATCCCTCTTTAAAGGATTTTAAATTTTCTATTGAACCTGAAAACTTAATATTGAGACTTTGAGGAATTAAGTTTCTTTCGGCTTTTACGCTCTCTTCTTCAAAGATCTTTATAAGCTCCTCTAAAGTAATTTTCAATGTGTTTACTTTTACAGTCACAGGCGGTCTGCCCTCAAGGGATTTAAGCATATCAACTGTTACGTTGTATCCGTAAGCATCAAGCCATTGGCTTATAAGGCTCTCAGGACAGGAATACTTAACGCTTAAATATTTTCCCCTTTCATTTTCAGGTGGCAGACTGTATTTTTTATCTGCCCTCACAAAATTTCTCAGCACAGCGTTTATAAAACCGCAGGACTTCATAAGTCCTTTCTTTTTTGCGATTTTAACGCTTTCGTTGACCGCCGCACTGTCGGGAACCTTATCCATAAAAAGCATCTGATAAATTCCCATTCTGAGAATTATCAATGTCTTTATCTCTATTTTTCTCATAGGCAGATTTGAATACTGCCTGATTATATAATCTATTGTAATCTGTTTTTCCAAAACACCGTAAACTATTGCTGAAACAAAGGCGCTGTCAAGTCCTGAAAGTCCGCTTTCTTTCAGCATTGTATTTACAGCGATATTGGAATAAGCCTTATCCTCAGACACCTTATAAAGTATATTAAACGCCAAGGTTCTGGGATTTATAGAACTGTTCTGCGTCATCATTATCTCCTTCTGTTATTGGCGATAACAATAAGTCTGAGAAGCTGGAGAACAGATGTGAGTGTTGAGGCAACATAAGTCATCGCAGCAGCCTGCAAAACCCTTTTTGCTCCGTTGTATTCCTCGCCGTAAAGGAGATTTGTGTTTTTAATACAAGCCAAAGCTCTGGCAGATGCGTTAAACTCTACAGGAAGAGTCACTATTGTAAACAATACAGCCGCACTGTAGAAAATTATTCCCAATGTCACTACAAAGGAATACTGAACCGGCAAAATCAATCCAACAATTACCAAAATCCAGCCCAAGGATGAGCCGATATTTGCAGCTGGAAGGATTGCGCTTCTCAATTTATTTGGAAAATATCCCACCGCATGCTGAACAGCATGACCTGCCTCGTGGGCGGCAACACCTACAGAAGCGATAGATGAATTCATATATACATCCCTTGAAAGTCTTATAACATTTGTTCTCGGATCAAAATGGTCGGAAAGCTTTCCCTCAACCATTTCAATTCTAACACCGGTTACGCCGTTGCTTCTCAAAACATATTCAGCCGCCTGCGCTCCTGTCATTCCTCTTGAGTTCATTCTCTGAGAATATTTAGCGTAGGTTGTCTGTACATTGGCACTGCATATAATTGAAATTATAAGGCATGGTACTACAAACACAAGATATGTCCAGTCAAAATATAAAAAAGGCATTTTCTATTCTCCTTTTGTTTATGAAAATCTGTCACCTACATTAAGTCTGTGACCCATGAGAAAATCTTTGCTGTTCATTCTCTTTTTGCCCTCAAGCTGAAGCTCGAGAATTTCAACCGCACCGTCGGAACAAGCCACCACAAATGGGTTAAGGGAGATTATTTCTCCGCAGTCACCTTTTTTACCGCTTACGCTGTTAAGCAGTGTTTTGTGGATTTTTACTTTTTTTCCGTTAAGCTCAGCCACAGCTACAGGCCATGGTGAAAGACCTCTCACTTTATTATGGACTTTATCAGCACTTTGATTCCAGTCTATGCGGCACATGGATTTATCAAGCATGGAAGCGTATGAGCTTTCCTCGTCCTTTTGCTTTGTTCTTGTTACAGTTCCATCTTCCAGTTTCTTTATTGTTTCGGAAAGAAGGTCTGCGCCCATAACTTTCATTCTGTCGTAAAGCTCTCCGGAGGTTTCGTTTTCTCCGATTTCGGTTTCAGACTTCAAAAGCATATCGCCTGTATCAAGTCCCACGTCCATATACATTGTGGTAATTCCGGTTATTTTATCTCCGTTTAATACCGACCACTGTATTGGGGCAGCTCCTCTATATTTAGGAAGCAATGAACCGTGTACGTTTATACAGCCGTAAGGCGGCAAATCGAGGATTTCTTTAGGAAGAATTTTTCCGAAAGCCACAACCGCAATGAGCTGAGGTTCAATCTTTTTAAGTATTTCAAGGGCTTCGCCGTCTTTCATGGATTTTGGCTGGAAAACCTCAATGCCGTGTTCCATGGCGCACACTTTTACCGGAGGAGGCGTCAATGTATATCCTCTGCCCTTTGGTTTGTCCGGCTGAGTAAATACCGCCGCCACATCATGACCGTCGCTTACAAGTCTTTCAAGGCATGGAACGGCAAAGTCCGGAGTTCCCATAAAAACTACTTTCATAAATTATCTCCATTTCAAAACTGTTTTATAATTTCAGTAAATCAGTCGCCCAGTTCTTCCGGTCTTAACATTCTTTGAACTATATCCTTGAATATAATTCCGTCAAGGTGGTCAAGCTCGTGGCAAAATGCCTTTGCCAAAAGTTCCTTGCCCTCTTTGGTAAACTCGTTGCCGAATCTGTCCTGAGCCTTAACAGTTACAAACATCGGGCGGCTTGTAATTCCGTACTCACCAGGGCAGGAAAGACAGCCCTCTGCGGAAATCTGCTCGCCGGCTTTCATAATAATCTTTGGGTTTACAAGCTCGATAACACCATCGCCCACATCAATTACCACAACTCTTCTGATTATACCTACCTGAGGAGCTGCAAGGCCTACGCCGCCTGCCTGGTGCATGGTTTCTGCCATATCGTCAAGCAAAGTCCAGAGGTGCTGGTCGAATTTTTCAACGGGACGGCACTTTTTTCTCAGTACCTCGTCGCCCTCTTTTACTATATTTCTAATTGCCATTTTTCATCATCCAATCCAATAAAATCTTTCAAAAATCAATTTGCTTATTCTTCATACTCTATATTGACAGGGGATTCATGTCGGCAAAAATTCTCACGCCTTTTCCCCTGTTGTTGGTTCTTCCAAATTCGCAGAGCATCAGGGTTATCAGACTTCTGGTTTCCCTGTTGTCCCTGCATTTTATAATTATATTGTATCTGTACTTGTTGTTTACCTTTGTCACCGAAGATGGCGACGGCCCTAAAACTCTCATGGGAATATGACTGTAGCGAAGTCTTGCGGTTTCCGCCAAAGACTTGGAAAACTCCATAGCTTTCCGCCTTACGGCGTCATGGTTTAATCCCACAAAGCCTATATAACAGATATCCGCAAAAGGCGGATACAGCATACCTCTGCGTATCTCTATTTCGCTTTGATAAAAAGCCTCATAGTTCTGCTCTGCAGCAAGGTAAATTATGGGGTTATCGGGAGTAAATGTCTGTATAACCGCTCTGCCCTTTTCCTCTCCTCTTCCGCTTCTTCCAACCACCTGGGTCAGCAGGGAAAAGGTCTTTTCATAGCTTCTGAAATCGTCGGAATAAAGCATGGTGTCCGCATTTATTACTCCCACCAATGTGACCTTCGGAAAATCAAGACCTTTAGCCACCATCTGAGTACCAACCAGTATATCGTAATCCCCAGCGGCGAAAGCCGATAGCTTTCTTTCGTGGGAATACTTTCCCATGGTGGAATCTGTATCAAGTCTTAAAATTCTCGCCGACGGAAAAAGCTCCGCCAGCTCCTGTTCAACACGCTGAGTTCCTGCACCCGAAAACCTCAAACCATCCTGATGACAGGACGGGCATGTGTTGGTATAGGGTATTGAGTACCCGCAGTAATGACACATAAGCCTGTTGTTGGCGCTGTGAAAGGTCAATGATATTGAACAGTTGGGACAGGTTACAACCTCTTTGCACCTTGTACACGCCACAAAGGTGTTGTGACCTCTTCTGTTTAAAAGCAGTATGGACTGTTTTCCGTTTTCAAGATTCTTTTCTATCTCCAGCGCAAGTCCGGAAGAAAAGTTTCCGAAATTTCCCTCTGCTGTCTGAAGGTTCATATCTTCAATCATAACATCCGGCAAAACCGAGGTTCCGTATCTCTCTTTCAGCATCTCCAATGAGTAAGTGCCGTTTAGTGCATGATAATAGCTTTCAACCGACGGCGTTGCCGAACCCAGCAGAAGCAGGCTGTTGTTCTTTGTACATCGAAATTTTGCAACCTGACAGGCGTTGTATCTTGGGGTGCTTTCGGATTTATATGTGTGCTCGTGTTCCTCATCCATAATGATAAGACCTATATTTCTAAGGGGCGCAAAAACCGCAGACCTTGTGCCTACAACTATTTTTGCATCGCCTCTCAGCACTCTTTTATACTCGTCAAGCCTTTCCCCTAATGACAATCGGCTGTGAAAAACAGCCACGTCGCTGCCGAAAAGCTTTTCAAACTTTTCGGTAAACTGAGGCGTCAATGAAATTTCCGGAACCATAAAAATTACGGTTTTTCCGTCTTTCAGAACGCTGTCTATAAGTTTAATATATACCGAAGTTTTTCCCGAACCGGTAACTCCGAAAAGCAGTGTTACCGACGGTTTATCCTCTTTAAATCTTCCGTATATATTTTCAAAAACTCTGTTTTGTTCCTCTGACAGGGTCATTTTCTTTTCCGGCAATCCGGTGTTTACAGACACTTTTTTAGGTGTTCTGAAAACCTCTTCCTCGTAATAATAGGCTATGCCCTTTTTCACAAGGGCGTCGGCTACCGCAGTTGTAACCCCTGTATAATAGCAAATTTCCTTTACCGATGCGCCCTTGCACATTGATAATATTTCAAACACCGCTTCCTGTTTTTCGGTAAGTGAGTCCTCATAATCAAATGCGTCATCGGTAAGCGCCATACACTTTACGGTGGCATCGGCGGTTTTCCTTTTGGCTTTTTCTGTTTCAAGAACCAGTCCCTCACGGCAAAGCTTTTCAAAAACCTCTTCGGCGTCCTTTCCGAAAGTATCGGCAACTTTTTCCTTTTCAAGTCCCTTGCTTTTAAAAATTGCAAGGAGTATATTTTTTTCTTCCTGTGAAAAATCTTCAAGGCTTTCCGATTTTACAAGCTTTTCGCCTTTTTCCGAAAGCTTATAGTACAGCTTCATTTTGAACATAAGGCCTGCCGGAAGCATTGCCTTTACACCTTCAAAAATTGTACAGAAGCATCTGTCCTTTATAAAAAGGGCAAGTTCCAGCATTTCATCGGTTAAAACCGCTGTCTTATCTAAAACCCTTCTTATTTCCTTTAAGTTTTCCATATCGGAAGCTTTCGCTTTATCCACCGAAAAAACCATTGCCTGACGCAGGCAGTTTCCCTTTCCAAAGGGAACATAGACACGTCTGCCCTTTTCTATGGACTTTTCAAGCTTTTTCGGCACTCTGTAATCAAAAAGTTTATCAAAGTGGTAAACTGTCTTTTCAACGGCAACAGCCGCTACAAGAGAGTAATCCTCTTCTCTATTATTCCTCATCTGTGTCAGGCTCTAAAATATTGTATCTGTGCTGTTTGAAGTCCTCAATAGCCAAAAGCACAGGCTTATCTTTTGTTACAATCTCATTTTCATTAAAATATGTTGCAATCTCACGTGCTCTCTTTGCAACACCTATTACCAATGCGTATCTGCTCTTCTTTCCGCTGAACATATCATCTACTGAAACCTTATGCATACTTATTCTCCTTTTTATTCTTTAAATTATAGTATAGTCTTATTCTGTGTTGTGGCTGTGAAATTCATGTTAAAATATCACTTTGCACGTTCATTTTTTACAATATTGAGTATTTCCTCAACTGCTCTGTCTATGTCGTCGTTTACAACATTGTATTTATACTCGTTTGATCTTGAAATCTCTCTTAAAGCGGTATTGAGTCTATCCTGAATTACTTCTTCTTTCTCTGTGCCTCTTCCTCTGAGTCTTTGCTCCAAAACCTCTATTGACGGAGGAAGCAGGAAAATGCTCAAACAATCCGGATAAAGCTCTCTTACCTGCTCAAATCCCTGAACCTCAATCTCAAGAAAAACATTCTTGCCGTTTTTGAGATTTTCTTCAACCGGAGCTTTTGGACTTCCGTAATAGTTTTTGCAGTAGCATGCGGACTCCAAAAAAGCGTCCTCTGCCATCATGCTTTTAAACTCCTCAACAGAAATATAGTTGTAGTCAACTCCGGCAACTTCACCGGCTCTCGGAGCTCTGGTGGTCATAGAAACCGAAAGCCAGTTGTTTGGGTCTGCTGCAAGAATTTTTTTCATTACAGTTCCCTTGCCGACTCCTGACGCTCCGGTAAATACAATCAAAACTCCCTTGTTTACAGTATTGTTAGTCAATCTGCTCAGCTCCTTCTTCATTTCTGTTTCCAATAGTTTCAGGGGAAATGGCTGACAGTATGATGTGGTCGCTGTCGGTTATAATAACAGCTTTGCATCTTCTGCCGTAGGTAGCGTCTATCAGTGTTCCCTTGGCTTTTGCGTCCTGTACAATTCTTTTTATAGGCGCAGAGTCAGGAGAAACCACCGCAACAATCCTTGCAGATGACACTGTATTGCCAAATCCTATATTTATAAGTTTCATTATTTTCCCTCTTATTCAAGATTCTGTATCTGCTCTCTTATCTTCTCTATTTCAACCTTTATATCTACAACTCTGTGGGCAAGCTCTGCGTCAGACACCTTAGAGCCTATTGTGTTTGCCTCTCTGTTCATTTCCTGAATTATAAAGTCAAGTCGTCTGCCCACTGCGCCGTCTGTGTCCAAAGCATTTTTAAGCTCTTCAAAATGGCTTCTAAGTCTTACGGTTTCCTCTGCCACGGCAACCTTATCCGAGAATATTGCAACCTCTGTCAAAAGTCTCTGCTCGTCTACTGTAGCTCCCTGGAGGAAATCCTTTATCTTTTCTTTTAGTCTTGCTTCGTACTCTTTTACGGTTTGAGGAGAACGCTCTTCTATTTTTGATACGATTTCCAGAATATGCCCGGCTCTGCCCAAAACGTCAGCTTTAAGTCTTTCACCCTCTGACTTTTTCATCTCTATGTATCTGTTGAGAGCCTCGTCCAAAGCAGGCTTTACTGCTGCCCAAACTTCGTCCTCATCCTCAGGTGTTTTATGAACTGTCAAAATATCCGGATATCTTGAAAGCATGGAAGCGGTTATATCATATGTCAAATCATATGTCTGCGCAAGCTCTTTAAGAGCGTTTACATATCCTGCCGCCAAGTTATGATTAACGGTAACATTTGCCTGTGTATCCTCAGGTACGGAAACCGAAACAAAAACATCCAGCTTTCCTCTGCTTATCTTACTGTTTATCTCTGATTTAAGTCTTTCCTCAAGGAATGAATATCCTCTTGAGGTTCTGCAAAAAAACTCAAAATACTTATGGTTGACACTTTTAATTTCAACCACAATGTCACGTCCGTTTATGGTGGCTTCACATCTTCCGAAGCCGGTCATTGACCTTGCCATAATAATTTTTCCTTTCTTACTCTATGATAATTTCTGTGGTAAGCTGATATTCCCTTCGTTTTCAGCTTTTCCACAGATAATTATATCACCCCTATATTATTTTGACAATAGAAAAGTTACAAAATTGTAACCTTTTATTTGTAAATCTTCTTTATATTTCCCTGTTTAACACAAACCGACATTAAAAAACATTTGCATTAACTGTGATTTCATGGTATAATAGATTGCAATTTTTAATACAATTTTATTTACAAGGGAATGGTAATAAATGTCCGGACATAATAAATGGAGTACTATTAAGCAGAAAAAGGGTAAAAACGACGCTGCTAGAGCAAAGATTTTTACAAAGATAGGCAGAGAGCTTATCGTTGCAGTTCGTGACGGCGGAAGCGCAGATCCAGCCGCTAACTCAAAGCTTCGTGACTGCATCGCAAAAGCAAAGGCAAACAACGTGCCCAACGAAAACATCGAAAGAATTATTAAGAAAGCCGCAGGTGAAGCAGGCGGCGCAAACTACGAGGCTGTAACATACGAAGGCTACGGCCCAAGCGGTATCGCTGTTATTGTTGAGGCTCTTACAGACAACAGAAACAGAACTGCCGGCGATGTAAGACACTATTTCGATAAGTTCGGCGGCAACATGGGTACACCTGGATGCGTTAGCTTTATGTTTGAGCAGAAGGGCGTTTTGGTTCTCGACAAAGAGGACAACGAGGTTGAAGAGGATAAACTCATGGAGGACGCTTTGGAAGCAGGCGCTGCTGATTTTGAAGCAGACGAGGATATCTATACAGTTTACACAGAGCCTTCTGACATGGGCGCAGTTCGTGACGACCTGACAGCTAAGGGCTATACCTTTGCATCAGCAGAAGTTGAGATGGTTCCATCCACCTACACAAAGATTGACGACCCTGATGTACAGGTTAAAATGCAGAAGCTCCTCGACATGCTTGAGGACAACGACGACGTTCAGAACGTATGGCACAACTGGGATATGCCGGAAACACCAGACGAGGACTAATTTAATTAAATCATTAAAATCTAAAAAGAGCGGTTTTCACCGCTCTTTTGTTTTATTATGTAGAAAACACGCCGTAAGAAATCGGCGTGTTTTTTCATTTTTTATTTAATTATGATCTTTTCTTTATGCAGCAACTGTTTCTTCTACTGTTGTTTCGGCTGTTGTGTCTGCCTCGGTTGTCTGCTCTTCTGTCTGGATTGCTTTTCCGTTTTCATCTGCAATTTTCTGGAAGTTCATAACTCCTATTGTCAGATTGTTTCCGTCAACTGTGTATTCCATATCCATTGAATATACTTCTCCGGCGAGATACTCAACATGGATTGTTCCGTCTACTATATTATAGATACAGTCAGCTTCAACAACTCCGGCTTCGCTTATGAGCATTGTGCCGTCAGCTCTGAATGTGTATTCTATATCGTAGGTATAATCCTTCCATTTACCCAAAAGGTTGTCATCTCTTACATAGTCATCAGGAACTGTGAGGGTATAGTCAGGAAGCTCTACATTCTTAAAGGTATACTCTGTTGTGTCGCCTTCCATTACGAGAGTCATTATATCTCCCTGCAATTCATATACAAAATTTGATTGCAGTGCATAAGGAATATCAACTGTTAAAATCTTCTGACCGTCATCATCAAAAGATGTGCTGTAAATACCCATATATCTCATTGTTCCCAATGTCATATAAGCCACATTATCGTCGCCCAAAACAAGATAGGAATTTGCAGTTGAGGTTTCATCAACACTTGTGCTCACCCATGCGCCCTTAATTGACGGCTGGAACGATGCATAAATGCCATAGATAACTATTGACGCAACTACAAGCACCAAAACAACTATTGTTGAAGGATAAAGAATACCTTTTTTCTTGGTCTTTACAGGTGTACTTTCCTGAGCTTCAACATTTACATACTGTCCCTGATAGCTGCTAAGGTCAGTATCAACCTGGTTTTCTGTTCCTTCTTCAGTGTTTTCGGAAGACTCTTCGCTGTTTTCAAAACTGTATTCATTAAAAAACTCAGCTGAATCTGTTTCTTCAGAGCTGTCGTTTTCCGTATTCAGATCATCTGTAACATCATCAGAAAAATCATTTTGTGGTTCTGAAACAAACTGAGTTTCTTCCTCATTGTTTTCAACACTTGTTTCACTAACAGTTTCGTTCATATCAGTGTCTTTTGAATCTTCCTGTTCTTTATTTTCAAAAACAGACTTATTTTGCTCTTCGCCCATTGGTTAAACCTCCAGAATAATCTATTTTGTATGTTTTATATATTACTATATCATTGGCAACAAATCAACAGAAAGAATGTGAACGGTTGTTGAATATTTCCTGTTAAAAGTCTTTATGTAGAATAATTCTCGGAAAAAACGCATTTTTTTGGTGATAATATAAAATTATCTCTTGTAAATCCTATGCATTTATGATATAATTTAGTGTGTCAAAGTAAGTTTATACTATCTTTGAGAATACACAATTTTCGTCTTTTAAATCACTAACCATGGAGGGATTTTAAAATGGATTTTATGGAAAGCTATAACCAATGGTGTCAGTCTGCAACAGACGACAAAGATCTGATTGCAGAGCTCGAAAGCATTAAAGATAATAAAGATGAGATTTACGAGCGTTTTTACCGCTCCCTTGAGTTCGGTACAGCAGGTCTCAGAGGTGTTATCGGCGCAGGTACTAACAGAATGAATATCTATGTTGTAAGACATGCAACACAGGGTCTTGCAAATTATGTTAACTCAAAATTCGGCGGCGGTGCAGTTGCTATTTCTCACGACAGCCGTATTAAGGCAGACCTGTTTATGATTGAGGCTGCAAAGGTTTTGGCAGCTAACGGAATCAAGGCATATATCACCAGCGAGCTTCAGCCAACACCTGTACTCAGCTTCCTCGTAAGAGATCTCAAGTGTCAGGCAGGTATCATGGTTACTGCAAGCCACAACCCGGCAAAGTACAACGGCTACAAGGCTTACGGTGAGGACGGCTGCCAGATGACAGACGTTGCCGCAGGTATTGTTTATGATGAGATTTGCAAGCTGGATATATTTAAAGATGTAAAGACAATGGACTTCGACGAAGCAATCAGCAAGGGACTTATCGAGTATGTTGCTGACGAAGTTTATGACAGATATATTGGCAATGTTAAGAAACAGCAGATAAACGAAGGCATCTGCAAGGGTGCTGACCTTAAGGTTGTTTACACTCCTCTCAACGGAACAGGCAACAAGCTTGTACGCAGAGTTTTGGGTGAAATCGGCGTTGAGGATATTAAGATTGTTAAAGAGCAGGAAATGCCGGACGGCAACTTTACAACCTGTCCTTATCCAAACCCGGAAATTAAAGAGGCTCTCCAGAAAGGTCTTGAGCTTTGCGAAGTTGAAAAGCCTGACCTTCTCCTGGCAACTGACCCTGACGCAGACCGTGTAGGTATCGCAGTTATCGACAGCGACGGAAGCTATCGTCTGCTTACAGGTAATGAAACAGGAATTATGCTTACAGATTACATACTTTCCAACAGAAAGCGTCTCGGCACACTTCCTGAGAAGCCAATCATTGTAAAGACAATCGTTACAAGCATAATGATTGACAGACTTTGCGAAAAGTACGGCTGTGAACTTAAAAACGTTCTCACAGGCTTTAAATACATCGGCGAGGTTATCCTGAACCTTGAACCTGCAAACGAAACAGACAGATTTGTATTCGGTTTTGAAGAGAGCTACGGCTACCTTGCAGGAAGCTATGTAAGAGATAAGGACGCAGTTGTTGCTTCTATGCTTATCTGCGAAATGGCGGCATATTACAAGAAGCAGGGCAAGACTCTTGCTCAGGTTATCGACGCTATGTATGAGGAATATGGTTACTACAAGAACACAACTCTCAGCTTCAGCTTTGACGGCGCTGCAGGTATGCAGAAAATGGCTGACATTATGGCTTCTCTCAGAGCTAACAGCCCGGCAGAAGTAAGCGGCATGAAGGTTGTTAAATTCTCCGACTTCAAAGAGAGCGTTGAAAAGGACATTGTTGCCGAAACAGAAAAAGTTATCGAGCTTCCTAAGTCAAATGTTTTGGCATATTATCTTGAGGGCAACAATGCAGCTATTGTTCGTCCAAGCGGCACAGAGCCAAAGATTAAGATTTATGTGACAGCAGTTGGTAAAGACAAGGCTGACGCACAGAGAATCACCGATTTGATTACAGACGACATGAAAAAAATCATGGGTCTTTAATCTGACCTTAAACAAAAGTCATATTGATGTTTACCATCAAACAAATATAAAACCGTAACATAAAGCCAAAAAATCCCGTGTACTCAGATTTAGAGTATGCGGGATTTTTGTATGTATTTTTAAAGTACTGTCATCTGCTGCCATGTTTTCGTGCAAATCGGTTATTGGATCGCCTTTCACAGCAAAGGTTCCCGCTGAAAAAGGCACACCTGATGCGGACTGGGGATAAATTCCCAAAGTGTGGTCTACGAAGTAATCTTCAAAACCTGCTTCCTTAATTTCCTTTTCTGTCAGGTTCTTTGTAAGCTGATAAACTATCGCTCCTATCATTTCCAAATGTCCCAACTCATCAGCACCAAAAGGCTGTCACTGTTTATAGTTTTTATCTTCCGGGTTTTTCAATGTGTTTTTGTAAAGCAAAGCTATTGTATTCAAAATTTTTTCAATTTCATCTTTACCGACGTTTTCCTTTGGATCTGCAATTTTAACTTTTGTCTCTCCCAGAAAAAATTCTGTAGTATCCTTATCCAAAACAATCACCTCGGTAAAGAATACGCCGGCTAATTAAAAAAAGACCTTAAAAGACAATGTTCTTAAAACACAAAAATAAACGCTCTGAGGTCATCCCTACCTCAGAACGTTTATTTTTTAGCAATATATATTTGTTGAAAGGAGTAAACAGTACAAAAACTGTGGCGTTAGCTTATTTTTGTTATCTCAAAGGGACGCAGAATATAATAGGCGAGATCGCATCCCTGTGAAGATGAATTGAGGACAACTGTAAAGTCCTCGGAATTGTCTTTTTCTTCGTAAATTCTTGAGGAGAACACCTCTCCGTTTACAAATATCTCTATTGAGGAAGTGTCGCTGAAAATTCTTACGCTGTCGGTTTTATCTACTTTACAGCTTCTTTCAGTTCTGCCTTTTCCACTGTCACCTATTTTTAAGGTAAACACGCCGTCCTTGAGAGATATATTTATATCTTTTCTTATTGAAATATCAAAACTGTCTGTTTTATCTTTAAAATTTATAAATGCTTCACACTGAACCTTAGGAAGAATATTTATCTTTCCCGGTTCAAGTGAAAGGGATATTTCATCGGTTCTAAGCTTTTCAAGCTCGGCTATAGGTTCCTGCCAGATTTTGTTATCTTTAAATTCCAGTGTTCTTGGAATTGTAAGGCAGTGAATCCAGTTTTCGGTTTCCTCTGTTGGGTTCTTATAAGGAACATCCGGAAGTCCGAACCAACCTATAATTATTCTTCTGCCGTCCGGTGCAAGGAATGTTTGAGGTGCATAGAAGTCAAAACCTCTGTCGAACTCTACAAACTCTGAAAGCTCGTCGCCCTCAACTATCATATATCCGCTCTGATAAATGTTTTGGCACTCTATTCCCTTTGGCTCTACGCCCTGGGGACAGCAGCAGAGGAATGTTTTTCCCTCAAGCTCAAAGAAGTCCGGACATTCCCACATGTATCCCAGCTGTGGTTTTGTATAAACCTTATCAAGAGTCCAGTGTTTTTTATCTGAAGATTTGTAAACGAGAGCTTCTCCCCTGTCATCTCTGGTTCTTGCACCCAGTATCATTTTATAGAGATTTTCTCCCTCTTTCCAAACCTTTGGGTCACGAACATGGCAGGAACAATTTTCAGGATAATCGTCGTTTGTCATAAGGAGTTCTTTTTCTGAGAAATTAACTCCGTCTTTTGAACTCATATATATGAGGTTTTGTTCTCTGCCGCTGAGTGTATAGTCGTGGTTGCCCGGCTGCTTCACGTTTCCTGTGTAGAACAGCTCCATTTCACCGTCGTCAATAAGGGCAGAACCTGAATATGAACCGTTTTTATCCCAGACAGAATCGGGATAAATAACCATTCCGTAATTATTGTAATTTACAAAATCCTTTGTTGTATAATGTCCCCATCCCCTTTGAGCCGAAAGTCCCTGTGGGGCGTACTGGTGGAAAATATGATATTCGCCGTTGTAATAGCAAAGTCCGTTGGGGTCATTTAAAAAGCCTGTTTCAGGCATAAGATGATATTCTTGTCTGTAAGTATTTTTCATATAATCAAAACCTTTTTGCAAATTCTTTGATTTCACTCATTGTAGCCATTGAGCAGGCGCCGCCTTTTCTTGTTGTTGTGCTTGCAGCATAGAGTGATGAAAATTTTACAAATTCTTTCAATGTATTTTCGTCGATATTTTCAAGCTCTTCAAGGCTCATTCCCTTTTCTGTTATGCTGTAAAGCATTGAACCCATGAATGAATCTCCTGCACCTGTTGTGTCAACAACTTCTACAGGGAAGCAAGGCATTGAAACGTGAACATTCTTTGTGAAAGCTTCCGCTCCGTCCTTACCCTTTGTATACATAAAGAACTTACAGCCGTTTTCAAAAAGCAGTTTTGCAGCCTCTGCCGGGTCATCCTTGCCTGTGATAAACTCAAGCTCGTTATCTGAAATTTTTACTATATCAGCATAAGGCAGAAACTCTCTTACAGCCGCCTGACAAGCTTCCGGGCTATCCCAAAGTGGAAGTCTGATGTTAGGGTCAAAGCTTACTGTGATACCTTTTTCCTTCGCAATTTCTATTGCTCTCTTGTGAGCCTTCTTAACGGGATAATCCACAAGATCTACAGAACCGAAATGGAACACACTGCAATTATCAAACATATCCTCTGTTATATCATCAGGGCTTAAAAACAGGTCTGCACTTGGATTTCTGTAAAAGCTGAAATCTCTGTTGCCCTCTTTATCAAGGGATACAAATGCCAAAGCTGTTTTTGCCTCGTTTGTTCTGAAAACGTATTTTGTGTCAACACCTGCGCTGTTGAGGTTTTCAACAATGTGGTCGCCGAAAGCGTCATATCCCAGCTTTGAAATCATAATGGAATGACCGCCCAGCTTTGAAATAGCCGCCGCAACATTGCCGGGTGCACCGCCTGCGGCACGCTGGAAATTATCTACATCTTTAAGGGCTCTGCCCTTTTCACACGGAATAAAGTCAATTAAAAGTTCACCCATTACAAGAATATTGTTCATTAGTGCTGCTCCTCTCAATTATGTCATATTTCATAAGGTGGATTCCCTCCGCCTTTTCATTTCCTTCTATAGCGTCAATCAGCAAATTGGTTGCCGCTGTGCCAAGCTCTGTATAATGATACTCTATTGTGGACAAGGCGGGCTCAATAAATTCTGAAAGCTTATTGTTGCCCACTCCTGCCACGGCACATTCTACGGGTATATCTACTTTCTGTTTCATGAGAAATCTCATTGCGCCGATAGCTATTTTGTCTGTCACTGCGAAAACTCCGTCGGGCTTTACCTCGTTTTCATTCCAGATTTTTCCCATCATTTCCATTCCGGAAGCCACTGAGAATTTTCCGTAAGCCGCAAGCTTCGGGTCAAACTCTATACCATTTTCAGAAAGGGCGTCACGATATCCAAGCTCTCTCTGAACTCTGATAGAGTCATCCTCTTCTATATCCACATTCAAAATGGCAATTCTTTTTTTGCCTCTTTCAATCATTTTTGTGACTAAAGCTTTAACTGCGTTTCTGTTGTCATGAGTGTAACAGCAAAGCCCGTCCATTTTCTGACCGGTTACAATCACCGGTATTTTTAAACTATCTATAACCTGTTTATGCTCCTGAGAAAGTCCCACCGACATCAGAAGTATTCCTTCAACCTGCTGATGATAAAGACTTTTCAGGCTTTCAATTTCTCTGCCCCAGTCAAGCTGGGTGTTTTCCATAAGGATTTTATATCCTCTATCATTACAGCATCTGTAAGCGGCTTCGACAAGTTTCGCCATTGTTTCAGAAGCTATCTGAGGAATAATTATTCCTATAGTTTTGGTGCTTCTGTCCTTAAGGGATTTTGCAATCTGATTGGGTCTGTAACCGGTTTCGTCTATTACGCTTTGAACCTTTAGACGTATTTCCTCGCTTACATAACCTGAATTATTCAGCACTCTTGACACCGTAGACGGTGACACTCCGGCAAGACGTGCAATATCCTTTATCTGCATATATTATCAACTCACTTCTGTACATTATATAGTGGGCTTTTGTTTAAACGCTATCAAGCCCTGTTATTGCAAAAAGCAAAAATTATATCAATAATATACATCAATATTCAGCTTTATGCAACCGGATTATAATGCTCTTTTTAACAAAGATAAGTGAATAATTAAAATCTAATTAAAACTTTAAATCATACTTTTCAATGTCGAGCTTTACATTTCCTTTTGACTCGAATGTTATTGAGTCTGCGTCAAGAGGAGTATACAAAGCTGCCGACATAGCTTTCTCTCCGTCGTTTACAAACAATTCTACCGAATTGCGGTCCAGCAGTATTCTGAGCTTTAAAGAATTGTATTCATTCCTTTTAACCTCTATTGTGCGGCTGTGGACAATGTAGTGTGGAAAACCTGAATAGGTTCTGTCCAAAGTCAGCAGATTATCTGCCGGGTCATATGTTATACTGCTGTAAAAATCTTCGTTCTGCGCAAATTTTATTACAAACTTTCCGCTGGCTTCTTTTTTATCAAAGTATACCGTTGCGGTAAGGTCAATAATTCTTCCTGCCACTCCGGGGAGTTTTACCTCTTCTTTGATATCTATATTTTTATACGATACTTTATTGCATCTGTAATTTTCAATTTCTCTTACGGGGTTTTGAATTAAACAACCGTTTTTAATGGTCAGCTCTCTGGGTATTGTGAACATACCGAACCATTTTTGACCCTTGGGTACAAATTTTGATGAGTCCCAAGCCTGCATCCATGCAATCATTATGCGTCTGCCGTCCGGTGTGAGCAAAGTCTGTGGTGCATAAAAATCAATTCCGCCTTCAACGGGCATCACGTTTTCTCTTGTGAATTTTCCTGTTTCATAGTCAAAATTTCCTGTGATACATATAACGTCATGGCCGTTGTGATATTCAAGACCCTTGGCAACCATGTTTTGAGGTGATGTGATTAAAACCCATTTGCCGTCAAGCATGAACAAATCCGGACATTCCCACATCTTTCCGTATTCATTGTTTGACCTGTCAACCGTGCTTACAAGAGTCCATTTCTCCGGAGCGTCCTCAGCGGCTTTGTAGAGAAGTATCGCTCCGCTTCCGTCTGTTGTACGTGTACCTATTACCGCATACAAATCTTTATCTTTTTTCCAGATTTTCGGGTCTCTGAAATCCCATTTGCTTCCCCATTCCGGCAAATCCTTTTCTGTCAAAATGGGGTTTAGTTTTGATTTTTCGTAATTTATTCCGTCACCAAATGCCACGCACTGAGCTTGAACCGTTTTCTTTGTTCCGTTCTCAAGCATTTCAGGATAAACGCCTGTGTACATTAGCATCTGACGGCCGTCTGAAAGTTCAACTGCACTGCCGGAAAAACATCCGTCAATGTCAAAATCACTGTCAGGGGCAATCGCCACGGGAAGTCTTTCCCAGCGGATAAAATCTTTTGTCTTGTAGTGTCCCCAATGCATAGGGCCCCATTTTATACTGTAGGGATGATACTGAAAAAACAAGTGATATTCTCCCTTGTAAACGGAAAAACCGTTTGGGTCGTTCATCCATCCTATTGGCGGCGTCACATGAAATGAGGGACGCTCTTCTTTTGTTATACTGTCCGCATTTTTATTTTCATAATCTCGTGCCTGTTGCAGGATTTCTGATGTCATTTCAAAATCACTCCCTTTATTGTTGGCGGTACTCCGGCGGCAAAAACAAACGTGCAGATGCTTTTGCCGCCATTGTACATTGGCAAAGTACTTTTTATACTGTTATAACCTGGTCAAGCAGTTTGCAGCTGCCTGTGTTAAACTTGAAATCACTGTAATCGTCACAGTTTGTCAGGAGAACCACAACGCAGTCCGGATGTCCTGCCTTCTTGATTTTTTCTCTGTCAAATGTGATGAGCTTTTCTCCGGCTTTTACTTTCTGTCCCTCTTTTACAAGGCAGTTAAAGCCGTCGCCCTTCATTGCAACTGTGTCAACACCTACATGGATTAAAACCTCCATGCCGTCCGGTGATGTAATTGCAACTGCGTGTTTTGTATCTGTAACTGATGAAATTTCTCCGTCAAAGGGAGCTACTACTTCTCCAACCTCAGGTTCAATTCCAACGCCTTTACCGAGAATACCTGCTGCAAAGGTCTGGTCTGGAATCTGCTCGTATGAGAAAACTTTTCCGTTTACAGGTGCATAGATAACACCGCTTTTGCACTGAAGTGCAGGAATTTCTTTTTTATCTGTGTTATTGTTTTCAGGAGCGGTTGCTGTTTCGTCCTCTTTTTTATCCTTGAAGCCGAAAAGCCATGTGAGAACAAATGCAACGCCTGCTGAAATTATGAACATGATGATATAGTTGATTGGGTTGTGGAGGCAGAGCAAAAGTCCAAAGATACCTGTAACACCTGTACCGCTGGCGCCAAGGCCTACGATTGAAGCGTACAGAGCACCGCAGGCGCCGCCTACAGCTCCGCAAAGGAAAGGCTTGAAGAATCTAAGGTTTACACCGAAGATTGCAGGTTCTGTGATACCCATAAAGCAGGACATTGCAGAAGGAATTGCAACAGCCTTTGTCTTCTTGTTCTTTGTCTTTAAGCCTACTGCCAAAGCAGCTGCACCCTGTGCAATGTTTGCAGCGGATGCCAACGGCAGCCAATATGTAAATCCGTACATTGCAAGCTGTCCAACATCAATAACAGTGTACATATGGTGAATACCTGCAACAACTGTTGCTGAATAAAGACCGCCCATAATAAAGCTTCCGATACCGAAAGGCAATGTAAGCAATGTCTGAATTCCGCCGATAATAGCGTTTTCAACTGTTACGAAAACAGGTCCGATAATTGACAATGTAAGATATCCTGTTACAAATACGCTTACAAGCGGTGTAACAAAGAGGTCGAACATTGGAGGTACAATCTTGTGAAGTCTTTTTTCAATAAAGCACATTACCCATACGGCTATAATAACAGGAATAACATGACCCTGATATCCAACCATATCTATTGAATATAGGCCAAACCAAACGCTTTGGGTCTGCTGAACGCCTTCGGTAGCAACTGTCCATGCGTTCTGGAGATTCGGGTGAATCATAATCATACCTATAACTGCGCCCAAGTACGGGTTTCCTCCGAAAGCCTTTGCTGCGCTGAAGGCTATCAAAATCGGCAGGAATGTATAGGCAGTGTTTGCAAACAGATTGGCAAATACGTATATTGAACCGGATGTATCCATGTTCAAATAGCCGTTGTTTACCATAAAGTTCAAGGCTTCCATGATTCCCATAAGGAAACCGCTTGCTACGATAGCAGGGATGATAGGCACAAAAATATCACCCAATGTTTTTATGGCACGTTTAAAAACATTTTGCTTTGCAGCAGCAGTCGCTTTCACGTCGTCCTTGCTGGCGGCAGTTATTCCGGCAATCTTGATAAACTCGTCGTAAACTTTGTTTACCTCTCCTGTACCGATAATAATCTGCAGCTGACCGGATGCACTGAACACGCCCTTAACGCCGTCAATGTTTTCCACAGCTTTTGCGTCGCATTTTCCGTTATCCACAAGAACCAAGCGAAGTCTTGTAGCACAGTGGGCAGCAGACACAATGTTTTCTTTTTGCCCAACTTTGTCATAGATTTCTTGAGCCACTTTTCGATAATCCATAACTTCTCCTCACTTTTTTAAATATTTTATTAAAATCCGCTTTCGGATTAAAATACAGAATAATTTAAAAATCAGTTCTTATTCCCACTCGTCTTTTTGATTTCTATTTCTGAAATTAGTTATGAAATCGTTTCCATATGTATAATACCATATATGAAATCGTTTTTCTATACTTTTTCATCAAAAAATTTAACTTTGTATAAATGACTATTTAACAGCTTGTCCTGTTGTGCGTTTTTACCATGAAAAAACACAAAATTCAATATCCTGCACAAATGAGCCACATCCCATTTAGATATAAACAACAAAGCAAATTTACTATATTTTTCATTTTTTCTAAAATTTTCACACAAAAGAAAAAGCCGCCGAAATTCGGCGGCAGTGAAAATTTTATTTTAAAAATTAAAATCAAGTGGCAGAAACATGCTTTTTAATAGCTTCAAAGCTTTCCTTGCTGATTACATGTTCAATTCTGCATGCGTCATGAGCAGCTGTCTGTTCGTCAACTCCAAGCTGTATAAGCCACTTTGTAAGCATCACATGACGCTCCAGCATTGTCTGAGCAATCTCTTCTCCTTTTTCAAGAAGTGTTATATATCCCTTTTCGTCCATGCTTATGTAACCGTTTTCTCTGAGATTTTTCATTGCAACACTTACGCTTGGTTTTGTAAAATCAAGCTCGTTTACTATATCTATTGAACGCACATAGCCCTTTCTCTGTCTTATTATAAGTATAGTCTCCAGATAATTTTCCGCTGATTCCTGAATTTTCAAGGAATACACCTCCCATTATGGCTTTTGTACAGTATATCATATACCAATGGTAATTTTCAAGTCAAAACGTCCATAATATTCCTTTTTAGGATAGAAAAGTTATTTAATTAGCAAAAAAATACAGAGAATTATTGACAAATAAGTTAGTTTGTGCTAACATACAATGTAGTTAGAAACATCTAACCGATTAACATAAAAGAAGGGGTGGCTATGATGCCTTTAACTATGGCTAATGCCGGTGAAGTTAATTTAATCAAAAAGGTTGGCGGAAACGAAAAAATCAGACGTTTTTTGGAGAGTCTCGGTTTTGTCGTCGGCGCTGATGTCACCGTTGTGGCTGTAAATCACGGAAACGTGATTGTAAATATAAAAGAATCAAGAGTTGCTATAAGCCGTGAAATGGCAAATAAAATCATGGTGGGTAACTAATAGGAGGTTATTATGCGTACTTTGAAGGATGTTAAGTGCGGCGAAACCGTAAAAGTTTCAAAGCTCAACGGCAACGGCGCAGTAAAACGCAGAATAATGGATATGGGAATTACCAAAGGCGTGGAAATCTTTGTAAGAAAGACCGCCCCATTGGGAGATCCTGTTGAAGTTAAGGTGCGAGGCTACGAGCTTTCGCTGAGAAAAGCTGACGCAGAAATGATTGAAGTGGGATAATCCGGATGTGTTTTAATATTTTTAGTGCAGAGTAAATCTATTAAAACACATCTTTATTTGAGCACAAAGTTAGCTTATTCTAACTTATTTTAATGGAGGAATTGGTATGTCGTTTAAAATTGCACTTGCCGGCAACCCAAACAGCGGTAAAACCACACTGTTTAACGGTCTCACCGGCGCAAATCAATTTGTCGGTAACTGGCCCGGAGTTACCGTTGAGAAAAAAGAGGGAAAACTCAAGGGATATAAGGATGTAATAATCACCGACCTTCCCGGTATCTATTCCCTTTCCCCTTACACTTTGGAAGAGGTTGTGGCACGAAACTATCTTTTACAGGAAAAGCCCGACGCAATACTCAACATAGTTGACGGTACTAACCTTGAAAGAAACCTTTATCTTTCAACTCAGCTTATGGAGCTGGGAATCCCTGTTGTAATGGCTATCAACATGATGGACGTTGTGAGAAAAAACAAGGACGTCATTAAAATAGATGTTCTTTCAAAGAAAATGGGTTGTAAAGTGGTGGAAATTTCCGCTTTGAAAGGTACAGGTATTCAGGAAGCTGCTCAAGCCGCCTACGACGCCGCAGTCAACGGCAGAAAAACCGAGCCTGTTCACCGCTTTTCAAAAAAATGCGAGGAATATCTTGACAGTATAGAAGATAAATTAACTTCTGAAATTCCTCAGTTCCAAAAAAGATTTTACGCTGTTAAGCTTTTTGAGCGTGACGAAAAAATAAAGGAAACAATGAAAAATCTTCCTGATGTTGAAGAAATAATCAATCAGGCTGAAACTGAGTTTGACGACGACACAGAAAGCATAATAACCAACGAAAGATACAGCTACATAGATTCAATTATCAAAGGCTGTTACACAAAGCACAACAAAAATAAGCTCAGCACCTCCGATAAAATCGACCGAGTTGTAACAAACCGCTGGGCGGCTCTCCCAATATTTGCGGTGGTTATGTTTATTGTGTACTACATTTCCGTTACCACCGTTGGAACCATATTTACCGACTGGGCAAACGACGGCGTATTCGGAGACGGCTGGCATTTGCTGGGCATAGGAGCCGGCAAATACGAAACCGCAAGCGAGGAATATTCCACAGCCGACACAGAGGTTTCCGCTTTTCTTGAAGCCGCAGAGAACGCCGGTATCGACACAACAGCCATAAGCGAAGCAAGAGAAAACGGTGAAGAAATCTCAGCAGAAGAGCTTGCCGCCTTTGAAGCTTCCGCCGCCAATGTAACTGGCGAAGCTGTTTTCTATGACGACGACACAGGAGAGGTTTCAGAAACCGTTCCGGTTAATCTTGCTCTTTTTAAAGAAGCATATCAGGTTTCAGAGCCAGACCCGGCAGATTACGGCGTTTGGGTTCCAGGTATTCCTGTATTTGTTGAACAGGGTCTTACAGCTATCAACTGCGCAGACTGGCTTCAGGAGCTTATTTTGGACGGTATAGTTGCAGGTCTTGGAGCAGTTTTGGGATTTGTTCCACAGATGCTCGTTCTCTTCCTGTTCTTAGCTTTCCTTGAGGGCTGCGGATACATGGCACGTATTGCATTTATCATGGACAGAATTTTCAGAAAATTCGGACTTTCCGGTAAATCCTTTATTCCTATGCTTATAGGAACAGGCTGCGGAGTTCCCGGCATTATGGCTTCCAGAACCATAGAAAACGACAGGGACAGAAAGATGACCATAATGACAACCACCTTTATCCCCTGCTCCGCAAAGCTTCCGATAATCGCCCTTATTTCCGGTGCACTTTTCGGCAGAGCCTGGTGGGTAGCTCCAAGCGCATATTTTGTTGGTATTGCCGCCATAATCTGCTCAGGTATTATCCTTAAAAAGACCAGAATGTTCTCCGGCGACCCTGCTCCTTTCGTTATGGAGCTTCCCGCATATCATCTGCCGACTGTTGGAAATGTTCTCAGAAGCATGTGGGAAAGAGGCTGGTCATTCATCAAAAAAGCCGGTACAGTTATTCTTCTCGCCACAATCTTCGTTTGGTTTGCTTCCGCTTACGGTTTTGAGGGCGGCGGATTTACCAAAGTTGAGGATATGCAAAACAGTATTTTGGGAATTATCGGAAGCTTTATTTCCCCTATCTTTGCCCCTCTTGGCTGGGGAAACTGGCAGGCAACAGTTGCCGCCTTTACCGGACTTATCGCAAAAGAAAACGTGGTTGGCACATTCGGTGTTCTCTACGGGGGATTTGACGAGGTTGCGGAAAACGGCTGGCAGATTTGGGCAAACATGAGAGCATCTTTTACAGGTCTTTCCGCTTACTCATTCCTTGTGTTCAACCTGCTCTGCGCTCCATGCTTTGCCGCAATCGGCGCAATTAAAAGAGAGATGAACAACGCAAAATGGACTTGGTTTGCAATAGGTTATCAGTGTGTATTCGCCTATGTTGTTTCAATGTGCATATTCCAGCTTGGAACACTTATCACAGGCGGCGGATTTACAGTAGCAACAGCAGTTGCAATACTTCTGGTTGTTTTGTTCCTCTATCTCCTTTTCAGACCAAACAATACAGACAATAACAGACTTACAAAGAAAGTAAGAGTTTAATAAAAAATAAAAACAGGAGGCCGTATATGAGTTTTATAATTGCAAATTTGGGTACAATAATTGTGGGACTTATAGTTGCAGTTATCGTGGGACTTGTGATATTTTCCTTGATTAGAAACAAGAAAAAAGGCAAATCTTCCTGCTCCTGTGGCTGCGGATGCGGCCACTGTCCCAACAGCAGCTCATGCCATAAGTAATTATGTAAAAATACAAGCCGAAAAAGAGCGTTTCCGATAAAAAGGAAGCGCTCTTTTGCTAGTTATGGGTATGAAAGTCTATTTATTCTTGTTCTTTTAATAATTTAATTTTATTTTTTAAATACAACCATAAAAACTGGTCGAACTCCTTAGCAGATATGTTTTCACCTAATTCTTTAGAAAAAATTTCCTTTAATCTTCCCATTGCTTCACAGAAATTTTCATAAAATTCAATATTTTCAATATCTCCTTTTTTCTTAAATATTTTTTTGCATAAATTATTCCAGTTGCTTTTTACTATGGCACACATATAGCCATCATAAATCGGGAACTTATCCGGATTATGAAAACTGCAATATTTAGTTGCAAACGAATAATGGTCGTTCATTTGACTTATTCTCTCATCACTTAAGTCTTCACTTGAGTATTTTGAATTTGCTATAATCTGTACCGCTTCTATTCTCTGTTTTTCATTATCTGAGAATATATATTTTTCTAACTTTTCTCCATTGTTTGTAATATGTTTAGCCAGCCAATATGTATCAATATTTTTTACTCGTGTAGAATATATCTGATTTATGATGCTTATTTTTGCAATAACACCATTTATATCAGTTTGACTTTTGTATTTATCAGTGCAAAGGTCCTTTATGGCTTCTTCAGGGATACGCAATTCGTCTTCCTTCCACTCTTTCATTATACTGTCAAAGCTATCGCACATTTCATCTAAATTTTCTTCTTTTGAAAATATCATTGACTTAGCCACTTCATTACGTATTTCCTCATCACTTTTAGTGTTCTTTTCGTTACTCATGTTATAATCAATCCTTTCTTAATTAAATATACACCAAAAATATAATATTTTTTTACCATTATTATATCGCAGCTAATCAGAAATTTCAACATTATTTTACAATATATAATAACGATTGTATTGAGGTGATTTTATGAGCTATTGTATGTATCTCAGGAAGTCCAGAGCGGATGAGCAGGCTGATATTTCCAATCGGTTTGATACTTTACAAAGGCATGAGGATATACTTTTTGAACTAAGCAGAAAGCTTGATTTAAAGATTGAAAAGATATTTCGGGAGATTGTTTCAGGAGACAGCATTGAAGCCCGTCCAGTTATGCAGGAACTGCTTTTTCAGGTTGAGAAAAAACTCTGGGATGGTGTTTTTGTAATTGAGGTTGAAAGACTTGCAAGAGGCGATACGGTTGACCAAGGGGTTGTGGCAAGGACTTTCAAGTACAGCAAAACAAAAATTATAACTCCTATAAAGATATACGACCCATGCGACGAATTCGACGAGGAATATTTTGAGTTCGGGCTGTTTATGAGCCGTCGTGAATACAAGGTTATAAACAGGCGATTGCAGCGTGGGCGGTTATCATCAGTCAGAGAGGGAAAGTATACCGGAAGCATCGCTCCCTACGGTTACAGGAAAATTAAATTGAAAGGTGAAAAAGGCTTTACACTTGAAATCGATGAGGATAAAGCCGCTGTTGTTAAGCTTATCTTTAATTTATTTTTAAATGGAACTGAAATCCTTGAAAAATATGAGCCTTTGGGAATTTCAAAAATTTCCCGGTATCTTAATTCAAACAATATTCCATCTCCCTCCGGTAAAAAGTGGTCGCCATCTTCTGTTTACGGAATTCTCACCAATCCGGTTTACTGCGGTCAAATACGCTGGAATTATCGTCCTGCCTTAAAATCTGTAGTTATGGGAAAAATGAGAACTGAGCGCCCGAGAAACTCACCTGAAAAATACATGTTGACTTCGGGGCTTCATGAAAAAATTATTGACAAAGACGTATTTATAAAGACTCAAGAAAAAATTTCAGCCTGTCACAGGCCTCCTGTAAACCGAAGCAAGACAATAAAAAATCCATTAGCCGGATTAGTTATCTGCGAAAAATGCGGAGCTAAAATGGTTAGAAAACCTGCATGCACAGGCGATTATCTTGTCTGTCCCAAAAACTGCGGAAACGTATCCTGTCTTTTAAGCCTTGCAGAGGAAAAGATATTAAACGCAGTTGATTTTTGGGCAAAAGGATACGAAGTCCGATTAAATAAATCCCCCAAAAATACACCTGTTCAGGAGGAAAGTCTGCGTTGCCTGTCAGTTTTAAATCTTGAAAACAATCTAAAAAAGTTACAGAACCAGCTGGAAAAGGTTTACAGCCTTTTTGAACAGGGAATATATTCAAAGGAAGTTTTTGATATGAGAAAAAACAAACTCACAACAGAAATATCCGAGATAAAAAAGCTCTTGTCTGACTTTGAAAATCAAAACTCACCGCAAAAAGATGATACAGAATTGGTTTTTGAGCCTATAAAAATCACAGAGATTTACCAAAAAACAACAGACCCAAAAATAAAAAATGACATTTTAAAAGAACTGCTTTTCAAGGTCGAATACAAAAAAGAAAAAAGCGCAAGGTGGCATTGCTCACCCGACGCTTTTGAAATTACTGTTTATCCTAAGTTACCTAAACGGTAGCCGCTTTCATTTCTGTCACTGTTTTAAGCTTTTTGACACTGCGCAAAACCATTGGCAAAGCGATAATAAATGTCAGAACCTCACCAAATAAAACCGCATACCAAACTCCCTCAACACCCATAAATGATGTTAAAATCCAAAGTCCAAGCGTTACAAACAAAAATCCTTTGCACACAGCCAAAAGCAAGGATTTTCTTCCCTGTTCTATAGACTGGAAAAAGTACATAAGCATTGTGTTTATTCCTGTGAAAAGCAGTGATGAAAAATACATTATCATTCCCTTTGAGGCTATAGCTTCCATATTTGTATCACCGTTTGAGAAAAAGGAAACTATAAATCCCGGAACCACCGTAATTATTCCGTAACAAACTATACAAAAAACCGAAGAGTAAATCAGACACACACGCAAGGATTTTGAACATCTCTTTATGATTCCCGAGCCGAAATTGGTGGAAATTAAAGGCTGTGCCGCCTGGGCAAAACCATTTAAAAGGCCTTTAAACACATAGGCGATATTTGTGATAACCGCATAGGCGGCAAGGTAAACCTCTCCGCCCAAGTTTAAAATTGCACTGTTAAACATGAATATTATAGCTCCGGCACTTAATTCCATTATGCCGCTTCCTATTCCCACAGACAAAATTCTGCCTATAACCTTTGGGTCAAAGGATCTAAGCTTAAAATGCACGGTATTTTTTCTAAGGATAAAATGGAATGATGCGGCGATAAGTGAAAGCACCGGCGCAATAGATGTTGCCACTGAAGCTCCAAAAATCCCCATATGGAACACAGAAACAAAAACATAGTCCAATATTATATTTGAAATATTTCCCACCATAAGGGCAGACATTGCAAGCTTTGGGTTGTTATCCGCCCTTAAAAGCACACTCAGCGAGTACATAAGCACAAAGGGCAATGCACTGCACATAACAGGCGTCAGGTACTCCAAAACCAATGGAAGAAGCTGGTCATCAGAACCCAAAAGATAGGCAAATTCCCTTCTGAACAGCACTCCAAACACCGAGAACATCAGTCCCACTATAAGCATCATAAATACTGAAACGGAAAAAGCCTTGTTTCGGGTATTCATATCACCGCTTCCCTGACTTATGGACATTATTGTAGCTCCGCCTACTCCGAAAAGCAGACCCACACAGGACAAAATCGTAAACACCGGCATACATATATTCATTGCCGCCAAGCCCTGGCTTCCTGAACCTGCCGATACAAAATAGATGTCTACGATACAGTAAATTGAATTTGATAACATTCCCAAAAGTGTGGGTATCAGGTATTTAAGATACACTTTGTTAACGCTTTTGGTTGTCAACTCACTTGTGAACAAAACAAACACTCCTTTACATCCACACTATAATATCAAATAGGTACACTGTTTTCAATATACTTTTGTTATTGTTTTCCAACCGTTTTTTAAAATTCATAGTAAAAGAAAACACCCTCAAAAAGAAGGTGTTTAATCGCTTATTTTATTCCAAGCTTTTTCAAAATTTTAAAATCCGGAAGCTTTTTCTTTTCCTCTATGTACATAACCTCATCGCCGGTTTTTACTTTTCCGTAGTTTATCTCTATTTTACTATCTCCCGGTATTTTAGGGAAAGTTATCGGAACTATTGTGTCCGCTCCGGCTTCCTTTATCATGTCCAAGTCTATCTCACAAATCAAGTCACCGGCTTTTACTTTATCACCGGACTTGACTGCACAATTAAAAGGCTTTCCTTTTAAATAAACCGTTTCAAGTCCCACATGGATAAGCATTTCAAGTCCTTGTTTTGTCTTTAACACATAGGCATGTTTTGTATCGGATATTGACTCAACAATACATTCAGCCGGACTGCAAAGCTTTCCGCTTTCAGGTTTTATGGCAAAACCTCTTCCCAGTATATTTGTTGAAAATACCGGGTCTGATACCTGTTCAAGGGGAACCACTGTTCCGCTAAGAGGAGACAGCAGCTGATTACTCTTTTCGTTCATATTTTTTCTCCTTTTTACAGCTCAAAAATCACCTACACCCTTTTGGGTCTTATTCTTCTGTACCTACATCGGGTTTACAATGTATCTTTTATAGGACATGCAAATTTCCGCAATTACCGCATATCTTTTTATCAGGTGAGGCTAATGGTCAGAAAACCTGTTTTTAAAACAATTTATAACAGTGAAAAATGCACTGAGGAAAATTATTCAAAATTTGAACGGCTTTTAATTCAAAATATTTTAAGAGAACTGAAAGAAAATAATGTAATCGACGCAGAGATATTTTCCATGTCGTTAAATCTCCTTTACAGCAAACAGGATTGGTAAAACAAAGGAATATAACAAATGCAGACGGCAAAACGCTCGTCTGCATATTTTTTACTTTATATTACCGCTGTCATAATAGGATAACTTCCCTTCAGAAATGGGAACCGCTGCAAATTCAAGGTCTGCGCTCTGTCTGTTTAAATCTTTATTCCATCTGAAATAGATTATAAATCCATTGACTGTGTAAAGACTCCACATAATCAGAGTAGCTACGCTTTCTCCCCCATTGAAAAATGCAAATATCCACATCACAACCGTGACAATATCAACCACAATCCACAATATCCACTGCTCAATATATCTTTTTACGCACAAAATTTGAGCTACAACGGATATTACTGTGCTCATACTGTCCATATAAGCCATATTTCCTCCAAGGTATTTAAGCACTTCACCGTAAAGGAAAATAGCAACCAGTGTGCCGCCGAAAATCAGCAGAGCGGATCTTTGAGAAAGTCTTTTTTTCTTAACCTCTCCTGTGGCATCATCCATATTTTTACGCCATACAAACCAGCCTACAAAATTCATCGGAAGATAATAGATTATATTCAGCATAACTTCCCCGTAATATCTTGCGCCCAGGGAAATATAGGCATACAGTAAAACATTAACCACACCGAAAATGTATCCCGATGGTCTGCCTTTACCCGTCAAAATAACATAAACTACCCCTGAAACCGCCGCAATTATTCCTATTATGCTGTCATTCCAATAAATAGAAAGAGATATAATAATAAAAACCGATGAACAAAGCCATATAATTTCTGGAATTTTCCAATTATTCAATTCTGTTTTAAAAAACTGCCTCACTATACATCTCCTTTTTACATATTTTCCACCGTAAATTATACCGTACAAGCTCTTTCTTGTCCACAAAATGATGTATATATTATCCTGTGCCATGCAGTTTCATATACTTGTGTAGAAATAACTATTATTGCCAAAAAAAATTAGGAGAAATGATAATGCTTGCAGCTGTTTACTGCCGTGTTTCCACGGAAAAAGACGATCAGATAAACTCTCTTGAAAGTCAGATGAGTTATTTTCTTAATTACATTGAAAACTGTCCCGATTTGACCCTGTTTCAGATTTACGCAGACAAGGGAATTTCAGGAACTGCCGTAAAAAACAGAACCAGATTTATTCAGATGATGGAGGATGCGGAAAAGGGTTTATTTCAGGTCATAATCACCAAGGAAGTAAGCCGTTTTTCAAGAAATATTCTTGACGCCGTTTCCTATTCCAGAAAGCTTAGAAATCTCGGAGTTTCAATAAGGTTTATGAATGACGGAATAGACACATCTCAGCCTGACGCCGAGCTTAGGCTGTCAATTATGGCCAGTCTTGCCCAGGAGGAAAGCCGAAAAACCTCAGACCGTGTAAAATGGGGACAGACAAGAAGAATGGAAAAAGGCGTGGTATTCGGAACCTCAATGCTCGGTTACGATGTAAAAAAGGGAAAAATAGCCGTAAATACGGATGGCGCAGAAATTGTAAAAAACATATTCAATAAATATGTTTTCCTGCATATGTCTGCTTCAGAAATCGCAAAGGAACTTCAAAACGAGGGCATTAAAACCTATACAGGCAAAGAAAAATGGACTCCGTCGGTAATTATAAAAGTTCTGAAAAACGAAAAATACTGCGGAGATTTAAGGCAAAAAAAGACATTTACACCGGACTATCTCACCCACAAAAAGAAAACCAACAAATGCAATGAAAAAACCGTCTTTATTAAAGACCACCACGCCCCTATTATATCACGTGATTTATGGGAGGCGGCACAGCAGGAATTATGTAGCCGAAGCCATGTTAAAAAACAAGACTCCGGAAGAAGCAACAAGTTTTATTTTTCAGGAAAAATCATCTGTACAAACTGCGGCTGTCCCTTTTCAGCAAGAAAAAAGAAAGGAAAGGACGGATATTACACAGTCTGGAAATGTTTGAACAATCAATGTCATGTGAGATATCAAATAAGAAACGACAGCCTTATGTATATGACAGCCTACAGCTATTCTCTGTTAAATATACAAAACGAAAAACTAACAGAGCACATACACTCTCTCATGAACATGGCAGAAATTCAATTAACAGGAACATCCACAACTTCTTTAAAACAAAAAAAATCGGAAATTGAAGAATTAAAGATAAAGAAACTTAACATAATTGACGCCTATGCAACCCGTAAAATTTCGGAAGATGAGTTTATGGCTTTAAAATCAAAGTATGACAGTCTGATTATTCATCATAACAATGAGATTGAAAATCTTCAAAAAACTCAATCTGTAAAGAAACTTAAAAATACAACCATAAAAAAATATATAGATAAAATAATAAACTATAATAATATTACAAAAAGTATTATATATAATTGTATTGAAAAGGTGCACGCCTATGAAAACGGCATAGTTAAACTCAAATTTTGCCATCTTCCACAAGTATTTGAATTTGAGATATATTTCAAAAAATCCAAACAATATACCACATAAAAATAGCGAAAGGAACACCCTGACGAATGTTCCTTTCGCTGATAATTGAGATATTGTTGTTGCCCGAATTGGCAAAAGTTGTAAGCTTTTTAAATATTAAAGAAATTCAGATAAATAAAAAGTGTATATTATTTCATCTGCCAGATATTCTACAATATGTATTATATCATATAGAAAATATTTTTTCCAGACAATAAACTGAGATTTTTTACAATATTCTTCCTATTATTGTACACACTTTGTAGCTTTAAAACTCATATTGTGTTCTATAACCACAACAAATCCTTTGATAAATGAAATTTTTACATGTTGACAAAAGTGTATAAATATAAACAATCTGTATAAACATGTCATAGCAGACTTACTTAAACCGAATTGCACAGCTATACTCTATATGTTATAATTTAGGTAATAATAAATCTTAAAAAGGCTGGTTTCTATGAACTCCGTTATAATAAACATTGTAAATTGCCTTCTTCTTATTTTTTCAGCAAACTCCGTACTGCTTATTGCTAAGCACAATATGTATTTTTTAATCCCGCTAAGCGTTGTGGCTTTTATAAGTGCAAACATATTAAACTGTTATGTTCCCGGTAAGTACAGGTCGTCGAGAATGAAAGTGTGCGCCCACGGTGTACAAAGGCTTAAAACTTTTTTGTTTTCTTCCATTATATCATTTACAATTCATGTTATTGCCTTCTTTTTTCTCGGACTTTCCTGGTTTCCGCTGCTTATCAGCGTCCTTGTATGCATTTTTGCCCACTGTGTTATTTTCTGGAACGGAATGGTCTCCGTATATATTTCATCAACACAGCTGGGAATACATCACAGATTTATGGGAGTATTTCTGGCTTTTATTCCTGTTGTAAATGTAATTGAGCTTATTAAAATCATTCGCATTACCTCTGATGAAATAAAGTTTGAAGAAAACAAGGAAAAGACAAACACATTGAGAGCAGAATATAAAATCTGTAAAACAAAGTATCCAATTTTATTGGTTCATGGAGTCTTTTTCAGAGATTCAAAAAAACTTAACTACTGGGGAAGAATTCCCAAAGAGCTTGAACGCAACGGAGCTGTTATATTTTACGGAAACCATCATTCCGCTTCCTCTGTGTCTGACAGCGCCCAGGAACTTACAAACAGAATAAAAAGCATTGTCAATCAAACCGGATGTGGAAAAGTAAACATCATCGCCCATTCAAAAGGCGGTCTTGATTGCAGATACGCAGTAAGCTTCTGCGGTGCTGAAAAATATGTGGCTTCTCTCACAACTATAAATACTCCCCATCGTGGATGTGGTTTTGCAGACTATCTTTTAAAAAAGATACCTGAAAATGTTCAGAATAAAATAGCCGATACATACAACACATCTCTTAAAAAGCTTGGCGACACTTCCCCCGACTTTATGGAAGCCGTTACTGACCTTACGGAAAAAAACTGCGAGAAGCTTAACAGAATTATGGAAAAGGAAAAGGATAAATTTAAGGGTATTTTCTGCCAAAGCGTTGGTTCAAAGCTTAATAAGCGAACCTCAGGAAAATTTCCTCTAAACTTTACCTACGACCTTGTAAAATATTTTGACGGCCCCAACGACGGACTTGTTTCGGAAAAATCCTTTCAATGGGGCGAAATGTATACATTTTTAACTGTAAAAGGCAAAAGAGGCATTTCTCACGGAGATATGGTGGATTTAAACCGAGAAAATATCCCGGAATTTGATGTCCGTGAGTTTTATGTAAATCTTGTTTCGGATTTAAAAAACAGGGGACTTTGATTTTGTATCATTTCGTCGCCGATGTACCTATATCGGTGAGAGTGGCTTTAAGCTCCGGATAAGGCATTGTAAATCTCTGGCTTAAATATCTCAGAGAAGCTCCTAACTCACCGTCAGGACCGCCTAATATTCACAGGTTATTATAATTTAAGGGGACAGAAAAATCTGTCCCCTTTTTCTTACTCTTCCATATCCTCTTCGTACAGAATATCGTCCTCGTCACTGTAATGACTTTCAGATTTATTCTTCAAAGTATCTACAGCATTTATAATCACTTCCGGTATTGGTATTCCCATAAGTCCGGCATTTTCTATTATGCTCAGCGATTCGTTTACCAGAAACGCCACTATTACAGTATCTCTTAAAAATGTTGTACCTGCCACTATGTCAAGGCGGCACGCCACAAGCACAATTAGAAAAGTCACTCCTTTTCTGCAAAGACCTTTCCAGCCTGCACGGCTCTCCAATGTGCCTGTGGCGGTTTTCGGTGATTTATGGAATACCGCCGCCACAAGCAGTCCCGTAATATAATCAACCGCCATGAAAATTACCAGCGTTGCAAGCGAGCTGTCCCATCCGCCGAAATATGAAGCTATCGCAGAAAACATAGCTCCTACGCCGCCGCAGATAATCACATACAATGTTTTTATCTCGTTCATTTTTCACCTTCCTTTTGCCTTAACGCTCTTTTCCTACATCCTTTTTAAATTTCATTACTCTTTCATTTCTCTTAAAAAAGCACAGCAATAGCCATCGTTTTTAAGCTCCTCTACAAGGGTTTGGGCTTTTTCCTTGCAGATTTTATCCATCGCCACAACTTCATAATTGCAGTTCTGTGATGTTTTTGTATAGCCGTTTAAGCCGGCACCTTTGATTATCTCAGGATAGTCAAGATAGGCAATATCCATATCAACATTGCCTGCTATACCGCTGACAACTCCTTTTGAAGTGTACTGCCACATTCCGAAATTACCCGTATAGGTTGGCTTGTCGTTCCACTGGGCAAGCCAGATGTCGAATACCTTTACCCTGTTCATGTCTATCCTGTTGTTAATCCAATCAAGATTTGTATACACGGAAACATAGTATCCGGCTGCCTGTACCCTCTCACAGAATGCCATGATTATATCTGTTATGCGTGTTTTACCCAGATTCATCTGACTGGCGTCCTCAATGTCAAATGCAACAGGATATTCAAACTGGTATCCCTTAATTATACTAAGGAAAAAATCAGCTTCTTTTTTTGCGTCCTCCACAGTTGTAGCATAAGAATAATGATATGCACCAACCGGAACTCCTGCCGCTTTGGCATTTTTGTAATTCTTATGAAACTTATTGTCTGTCTGTTTTTCAATATTTTCTTTACCAAAACTTGAACGAAGCATGGCAAATTCTATTCCGTCAGCCTTAACTTTCTTCCAGTCAATATCCCCCTGCCATGTGCTGACATCAATACCTTTTCTGTTAACGCTCATATTTTCACCCCCTTATTTCTCATTGACACAGTTGATAATAGCTTTCTTAAAGCCTTCATCCGTAAAAATATACTTGTCCACTTTACCGTTGTTTTCATACCATGCAGCAGCCTTTGAGTCATTTTCAAAGGATACAACAATATAAAGCTTTGTATAAGCTGAGGAAGTATTTATATCCGAATCTCCGGTATCAAGACTCTTTCTTGTAACACCTCCGGAATTTACATACACAGCTTCATGACAATACTGAGTGTGAATTATATCCTCTCCAACATGATAGTTATCAAGAAGATACGTGTAGTATCCAAATATGGCTTCATCAATATTGCCGTAATCGTTTATTCCGCCCAAAAATTTGCTGCAAAGCGGAAGCACCTGAGTATATGTCAATACATGTTCAAAAAATGAGAGATTTTCAGGTTTTATAAAACCTGCCGGCATGTCGCCCTCTCCCCAAACGGCGCTTATTTTTGTGTCCACATACTTGTCTGTTTTTCCGTCGAAAACCCACCAGGTCAATGTGGTCTTGTCCACATAAGGGAAATTATCACACAGCTTTTCAAATTCCTTTACAGCGGAATTAAAGTTTTCCACACTGTCATTTAAAAGCCCGTCATATTTAATTTCTACCGGCTCACTGCACAAATTCGGCGATATATGAAAATCCAGTATATCGCTTACATATACCTGTTCCTCTCCGTGAGATATTGTGAGCTGTACCTGTAGAAAGTCCTTTTCAAAAAGCACAGCCTGAGGCAGTTCAAATCTAAGCTTGTCCCCCTCAAGTTCCAGCAATGCAAACTCATCGTTTAACTGCAATTTGTAGGTATACTCGCTGTTTACAAGACCTTCTTCCTGTATGTCAAATACAAGAACTGTGCTTTTGTGGTCTCCCGATGTTCCTGCCCAGTCGGATGAAGCTTCTATAAAATCCTTTCTTACAGTAATGTTTATTTCTCTCTGAAGCATTTTCTCATTCCTTTCCTTTAATATTGGGAACTGCTCCCCATAAAGGAGTAAAAAATTAAAGAAAATTGCATAAATCCCTGCAACTAAAATTTATAAAATAATTTTTTTATAGAAGTCACGAAGCTTTTTATAAATTTCAGTGCATATAAATCTGTTTTCTTTTTCAGTTACACTTAAATTTATACCGCTTTTTTCATCCACATCAAACCACAAAAAAGCTTTTTCATGGCTTTTTAAATAGACATCAGATTTAATAATTTTATGCATATTTTCTCCCCTTGGTATACTATGTATTATCAAAGAAAATTGTTACGGTGATTTTATGACAGACAACAAGAGGGAAGCCGCCGCATACATAAGGGTTTCCACCGATGAACAGAGAGAGTTCAGCCCCGAAAGCCAGCTTGACAGAATTTTATCCTATGCTGAAAGCCATGGCTACAGCATAAAAAAAGAAAATATATTCTGCGATAACGGCATAAGCGGAAAATCTACTGATAAACGTGAAGGCTTCAAGTCCATGATTGAAAAAGCAAAGAATAAACCCACACCATTTAAAGCAATTCTTGTTTGGAAATTTTCAAGATTTGCCAGAAACCGTGAGGACAGCATACTTTATAAATCAATGCTCAGAAAAAAATACGGTATCAGGGTGATTTCAGTCAGCGAGGACATAGGCGATGACAAAATGTCCGTTTTAATGGAAGCCATGATTGAGGCGATGGATGAATTTTACTCTGTAAACTTAGGCGAAGAGGTCAAAAGAGGAATGACCAAAAGAGCAGAAAAAGGAAAATTTCAAAGCAGGGCGCCATTCGGCTATAGATTTTTAAAAGGCAGTCTTGTTCCCTTTGACACGGAAAAGGAATATGTAAAACTGATTTACAGCCTGTTTTTATCGGGAAAAAGCACAGAGGAAATCAGCGAAATTCTAAATAAAACAGGCGTTAAAACTTCAAAAGGAAATCCATGGACTTCACGTTCTGTACTTTATCTTCTTAAAAATCCGGTCTATGCAGGTTATGTTGTTTGGGATAATGTAACCTGTTTTGGAGTTCATGAGCCAATAATAAGCGAAAACGATTACAAACAAGCTCAATCAATCATCAAAAATCAAAAAAAGAGAAAAATCACGAAAAAACAGACGGATTGCTGTTTTCTGAAATTTCTGCGCTGTTCCTCCTGCGGGGGAAAATTCTGTATCTGCGGTGATGGTAAAAATCTTCAATGCATCAATTACATAAAACACAAATGCACAGTTTCTCACAGTGTTTCAATAAACCGTCTTAAAAAATCTTTAACTATGATTTTTGCCGAAATTTTCAGCGGTGCAGAAAAAATCAATTTACAAGAAACAGAAAACTTACCTGTTAATATTGCAAAACTGCAAAAACAGTTACAGCTAAAATATGAAAGAGTAAAAAAAGCTTACGAAGAGGGCATTTACCCCATTGAAGAGCTTAAAAAGGCATCTTTAGAGATTAAAAATTTTGATTCTAATTTTGCCAAAAAAAATTTTGAAAAGAAAAATATTGTTCCCTCATCCGCAGATTTATTTAATATTATTTTTAACTCCGAAAAACTTAAACCCAATCAAAAGGAAGCTATTCTTTCCGCCATAATTGACAAAATTGTTTTTTATCGCCCGGAAGAAAAACTCGCTGTATTTTTCAAGGAGGATATTTACAATAACCTTTTTCCAAAAGGCCCGCCATACTGAGTTATTATAATTTTTGCAAGCTTCGGGTTTGTGGTTTTTATATTTACCGGATACTGAAGACGCTTTTCATATACAAACATTATTTGCCCTCCTCTATTTCCCATGGCCAGGGACTTTGAATCCAGCCCCAGCGGTTGCCGTTTTTCTCGTCGGCAGTAAGTGGGCCGAATTTGCTCTCGTATTCCTCAACCAAGGGTCTTAGCTTTTCTTTATATCGAACAAGTTTTGCCGCAGTTTCTCTATCGTTTGGGTGAGTATCCAAAAACAAATGCAGGTCGTCAGCGGCGAAAGCGTAGGTAGACAGCTTTTTCATAAGGATTTGTCGTTCAGTCATTCATATCACCTCTGCATTTTTTGCCGTAAAAGGGTTTGTTAAGGGATTTAAACATAGTTCCCACTTCAAAACCCTGTAATGGGTCAAGGGTATCTGCGCCGTTTGGCTGGTAGGAAACATAAGCCATCGCCTCTGAGGTTATTTCCGGAAATGGTTTAATGCCGTATTCCCCCATGATTTTTTCCATGTTGTCCATAATATCCTCCTTATTTTTCTTAATGGTTAATCGACTTCCTCTATATCATATGTTTAACATAATAATATGTGCATATATATAATCCAAAAATTCAAATTATAGTCATACTTTGTTGCATAAAAGCATTAACAGGATAAAATCATGCAAGTTTAGTTTTTTAAATTGCATAAAACCCTATAAAAGCATTTTTTTATCTGCTTTTTTTCCAGAAAATGAATTTTTTTTGAAATTCCTTGAAATAATAGACAGTTTTCTATTGACAAAGAGCCGGACTGATAGTAAAATTATGTACGTGAACAAAATCACGGCCATAAAAATTAACAGGGAGGTCAATTCCAATGAATGATTATATGCAGAGAGTTCTGGACACCGTGAAGAAGCGCAATGCAGGCGAGCCGGAATTTATTCAGAGCGTAGAAGAAGTATTTAAGTCACTTGAGGTTGTTTTCGACAAGCACCCAGAGTATGAAAAAGCAGGTCTTCTTGAGAGAATGGTAGAGCCTGACAGACTTTTCTCTTTCCGTGTATCATGGATGGACGATAACGGCAATGTACAGGTTAACAGAGGTTTCAGATGCCAGTTTAATGGTGCTATCGGACCTTACAAGGGCGGTCTCCGTTTCCACCCAAGCGTATATCAGGGTATTATTAAGTTCCTCGGTTTTGAGCAGACTTTCAAGAACAGCCTTACAGGTCTTCCAATCGGCGGTGGTAAGGGCGGTTCCGACTTCGACCCTAAGGGCAAGTCAGACGCTGAAATCATGCGTTTCTGCCAGTCTTTCATGACAGAACTTTATAAGTACATCGGACCTGACACAGACGTTCCTGCCGGTGATATCGGCGTTGGCGGCCGTGAGATTGGCTATATGTACGGTCAGTACAAGAGAATCAGAAGCGCATTTGAGAACGGTGTTCTCACAGGTAAGGGTCTCAGCTACGGCGGTTCCCTCATCCGTCCAGAAGCTACCGGTTTCGGTGCAATCTACTATCTCCTCGAAGTATTGAAGCACTTCGGCGACGATATTAAGGGCAAGACAGTTGTTGCTTCCGGTTACGGCAACGTAACATGGGGGGCTGCTTTGAAGCTTGCTGAGCTCGGCGCAAAGGTTATCACAATTTCCGGTTCTGACGGTTATGCTTACGATCCGGACGGTGTTGTAACAGAAGAGAAGATCAACTACCTCCTCTACATGCGTGCATGCGGTCACGGAAGCGCAAAGATGTATGCTGACAAGTTCGGCGTTGAGTACCATAAGGGCGAGAAGCCATGGGGCGTTAAGGGCGATATCGTTCTCCCATGCGCAACTCAGAACGAAGTTGGTATGGAAGAGGCTAAGAAGATTGTTGAGAACGGCACTAAGTACTACATCGAAGTTTCCAACATGCCTACATCTAACGAGGCTCTTGAGTATCTCAAGGCTAACCTCCTTGCTGTTGCTCCTTCAAAGGCTGCAAACGCAGGCGGCGTTGCTACATCTGCTCTCGAGATGTGCCAGAACTCAATGAGATATTCATGGACTGCTGAAGAGGTTGACGCTAAACTCAAGCAGATTATGAAGAACATCCACGACATGTCAGCAGAAGCAGCTGAGGAATATGGCCTCGGTTATGACCTTGTTGCAGGTGCAAACATTGCAGGCTTCAAGAAGGTTGCAGACGCTATGATGGCAGAGGGTCTTATCTAATCTCATAGTATATAATAGTTTACATTGTTTACTCTTTATCCATATAGAACACCCCCGCAGGAAACCTGCGGGGGTGTTTTGATTTAATATAAAAATTAAATATACTGTGGGAACATGTCCACGGCTAATTTATATGTATCAATATCGAAAAGAACCAGCAAAACCTGAAGCTTGTCATAGCTTTGGAAAGTCACGATTGAGTCCACGGCAACTTTTAAAGCCTCTTCTTTCGGATAGCCGTAAGCTCCTGCCGAAATCAGCGGAAAAGCAACTGTTTTGCATGAGTGTCTCAAGGCTTCAATCAAAGAGCAGTTATAGCAGGACTCCAAAAGCCTTTGCTCTCCCCAATCTCCGCCGTTCCAGACAGGGCCAACCGTATGTATTACATACTTGCATGGCAGGTTATATGCTCCTGTGGTTTTTGACTCTCCGGTAGGACAGCCGCCAAGCTTTGAACATTCCTCCAAAAGTCCCTTTCCGGCGGCACGGTGGATACAGCCGTCTACTCCGCCTCCGCCCATAAGGCTTGATTTTGCGGCGTTTACAATGGCGTCTACGTTGAGCTTTGTAATATCTCCCTGAATTATTCTAAGACTCATACCAAATTCCTCCTAAGTAAAAGTTCGTCAGCTAAACTTTTTATAGAATTTAATAACATTCTTTTCTTTATTCACTTTTCCAAGTCCTAAGAAAACCCCGTCCTTCGTCTTGATACGATAAATTTCGCCGTCTTCACAGCCTTTTTTCCCTAAAAAGGTTCTGTTTATATCCAGCTCGCCGCCGTTTGAAAATCTCTTTGCCTGAGGCTCTGAAACAGCAACGTATCCATAGACCGTGAAAAGACTTTCAACAGGCATTACATGGGTCAAAAGCTTTTCCCTGTTTTCCTCTTCCCTCGCCTTGAGAAAATCCACTGCGTCCTCAATATTGTAGCCGCAGGCGGAAACCCTCTGCAATGAGTTCATAACTGCACCACAGTCAAGCTCTTTTCCCAAGTCGTCGATTATTGTGCGTATATAAGTGCCTTTTGAACATTTAACTCTTATGGTTCCGCTTTGGTTCTCAGGGTCAAAGCTCAAAAGCTCGGCGTTATAGACCGTAACCTTTCGGCTTTGTCTTTCAACTTCTTTGCCCTCTCTTGCCAAATCATAGAGCCTTTTTCCGTCAATCTGAACCGCAGAATACATGGGGGGAATCTGTTCAATTTCTCCCACAAATTTTTTCAAGGCTTCCTCAGCCTCAGCTTTGGACACCTGAGATTTATTCTCTGTAAGGATTTTCCCCCAGATATCCAGTGTATCCGAGGTCATCCCCAGTTTAAATCCTGCCACATACTCCTTGTCGTGGTTTGGCACAATATCCTGAGCCTTTGTTGCATTTCCCAAAAGCAGTGGAAGCACTCCTGTGGCGTTTGGGTCTAAGGTGCCGCAGTGACCTATTTTTCTCTGTCCCAAAAGTCCACGCATTACAGCGATTACATCAAAGGATGTGTAGTCCATGGGTTTATTTACCACTATAACACCGTTTAACTCAGCAGTTTCCTTCATTGAGCACCTCTTCTGCCTTTGAAATAATCATCTCTCTGACCTTTTGGATATTTTCATTTATGGCGCATCCTGCCGCAGCAGCATGACCGCCGCCGCCGAAGTTTTTGCAAAATTCGTTTGCGCTTACGTCACCGTTGGTTCTTGCGGAAATTTTGCAGAGATTTTCAGACTTTTCCTTTATGGTCAAGCCAAGGCGGACTCCCTCAATTCTTCTGGGAATACTCTCAATGCCGCCCATATCGTCATCTGTAAGCTGAAATTTATTTACAATATCACAGGTGATATAAATAACAGCACACTTTCCGCCACAGCAGAACTCCATGGTGTCATAGATATATTTTTCCAGCTCAACCCTTTTTCTTGTGGTAAGCTCAAAAAATGTATAGTTAATCATCTGGCTGTCGCAGCCTAAATCCAGCAGTCTTGCCGCCGCGCGGAGAGTATCTCCGGTTGTGTTTGAATATTTAAAACAGCCGGTATCTGTGGTTATTGCAGTGTAAAGACAGTTTGCAATATGCTTGTCTATCTCAACACCCAAAGCGTCTATAAGCTTTAAAACTATTTCTCCTGCCGCCGCACTTTCGCTGTCCACATACTTGTATGTGGCTTCCATATCGTTTGTGACATGGTGGTCAAGGCACAAGTCTATTATATTTTCATATTTTTCTCTGTTTACACCTAAAAGCGACGGTGTTGCCACGTCAACGCTTACCACTTTCTCACAGACAAAATCTTCATCTGTTTCCAAACCGTCCTTTAAAAAGGCGAAGTTTCCCACGATTTCTTCACAGGTAATCACCCTTACGTTTTTGCCTTTTGCTTTCAAGGCGCAGGCAAGGGCGTAACCGCTTCCGAGAGTATCTCCGTCTGGGCTTTGATGTGTTAAAATTTCAATATTATTCCATGAAAGCAGCAGCTTTGCGGCTTCATCAAGGGTTATTGTCTTGCTCATCTTCTTCCTCATCCCCTTTTATGTCAAGGCTGTTGAGTATTCTTGAAATATTTGCGCTGTACTCTATTGAATCTGTTGCGTGGAAAATAAGCTCCGGCACATGTCTGAGCTTAAGTCTGTTTCCAAGCTCACGTCTTATAAATCCTGAAGCGGATTTAAGTCCCTTTAAAGCCAGCTTTGCCCTTTCAAGTCCTTCCATTGCGCTTATATAAACATTGCAGTATGAAAGGTCGTTTGTAACCTCTACACGGATAATTGAGATAAAGGCATCGCTGACTCTCGGGTCTTTTACATGGCGCAGTATATCCGTAAGTTCTCTTTTAATATCCTCTGTAGTTCTTCCAAGTTTATGATTTGCCATTTTAAACCTCGCTGTATTACTAAGACGCCCGTTAAAAAAGCGGGCGTCTTTTCCTTATATTTATCAGTCTTCTCTGTATTCTTCTATTGTGTAAACCTCGAAGATATCTCCCTCTTTAAGGTCGTTAAATCTTTCAAGTCCGATACCACATTCGTAGCCCTCGGAAACTTCCTTAACAGCGTCCTTGAATCTCTGGAGTGAAGCAATCTTGTCGTCGGCAATGATAATACCGTCACGAACAACTCTAACCTCGGCGTTTCTCTGAACCTTACCGCTCTTAACATAGCTGCCTGCGATAAATCCAACATTCTTAACCTTGATTACGTTACGGCATTCTGCTGTACCCAAAATAACCTCTCTGGTCTTAGGAGCGAGCATACCCTTCATAGCGGCTTCAATCTCTTCGATGCAATCGTAAATAACTCTGTACAGACGCATGTCAACACCGTCACGCTCGGCATTTTCGTTTGCAACAGGGTCAGGACGAACATTAAAGCCTACAATAATAGCGTTTGAAGCGTTTGCAAGCATAACGTCGGACTCGTTGATAGCGCCAACGCCGCCGTGGATTACGTTTACTCTAACCTCGTCGTTTGAAAGCTTCATAAGTGACTGCTTAACAGCCTCTACAGAACCCTGAACGTCAGCCTTAACGATGATTTTAAGCTCCTTAACCTCGCCAAGCTTCATCTGGTCAAAGAGGTTATCAAGTGTAACCTTTGTCTGAGAATTGAACATCTCTTCCTTACGGGCAGTCTTTCTCTGCTCTACAAGCTCTCTTGCAAGACGCTCGTCGGAAACAGCGTTGAAGATATCGCCGCCGGATGGAACGTCGTCAAGACCTGTAATCTCAACAGGAATAGATGGGCCTGCTTCCTTTACCTTTTCGCCCTTATCGTTGGTCATAGCTCTTACACGTCCTACGGATGTGCCTGCAACTATAGTATCTCCAACTCTAAGTGTACCATTCTGAACAAGAACTGTTGCGATTGTACCTCTGCCCTTGTCAAGACGTGCTTCGATTACTGTACCCTTTGCGGCACGGTCAGGATTTGCTTTAAGCTCCTTCATATCTGCAACAAGCAATACCATTTCCAAAAGCTCGTCAAGTCCCTGCTTTGTCTTTGCAGAGATAGGAATACAAGGTGTATCGCCGCCCCACTCTTCAGGAACAAGCTCATATTCTGTAAGCTGCTGCTTAACCTGTTCCGGGTTTGCGCCCGGCTTATCCATCTTGTTGATTGCAACAATAACGGAAACGCCTGCTGCCTTTGCGTGGTTGATAGCTTCAACTGTCTGAGGCATGATACCGTCGTCAGCGGCAACCACAAGGATAGCTATATCTGTAACCTGTGCACCTCTTGCTCTCATGGTTGTGAAAGCCTCGTGTCCCGGTGTATCAAGGAATGTGATATCTCTGCCCTGAACCTTAACTCTGTAAGCACCGATATGCTGTGTAATACCGCCGGCCTCGGAAGCTGTAACATTTGCATGTCTGATAGCGTCCAAAAGTGATGTTTTACCGTGGTCAACGTGACCCATAACAACAACAACCGGAGCTCTCTCAACCAGGTTCTCGTCGTCGTCCTCGCTGTCGTCGATAATTCTTTCTTCTATTGTAACAATAACTTCTTTTTCAACCTTTGCATGGAATTCCATAGCAATAAGGCTTGCTGTATCAAAGTCTATTGTATCATTGGCTGTAACCATTGTTCCCATAAGGAAAGCCTTTTTAACAACCTCGGCAACTGTAGCCTTAAGTCTTGAAGCAAGCTCAGAAACAACAATCTCATCAGGAATAAGTACAGTGATAGGCTTTGACTTTCTCTCGTTTGCAATTCTCTTAAGACGCTCTGCCTCTGTTTCCTTTCTGCTGTTCTTCTTGCCTCTCTGCTGAGAGCGCTGTGTTATCTTCTGCTTTGAAACAGTGTTGTCTGTCTTAATCTTCTCGGAAGCAAGTCTGTCGTACTTTTCGTTGTATCTCTCAACGTCAACAACTGCGGCTCTTGTGTCGATAACTCTTCCGCTTCCTCTTTTGCTCTTTATTGCGCCCTCTGTCTGAACAACAGGCTCCGGCTGAGCTTCGCTCTTCTGTGCAGGCTGGTTGTTTGTCTGCTGCTGGTTCTTTTTGTTCTGGTCAAAAGGCTTTTTGAAATCGTTTCTGTTATTCTGCTTTTTATTGTTTCTATTGTCGTTGTTTTTATCGGACTCCTGACGTCTGCGGTTTTTCTGCTGTCTGTCGTTGTCCTTTTTCTGGGAATTTTCCTCTTTCTGAGGAGCTTCCTTTTTATCTTCAGACTGAGTCTCTTCAGCCTTGTTTGATGCAAAATACTCATCAAAATTTGCTACCTGATTTTTCTGTGTAAAATGCTCGAAAACAGCGTTAAGCTCGCTTTCCTCCAATGCGGTCATGGACTTTTTTGTCACCTTACAATACTCTGCTACCGCATCTATTACATCCTTACTTGGAACATTCAAATCTTTTGCTACCTGATGTATCTTATACTTTATCATTTGCATCCTCCTGTTCTGACTCTATCTTTGCAAGCTCTGCAACTTTCTTTGCAAACCCCGCATCCACTATGGCTGCCACTGCGCAGTATTTTCCGACTGCCACACCCAGCTCATCCTTTGTTCTATTCAATACAAGTGTTTTAACATTGCACATGTGAGCCGTAGAAAACAGCTTTTTAACGGTGTTCTGTGAAGCGTCGCCGGCGGCAATAACAAGCACTGCTTTGCCGTTTATAACTGAGTCCTCGGCAATATCGTTTCCTACAATCAATTTGCCGGCTCTTCTGCAAAGTCCCAGCATAGAAAGCAGTTTATCGTTCATGTCGGTTCATCTCCTCTTCCATTGCGTCGTACACCTGGGAAGGTATCTGACAGCTGAAAGCCCTTTCAATTCTTCTGGCTTTTCTTGCCGCCCTCAGGCATTCAATATTGTTGCACACATAAGCTCCTCTTCCCGGCTTTTTGCCTACAAGGTCAAGGCTTATCTCACCGGGAGAAATAACATTGCCTTCCTCGTCCTTGATGTCCGGAGCTTTTACGACTCTGACAAGCTCCTTTTTCGGTTTCATCTCGCCGCAGCCGTTGCACTTTCTCATAGGCACTTTTTTTACTCGCACTCTATACCCTCCTTTTCACAATGCATTGTCAATCTTTAAACTAAAAATTATTCCTCTTCCTCGTCGTCACCAAAATCAAAATCTGCAACGATGTTGTCAACAAGGGCGTCTATATCAATGTCGTTGTTTATCTGTCTTTTTGGTTTTGCAGGTGCTTCCACTGTTTCCTGCTGTACAGGTGTTTCTGCAACCGGCTCTTCCTTAGCAGGCTCTGCTGTTTCTTCTGCCTTAGCAGTTACAACAGGCTCTTCCTCTTCGCCGTAGAAACCGCTCTCAGGTCTGATATCAATTTTCCAGCCTGTAAGCTTTGCGGCAAGTCTTGCGTTCTGTCCCTTATTGCCGATAGCAAGTGAAAGCTGACCGTCAGGAACAGTTACCTTACATGTGTGCTCAACAGGGTCTGTAACTACAACTGAAATAGCTGTTGCCGGTGACAAAGCTGCTGCAACAAACTTTTCAATATCGTCGCTGTACTCAACAATGTCGATTTTCTCTCCGCCAAGCTCTTCAACAATGGTTGCAACTCTTGAGCCCTTAGCACCGATACATGCGCCAACTGCGTCGATTTCCTTATCCTTGCTGCATACTGCAAGCTTTGTTCTTGAGCCTGCTTCTCTTGAAACTGACTTAATCTCAACAATGCCGTCGAAGATTTCAGGAACTTCCTGCTCAAAGAGACGCTTTACAAAGTCAGGATGTGTTCTTGAGATATATGCCTTAGGACCTTTTTCTGTTTCCTTAACGTCAAGAACATAAATCTTAACCAAGTCGCCCTCTTTGAGGTTATCCTGGCCAACCTGCTCGCTCTTTGGAAGAACAGCTTCGGCTTTGCCGATTCTTACTGTTGCGGCGCCTGTCTTGTTGTCAATCTTTTCAACAACAGCAGTTACAAGCTCCTGCTTCTTGCTCTGGAATTCCAAAAGCATCTGGCCCTTCTCGCCGTCTCTGATACCCTGTCTGATAACGCTTCTTGAGGTCTGAACAGCAATTCTGCCGAACTCCTTAGGGTCAAGCTTTATTGTGATTTCTCCGCCAACATAAGCTCTTTTATCGTACTGAAGTGCCTCCGGGAGAGTGATTTCCTCTGCAGGGTTTTCAACCTCATCTACAACTCTCTTTTTAAGCTTTACGGAGAAAATCTTCTGCTCCGGGTTCATAACTATATCTACATTTTCGTTGCTGCCATATGTGTTTTTGCAGGCAATGAGGATTGCCTTGCTGATCTGGCTTATCATATAATCAACGGGGATTCCTCTTTCTTTTTCAAGAAGAGCAAGGGCTTCAAAAAGCTCGTCGTTGGAGTTATTATTGTCCTTTTTGGATTTTGTTGATCTGGCTGCCATTTTTCCAATCTATCCTTTCTGAAAATTATATGTTAATCTATTTGTATTTTACCGATGATATAAAGGTGTTTGAATTTAAAAATCAAGGTCGTCAAGCTTAATCCATGCGGCGTCTTTTTTATTGATAACAACTTTGTTTTCACCGTCGTGGTCTGTTATCTCCACTTCGCCTTTATCATAGCCTGTGAGAACTCCGCCGAATTCCTTGCCTATACCTTCAATAGGTCTTATCATTTTAACCTGAACATCTGCTCCGATGAACTGTAAGAAGTGTTCCTCTTTTATAAGCTCTCTTTCAAGTCCCGGTGAGCATACCTCAAGGCAATAGTTCTGGTCAATAGGGTCTGCTTTGTCCAAAGGCTCGTCTATAGCTCTTGACATATTTTCGCAGTCCTCGATTGTTACGCCCTCAGGCTTGTCGATAAAAATTCTCAGGTACCAGCCTGCTCCCTCTTTGAGAAATCTTATATCCCAAATATTTAAGCCCAATGAATCGGCAATAGGCTTTGCAAGCTCGTAAACAACTTCAACAGTACTCTTTTTATTCTTTCCTGCCACCTCAATATCACTCCCTTATTTTAATAAATACAAAGGAGCGGGTTTGCTGCCCACTCCTTTTCCTTTACATCTCTGCTAAGTATAACACAGTGATATGCAAAAATCAATACTTTTTTTGAAATATTTCAAAGGAGTAGTTTCTTAAACTTTATCAGCCAAACACAGCGTACCATTCTTTTACCGGCTGTGCTTCCCCCTTATATACAAGGGCGTTCATACCGATAAGTCTTGCTGCGGTGACGTTTTCCGCCTTGTCGTCAAGAAACAGACATTCCTCCGGCTTTGTATTGAACTTTTTCATTGCATAGAGATAAATCTCCTTATCAGGCTTTGCCATTTTCAACGGGCCTGAAAATACCATATCCTCAAGGCTTTCCACACCTTCTTTAAAGTGGTCGATGTGGTCTGCAAAAAACTGAGGCGCATTGGAAAGCAGGAAAAGCCTCATGCCCTTGGCTTTAAAATACCTTACAAGCTCCTTTGTTTCCTCAAGCAATGGCATGTGAGTATACCAGTCCTTGAAAAAGTTTTCTCCCGCATCTTTCAAATTTTCGGGAAGTCTATCTATTTTTTCATTTTTGAAATCGTCGTATTCAATATATCCGGCGTCCAAATCAGCCCATTTGTCAAAAATTATGTCCTTGAAAGTTTCAAGATTTTCCTTATCACAGTAAAAACCGCATATGTAATCAGGGTCAAATTTTCCTATTACGTTTCCAAAATCAAAAACTATATTTTTAATCATACAAACACCTCAAATCATGCAAAAGTTGTTTTTTCTATATCCGGAAGCAGGCTGTAGATACTGCATCCGGCTTTATTTCCGAAGTACTCCAAAAGCTCGAAATACTTGTTCCATCTATCAAGGGTGTGTTCAAAAATTCCGTATCTTCTTGCCACATCAACCATACGTCTTTCCAGAATACAAAAACCCTTTGAATTTGCAAGACAGTCGCAGAGAATTATCAGTCTGTCATAATCGTCATACTCTGCATTCTTTATGTAATCACCTATAAAAGAATACTGCTCTCCGGTTATATCCGCCTTTTGTATATCTGTAGCAATGTCCTGCAAAGGGAAAGAATGGGTAAGACAAACCCTTGCCACCTCGTCCCAGCCTTTTTCCGTTGTATAATTGTATCCCTCAATTATATGCCTCATATAGAATACGCCCTCACGTCTTCCTATATCGTGAAGCGCACCCAAAGCAAAGGCTTTTTCCGGATTTAATTCAGGGCACTTTTCCGCAATAAATCTTGCGGCTTTTCCGGCATTTATTGAATGGGCAATCCACTGTCCGGGATTTCTTTTTCCCGCTTCTTCCAATTCCTTATAAACCTGTTCTGTTGAAGGATACATAAAAATCCCCTTTCTGCAAAACACCTGTAAGCATAGGAAAACACATCCCTACACTTACAGGTTGCTCAGTTTTTCTTTTCTTTTTCTTCTTCAGCGTTGTGAACAACCACTTGAGGGAAAGGTATGGTTATACCCTCTTTATCAAAGAGCAGCTTAACATTTTCCATCATATAGTAATACACTTTCCAGTAATTTGCAGGGTCAGTCCATAGCTTTACCTCTATAATTATTGCGCTGTCCGCATGACTTCCCACATAAACAGCAGGCTCGGGGTCTTTCATTACCAAGTCATAATTTGCAATAAGTGTATAAAGCAGGCCTTTAACCTTCAATATGTCGTCGTCATAGCTTATAGAAAACTTTAAATCAACACGGCGTTTATCCTGCGAGGTACAGTTTATAACGCTGTCGCCGGTCATAATGGAGTTAGGAACTATAATCTCTCTGTTGTCATAGGTTTTCATGTGTGTGTTGAAAAGGTCGATTTTTACAACCGTTCCAGTCATTCCCTGAAACTCCAGAATATCACCAGCTTTAAAAGGCTTGTTTAAAATAATAAGCACTCCGCTGGCAATATTTGAAAGGCTGTTCTGCAAGGCAAGACCGATGGCAACCATCGCCGCACCGAATGCGGTAAGTATCGAGGTTATATCAACACCTAAAACCGCCAATGCAGAAATTATTATAATAAATTTTAAAATAATATTTACCACGGAACCGATAAAGGTTATAACTGTATAATCGTTTTTCGCCTTTAACATTCCCTTTTTTATTATTTTTACTATCTTTTTGGAAACCCAAAATCCGATAATAATTATCAGAGCCGCACCAACAAGATTTCCCGCAATGGATTTGAGCCATTGCAAAACCCCGTCAAAAAATGTCGCCGGGTCATTTGTTACCTGCTCCACAATTTCTTCAACGGATATTGTGACATCCTCTGTGGTTTCTGCCGCAGCTGTGGCAGCCTGTGTGGCAGATGTGGTTGATTCCACCAAATCCCTCAAAATACCGTAAAACAATTTCACACCTCTAAATCTTTCATAAGTTTAAAGAACCGAAATCAGATTAACTCGCTTAAATCTATCTCTCGCACAAGAGGAGATTTCTCATCATTTTTCCATTTAACAACTTCCAAAACTCCGTCCTCACGGAACACAACGGAAAATCCTTCTCTCTTTCCGTCAACGTATTTGCCGTAATATGTAACGTTTCCCTCTTTGTCAAATTTAACGCATACGCCCTGAGGCTTGTTGTCGCTCCACTTTCCGGCAAGCACAGAGCCGTCGTCAGGCTTAAAGCCAACGCCCATGCCCTCACGCTTATTGTTTTTCCATGTACCGGCATAGGATACGCCGTCGTCTTTATAGTAGTGAACACCAAAGCCCTCTCTGTGGTCTTTGAAATACTCGCCCTCATAGGCTGTTCTTCCGTTAGGCTGTTCGGTTCTGCCGTAACCGTTTCTCTCGTTGCGGCTGTTTGTTTCTCCGTAATATCTGTAAATTTCATTGTTGAGATTGAGAGTCATGTCGCATTTATCTTTCCAAGGATTAACAGTAACATTTTTATCCTCGCAGCAGCTCTCAACCGGTACATCTGCCTCTTCTGAATACACCATTTTATTGTTCATAGTGTCTTTCATCCTTTCCTTAGAATTAAAGGACTCATTCATATCACCGTATTGTTTTTCTTTTCTGTGAGCTTTCAGGCTCTCTTTTGTCTTATGCTTTTTCTTTGTTTCTTTTACCGGAGCGCTTAAATCGATTACATCTTCTCCGCTGTAGTCCGGATTTTCAGACTCAGACTCCATATTATCAAACACAAAATCATTTCCTGAAACCGCTGTTCTTGAAGTTTCCATAGCAACTCCATTCATAGGAATATTTTTAAATCCCTTAGGCGGAGCGTTGAACTCTTCTCCGTCTTCATACATATCTTCCATATTTTTCTGTTCAAAAGTCGGTGCTTCGCCGTAATTTCTGGCGTTTCTTATATCAATTTTACCGCTGTTATTCTTAAAATATTCCGGTTTAAAATTGAAGCCCGACTCCACCTGCTGAGCGGTAACGTCAAATTCCTCTTTCTTTTCTTCGGCAATCTCTTTTTTAATATCCTCAACTATAGTTTCAAATCTCTTTACACCCTCAGCGTCTGCATAATACTCAAGACCATCAGAGGAGAAAACCGAAACATCTACGGAAACATTTCTCATAAAGGCACGCTCTAAAATTTCCGGATCATCCTCATAATTGCACTTATAAAGGGTTACAGGCTGGGGCTGAGAAGAACTTTTTTTGATAAAAACACGTTTTCCGTCTTTAAATCCTGAGGACACCAAAATCTGTCCCCCGTTAAAGCCATTGGAATTATAGTATTCAGCTCTAATCCACTGATGGTCAGAAGAAAAGAAAATTTTTCTTTCCGCTGTACCCTTGTCATTGGTTGTTTCCACATAATAGGAACCGTCGCCGTTCTTGTGGCTGGTTTCACTGAGCTTGCTGTTTTTGTAAACCCTCCAAAACAACGGCCTGTCTTTTTCCAAGGAATAGATATATTTTACACTTTCGATTTCTCCGTTTTTAACAAGTCTGTCCTTTTGAGAACATCCTGTCAAAAAAAATCTTCCTCTCACGTTTGACAGCACATCGCAGGTGATATCATCACAGTCATATCCGTTCAGGGAAACACCATATATTCTGTAGTTTTCTTTGTCCCAGTTTTTTAACATACTCAAAATCCTTTATTCACAACATACTCTTTCAGTTGAAATAATTTTAGAAAAGGCACAATATAAAATACTGTGCCTTTTCTTACTTACTATATAATTATCGCTTTTAAATCAGATAGAAATATCCATTGCAATCTGATAAAGATTTTTATCAAATACACGCTCCATGCTGAGTCCTTCTGTGATGTCGATATCTGTGATTCTTCCGTCACGCATAGCGACAACTCTGTTTGATGCTCCTGAGATAAGAAGCTCAACAGCCTTGTGACCCATCATACTTGCAACAACTCTGTCTCTGAGTGTTGGTGAACCGCCTCTCTGAACATGTCCGAGAACTGTTGCTCTTGATTCGATGCCTGTACGCTCCTGAACAAATCTTGCGATTTCTTCAACACCGCCAACGCCCTCAGCAACAACGATGATAAAATGCTTTTTACCTGTAGCCTGTGTTGCAAGAATTCTTGAAACAACGTCTCTTTCAAGGTCGTGCTCAATTTCCGGAACGAGGATTGATGTTGCACCCACTGCGATACCAGCCTGAAGTGCGATATCTCCGCAACGTCTTCCCATTACTTCTACAACAGAACAACGGTCGTGTGACTGTGCAGTATCTCTGATCTTGTCAACCATTTCCATAGCAGTATTCATAGCTGTGTCAAAGCCGATTGTGTATTCACTGCAAGCGATGTCATTATCAATTGTACCTGGAATACAAACGCAAGGTACACCGTGTGCTGTAAGGTCTCTTGCTCCTCTGAAGGAACCGTCACCACCTATAACAACAACGCCTTTAACGCCCAAACTATTGCAATATCTTGCTGCCTTTTCAACGCCTTCCGGTGTGTTGTACTCTTTGCTTCTTGCTGTGTAAAGCACTGTACCGCCACGGTTGATTGTGTCTGAAACGGAACGGAGATTCATCTCTACAACGTCTCCGTTAAGAAGACCGTTATATCCACGATGAACACCTACAACGCCAAGACCCTTGTTGATACCAGCTCTAACAACGGCTCTAACAGCCGCATTCATACCAGGTGCGTCTCCACCGCTTGTCAATACTGCAATCTTTTCCTTTGCCATAATATAAAACCTCCATTGGTGTATGCTGCGCATGATTGCGTATAGGACGTAAATTTCACTATGTAAAATTTTCTGTGATGCAGCTTTAAAGCTTACAACCACATTAAACGTCGTATACACTATTCAAATATTATTATATACCCTCTATAACAAATAATCAAGAGATTTTTTCAAAGTGCTTCAATTTTTCTTAATTTTGACATTATCATCCCCGAGCCTTGACGAAAGCTCAGAAAGCATAACATCATTTATATCAACCCACATGTTTCTTGGAGCTTTTAGAAGCTTTTTGTCGTTTTCAAGATATAGATATAAAGGGGTATTTCCGTCAAAAATATCTATTATTTGTTTTGCTCTATTATACTTTTTCCCGCCTATTTTATCAACCTTTAAATAAAGGGAAATGTTTTCAAAATTCTGTCTGCCTGAAAAGCTTCTGCCCGCCTCCGGAATTGTTTTTTCCGGCACTTCATCGGCAGATGTTCCCGCTGTTTTTATCAAATCGCAGATAATCTTCGGTTCTTCATCAGCGGAACAATTAACTCTTCCGCTTATGTCGAGGACTGCGCCCTTCTTTATATATGCGCCGTACATTGCAAATATTTTCGGGAAAACCAAAAACTCGCAGGTTCCGTACTTATCCTCTGCGCTTACAAAAGCCATCATCTGGTTGGTTTTTGTAAGCTGTGTCTTTACAGCCTTGACAACGCAGACTACTCTCACATTTCTTCCGTCGCAGTATTTGTCGGAATTTTCATCGTCTATTATGTCACCTATTCTGTCCGCTTTTATTTTTTCGCTGTAGCCGTCATAGGCGTCAAGGGGATGACCGCTGAGATACATTCCTGCGATTTCATCCTCCATAAACAGCAGTTCGTCCTTTGAAAACTCCTCAAGGTTTGGGTAAACCGGCTCGTCGGAAACCTTTTCAGAGCTGTCGCCGCCCATATCGAAAATGGAAAGCTGTCCTGCCATGTTTCTTTTTCTGTCGTACTCCACACCGTCCATTATGGTTTTCAATGTTGTCAGCATCTGACGTCTGTTTGCTCCAAGTCCGTCAAAGGCTCCGCATTTTATAAGACTTTCAATTCCCCTGGAGTTTGTGCCTTTGCCGTACATTCTGCTGCAAAAATCGTAAAGGGATTTAAACTTACCTTTTTGTCTTTCCTCAACAATGCTGTCGATAAAGCTTTTGCCAAGATTTTTAATGGCCATAAGTCCAAATCTTATATCGCCGCCCACAACAGTAAATGTGTTTCGGCTGTAATTGATATGAGGAGGCAAAACCCTTATTTTAAGTCGTCTGCATTCTCCAATATAAACCGCAAGCTTGTTTTGTCTGTCCAAAACGCTTGTGAGCAAAGCCGCCATATACTGGCAGGGATAATGGAATTTAAGCCAAGCTGTCTGATATGAAACTATAGCATAAGCCGTAGCATGGGATTTGTTAAAAGCGTAAGAAGCAAAGCTTTCCATTTCTGAGAATATGGAAAGAGCAGTGTTTTTGTCAACACCACGGCGCAGACAACCTTCAACCTCCACGCTTCCGTCTTCATTTACAAGTCCGTTTATGAAAATTTCCTTTTCCTTTTCCATAACGTCGTGCTTTTTCTTACTCATGGCACGGCGAACAATATCCGCACGACCCAAAGAATATCCGGCAAGGGTTCGGAAAATCTGCATTACCTGCTCCTGATATACAATACATCCATAGGTAACATCGAGTATATCTTTCAAAAGAGGATGCTTGTATCTCACCTTTTCCGGATGATGGGAGTTTTCAATATACATGGGGATACTTTCCATTGGTCCCGGACGATAAAGGGAAATAACCGCAATCAGGTCTTCTATTGAGGTTGGGCCAAGCTGTGTCAAAACACTTTTCATGCCCTGACTTTCAAACTGAAAAACGCCCTCGGTAAAGCCCTGCGCCATCATTTTATAGACGCCCTTATCCTCTATGTCAATATTTTCAATTGACACCTTTTCACCGCCGCTTTTTATCATTTCCAAAGCGTCATTTATAACCGTAAGGTTTCTCAGTCCCAAAAAATCCATTTTGAGAAGTCCCAGTTCCTCCAAAGTGGTCATGGTAAACTGGGTTACAATGGTGTCGTCGTTTCTGGCAAGGGGGACATAATCGTTTACCGGACGGTCTGTAATTACTACGCCTGCGGCGTGGGTTGTGGTGTTTCTGGGCATTCCCTCAATGCTCATGGCTATGTCTATAAGGTTTTTCACAGCCGGGTCAGTGTCGTATTTATCCTTAAGCTGAGAGCTTACAGTAAGTGCCTTTTCTATTGTCATTCCCAAGTCCTGAGGAATAAGCTTTGCTATAACATCCACCGAGCCGTATGGCATACCTAAAACTCTTCCGACGTCACGCACTGAACCTCTTGCCGCCATTGTACCGAACGCCACAATCTGAGCCACTCGGTCTTTGCCGTACTTTTCAATAACATAGTCGATAACCTCTCCACGTCTTTCAGTGCAGAAATCTATATCGAAGTCCGGCATACTTACACGCTCAGGATTTAAAAATCTTTCAAATAGAAGATTATATTTAATAGGGTCAATTCCTGTAATTCCCACACAGTATGCGCACAGAGAACCTGCGCCGCTTCCTCTTCCCGGGCCTACGGGAATTCCTTTGGATTTTGCGTAATTTACAAAGTCATCAACAATGAGATAGTAGTCCACAAATCCCATTCTTTTAATTGTGGTAAGCTCGTATTCAAGTCGCTCCACAAGGGATTTATCCGGATTATCGCCATAGTGTCTGTAAAGGCCCTCGTAACATCTGCGTTTAAAAAATTCGTAGTGATCCTCGTCGTTTGGAACATCGAAATTTGGCAGCTTTCTCACTCCGAACTCAAAATCCACATTGCACCTTTCGGCAATTTTTGCGGTGTTTTCAAAAGCTTCTTCCATATTTTGAAAAGCTTCTTTCATTTCATCTTCCGACTTCACATAAAATTCTTCCGTTGCAAACTCCATTTTATTGTCGTCGTAAATTGTATGGTTGGTCTGAATACAGAGCAGAATCTCGTGAAGCTTGCTGTCCTTGGCGTCGATATAGTGGCTGTCGTTGGTTACAACAAGAGGAATACCTGTTTCCTGACTTATTGAAATAAGCTTCGGATTTACCTCCTGCTGTTCTCTTATTCCATGATTTTGAAGCTCAATAAAAAAGTTGTTTTCTCCGAAAAGATTTTTATAATAAAGGGCTTTTTTCTTAGCAGCCGTGTAATCTCCGTTTAAAATAAGTGAGGGAATCTCTCCTGCAAGGCAGGCGGAAAGGCATATAAGCCCCTCGTGATATTCCTCCAAAAGGGCGTCGTCAATTCTTGGTTTTACATAAAAACCCTCCGTAAAGCCTTTTGAAACAAGCTTGATAAGGTTTCTGTAGCCCACATCGTTTTCACACAAAAGAACCATATGATAGTAATCACGTCCGGCAGTTCTCACCTTGTCAAAACGGCTTGAGGGAGCTACATAAACTTCACATCCGATTACAGGCTTTATCCCTGCTTTTTTGCAGGCACGGTAAAAATCTATAACACCGTACATTACGCCGTGGTCAGTTATGGCAACCGCATTTTGACCTATGGCTTTTATTTTTTCCACCAGCTTGTTAATGCGGCAGGCTCCGTCAAGCAGGCTGTATTCGGTATGAAGATGCAAATGAACAAAAGACATGTTCCCACCTCCTGTCAGTATTTTTCTAAAAATAAGCAAAACTTCCGACAGCTTTCATATCTTATCGGAAGCACGCTGTTAATATATTTAATTTATTCAACTATCGCCGTAAATGAACCGTCTGAAAGGGTAACCGAAATCCTGTCACCTTTGCTTATCTGATTTACAGAGCTTATCACCGCACCACCTTTTTGCAAAGCGGCATAACCTCTTTTCAGGATTTTTTCAGGGTCAAGCTGGCTGAATTTATTTTCTATTGTGTTTAAATCAAGCTCCTTGGAAGAAATAAACTTTTCTTCAGCTTCATGAAAACATTTTTTCAGCTCATTGAGATAAGCTATTTTATTTTCAAATTCCCTTTCAGGGCCACGCATTGCCATGTTGTCCTGAATTCTCGCAAAAATCATCTCTTTATGCAAAAGATTTTTTTCTGCATAACGCTCCATACTTTTTTCCAGAGAAGCAAGTTTATTTTTCTCTTCATAAATATCCGGAACAGCTCTTTTCGCCGCCGCAGAAGGTGTATGCTCTCTCACATCCGCCACAAAATCGCAGATTGTAAAATCCGTTTCATGACCGACTGCGGAAATTACAGGCACAGTACAGTCAAATATAGCTCTGGCAAGCTCCTCGCTGTTAAATGCCCACAAATCCTCCGCAGAACCACCGCCTCTGCCGATTATAACCACATCTGCGCATTTTGTGTCTGAAAAGTATTTAATACCCTGTATAAGCTGTTTTGGAGCTTCTTCCCCCTGTACCAGCGAAGGGTATATTATAATATTTATAGGAGGCCAGCGTTTTAACAAAATACTTTTTATATCCTCAACAGCCGCACCTGTAGGAGATGTTATAACTCCGACTGTTTTCGGATATAAGGGCAAAGGCTTTTTTGCGGACTGCAAAAAAAGTCCCTCTTTTTCCAGCCTGTTTTTAAGCTGTTCAAAGGCTATAGCCAAAGCACCTGCCCCCAACGGCTGCAAATCATCAATATAAAGCTGATACTGTCCCGTGGCTTCATACAGGGAAACTCTTCCTCTGGCGATTACCTTCATTCCGTTTTCCGGACGAAATTTAAGCCTTGCGGCGTTTCCAGCAAAGATTACCGCCTTTATAACGGATTTATCATCTTTAAGAGAAAGATAGATATGACCGCTTCTGTAATGGTCTGTAAGGTTTGATATCTCGCCGGATATAAAAACCCCGGATAATCTGGGATCGCTGTCCATAAGTGATTTTATATAAAAATTAAGCTGGCTTACAGTGAGAACACCGGTTCTGCCAACATTAAATGATGTATTTATCATAACAGTCACCTGCTTTTACAGTGCTTTATTCCCGTGAGAAACGCAATTCCACCTGCATTGTCGGAAGAAAATTCCGCAGAGGCAAAGCTGCAATTAAAGTCCCTTTCCATTCTTTCTCTGATAATAGAATTGGACATTACTCCTCCGGCATAAATCAAAGGATAGTCACCGAATTTTTCAAGAATATAACGGGTCATATCCGAAAGTGTTTCTTCCACATAAGCCAGACAATAAGCCGCTGTTTTCTCCTTGGAATCTCCGGATTTGAGCATTTGACTACATTTATTTTCAACACCGCTTAAACAGCAGCGTCCCTCTTTTACTGAGGTTTTTATGTTGAAAAGTTTTTTCTTGGAACTGTTTCTTCTATACTTTTGAGCCTTATCCTCCGGCATATATTTTTCAATGTTGAGATAAAACTCTTTTGCAAGCTTTTCTATCTCTTTTCCGCAGGGAAAAGAAAGTCCCATTTGTACTCCTGCTCTGTCAACTGCCTGTCCTGCGTTTAAATCAAGGGTTTCACCGACTATAGAAATGTCTTTTATAAAACCGCCGCTGCAATTTACCAAAAGTGCTTCCGTGGTTCCTCCGCTTAAATGAAAGGCAATAAAATCACAGTTAAGCAAATCAGTTTTGCCGCAGCTGAATACAGCCGCAGCTATATGCCCTTCCTGATGTGAAAATTCATACATCGGTACATGAAGTGTATCCGCTAAAACATGGGCAATATTTACACCCACAGTAAAGCAGGGCATATAGGAATTTTCCACAGGTCTTGGTTTTGATGATACGCCCACTGCGCAGACATTTTTTAAATCAACTTCCTGTGAAAGCTCTTTATATATTTCATAAAACTGCTGTGTATGGTGAAAAACAGCGTCGCTTTGGCGCAAGCCGCACTGACCGTTTTTCACCGGCAGAAGTTTTCTTTTATGGATTATTTTGTTTTTCTCGCCGTCATAAACCGCCACAGATGTGGTGTAGTTGCTTGTGTCGATACCAAGATAAATTCCCATATCAATCACTTTCAAACTTTTCGTTTCTGGCTACTGCTCCCAAAACACCGTTTACAAATCCGCTGTCGTCAATTGTATATTTCTTTGCAAGCTCTACAGCTTCATTTATTGAAACTGAAACAGGAACAGTTTTATCGTATTTCATTTCATAAATTGCAAGTCTCATAACCGCCAATGCAACCTTTGGAATTCTTGAAAGCTTCCAGCCTGATTTCAAATATTTCTCTATAATTCCGTCAAGCTCTTCCTTATGAGCTTCAACACCCATAGTTGTCTTTTTTGCGTAATCTGAAACAGTAAATTCCTCAAAGCTTTCATCGGCAGCTTCTATAAGCTCATAAATATTGTCGTTTCCCGGGAAAAGCATCTCAAAGCCAAGGATAAAAGCTTGTTCTCTTGATTCATATCTTGAAACCGGCTTGTTGTCGTTTTTCTTTTCAGTCATTGCATCATACCTCGCACACATAAATTATCAAAATTCTAACCTTAAATAAATCTTTTTAATTATAACACATTTATAAATTATTGTAAACAAAAAAGGCGGTATCCGCATGGACACCGCCGTATGTTCTTTATATTAGCTTACTGCAAGTATTTTCTGAAGTGCTACACAGTCTGCTATGTCGAAATCTCCGTCTTTATCACAATCGTAAAGATCTGTTGTTTCGCCGTTATCAAGTCTGGCAATAGATCTCTGCATCTTTGTGGAGTCGAGAATTGTCAAGCTTCCGTCCATGTCAACATCTCCGTAAGTGTAACAACCTTCGTTTGTTGCCCATGTTGAAAGAGCTATCCAGCCTTCTCTGCCGCCGTAATTTATCTTACCCCAGCAGTACTTAGTATCTGTGCAAAGCTCTGATACAAAGTAATCCTTGCCCTGTGAACCGGTTGAAATATATCCGATTGCACTTGCGTCAGTTGAAGGATTGCTTCTAACTGCAAGACTGTTAACCTTTATGTTAACTCTCATAAGCTGATTTTCACCGATAACTCCGATTGGGTCAACCGGTGTTTCATTATTTCCGGAATCAGTTGCTCCGCCTGAGCTTCCTCCTGAACTTCCGTCATCATCTAAAAGATAGATAAAGCCTTGGAATGTCCAGCTGCTGTTTCCGCCAAAGTTATTAGAACCGTCAGCCTTTCCTGTGGTAAGATAAAACATTGTTCCGCTCCATGATGAATTGGAGAAAGTAACAACGCCGTCTTCAATCTTTTCAACCACAGCTACATGTCCTGAGCTTTCACCCCACCAACAAGCTATGGCGCCGACTCTTGGTTCCTGACCCTTTTCATAAGCGGTTGTAAGCTCGTACCATCTTCTGGCATCGTAACCAGGAAGAGATGGTTTAGAACCTAAAATCTCGTAAGCCCTTCCGTAGGCATAAGCCGTACAGTTTGGCATTCCGTATCCTGAGCTGTAAAAAATATTTTTATTACTAAAATAGTATCCATTATCACTTGAAGGAGCAGTCAATCTTGGTACATATGTATCTGAAGCAGCGTTTGCACTGATAAATACCATAGTTGACATTATTGCTATGATAAGTGCCGCTATTAACGACGCAATGCGTTTTTTCCTGGTCACTTGAACACCTCGCATAATTCAATTTTTATTCAAGCCATAACACATGAAATACACATCGTTTTAACCGCGGTAACAAGTTGTTAACAGCTTTGTCATTATTTTACCACTAACAATTACAGATTTGCAACTATTTTTTCTCCTTCTTACAGAATTCCCCTATATTTTTTTGTTAATTTTAACAAAATAGAAATCTATTCTAAAATTATATAATTATTGTCAAAAAAACGCCCGATTTAAAGCTTTTTTCTGAAAATTCAATATCAGAATAATAGTTTTCTTACCAATATTTCTTTTTAGCATTTTAAAAATTTATAAATACAAAAATATTTAAACACACATTTCGTCACTTTTTTATTATGAAAATCGGAAATTAAAGCTGTAACTACTTTCTGTTTTTTGTAATTAGTTCTTTTATTCCTTTTTAAGTTAAATTATTATATCACAAAGTCTGTCGGCAATTTTTCCAAGGTTTTCCAGTGTAAGCTCCTCAGCTCTTTTTGAAGCAGGTATACCGCAGTCCTCAAGTACAGAAATTATCTCCTGTTTGCCGACAGAAAGTCCGGCGCTCAGGGAATTGGCTATGTTTTTTCTTCTCTGTGAAAAAGCCGCCTTAATTGTCTTAAAGAACACTTCCTCGCTCTTCACTGAAACGGGAGGTTCTTTTCTTATGTTAAGTCTTATAACCGCTGAGTCAACCTTAGGCGCAGGCATAAAAGAACCCGATGAAACATTAAAGAGAAGTTCAGGCTCACTGTAATACCATACAGCCGCTGTTACCGCTCCGCACTGTCTTGTGCCCACATTTGCGCATATTCTCTGGGCAGCCTCTTTCTGAACCATTACGGTTATAGATGAAACATTCAGTTTTTCTTCCAGCAATCGCATAACAATAGGTGATGTGATGTAATATGGAAGGTTTGCGCACACGCATACATTCATTCCCTCAAACTCTTCCTCTATAAGCTTGTTAAGGTCAAGCTTCATTACATCCTCGTTAATAACCTTTACATTGTCGTACTCTTCCAATGTTTCCTCAAGAACAGGCAAAAGTCTTTTGTCCAATTCAACTGCAATAACTTTTTTTGCACGCTTTGCAAGCTCGTTTGTCAAAACTCCGATTCCCGGGCCAACTTCAATAACTCCGCTGTTTTCATCCACACCGCACTCCATTGCCATCCTGGGGCACACCGAGGGATTTATAAGAAAATTCTGACCCAGTGCTTTTGAAAATGTAAAGCCGTGCTTATGTAGGATTTCTTTTACCGTATTTATATTAGAAAGTTTTTCCATTTATAACAATCTCAATCCTTTCGGGTATTTGTTTTTAAGTGTTCCGTCAACGGCTTTTCCAAAGCCTGCGGTCATTCCCTCACAGCAAACCGCTGTATATCCTTTTATACTGGAAGAAATCTCTATTTCCTCACCTTTCAGGTACTTTATAATATTTTCATCACCGAGTGATAAATCGACGGTGTTTACACATTCGTCTTTTTCTGCCGCCATAAACGCACTGTGAACAGGTTCTATTCTTCCTTTTTTGCCCTCTCCCAGCAAAACTCCGGCTCTGAGGACTCCGCATTTTTCTATTGACGGGAATTTTTTCAGGGCTTCCGGAAGTAAAATTATCTTTCCGTTAATCTGTGAAATATTTTCTCCAAAGGGTCTGTTTGCAAACAAGCTGTCATAAAAATCAAGAATTTCTTCACTTGTTATTTCATTGGACTGAGCCTTTCCCCTCTGATTTTTACCCTGCTTTTTAGAGCCTTTTCTTTCTGTTGAAGCACCAAAGCTATCATAGAAATAAGAACCGCTTTCTATGGACATTCCTTTATGTCTGAGCTTAACGGCAAAATGTCCCTCTCCTCCATGGAAAGGAAAGATTCTAACCGCTCCGCCCATTGTTTTCATTCCGAAGCTTTCATTTTCATCTACAATTTCAAAATCAGGATTATTATTAAGAAACTTTTCAATAACACCTTCGTTTTCCTCAGGTGAAAAGGTACAGGTTGAATAAACAATAACACCGCCTGGCTTTAAAGCAAGCTTTGCGCTTTCCAAAATATTCAGCTGTCTTACTGCGCAAGCCTCCACATGCTCTCTGCTCCAATGCTCCAGCGCCTGAGGCTCTTTTCTGAACATTCCCTCTCCGCTGCAGGGCGCATCCACAAGAATTTTATCAAAACATCCTGCAAGTCTTTTGCAGAGCTCCTCCGGACTTTCGCTGGAAACAACTGCGTTTCTCACGCCCATCCTCTCTATATTTGAAAGGAGAATTGAAGCTCTTGACCTTACAATCTCGTTTGACCACAAAAGTCCGCTTCCTTTAAGCCTTGCGGCTATCTGTGTGGATTTTCCTCCGGGAGCTGCGCATAAATCAAGAACACAGTCACCTTCCTGAGGGTTTAAAAGGGTCACTGCGCTCATTGCAGATGGTTCCTGAACATAGTATGCGCCGCAGTGATGCAAGGGGCTGTTGCCAAGAGAGGACGCACTGGCGGGTATATAGGTTCCCTCCTGGGCAAATGGCACTTGTTCCCAGGGAAAGTCCAAAAGGGTTTTCAGCTTTTGGGCAGAGATTTTCAAAGTGTTTGCCCTTAAACCACGGAAAGGCTCGCTGTCATAATTATCAAGAAATTTTTGGAAATTCTCTTTTAAGACAGGTTTTATCTCATTTAAAAAATCAGGTAATAATTGTATCATAAGAATATATCCACGCTCTTAGTTTATAATAATATCAAAGGAGGTGCTAAACTTGAGCAGACAAAACAAAAGAAATTATCAGAACAGACAGAACCAGAACAACCAGTCCATGAACCACGCAGATAACAATTATCCTGTAGATTCAATGAACGATGTTTACGAGTCATACAGCCAGTCCTCTGTAAAGAGAAGCAAAAATAATCAGAAGCGCAGCGCTCAGAACAAAAACGAGAGCAACTGCCGTTAAATTATATCTTCCCCATTTCCATCATTTTATATGCACAGTTTAACCTAAATCACGAAAACCGTGTATTTACAGCATCCGTCGGATAATTTTTTCTTTTACCCGACGGATGCTGATTTTACATATGAAATTAAAATCTTAAAATCCGAGCTCCTCGCCCACAATAATGACCTTAATTCTGTTTTTCTGACGCTGATATCCGCTTACAAGATAACTGCAACAGATTCTGTCTTCACTTTTGCATCCCTTTGCAAGTCCTGTGCTTTCGCCGTCTTTTGCAGAAACACAAACTCCGCATTTACTGCAATATGTGTCCTTGTTAAGTCTTATAGTGTTTGCAGGGGCTGCAATCTCCTTAACACGCATTTCGGCTTCTTTCAAATCTCTTACAATCTTATTGTATCCGCACACAACCACAACGCTTTTAGGGCCGTATACAATGGCTGCAACTCTGTTTCCGTTTCCGTCAACATTGTAAAGCTCGCCGTTTTCGGTCACTGCGTTTGTACTTGTGAAATACACATCTGCGCTGAAAGCGTCTCTGTAAACCTTGTCAATTTCTTCAGGTGTTATTCCCTCTCTTGAACGGTCCAGATAGTTATATCTGCTCTTTTTAACAAGGTCTATAATTCCGGTTTCCACAAGAGAAACGGAACCGCCGCTGGCTATTGTATCTCCCGGAACAATGAGAGTTTCTGCCAAAGCCTTGGCGTCCTCCTTAGTGCGGCAAAAATAAGCCTCCATATTATTGGCTTTAAGGTTTGCAATAGTTTTTTCAATCTTTTTATCAATTATTTCCTGTTTGCACCAATTCATTGTGTCAACCCCTTTATAATCATTAAAATTTATAAAAGTTATTATACATAAAACAACAGGCTTTTTCAAGTGTTTCAGAAGCATATAAAAAGCCCGGAGTATTTCATCCGGGCAAAATTGTTTATATAACAAAATTATTCATGAGATTTTCGCTGTCCTGTACGTCGTCATAGAACATATAAACTACCAAAAATACTCCGTCTTTCTCTGTTACATAGAAAGAATTATATCTGTAGTCAGTATCAGGGTTGTAATTTACAAATTCTACGTCTTTCTTTGCAAATTCAACTCCGCATATGGAAACAGTTTCAACATCTGACACTTCATAGTCAGCCTCGTCAACACCTGAAAGAGTATTTACTACAAAGCTATTGAGATAAAACTCCTTGGAAAAGCTTCCTAATTTCTGAGCATAAATTAACATCTCACTGTAGTTTTCACCTATTAAATCAAGTCCTACAACGCCTACAGACATATCGTCGTTGTTATCTCCGTAATAGCTTATGATTTCCTCTTCGGTGAGGCTATAATATGTATTCGGGATGTTATAGGTAATTCCAAAAAAGTCATTTTTATACACGCCGTCCACTGTTGAACCCTTGTACATGGAAACATCCTCTGAAGACTCTGTTGTTTCCTCATCGAAAGGATTATCATAAAAAGGACTGTCGCCGTAATCCTGATAAACGTCCTCGTCTGTTTCGTCTTTGGAATTTGTAATCGGCTCGAAGTCCTCTTCAACGGAAGTTTTGGAGCTGCTTCCAAATATGAAGAATGCGCCGATTCCTATAGCCGCTACAAGGACTATACAGCATAAAACTATCACTGCCGCCTTTCCTGAGCTTTTCTTTTTAGGCGGTGTCTGCTGCGGCTGGTTATAATATCCTCCGTTATACTGACCTGTAGGAGCATTTCCATTCATATTATAATTGCTGTAATTATTTCCGTACTGAGAATAACCGCCGTTTTGCTGGGTTCCGTAATTGTTCGGTGTATTTCCATAACCGACAGACTGCGGTTCCTGGGTTTCAGGTTTTTCCTGTGCCTGAATTACAGGTTCCTGCTGAATCTGCTGTTCTGTTGTTCTACCCTCATCAACAGACGGTGCTGATTTTTCCACTTCAGCGCCGCAAATAGGACACATTTTCATATCGTCTTCAAGTTTAAATCCGCATTGTGTACAATACATACTCCCGACCTCTTTTCTTTGTAAAATTAAGTTTTAATCTTATTATATATTATATTATATAACAAGATATATTTCAATAATAATTTTTTAAGGTAAAATTTAATTCATCATATTGAGAAATTCCTCTTCTGTCAATATGGTGATACCAAGGCTTTGAGCTTTTACCAGCTTGCTTCCGGCTTCTTCTCCTGCAAGAACATAGTCTGTCTTTTTTGAAACAGATGAGGAGGTTTTTCCGCCCTGAGCTTCAATCATTTTAGAAGCCTCCGCCCTTTTAAGTGTAGGCAAGGTTCCTGTAAGAACAAAGGTTTTACCCTGGAAAACTCCGCCCTCGGATTTTTTCTCAAGAGGTTTCATCTCGACGCCCAAAGCTTTCAAATCATCCAAAAGCTTTACGGTTTCAGGCAAAGAAAAATATTCCTGTGCGCTTTTCGCCATTATCTCGCCGTATCCGTCGATTTCTCCGATTTCTTCCGCTGTGGCTTTAATGATATTCTCAATGGACAAAAATTTTTCGCAGAGAAGCTTTGCGGCTTTCTGACCTATGTGTCTTATTCCCAAGGCGTAGACCAGTCTGTAAAGCTCTCTTGATTTTGACTTTTCTATTGCCGCAATTAGGTTTGAGGCGGATTTTTCGCCCATTCTCTCCATAGATGACAAATCCTCGGCTTTAAGCTTGTAAATATCAACAGGTGAAGAAATTATCTTATCATCGGCAAGACGGTGAAGCAAGGAAGGACCAAGACCCTCTATATCCATAGCGTCACGGCTGACAAAGTGTATCAGGTGTCTTATAAGCTGTGCAGGACAGCCGGTGTTTGTACATCTGTATGCCGCCTCGCCCTCTTCTCTTGTAATTTCACTGCCGCAGGAAGGGCATTTGGTTGGAAAAACAAAGTCTTCACCGCCATCGGCGTGCTCCTTAACTCCCAAAACCTCGGGAATTATCTCTCCCGCTTTTCTTACAATTATAAGGTCGCCCACACGGATATTTTTTTCTTTTATAAAATCCTCGTTGTGAAGCACAGCACGGCTTACGGTAGTTCCTGCAAGGCTTACAGGCTCAAATATGGCAACAGGTGTAAGAACTCCGGTTCTGCCCACGTTTACCTCGATTTCCAAAAGCTTTGTGGCTTTCTCTTCCGGCGGATATTTATAGGCCTCCGCCCACTTAGGAAACTTTGCAGTGCTTCCCAAAAGCTCTCTTACAGCATAGCTGTCCACCTTTACAACAGCTCCGTCAATTCCGTAAGGCAGACTGCCTCTCAGTTCGCCTATTCTCTCGATTTCCTCTATAACGCTTTCTATGTCGCTGAATTGCTTATAAAAATCAGCAACCGGAAATCCGAGGGATTTCAAATAGTCAAGGCTTTCCTTGTGACTGCTTATGATTTTTCCCTCAATCTGCTGTATATTGAAAATAAAAATACTCAAATCTCTTTGTGCGGTTATTCTGCTGTCTTTCTGGCGCAAAGAGCCTGCGGCAGCATTTCGAGGGTTTTTAAAGGTTTTTTCCTCGTTTTCTTCCTGCTGCTGTACAAGTCTTTGGAAGCTTTCGGTGGACATATACACCTCGCCTCTCACCTCCAAAAACTCAGGAGCGTTTTCAATTCTCTTTGGAAGATTTTTGATTGTAAGAAGGTTTGATGTTACGTCCTCACCGGTAACGCCGTCGCCACGGGTTGAACCACGTACAAAGACGCCGTTTCTGTACTCACAGGAAACAGAGAGTCCGTCGAATTTCGGCTCTACCACATATTTAGCGTCAGGGGCAACCTCCTTGACCCTTTTGTCAAACTGTCTTAATTCTTCGTGTGAAAATGAATCGTGGAGACTTTCCATAGGCACGGCATGGGTTACAGGTGAAAACTTTTCCCCTGCGCTTCCCCCTACTCGGTTGGTTGGGGAATCGGGCTTTGCAAATTCAGGAAATTCAGCTTCAAGATTTTCCAGTTCCCTTAAAAGTCTGTCGTATTCAAAATCCTCTATTTCAGGGCTGTCGCTGTTATAATAAAGGTCGTTATGATAATTTATTATTTTTACCAGCTCTTCAATTCTTTTTTCAGCAGTTAATCTATCCATATTTTACCTCGGTTTGTACATCCAGGGCATATAGTTAAAATTAAACACAGCCCTTTTTATGCTTTTATTTGTTTTCTGGGATACGGTCAAAAGCTTATCGTATCCCTTAATTTTTAACGCTTTTTTTATTGTTTTTATTTCGTATCCGTGATTTATCAGTGAATCCACGCAGTTTAAAACCGTATCAGGAATTTTTTCTTTTTCAAACTTTTCTTTCAGGTCATCATCAGCCGAGCAGTATTCCAAAAGTTCGCTTATTCTCATCATACTTTCAATTCTGCCAAAGCAGGCAAAATCATCGGAGGCAGAAGCTGTTTTTGGGACTTCTACAGACTCGTCCCTTTCCATAACGCAGTCGCACTGATGAATTTTATCCGCCAAAAGCAATGACTTATAAATATACTCCTCAGCATAGCCCACTGAGCTTTCGTCGTCAAAATAAACCTTTCTGCTGTTTATATAAAAGGTTTTAAACATCATTGCCCCCAAGTCAAGACTTGTATATCCGCTTATGATGGCTTTAAACATTTCCTGACCGGTTATTTTTACAGAGGAAAAGTTCAGGCTTTTACCCTTTTCACTGTCAGGCAGTTTTCCGAAAACCACATCTGCAAGGTTTTCCTTCGCCGCCTGGAGATATTCGGGGATAAAGCATTTGTACATATGTCTTGGAAACACAAAGGTTGAATAAAGTCCCTGGGCATTTCTCAGACCGGAATTAAGCACGGCGCCGTAAAGACTTTTTCCGCATTGAATAACTCTTCCGTTTAAACCATAGAGCTTTACGCTGTCCAAAGCACATATCATAGTATTGTCTTTGGAGTTTATATCAAGCAAAATATATTCAACATTTATTCCCTGCACACAGTTGTTTACGGTTTTCAAAACCTCTTTTATGCTTTCTCCTAAATTTTTCATTGGTATTATAACCGACAGCTCAGTTTCCATACATTTTCCTCTTCCTTAAACATTTACTTATCGTTTATTCACTGCAGAAGTTCCTTTTTCTCTGAGATAGGTGGACTCCAAATCCGCCAAATGAAGCTTTACAGCCAGAGGATATTTTTCATAGGCAAGGCTTACGGTAAAGCCGTTGCTGTCCTCAAATCCTCCCATATGCCAGCGGATTGCCATAGCCTCTTCGATTTTAAGACGCATAAATCTTTCTATGAGAAAAACTGATTTTTCTCCGTGACCATAAGGAAAGCTGTCCTCCACTGCATAAAACGGCTGTTTTTCCCATTGGCCTGTCTGCTCGTTTTTCACGTTTCTGGTGCTCACCTTATAAAACTGAGCCTTGCACAAATCATGGAGCAGAGCGGCAATGGCAAAGCTCTCCGCATTGTCCTTTTCCTCGTCGAAATGCTTTTCCATAAGGGTGTTAAAAACACTTACGGAGTGCATCACAAGACCACATTCACAGGCGCAATGATATTTTGTGCTTGCAGGAGCTGTGAAAAAGTCTGTTTTCTGCATCCAGTCCAAAAGCTCCTTGGAGCCGGCTCTGCTTATGTATTTGTTATAGATACTTATAAATTCTTCTTTGTGGGTCATGTGTACCTCCGGAAATCACAGTTTAACTCTGTATTTTTCGTCAAATTCGTAAACCGCACGGGTTCCGCCCACATATTTCGGTCTTGTGTAGGCGCATATTATCATTGCGTTTCCAAGTTTATTTTCGGAAAGTCTTAAAGGCACTGCGGTTTCTTTCAGGTGCATACCTATCAAAGTTCCGCCTATATCAATTCCCGCCTGAGCTTTTACATGCTCAACCATACAGGGATTTTCAAAAACAGAATAGGCAACGGTTGCGCTACTTCCTCCCGCTTTTGGCTGAGGCACAACGGAAACCTCCTCGAGATTATGACTCAAGGCATACTCTTTTTCCACAACCAAAGCACGGTTTAAATGCTCGCAGCATTGTGCGGCTAAATATATTCCCTTTTCTTTAAGCATGGGATAAAAACCTTTATACAATGCCTTAGCCGCTTCAAAGCTGGAATCATGTCCTATATGTCCGCCTACAATCTCGCTGGTAGAACAGCCAAGCACAAGCAAATCGCCTTTTTTAAGGTTTGATTTCTCCACAAGCTCTGAAAACAATTTCAAAGCGTCCTGTGTAATTTTTTCATAATTTATATTTTCCACAACGCTCACCCCTTATTCTTTTCTTTGAAAAAAGCTGATATTTATTATAAGACAAAAAGCGGACACCCAACAGGATGTCCGCCGTAAGTTTCAGAATTACTCTGCGTCAGCAGGTGCTTCCTCCTCTGAAATTACAGGGGCATCCGGAAGCAATTCTTTGATTGACAAGCTTACTCTCTTCTTGTCGAAGTCGATAGCTGTGATTTTAGCCTTTACAACTTCGCCGATTTTAAGCTCATCCTGTGGCTTCTCAATTCTCTTATTAGCGATCTGAGAAATATGGATAAGACCGTCAATTCCATCAATGATATTAGCAAAAGCGCCGAAAGATGTCATGCCGACAATCTTAGCGTCAACAACTGTTCCAACAGGATAATTGTTCTTGAGGATTTCCCAAGGATTGTCCTCTGCCTTTTTAAAGCCGAGAGAAATCTTGTTTGTCTCTGTGTTGATGTCCTTGATGTAAACTTCAACTGTGTCGCCTACGTTTACAACCTCGCTTGGATGCTTAATGCGGTTCCAAGAAAGCTCAGAAATGTGAATCATTCCGAATACGCCGCCAAGGTCAACAAATGCGCCGTAGTTTGTAAGGGACTTAACAACGCCTGTGTATGTCTTACCAACCTCTGCTTCTTTCCAGAATGCTTCTTTCTGCTCTGCTCTCTTATCTCTGAGAACGGAACGGATAGAACCTACTGCTCTTCTTCTTCTGCCCTTCTGGGAAACCTCGATGAGTCTGAACTCAACTTCCTTCTTGAGAAGGTCGTCAAGGCTCTCGTCTCTGCTTGCAGTTGCCTGTGATGCAGGGATGAAAATTCTAACACCGTTGTATACAACGATAACGCCGCCGTTTACAACCTCAGATACAACACCCTTCAAAACTTCCTTAGACTCAACAAGGCCTTCAAGCTCTTCCCAGCCCTTCTGTGCGTCTACTCTGCGCTTTGAAAGCATGATTGTGCCTTCCTGGTCGTTTGTCTTCATGATAAGAAGCTCTACTTCGTCGCCAACCTTTACAACGTCTTCTGGCTTCTTTGTTGGGTCGTTAGAAAGCTCGTCAACAGGAATGTAACCTGCCTGTTTTCTGCCTACATCCACATAAACCTCGCTGGGAGTTATGCGAATAACAGTACCCATTACCCTCTCATTTGTATTTAAGTTTTTGAGGGACTCCTCAAGCATCGCCTCAAAATTTTCTTCAGTTTCCATTGTTTCACCGGATTTGTTAATAATGTCGCTCATTATATCCAGTACCTCCTTTATTATCCTGTCTGGTGTCGATGCACCCGCTGTAACGCCGATGTGTTCCGCCTTTGAGAACATATCTCGGTTCAATTCAGCCGCTGTCTCTATAAGAACTGTTTTTTCACAGTTGCGCAAACATATGTCAAACAGCTTTTTTGTATTTGAACTGTGTCTGTCTCCGATTACGACCATATAATCGGATTTACTCGATAATTCATCTGCCTCTTTTTGACGTTCCGACGTAGCATTACATATTGTATCAAAAATTTCGGCATTTGTATATACCTTTTTGAGAATTTTTAAACATTTTTTCCATTCTTGTGTATCAAAAGTTGTTTGAGCCACCAAAATCAGGGAATTTTGTTTCTCCTGAGGAATTTTTCCCATTATTTCACTTAATTCCTCACGGTTCTTAAAGGTCATACATTCGCCGGTACAGTGTCCCATTATGCCCTGGACTTCAGGATGTCCCGAGTCTCCGGCAATAAGGACAAATTTATTTTCAAGTCCCGCCTTTCTGACAATTCTGTGTATCTTTGCCACAAAAGGACAGGTTGCGTCAAGCAAGGGATTTCCCTTTTGGTTAATATCATCTATTACCTGCTTTGGCACACCGTGGGACCTTATCACAATTATTTCGGAGAGGTCGGCTTCCTCTATTGAGTCTAAAGGTCTGATACCCTTTTCTTTAAGCTCTCTGACCATCTCCATATTGTGTATTATAGGACCTAAGGTTACGGCTTTTTTCTTTTCATCCAAAAGACCGTAAATCATATCAACAGCTCGGTTTACGCCGTAGCAAAAACCGGCAGTCTTTGCAAGCTTTATTGTTGCCATAAGTCATGCTCTCTCATTTCGGTTATTTTTTCCATTATTTTTCTGGAAGCGTCCCTGAACTCCTTTGAAGAACCTGTAAGAAGTCCAAGCTCCTCCACAGTCATAGGCTCGCCGAATCTGACAATTCTCTTGCCGAAGCGTTTTCTTCCGCCGCCCTTAATGGTGATACATGCAGGGATTACCGGAGTTTGCGTGGCATATGCTATCATTGCCGCTCCGCTTCTGGGTCTTAAAAGCTCGCCTGTTCTGGAACGTGTTCCCTCGATAAAAATAGCCATTACGTTTCCGTTTTTCAAAAGCTCTTCTCCGTGGTTTATTGCATCTTTATCGCCCTCGCCTCTGTAAACCGGAAAAGCTCCCAAGGCTTTTATAAGGGCACCGAAAGCCTTATTCTTAAAAAGCTCAGCCTTTGCCATAAAGTACAGCTGTCTTTTCTGTCCAAGACCTAAAACCACAGGGTCGGAATAGGTTATATGGTTGCAGGCAAGTATATATTTACCCTCGGCAGGTATGTTGTTTTTATTATGATATTTTGTTCTATAAATTACTTTAAAAATCGGAGTCAATACTATTCGTCCGAATATATAAAGCGGCTTTGCCTTTGGCATTACGAAATTCTCTCCCTTATTATTTTTGCAACCGCCTCAACGGAACCATCAAAGTCAAGATTGGTTGTATCCACAAGGACACTGTCTTCCGCCGGCCGCAAAGGAGCAGCTTTTCGGTTGGTATCGTTATAATCACGTTTGATTACATCTCTTAAAACATCTTTAACTGTTGTTTTCTCGCCTTTTTCCACAAGCTCTTTGTATCTTCTCTCTGCTCTCGATTCAGGAGAAGCAGTGAGAAAAATTTTAACCTGCGCATCAGGCAAAACCACTGTTCCGATATCTCTTCCGTCCATGATTACATTCTTTGTTTTTGCGATGTTTCTCTGCAAACCCAAAAGATATTCTCTCACAATAGGAAGAGCGGAAATATCAGAGGCAGTCATGCTTACCTCCGGTGTTCTGATAAGACCTGTTACATCCTCTCCGTTCAAAAGCACAGCCTGACCGCTTGTTTCCGAAAAATCCATTTCCACGGAAATTTCTTTCAGCAGAGCTTCAACCTCCGCTTTTGAAGAAGGGTCAACGCCCTTTCTAAGGGCTGCAAGCCCCACTGTTCTGTACAAAGCACCTGTATCCACATAAAGCAGTCCCAGCTGTTTTCCTACAGCCTTTGCAACGGAGGACTTTCCTGCCCCTGCCGGACCGTCAATTGCCACAGCTATGCACATACTATCATCCCTTTCATATTTTCAAAATGTAGATTCCATAATTACAAATATATATGCTAAATTTAACTTATAAACTTAAATAAATTACAGACAGCTTTCTCCTGCCGCCCATCCTGTGGAAAAGGCAATCTGGAGATTAAATCCGCCGGTATATCCGTCAACGTCTATAACCTCACCGGCAAAATAAAGACCTTTTACAATTCTGCTTTCCATAGTTGACGGGTTTATCTCCTTTGTGCAGACGCCTCCGGAGGTTACTATGGCTTCTTCTATAGGTCTAAATCCTTTTACATTTATTGAAAAGCTTTTCAAAAGCTTAACGAGCAATGTTCTCTGCTCCCTTGTGACGCTGTTGCATTTTGTATCGAAAGAAATACCCCAGCGGTTTAAAACTACAGGTATCATCTTTCTGGGAAGCAGTTCTCCCAATGAATTGGAAACCGCTTTATTTATATTTTTCTCAAAATCTCTGAGTATTCTCTGGTCAAGCTTTTCTTCGCTTAAAGCGGGCTTTAAATCGAGATAAATCACATATTTTGTTTTATCAGGATTTTTAATATTTGCTCCTGCGCTTAAAACCATGGGGCCGCTTATTCCGAAATGAGTGAAAAGCATTTCGCCGAAATCCCTGTAAACCTCTTTTCCGCTGTCTGCGTTTACAACGGTCATGCCTGTGTTTTTAAGGGAAAGTCCCTGCATATCACGGCAGAATTTATCCGGACTTTCAATTGGAACAAGGGATGGCTTCAAAGGGATTATTGTATGTCCCAGCTTTTGCGCAAAAGCATAGCCGTCGCCTGTGGAGCCGGTAAGAGGATAACTCTTTCCTCCGGTGGCTATTATCACCTTTTGAAAGCTTCTTTTTTCACCGTTTTCCAAAACCAAGCCTTTTATTTCTCCGTTTTCAGCCAAAACATCGGCTACTTTATGTCCTGAGAAAACCGCTCCTGCCTCTGCTGACGCCTTATGAAGGGTCACAGCAACGTCAGCTGCCTTATCGGAAACGGGAAAAACTCTGTTTCCTCTTTCAATCTTTGTTTTAAGTCCGTGACTTTCAAAAAAATCTATTGTATCCCAAGGTGTAAAGCCGTTTAAAGAGCTGTACATAAATCTTCCGTTGGTGGGGATATTTCTTATAAATTCATCGTTGTCGCAGGCGTTTGTAATATTGCACCTGCCCTTTCCGGTAATTCTTATTTTCTTACCGAACATGTTATTTTTTTCAAATACAGTGACATCTCCGCCCAAGGACGCCGCCCTGTAAGCCGCCATCATGCCTGCGGCGCCTGCTCCTATTACTGCGATTTTTTCACCTTGCATCCTGTTTCTCTCCGTTTTCAGATGTATTATCCTTTTTTACCGTTTCACTGTTGGCGTAAATTCCCTGCTCGTTCCAAACCTGCTCCAAAGCCATAAAGGTTTTCTTAACATCCTCTTTCTTCGCTATAACAGTGGCAACTATAAGGGCGTTTATCACGCTTAAAGGCGCTACCAAAGAATCAACCACAGACGCCATGTCGCTTCTTGCAATAAGAAGATGGTCAGCCTGAGAAACCAAAGGTGAAATCATGCTGTCAGTAAGGGCGATAACGTCTGCTCCCCTCTCTCTGGCAAAATGCATTACATCCACCGCCATAGTACTGTAGCGTGGAAAGCTTATTCCTATCATAACATCCTTTTCTGTAATTCTGAAAAGCTGTTCATAAGCGGCAGATTTGCTTGATGTGCTGATTACCCTTACATTTCCGAAAATCAGCTCGAAATAATATCCCAAAAAGTTTGCCAAAGGTGAAGTTGAGCGAACCGCATAGATATAAATATTTTCGGCGTTTACTATTGCCTTGACCGCATTGTTGAAATCCTCTCTTGAGGTTTCTTCAATGGTTCTTCGGATTTTTTCAATATCCTGATTCAATACGCTGTCAAGAACATCTCCTCCGCCTATTCTTTCGCAGGTAACGTCTATTCTCTGTACAGATGTAAGCTTATCCCTTATCATCTCCTGCATGGCTTTCTGAAGCTTCGGATATCCGCCGTAACCCAGCTCGCAGGCAAAGCGCACAACTGTGCTTTCACTTACCCCGACGGTTTCACCAAGCTTAGAAGCGGTCATAAAAGCTGCTTCGTCATAATGCTCTCCGATAAAATCAGCAATAAGCTTTTGACCCTTTGAAAGGTGCTGATATTTTGATTTTATTCTCGACAACAAATGTTTATCCATAATTGTTTACAAACCTCTTTTTTTGATTAAATATCGGTTGTTATCAACGGACAAAGTAAAAACCGTATACTTATCATCATATCTTTAAACTATACATAGAAGTATTTTACCATAATCTCAACTTTTTTTCAACAAAATTTTATAGTAAATATTTCTTGACCTTTTGTGATTTATTTCTTTAAAATTCTCTTTTATTTCTTGATAAATTTTAAGTTTGCAGATAAATTTTACAGTTTTTTAAGAATATACACAAATTCTATTGCTTTTTTCGCTTTAATATGCTAATATATTAAACAATTCAAATACGTAAACCTTGGAGGTCACTATGATAGCGGTAATAGATTACGGCGCAGGCAATATTCAGAGCGTTATGAAAGCTTTAAGACACATAGGCTGCGACTGCGTTTTAACAAACAGTCCGGAAATTATAAACAGCGCAAGCGGCGCTATTCTCCCCGGTGTAGGTTCTTTCGGCGATTGCATGGACAACATCGAGAAATCAAATCTTACCGAAGTTATCAAAAACTATGCAAATTCCGGAAAACCCTTTATGGGAATATGCCTGGGACTCCAGCTTCTCTTCCCCGAAAGCGAGGAAAGTCCAAATGCATCCGGACTTGGTCTTTTAAAGGGAACAATAACCAAAATTCCAAAGCAGGAGGGAATTAAGGTTCCTCACATGGGCTGGAACAGCCTTAATATAAGAAAGAACGACGGTCTTTTTAAAGGAATAGAAGGAAATCCCTATGTGTATTTCGTACATTCCTACTATCTCACCGCCGAGGACAAGGACATCGTCAGCGCTGATACATTCTATTCCACTGAAATCCACGCTGCGGTACAATACAAAAATATTCACGCAACCCAGTTTCACCCTGAGAAAAGCGGCGATGTAGGCCTTAAAATTCTCAGAAACTTTGCAGACATGACGCTGTGACGGAATATAAATAGATAGGAGTTTTAATATGTATGCAAAAAGAATAATCCCCTGCCTTGACGTTAAAAACGGACGTGTCGTAAAGGGTATGAGTTTTGTAAATCTTGTGGACGCAGGCGACCCTGTAGAAAGTGCAATTCAGTACGATAAGCAAGGCGCAGACGAGCTGGTTCTTCTCGATATAACCGCTTCATCAGATGCCAGAAATATAATGGTTGATATAGTTTCCCGTGTTGCCGATTCTATTTTTATTCCTTTCACTGTAGGCGGCGGAATAAGAACCACAGAGGATTTCAAGGCTATTCTCAGAGCCGGAGCGGACAAGGTTTCCGTAAACTCTGCGGCTGTTAAAAATCCCGATATCATCAACGAAGCCGCTTATAAATTCGGAAATCAGTGTGTTGTTGCGGCAATAGACGCCAAAAGACGTGAAAACGGCGGCTGGGAGGTCTACATAAACGGAGGAAGAACACCAATGGGACTTGACGCCGTAAAGTGGGCTGTGGAATGTGAAAAGCGAGGAGCCGGAGAAATCCTGCTCACAAGTATGGATGAGGACGGTCAGAAGAAAGGCTACGACATTGAGCTTACCAGAGCCGTTTCAGAAAGCGTTGGTATTCCTGTTATCGCCAGCGGCGGAGCGGGAGCATTGGAACATTTCTATGACGCTTTTACAATAGGTAAAGCCGATGCGGTTTTAGCGGCATCACTTTTTCACTTCGGCGAAATACCTATTCCCCAATTAAAAGAATATCTTACAAATAAAGGAATACCGGTAAGACTTTAAAATAATTTATACCCTATAAATTTTAACAGCACGATAGAGTTTTTATTATATCTATCGTGCCTCTTTTTTGCGTAAATTTGTACATTTTGGTTAATTATTTCAGTAATTGTTATTCAAATTGTGGATAATAGTCAAAAGAAAATGTGATAAATTAGTTAAAAATATAATTGCGAAAAAATCATAAAGATGATATATTTATATCGAATAAATACCATACAGAAAAGAGGTAAAAATTTATGAAAAGGAAAACAAACAAAGCTTTGTCTGTACTCCTTTCGGCTATAATGCTCGTTTCGGTATTTACGATTGCATTGCCGGAAACCACATCGGTACAGGCAGAAACAACCGGCACAAACTTCACCTATTCTCTTGACGGCGATAATGCTGTTATCACCGGCTACACCGGAACTGAAAAAGATGTTATTGTGCCTGACACAATCGACGGCCATAAAATAACCGGAATTGACGAATTCGCCTTCTTTATGAACTACGGCATTACAAGCATAGCATTGCCTGAATCCGTAGAAAGTATCGGCGACTACGCTTTCTTCCACTGCACAATGTTGAGAGACGTTACTTTCCAGGGTAACACACTTTCCTTTATAGGAACAAGCGCCTTTGAAGGATGTCAGTACATTTCCGAAATAACACTTCCCGACAGCATTTCAGAAATCGGAGAAAGAGCTTTCCTCGGATGTACAAGTCTTAAAAATGTGACAACAGGCAAAACCGTTGACAAAGTAGGGGCTTATGCTTTCGGTTATGCAAGAAACACATCAAACTGGAATTATGAAAGAGTTTCTATGACAGTTAACGGCTACAGCGGTACTGCCGCAGAAACCTATTGCTCTGAGTACGGCGTAACATTTAACTCATTGGGTCAGGGCAATGCAGCACCTGATGACAGCGGCAAGCTTCCGGAAGAAGAGCTTGATATTCCTGTTTTGAACTTCACTGACTTCAACAACTACACAGACAGCGATAATTCTACCCTTGATATCCGTGACGTGATTTTCGGAAACACAAAGGATTATACAGCAAATACAACAGCTACATATACAGACCCAGAAACAGGTCTTTCCTTTGATGTTTATGCAAATCTCAAGTTACAGGGTAACAGCTCTATGTCTTATCCTAAGAAAAACTTCACAGTTAAGTTTTATGAGGATGAAGCCTTTGACAGAAAGTACAAGGTTGAACTTCAGGACGGCTGGGGCAAGGAAAACAAATATGTTCTTAAAGCCAATTATATGGACCATTCACATTCAAGAAATGTTCTCGGCGCAAAGCTTTGGGGACAGATAGTTCATTCACGTGAAGACACATATCAGCAGCTTTTGGACGCTCCTAACGGCGGTGCTATTGACGGTTATCCTGTAAAGGTTTATATCAACGGCAAATACGAGGGTCTTTACACCCTTAATGTTCCTAAGGATGACTGGCAGTTCGCTATGGGCGACGGTGAAAAGGAAGCATTGCTTGCCGGTGAATCACACGACGGCTCCTGCAACTTCACACAGCCGGGCAGATACGATGAAAGCGACTGGACAATAGAATATCCTGACCCTGATGAAGAGGATGTAACATGGGTTATAAACTCCTTTAACAATGTTATAAACTTCGTAAGCTTAAGCGATGACCAGCAGTTCAAAGAGCTTTTCAGCAATTATCTCGATTATGATTCCTGCATAGACTACTATGTTTACATGCTGTTTATCTGCGGAACCGACAACTGGGAAAAGAACATGCTTATGGCTACCTACGACGGTCAGCAGTGGTTCCCGTCAGTTTATGATATGGACTCCACATTCGGTATTTACTGGAACGGCGGACATTACAACACAATAGACTGGATGCTTACACATGAGTACATGGGTCCTGACCACGGAACCAATTCTCTTTTGTGGGAAAGAGTTTACAATAACTTCTACGACGATATCGCTGCAAGATATGCAGAATTGAGAGATACAGTTCTCAGCGAAAAGAACTTTGTTAAAACATTAAACGACTATATCGGTGACATTTCAAAGGAAGCTTTCGACAGAGATTTGGAAATCTACGGAGGTATTCCATCATCCTCAACAAGTGACCCGAACCAGATAATCAACTACACACTTGAAAGAATTAACTATCTGGACGAGCAGTTCGGATACGAAATAGAACAGCCTGATGACCCACTCAAAGAGAACCTCAAAGAAGCCATTGACAAGGCAAACCTTATTGAAACAGATAAGTACACAGCTACTTCTGTTGCTTACTTCCAGCAGGAATTGAGCTATGCTGAAGATATCTACAATTCAGCAGTTTCAACAAGCGACGAAATCCTTGCTGCGAAAAAGGGACTTGATAAGGCTATGTCACTTTTGATTTCAGCCGATAATGAAAACTGTCTTGATTTGGCAAAGATTCCACAGAGCAGTCTGACAGCAGTAGCCGCAAGCTATCAAAACGGTGAGGACGGCTCAAAGGCTATCGATGGAAATACAACCACAATATGGCATTCAAATTATTCCGGCGGCAATATGCCTGTTATTTCCGAAAACGGAACTGACAACTATATTACCATTACAGTGAATGATGAAAGCATTTCAAATGTAGCCGCTATCTCCTATTTGCCGAGAACCGACAAAAACACCAACGGCGTAATTACACAGTACAAGCTTATGTACAGCACAGAAGCAGACGGTGAAAACTTTGTTGATGTACCGGGCGGAAATGGTATCTGGGCAGACAATAAGGACGAAAAGCTCTGCATATTCTCCATACCTGTAGAGGCAAAGAGAATACGTCTTTATGCTACAGCAACATTGGGCGACACACCTAACAGATTTATCAGTGCATCTGAAATCAATCTCTTCACAACAGATACAACAGCATTGAACAGCGCAGTACAGACTGCCTCCAAAATTGAAGCTGACGGTTACACAGAAGAAAGCTACAGCGCAATGAAAGCCGAGCTTGAAAAGGCTATGGAAATTCTTTCCACACCTTCTGCATATCAGACAGATATAAACAATGCATGCATTACTTTGAACACAGCAGTTGCAAACCTTGAAGAAGCTGCTTCAGGTATAACAAAAGAAGAACTTAGAACACTTCTTGACTCTGCAGAAGCAATAGACGCTTCTGTCTACACCAAGACAAGCAGAGAAGCTCTTGAAAAAGCTATTGCAGAAGCAAATAGCGTTTATGATAACAGTTCAGCTGCACAGGATGAAATCAACACAGCTTATCAAAACCTCAAATCTGCTGTTGACGGTCTTAGATACTATCTCGGCGATGTAAACCACAGCGGCAAAATTACAGTTATGGATGCAACCTTAACACAGATTTATATTACAAATTCATCAGCTGTAGAAATTGACACAGCTCTTGCTGACCTGGATAACAACTCAAAAATACAGATAGATGACGTATCTATTATTCAAATGATGGCAGCAAGAATTATTACAAGCAACGACGACGGAAGTGTTAACTTATAAAATTTCTGTCTGCTAAAAATTACTAAAACAATTCTTAAATATAACAAAAATGCAAGCTTAAACAAATTTTATTATCTGTAAAGTTTCTTACAGATACCTCAAAACTTATTTGACAATTTCTTTATATAATTAAATTTTTCAATTGACAAACTATAAGTTTAGTGTTAAAATCTTATTGTATTGATGATATTTGAGATATTGTTTTTAATGTTTTTCAAAGAGAAACAGCCGTTTTGACATTTATTTCCAAACGGCTGTTTTTTCTTTGTATAAAATATTATTATTTTGCAAAGAATTCATTTTTTATCAAATCAAGCTTAATTTATTTTTTTTGATTGCACTATTATAAATTGTCAAATTTTTCCAATTTTTACTTTTTCCTTTTATATGCGCAAAACATCACAATATATAGAAAGAAATAAAAAGCTCCATTGAAGATGTTGTGTAACATTCAATGGAACTTTTCCTTTTAAATGTACATGCCGTACAATTTTTTTATTTCCCTGCCGCTTACCCTTTCATTATGGGCAAGCTTATTTCTTATTTCTCGGCAGATTTTCAAATTATTTCTGTCCTCGTCAGAAATAATTATTAGGTTTTGATTTACTATATATAACAGTGTGCTTAGCTCAAGCTCGAAAGGTTCTGTCACCAGCTCATCTATTGAGTTGCTCACCGGTAAAACCTTTTTTATTTCATTGACATATTTTTCAATGAACATATATCGCCTTTGCTCCAGCATAGGAAAAACCGTTCTCATCTGAGAAACAATAATATCCCTGTCTATTCTGCTGTTCTCTTTCCTGCCCTTTTCCTCTGTTATACCCATACTGTCACAGCATAGGTTATAGGTTTTATGAGGACTGCTCAGCAAATCATCTCCGCTTTTGGCAAGAGAGCCGCAAAGCTCGATATTATCGGTGGATAAGTTAAAGGCAAGTTCCGCTATGTACTGCTTCAAAGCATAGGAACAGTTTATATCAAAGGTGTTCATCATGCAGAACATATGCCTGTCGAACTCGTTGGGAGTCATGTTAATTGAAACAAAATACTCCGACTTTGTTTCAAAACTGAATGAGCCAACTGTTTCCAAAATAAATATAGCTCTGTCCTTGCCTTTTCCATGACTATAGGAATTTTTTCTGTATTCATTTACAAAGGCGAGCCACTTGCTGGCTTCATCCTCGGAATCGATGCCCTCTACCCAAACATAAAAGGAATTCAGCGTTATGTTTTCAAGCTCCGAAAGATACTGTGCATAGGTCTGGTCTGGCCAGTAGTCCGCCTGAACATCAGGGGGACAAAGGCTGTTTAAAACCACATAGCCCGGCTGAGAATTTTTATCCGCCTTTATCATCTTAAATGACCTTACGGCTGTGATATCTCCCAGCTGTTTTTTTATTTTATCCACTAATATTTCTTTCCAGGGTATCGGCTCTTTGCAGAACAGAAAAATATTTTTATCTTCGGAAAGAGCATTTTTCAAAAGGTTAAAGGTGCGGACAGGATTTAACATCTGAGTCCACCAAAGTTCTCCGAAACACATATCAAAATCACTCCTTAACCGCTGTTACAGGCTTATAATGCCAAAGATTGCGTCTTCTACCTCTTTTTTTGTTCCCAGTAAATCTCTGAAGCTCTTTGTTCTGAAAGAAAATCTGTCGTTTACTTTTTTGAGAACATTCAAATCGCATAGCTCCTCAAGGAGAGTTTCAATCTGATATATGTCGTGGTTTTCAAATTTTTTAACTTCAAATTCCTTTAAATTTTCAAAGACTTCAGCCGCAGTGCTTCCCTCTGTGTCCTCATATACAAAGGACATATAAGCGATTATAAGTGCTATTATATAATATTCCTCGTCAAGTCTTAAAGTCATTTCAAAGCAGTTTTTAACTGCAAAAAGGAACTCTTTGTCTGTAAGGATTTTGCCTATATGGGATTCTGTTATATTGTAAGGCGGAGTCACAGACTCGTTGTACTCATAGTAGTACTTTTTCATTGACTTGATGAGCTTACTGCAAAACAGCTGAATTATACCAGGGAAATAGTTTGTAGTTGACAGTATATGGGAAATCACTGTTTCGTTGTTGTTAAATGAAAATCCCAGATAACTCAACGGTTTTGTAAGCAGTTCTCTGCCGCAGTCATAATTAAACGGCGTTACGTTTATTGATGAGAAATGAGAAATAACAGAGTTGTTGCCCAAAGCCACACTTCTGTGGAATTTAACGATATCGTGAAGTCCTGCCATTACAAATTTAAACTTGCCGCTTAAGGACTGCTGAATGTCTTTAAGACATACCAAAGGCTGATAATTCACGTTTTTACAGTCGTCAATAAATTTATCCGACTCGTCCATCATAAGAAGCAGATAGTTTATGGAGTTATTGGTGATTCCCATTTTAATTTGATTTGAAAGATTAACCCAGTCATCGGTGATTTCCGAAACTATTCCCTTGAGCATAAGCTCGTTTGAAATCTTTTCTGCGGAAGATTTTATATCAAGTCCGTTTATATCCACAAACAGCGCAACACGTCCGGCTTTCGGGTCATCCGTTTCGTACTGAGCCTTTTTAAGCATGGCTGATTTTCCCAGCTGTCTTCCGCCGTAAACCAGATTTGCTCCCGTGGGCGACTGAATAGAAAGCAATTCGTCACGTCTGCCTATAAACATTTCCGGAGGAATTGTATATGTGGACTCGTAAACATATGGCTGTAAATAGGAAAACGGCATTGTTATGGACATCAATGTTCTGTTGTTTCCTCCGCTTATATAGTGGTTTGCAATATACATTATTGTAACTCTGTCTATAAGCATATAAGTCCACATAAGTGGGGTTTGTTTTACCGTTTTGGCAAGACTTCTTCTTTCGGAAGCGTTAAGGGCGTAGTCCAGTAAAATTATTTTATTGCCGCTTATATTGTCAAGCTCTGTGTATTTATCGATAAGTCTTTTGCTGTCGGAATATCCGTACATGCACACAACGTAAAATCCGTTATCCTTACAGGCTGAGCCAAAGGAAGGAATAGGATGTGAATAAACATTCTTTCCCTTATAATTGGAATTGTATTTTATATGATAAATCTCATTTTTTGCGTCTGTGCTTTCATCAACGGTTTCAATATTTTCCCAGCCCAAAAGATTTAAAAGGGTTGTAATTCTCTCGCTGTTGGTTTTATTTCCGTTGTCAAGCCAGTTGTTTATAAGGGCTTCACCGCCCTTTCTGTCCTTGGCGACATGTATATTTTTTCTTACCGCTCTTCTGAGAGTATATCCTGCGGAAAAAACTGTTTTATAGTTTTCCTCAAACTCATTCCAGAAGCTTTTCAGACACTCTTCCGCATCAAGAGGAGGCTTTGACTCGCTGTCGAAGTCACCCTTTACAATTCTGCTCATCCAGTCCTCTGCCACTGTAAAGAACTGTTTGTCAATGTAGTCGGTAATTGTATCCAAAATTTGCTGCTGAGGTTTTTCGCACTCCACAAGTTCGGAAAGCTGTTTTAAAAGTCTTTCTCCGTATGAAACGGCGTCACGCTGTATTTTCTTCATACAGCTGTTTACAAATCTGCTGAAAAATCCGTAATTTTTATTTTCAAGACAATACTGATACCAGTAATGGGTAATAGCTTCAATGCTGTTTAAAAACTGGTCGTATTTGTTTATCTGACCACGGCTGATAGCAAGGCATACGTCGGAATTAAATTTCTCAAGCTTTGCCCTCATCTGCTTTTTTGCCTGTTCTTCAAATATTGAAGCATTTTCGGGAATTTCCCATGTTGCATTATCCTCGGTATGTGCCAAATATTCAGCAATCAGGCCGGCAGTTCCGAAATCGTGACACTCCTCTTCCCTTGAGAAAATTTTCTTTCCGTGGTCAATTATGGTGGCTTCCTGTGCTTCTGCGTGGTCTCTTATTCTCTTAAGCACGTTAAAGTCCGGAAGGTCGCAGAAGGTTGATGTTATCTCAGGCAAATAATTCTGGTCAAGTAGAATATTGCCTGTTCTCAAAAAGTCGGAGAAGTAGTATTTTTTCTTACTGTAGTCCCATGTTCCGTCCAGTCGCCATATAAGCTCCTGTGCCAGCTCTTTTAAAACTGCGCAACCGTAAGCTTCCTGTATCTCCTGAGCATTGCCACATTCCGCAATAAGTTTTTCAAGCAATGGAAGAAGCTGTTTTTTGTATTCAAGGTAAACCGCATAGTTTTCCGTATTTTTCAAATCACAGCCGTTTTTATAGAGCTGAACCCACTCGCAGACGATTTTAATGCAGTTGTTTAATGGCGAGTAAAGGTTGTTTCTAAAGCTTCCCATAAGGTCGGAAGTTTTTCTTTCACAAATGCTTTTGTCCTCTCCCGCTCTTTTCCATGCCTGGTCAATGAAAGCGTCTATCTTTTCTCCATGAATTGATGAAACAGAAATATCATCGCCGTTTTTGATGAATGTTTCTCTGAATTCTTTTTCTATATTTAAGAATCCATCATAGTCGTCGTGGGATACAAAGTACATCATTCTTTCCGGCAAACCATTGTTCTCAAACAACATAGATTTTGTCAGTTTAAATCTAAGCTGGTTTTTGTCCTCATGGAATACCCTTTTGAAATATCTGTCATAAGAATTTACGGCTTCTTTTACAACGCTGTCATGTCTTAACTCCAGCTCGTCCATGTTGACGTTTTGATAATCCGCATATTTATCAATCAAAACACCGTTTGCAATTCTGAAATCGTCCACTATATCCACAATTTCTTTCAGTGACGGGAAACGCTTTAAAGTTTCATCACCGAAATAATCAGCACAGCGGAAATGGGTTTCCTCCGTATTGCCGTAAAATGCGCTTCTCAAAAAGGCGGAAGCAAAACATATTTCTCTGAGCTTTTTGTATTCCGAACTATTCTCGCCGCATCTTGTTATTATATCCGTCATGGAATAATTCTGTATTTCCATTGGGTTATCCACCGCAAGACTTATATCACGGTAAATTCCCTCCAATTTTGGATTAAGCAAGGAGGCGGCTTTTAAATATGTAAGGGAAACAGGTATTTTTCCGTCGCCCTTAATGTTCAAGGCGTAATCTATAACTTCCTTTTCCGTCAATTCCAAAGCTTCCCAGCCGGAACAATCTGTATATTCGTAATCCTGAAGCTCCTCAAGGTCTTCAAATTCATACTTTAATGGCGCTTCTTCCTCGGCTGTATTTTCATCGCTGTTATTCTCTTCATTTTCGTTGTTCTCTTCCTGAATTTCCGGTTCCTCTTGTACTTTCTCTGCTTCATCCTCCGGATTTAAGATTACGCTCAGGTTCTTTGCGTTTTCGTTGTCCGGGTCGTGTTTCAGTATATTTTCCAAAACCTGAGACGCTGTTCCCAAATCTCCGGTTTTATAAAGACAATAGGCTATTCTGTAAAGAATAACGGAATAATACAATTTCTTAAAACTGTCGCTTAAAGCTTCCTTATTGTTGAGGTATTCCTGCTCCCAGCTTCTGCTCTCATTTTTAGCTTTTTCGTACATATTAAGGTCGCCGGTCTTTTCGCCCATATTGAAGTATATACTGGCTTTGCAATCAATATAGTGAAGTCGTGTAAGCTTAGGTAAATTTGTATCGCTGAGTATTCTGTTTACACACTCCATGCTGTCCTCAAGACGGTTGAGTTTTGTGAAAAGTCCATAAAGTATGGAATTGTACTGCAATCCTATACCGTTAAATTTATCCTTATGCTCTTCATAAAGCTCCAAGGCCTTCTGCAAATACTCGCTTTTATCCTCTTTGTTTGCTATTGTCAAACAACAGTTTATAGCTTCTATAACAGCTTCCGGCACGTGTTCTCCCTCTTCAATAGAACGCTTAAAGAAGGTCAGAGATTCATGGAACCTGTCCTCGTTGTCCTTGTTGCTGTTGATATTTCGTCCTATTTGCAGGAAATTGAGCTTTTCTTCCTCGCTCTTTTCAGGAGCAGCTGCATCAGGTTTATTCTGTGCTTTGAACTGCTTTTTCTCCTTAATTACACAGGCAAAACCGTTTTTAACCTCAAAATCTACAGGTATAGTCTGACCGGTACTTTCAAGGTTTGAAGAAAATATTTGACTTATTGTTTCGTGAAGCTTGCTGTCGGCTATATCGCTGTATTTAAATCTAAAAGTCCTGTCATCACTGAGTATTTCTCCTTTTTCAGAACTCCATGACAGCCTTACAATCTTACCGGAAAGCTTTTCTCCGGGAATACTTGCCTTAACTGTGTTTACTTTTCTTTTGCCTATAAATTCAGCCACTTTATTATTTGGCATAAGATTTCTAAGGAAAAGTACAATTCCCGCCGTATTAACGCTGTTTGAAAATTTCTTTCCGTTTTCTTCATAAAGCACGGTCAGAATTTCCCTCATATAGCTGTCGCTTACGAGTATTGGGTTTCTGTTTATTGCGCTGATTAAAGCCGATGTGTCACTGAGCTTAATCATGGTTTTATAAAGCACTGTGTAAACAGTTGCTATATATTCACTGTCGTGATTTTCGGTAAGAGCTATAGATGCGCAGGCGGCGGCATCCTCCAGGCTTTTGTTTTTATAAAAAGCTATGGCCGCCAAATCGTAGCTTTTTCCCTTTATATACAACTCAGGGTCATACATATAGCATCTTGTATACATATACGCAAGCAGTTTATATGTGTTTTCTCCAAAGGGAGTTTTTCCTGAATAATCCTCAATTGTTCTTTTTAAGTTATTAACGATACCAAGCGCCCTGTCAATATCGTTATTTCTAACAGCAGACATAAAGCTTGTGTATCCGCTGTTAATTATTTTCTTTTCTTCCTTTGACAGCTCTTTAAAAACACCGGTAAGCTTTGCATCTGACGCCATAATGTTTTTAATCTCTGTCATAAAACTGATTTTAGGAACAGGTGCAGACTGAACTTGCTCCTTCTGTTTAGGAGCTTTTGTGGAGGCGGCAGAAGAAATAAACAGCTTGACAGATTTCACTTCACCAAGCGATATAATATTTTCTTCACTGTCGTTTACTATCTCTATACATTCGTCATCCCGGTCGTTAAGCTTTCCGGTAACCTTCATGCCGTCACTCAAAAGCAATTCTATTTCGCTTCCTATTGGCAGCTGTTTTATCTTTTTTTCTATTAAGTTCATAGCCGATTTCCTTTCCTAAAAATATTTTTGTGCTAAAAATAACACAATTCTAAAAATAGTATCAATATTATATTACAAAACAGAGTTTTTTGCAATATAAAATAGTATTTTTCTTATAAAACATTAAATTTTATGCAGTTTGTCGAATTGACAATAAAAAAACAACGCCGTAAATTACAGCGCTGTTTAATAGAATTATTCCTTTGTCTGAGCTTTATATATGAGCTTTGAAAGTTCTATAAGTTCGTCGAAGGTTGTAAGCTTTCCTGCCATGTTTCTAAACTCTGCGGCACCTTTAAAGCCTTTTATATACCAAGCAACATGCTTGCGTGCTTCTCTCATTCCGATGTACTCTCCCTTATATTCAACAAGCTTTTGAATATGCTTGAGCATTACAGAGATTTTTTCAGCAGGTCCCGGAGGGAAAATAAGCTTGTCTGTGTCAAAATAGGCGTTTATCTCACGGAAAATCCAAGGGTTGCCCAAAGCTCCCCTGCCTATCATAATCATGTCACAGCCTGTTTCCTCCATCATTTTAGAGGCTTCCTCTGCGTTTGTAACGTCTCCGTTTCCTATAACCGGAATGTTTACTGCCTGCTTTACCTGTCTTATAATCGTCCAGTCTGCCGGCGGCTGATAAAACTGCTCTCTTGTTCTTCCGTGGACGGTTATTGCAGAAGCTCCTGCCTCTTCACAGATTTTTGCAACTTCAACGGCGTTTACTGAGTTTTCGTCCCAGCCCTTTCTGATTTTTACAGTTACCGGAATCTCTACGGCATTTACAACTGCGTTTACAATTTCTCCGCAAAGTGGAGGATTTTTCATAAGAGCGCTTCCGCAACCGTTTCCGCTGATTTTAGGGGCAGGGCATCCCATGTTTATATCTATAAATTCCGGTTCAAACTGCATTGCAAATTTTGCGGCATCAGCCATCACCTTTGGGTCGTCACCGAAAATCTGAACTCCGCATGGTCTTTCATCAGGTGATATCATCATAAGTTCTGCACTTTTTTTGCTGTTGAATGATATGCCCTTTGAGCTTACCATTTCAGAAACACAGAACGCCGCTCCGTAACCTCTGCAAAGTTCTCTGAAAGCTCTGTCCGCAGTGCCTGCCATCGGCGCAAGGCAAGCCTTTCTTTGTATTTCCAAATTTCCTAATTTCATTTTAATTCCTCTTAACTTTTCACAAAAAACTTATCTGTCAAACTGATACAAGCTGAACAAATCCACCTTTACTGAATTTGCTGACGCTGCTGTTTCAGTTTCCATGTTATTTTCAGTATTGTTTTCTGTGTTTTCAGAATTTTCTGTTTCCTTGTCATCACCGGCAACTTCATGGAGAACTTCTCCGGTATCTGTAAATATCATATTTGGATAAATAGTAAGCAAAAATTCATCCGGGTAATGGTCGTCAAGGAAATTTCCCACCGCTGTGCTTTCGGCAGTTCCGTTGTGACGTTTTACCATTCTGTCAACCGCCATACAGCTTATTACGCAGTCGAACACCATAAACACAAAAAGAATCCATGTGAGAATAACTCCCACTTTATTCGGAATTTTTTCTATCCATTTCGACATAAATGGGTACAGGAGTTTAATCCAGACTACGGCGAGTATGCCCCAGAATACCGCATACACTAAATCTGTTCTTCCACCCATAAGGCTGTATTTTGAGCCTGTGTAATCCCATGAAACCGTACCAAGGAAATACTCCTGATAAACTGAACAAAGTGTTTCAAATATAGCTCCTATAATAGCGCCCACAAGGAAAGTCCAGGTTTCGCTTTTCTTTCTGAACAGATACAAAACCAAAGTCATGGCAACAGCTCCGAAGCCATAAACCGGATTGAAAGGTCCGTAAATTAAGCCCTGTCTTGACTCATATCTGTGTTCCGTAACAAAAATGCAGAACAAAACTTCAATAACAACACCTACAAAGCATCCGATAAAGAACACCCAAAACAGTTTGTAAAATCCGATACCTGTTGCAAAGGATTTCTTGTTTGTTTTGAAGCTGTCAATCTTTTTAAACTGTTCAATTTTTTCCTGAATAGTCGTAGCATTGTTTCCTTCATTCTCAGCGGGAATCTCTTCTTTTTCAAGATTTTCTTCCTCTGAGGTTTTTTCAGAAACCTTTTTCAGATCTTCATTCATTTTCATTTTCCTTTCTAAACCATATACCTTAAAAGATAATTTATACAATAAAAAACAGGTGATCCTGTAAATCGATCACCTGTTTCTTATAAACACGGTACTCAACCAATAACTACAGCAAAATACAAAATCAGTATTTACGCTTGCCTATAAACATAATAAGCAATATGAGCAAGCCTCCGCCGACAGCAGACCACATAACAGTTCCGGTAAAATAGTCCGCCTTTGTCTGTTCCGCTTCGATAGTTCCTTCTGTCGGAACTTCAAAATCCCAGGGATTTCCCTCGGTTGTTGCCTCTGTCACCTCTACTATTTCTTCTGTTGTACTTTCAGTTGCCTCTGTTGTAGGTTCTGTTGTTGGCTCTGTCGCCTCAGTTGTGGGTTCTGTTGTAGGTTCAGTGGTAGGTTCTGTAGGCGCTTGCGTGGCTTCAGTAGTAGGTTCATTAGATGATTGAGGCTCTGTCTGCTCTGTGACCTGAATTTCTGTTGTCTCTTCTTCAGGGTCAACGGCAAAAACATTTGTTACACAGCTAAACATTAAAATCAAAACAAACAATAAAGCCAGAATTACATCTTTTTTCCTATTTATAATGTTGTTTTTATCGTTCCTCATACTATTCCTTATTTCTGCATTAAGTCACAGCAACTTACTCTTAAATGCTATGCATATTGATTATATCAAAATTTGGTTATGATTGCAACACCTTTGCCAGAACCTTTCCCAAAAGTTCTCCGGTATACTTTGCCTCCTCTAATGTGTTCATATCGGTTCCCACCTCTATAAGCAGAGAGCCGTTGTTTACATTCATATTGTAGGCAAAATCCCCGAAATACAACGGCCTTGTCATTCCCGGGAACATATCCTCGGCGGTTTTTTGAAGCTTTAAAGCGAATACCAGGTTTTCCTCCCAGAACGGAAAATTGTATTCCCCTGTTCCGTCATATCCGGACATAATCATAATCTGAGCGGCTTTCTTGCCGTCAAATGTAAAGGTCGGTTTTGTTTTTCCCTGTTCCCCGCCGTAGCCTATAGAATCTCTGTGAATGTCAAGGACAACTTTAATATTAGGATATTTTTCCAAATAGCTGTTTATTGTTTCCAGGCTTCTGTCATAAGAGCCGTTGTAGCTGGGGTTGTCGTGCTGGGTCGTATCGTTTATAACGCCTATTCCCTGACGGCTCAGTTCTGCGGCAATTTCGTCGCCAACTGCACAGACATTTTGAGAATTATCGGTATTTCTTGATGAAAAGCTTTCATGGTATGTTCCGTTATCATAGGACATGTAGCCTTCAGTTGCGTGAGTATGTACAATCAAAACCTGAACCTCTGAGCTGTCGTCCATAGTAAAGCCCAAGTCCCTTTCCAGCAGTGAACCAATATCTATATCATATCCTGTTGTATTCTTAACGGATATGTTTTCATACAAAGTTCCGGACGCTCCTATGTTTGTTTCAATAACAGGGTACACAGCTTCTCCGGCAAATTCCTCCGCAGGGTCAATGGTTTCTTCTTCACCGTTGTTTTCTGCGGTTGATTCTGTGTTCTCTGTGGTTTCATCTGTATCATTTTCGGCTAAAGGGTTTTCCGCCATATTTTCGCCGGTTTTCTCAACCTTAACAACCTCATCATTATCCGATATAATCGCCGCAGCTATTGCGCTTCCTCCTGCTTTAAAAATAGAATCGGCATTAAAAAACAAGTTTACAACCGCCGCCGCAGTCAAAATTCCTCCTATAACTCCCAGAAATTTTGACTGTCCTTTTTTTCGTCTGTACACCAATTCTCCCACCTGCTTTACTGTATCTTTTACTTTAATTCTATGTACAGACTTTTATTATTATTCTTATAGATATGAAAGCAATGTTTTTCAAAGAATTAAGCAAAAGGTCTCGCCCGACATAAAATGAAGTTGATTTTCAAGCCTAACTTTTGCATGTCGGTTATAAAAATAAAGGAACGAGCTGAAATCCAACTCGTTCCTGTAATTTAATATCCGTGAGCTTCTTTAAGCATCATATCCTTGACCTTCATAAGTCTTGTCTGGGTGCTTCTTTCGTTTTCGTCAAGCTTCATGGTTATATATCTTATTTTTTCCTTTGTGTCAGGAATCATAACGTGTTCAAGGGCGTTAACTCTTCGACGTGTCTTTTCGATTTCCGAAGCCATCATAAGGCAGGATTTTTCAATTTCAGCAAGCTTCAGCATATCAGGAAGAATATCCGCCAAGGATTTTACCGCATCGTCAAGCTCAGAAGATGTAAAAGCATAGCCGTAGGAATAAATATCGTTTGGGTCGGGAGTTCTGGTTTTTATATCATAAACCGGAATATCAACGCTCATTACGTTCTTTTCACCGATATCAAGATAGACCTCCTGCTTTGGTGCAAGCAATGCGGCGGAGATAACCTCGTCTGACATTGCGGCAGATGCCAAAACGAAATTCTTATTGGCGTCGCTTATCTTCTGCTCCACTTTCATTCTCAGCTCTTTGTTCTCTTTTACAAGCTCCAAAAAGCGGCGCATAAGCTCGTCACGTTTATCCTTTAAGAGTTTATGACCTCTGGTGGCTGTTACAAGCTTCTTTTTAAGCCTTGTCAGCTCCATTCTGGTGGGGTTCACCTGTGTTGTTGCCATACAATCACCCCTTACTTGCCATAGTACATATCAAGATACTTGTCGTCGATACGTTTAAGCTCGCTTCTTGGAAGGATTGAGAGAAGCTTCCAGCCCAAGTCAAGGGTCTCTTCAATGCTTCTGTTTGTGTTATAGCCCTGTGATACGTACTGTTTTTCAAACTCGTCTGCAAACTTTGCATAGAGCTTATCAATATCGGTGAGAGCCGCCTCGCCCAAAATAACCATAAGTTCCTTTGCGTCCTTACCACGGGCATATGCGGCAAAGAGCTGGTTCATTGTGTTGGAGTGGTCCTCTCTTGTTTTGCCCTTGCCTATACCCTTATCCTTAAGACGGGAAAGTGACGGAAGAACATCTATAGGAGGAGCAATATTTTTTCTGTAAAGGTCACGGCTGAGGATAATCTGACCCTCTGTGATATATCCGGTAAGGTCAGGAATCGGGTGAGTCTTATCGTCCTCAGGCATAGTCAAAATCGGAATTAATGTGATTGAACCGTTCTTGCCCTTTTGTCTTCCTGCACGCTCATAGAGTGTTGCAAGGTCTGTGTACATGTAACCCGGATAACCACGGCGTCCCGGAACTTCCTTTCTTGCGGCGGAAACCTCACGGAGAGCGTCGGCGTAGTTTGTGATGTCGGTCATAATAACAAGAACATGCATACCTGCATCAAAAGCCAAATACTCTGCGGCGGTAAGAGCCATACGAGGTGTTGAAATACGCTCGATAGCCGGGTCGTTTGCAAGGTTTACAAACATAACGGTTCTGTCGATAGCTCCTGTTTCCTTAAAGCTCTCGATAAAGAAGTTGGACTCTTCAAAGGTGATACCCATTGCGGCGAAAACAACGGCGAAAGGCTCTGTTGTTCCTCTAACCTTAGCCTGTCTTGCAATCTGTGCGGCAAGGTTTGCGTGCGGCAAACCGGAAGCGGAGAAAATAGGAAGCTTCTGTCCTCTAACCAGTGTATTAAGTCCGTCGATAGCGGAAACACCTGTCTGAATAAATTCCTGAGGATAGTTTCTTGCCGCCGGGTTCATAGGCAAACCGTTGATGTCCATTCTCTTATCCGGCAAAATCTCAGGGCCGCCGTCTATAGGACGTCCCATACCGTCGAAAACACGGGACAGCATGTCAACTGATACGCCCAGCTCCATGCTTCTTCCCAAGAATCTAACCTTTGAATTTGAAAGGTTGATACCTGCGGATGAGTCGAAAAGCTGTACCAAAGCGTCTGTGCCGTTTATCTCCAAAACCTTGCAGCGTCTTACTTCGCCGTCGGCAAGCTCGACTTCACCCAAGTCGTTATAGTTTACATTTTCAACATTTTTTACAAGCATAAGGGGGCCTGCAACTTCTTCTATGGTTCTGTACTCCTTAGGCATCTTCATTATCCCCCTTTGTTGTCAAATTATTTATACTCTTCTCAAGATTGAGCATGATGTCTTCATATTCTTTTTCTGCGTTCTCGTTTTGAACATACTTAAATCTTCCTACACGCTCTCTTTCCGGCAGAGATACAAGCTTTTCAATATCTGCGCCGTTTTTAAGAGCCATAGTTGACAAGTCGAAGTATGCCAAAACAAGGTGCATCATCTTGTACTGTTTGTCAAGAGATGTGTAGGTGTCTGTTTCATGGAATGCGTTCTGATGGAGGAAGTCCTCTCTTATAGAACGTGCGGCTTCAAGCTTAAGTCTGTCAGGAGCTGAAAGTGCGTCCATACCAACAAGCTTTACGATTTCCTCAAGCTCAGCCTCTTCCTGAAGCAGGTGCATAATTCTTCCACGGCAGTCCATCCAGTCAGAAGCTACGTTTTCCTTGTACCAGTTTGCCATTGTATCAACATACAATGAGTAGCTTGTAAGCCAGTTTACAGCCGGGAAGTGTCTTTTATATGCAAGTGAAGCGTCAAGTCCCCAGAACACTTTAACAATTCTCAGGGTTGCCTGAGAAACAGGCTCGGAAATATCACCGCCAGGAGGTGAAACCGCTCCGATTACAGAAAGTGCACCCTCTGTATCATCAGAACCCAAGGTAATTACACGGCCTGCACGCTCATAGAACTGTGCAAGTCTTGAACCAAGGTATGCAGGATATCCCTCTTCACCGGGCATTTCCTCAAGACGTCCTGACATTTCACGGAGAGCCTCTGCCCAACGTGATGTGGAATCGCCCATCAAAGCTACAGAATAACCCATATCTCTGAAATACTCTGCTATTGTGATACCTGTATAAATTGAAGCTTCACGGGCTGCAACAGGCATGTCGGAGGTGTTGGCGATAAGCACTGTTCTCTCCATAAGTGTTTTGCCTGTTTTCGGGTCGATAAGCTCAGGGAATTCGTTAAGAACGTCTGTCATCTCGTTGCCACGCTCGCCGCAGCCGATGTAAACAACGATATCTGCTTCTGCCCATTTTGCAAGCTGATGCTGAACAACTGTTTTACCTGAACCGAAAGGTCCCGGAACTGCCGCAACACCGCCCTTTGCTATTGGGAACAATGTGTCGATAACTCTCTGTCCTGTGATAAGAGGCATATCAGGTGACAATTTTTTCTTATAGGGTCTGCCCACACGAACAGGCCATTTTTGCATAAGGGTGAGGTCCTGAGTGGTTCCGTCCTCTTTTTCAAGAACTGCGATTGCTTCAGTTACTGTAAACTCGCCCTCTTTTATAGATTTAATTGTGCCTTTAAGCTTGCATGGCACCATAATTTTATGGAGAACTATATCGGTTTCCTGAACGGTTCCTATTACGTCGCCGCCTGTTACCTTTGTTCCCGATTTAACACATGGAGTAAACTTCCACTTTATATCTCTTTTAAGGGAAGGAACCTCAACACCTCTCTGGAGATTGTTTCCGCTGAGCTTCATAATATCGTCAAGAGGTCTTTGAATTCCGTCGTAAATGCTTCTTATAAGTCCCGGGCCCAATTCAACTGAAAGAGGTGCTCCGGTTGACTCTACCGGCTCTCCCGGACCAAGTCCGGAGGTTTCTTCATAAACCTGAATAGAGGCTTTATCTCCGTGCATTTCGATGATTTCACCTATAAGTCTATGCTTTGAAACCCTTACAACGTCGAACATGTTGGCATCTCTCATGCCTTCGGCGATAACCAAAGGGCCGGCAACTTTTTTGATAGTTCCTATACTCAAATTATATCAATCCCTTCACTGGGTTAAAATTAAATCAATCGTTGAAAATAATGTCGCTGCCCACAGCCTTTTCAACGGCTTTTTTGACATTTGCAATTCCCTTGCCCGTATTTCCGCTTATTCCAGGAATAAGTATAACTGCGGGTATCGGGTTATCATTTGTCTTTTGTATCTCTTCGTCCAAAATCTCCGCCAAAGCTTCGGTGATGTAAATAATACCATAGCCGCTTTCGCAGAGCTTTTTAAAAGCCTTGTGGGGGTCGTCGTTTTCTCCCACATAAACAACGTCAAGCCCAAGGGCAGCAAATCCGTAAACGCTGTCCTTATCGCCTATTACAGCTATTCTATACATACATATCCCTCAGTCTTTCTTTTATTACGGAGTCTGAAAGTCCGTTGAGCTTTCCCGAAAGAATAAGTCTTACTGCGGTGATTTCCTTTTCTTTTCCCAAAATGTATGCCGCAAGAGGTCCTATTGTAAATGGGTCCCACTTCTGCTCCTGCATAAGGGAATTAAGATAGTTATCAGCCCACTTTTCAAAGGCTGAAACACTTATTTTAAGATAAGGCACTGCTGATGTAAACATGGTGCCTGTTAGACAATCGCAAATTTCGTCTATTCCCTTTACCGCAGCCGCCGCCAAAGCGTCCACATTAAGGCAGTCACAATGACAGAGAGCTTTTTTGATAAACTCGCCGCTTTTTGAGGTCTTTGCGCTTCTCACGGCGGTTTTTATATCGGCGCATCCCACTGTAAGCTGAGCATACCGGCGGATAAAGTCGTTGTCGCTTTCCATTCCAAGTCTGTAGATATGCTCAAGAGCCGCACGGTCAATTATAATATCGCAAAGCTGACCGTCCGCTGTCTGAAGCAGTGAAGCCATAGCCTCTTTTGCAGGCTCCTGCAATATATCAGGAAGCTGGGAATAATCCCTGTTTTCCAAAGCTCCTACAATCTGCTGAGGCGAATATACGGAATGTTTCAAAAGCATACTTTCGGGAGAAACGCTTCTTGTTACAGCTTTCACCGCAACTTTCAGGTTGTGGTAATCGTTTCTTATTCTGAATATATCAAATGAATTGTCGTCCTTAACAAGCTCGTCCATAAGCTCCCATAATTCCTCTGTCTGAATTGAAAGCACATGGGAAATATCGGAGTTGTCCGGAAAATTCCAGCCCTTGTCGGACAATGCTCTCAGACAACTTTTATAATCCGGAAGGGAAAGCAAGCTGTCGATATCGTGTCCGGAAAGAAGCGAAAGCTCTTTGGAACGTATACGGGCAACCGCATATGTGTAATCTGTTGCCATCGGCACAGCCCTCCTTATTTATCAAACAAAACTGCCGAAACCACATCGGTAAGTTTTTCTTTTTCTACTGTAAAAATTGTATCAAAGGAACAGTTTATCTCTATATCACCGTAAACCAACACAAAACCGCTGTCGATTTTTCTGTCAGGCTCTCCCAAGATCAGCTTGCCTGCGGATACCTTGTTGATTTTGGATATAAAGTTTTTATCCATTCTGTCCGTGTCTTTCTTTGAAAAAACAATGACGCCGTCCTGTTTCTCGGAATATTTTTCAACCATCTTTAAAATCAGGCTGAAATATTCCTCTTTGTCAAGATTTTTAAGAGAGTTTTTGCTCTTTTCAAGCATATCGGAAATAACGGTCTGTCTTGCCAAAAGCTTTCCCTTTCTTATTTCCAGTTCAGCCGCTGATTTAGCTCTTGCTCTTACGTCTGCGCAGGCTGTTTCACAGCGGATTTCCTCTCTTTTCTTTATCTCCTCACAGTTTTTCTCACCTGCGGACAGAATTTCTTTTGCTTTCAGCTCAGCCTCGGAAATCATAGCTCTGCAAGCTTCCTGGCTGTCTGACTCTATTTTTTTGATAATTTTATCTAATCCATTCATATCCATTCTCCATTACTTAATTTGCAGGTGCAAACAAAATTATTTATCTGTTTATTACATGTTTACGTTTGCAACACCGAATACGGAAAGAATGGAGATAAGGAGAGCAAGAATTGCATATGTTTCAACCATTGCAGGGAGGATAATAGCTTTACCCATCTGGTCAGGCTTCTTTGCAACTGTGCCTATACCTGCAACGGAGCACTTGCCCTGGTGAATTGCGGAAACAAGTCCTGCAAATGCGATTGGCAGTGAGGATGCAAAATAGAGAAGTCCCTGAAGCAATGTGATATCCTTTGGCTCGCCCAAAATACCTACGTTTGAGAGGATAAGGAAAGCAACGAGCAATCCGTAAATACCCTGTGTAGCCGGAAGAAGCTGGAAAATAAGAACTTTACCGAACTTTGAAGGGTCTTCTGTCAAAACTCCTGCTGCTGCGATACCGGCTTTACCAACGCCGATAGCTGAACCGATTCCTGCGAAAAATGTTGCAAAAGCTGCTCCCAATACTGCAAAAAATAAACCTAAATCCATCATGATTAAATTTCCTCCTTAATATTGTAATGTTTAGTATTGATTTTGAAGGGCATAAACTCCTTGCCGCCGCCCTCATAAAACTTTCCGAAAAATTCAACAAACTGCAATCTGTTTGTATGAACATATGCGCCCAGCGCATTTATACCGATATTCAAGCCGTGTCCTACAACAAATATTACCGCAAAAAGTATCATAGCGATAATACTGTCGCCCAGCATACTGCCTATCTGGTTGAAAACCTGAGCAATAACGCCGGTGGCAAGTCCCAAAGCCAACAGACGGCTGTAGGAAAGAATATCGCTTAAATAGCTTGTAACGCCGTAAAGTCCGTAGGCGCCCTTTAAAAATCTCTTTAAAGGATTTCTGCTCTCTCTTCCGGCAAACAAAAGAATTATTACGGCTCCTATGGCTGCGCAAATTCCGCCGATAGTCAAGAACACCGGAGGAAGTACAAAGCCTGCCATATCTTTCATCATATCAAGAGAAAGCAAAGCCAAAATTCCGCCGCCTACCAGCAAATACCAGCTGAACACATCATAAACTGCATATATGAAATGTCCGTCACGTATATGCATATAGGCTTGGATTCCAAGTCCTGTAAACAGGTGAATAATACCAAGCAGGAAAGAAAACATTAACATCTGCATTGGGTCTACAACCGGATTAAACCACAAAGCCGTGGTGATTCCCGGTATCTGCGGAACCTGTGAAGCGTCCATATGAAGAAATGTCTGACATATAACGCTTACCGCATCTCCGAAGAAGCTTCCGAACATTACTCCCCAGAACATTGTGGAGATACCGCAGTAAAAGAACATCTTTACCGACTTTTTGAAGCCTTCTTCCATATTTTTGAAATGATGAAGAGCCCAGCCGCAGCCTAAGGTCATTACAAGACCGTATCCGGCGTCGGAAAACATCATTCCAAAGAAAACATAATAAAAAATCGCCATTATGGAAGTTGGGTCAACCTCTGTATGCTTAGGCATACTGTAGGTTTTCAGCACGCTTTCCACAGGCTCGCTGAACTTATTGTTTTTAAGCTTAATAGGTGTGTCGTCGTCGCAGACATCCTCAAGCTCAACATAAGCGTCGTATTTTGTTGACAAAGTAGCCGCAAGCTTCCCTGCGTCACACTTTGGCACATAGCCGCAAAGTACAAAAGCATGTTTTGTGTTGGCCAAATTTTTTATAACCTGATATTTTTCAGCTCTTAAAACAAAATAGTCCTCAACAAAGGCAAAAGAGTCTTTCATACCACGGAAGCTTTTGATGTATTTTATATTTTTCTCAATTATATCATTGGCTTCCTTTATTTTCATTTCCGCTCTCTTTGCTTTTTCCTGAGGAACAAGGTGTGTTTCAACCACGGGATTTGAAAATCCCTCTTTTCTCAGAGCATTGTAAAACTGCTCTCTGAAATCAGTATGACACATAGCTACAAGGCAAGTAAGCTGAGACGATGATGAAATAATTTCAATTTTGAAATCAACATTTTCATCTAAGTGAAGCTTTAATGCTGTGCAAATCTCTTCATAGCTTCTTTCAGCAGGAAATGTTCCCACAAACGCCGCTGTCTTTTTTGTTCCCTTAAAATTAAGGGGAATATCAAGATTTTTCCACGGAACAAGGGACTCAATAATTGACTCCTGCTTTACAATTTCGGCTTTGGCATCGGCAATCTTTTTACTTGCCCCCAAAACCTCGTAGACAACACGCATTATCTCGTTCACTTCATCAACGTACATGTAATAGTACTCTTTAGACAGGGGTTTTCTGCCCTCAATGGAGGAAAAAACAGATTTTTCAGTTGGCACATATTCTTCCAGTATTGACAGCGCCTGAGCTGCCACGGAAGAATTTTTCAAATATGCAGACTGCTGACTGTCCGTATCTTCCTTAAAGAAAACACTGTCATGGATATCCAGGTCACATACCTCCAGTACCCCTCTTCTTTGCAAGGTTTCAAGGATGGTTTTCCTGTTCTTTTTCAGCGAATAAATCATTATCCGCTGCATTTGAAGTATTGCCAATTTACGCACCTCCGTTGCATAAATTTTTAATGATTTAAGAAAAAGAGGTTAGGCGATTACATTTTTAACAGCTTCAAAAACCTTTTCGTAGTTCTTTTCAGCCTGTGCAATCAGCTTTGCGCTGTCGCTGTCACTTTTTTTCTTAATTTCAGCAAGTTCCTTTTCACATTCCTTTTTGACAAGCTCAATCTTGCCGTCGGAAGTTTGTTTGTACTGCTGCTGTGCATCTTTAAGCATTTTTGCGCTTTTTGTCTGCGCTTCGCTTACAATGCTTTTTGCTTTCTGCTTTGCCTCCTGCTCTGCCTTAACAGCTCTTGACTCAGCATCTCTAAGCTTATCGATTGTCTGTTTCAAAGTATTATCACCGCCATATCAAAATTATAATGTACTTATTACCTTTTAAGCATGTGTACAAATCTATTTTACATTTTTAACATTCATAAGTCAATGCAAACTTATAAAAAATCAATAAAAATTTTTAATTCTATAAACATTTTTAACCATTTTATACATAATACATTCTTATTTTTCAAATTTACTGAAATATATACTGCCCTATTAAGACATATATTTTCTTTTCTTTATGCAATAATTTAAACACGGTGTTTTCCGATTCAATATACGAGGTAATAGCATGATAACCATTTACGTTGACGTTTTAATCTGTGTAAATTTTTTCGTAAATTATTTTATACTGCTTTGTGTCAAAAAATTCCTAAGCCTTAATACAAAAAACTCCAGACTTATTATCTGCGCAGGAATAACCTCTTTATTCTCCCTTTTAATTTTTTTACCGCCTCTCTCCCCTGTAATCAGCTTTTTACTGAAAGTTTTATGCTCCGTGGCGACTGTTTTAATTTCTTTCGGTTACAGCGGCAAACGGTGCTTTATCCGTCAGATAGCCGTCTTTCTTCTCACAAATATCGGCTTCTGCGGCATAATTTTGCTGATTTCAGGAATTTCAATAAATAAAATCTCGGTTGTCAACAACGACTGGATTTACATAAACATGTCGCCGGTGGTATTTATTTTTCTTACACTGATTTGTTATTTCGTTTTCAGGTTTATTCAAATCGTCACAAAACACAAAACGGAAAACGATATCATCCACAAAATAAGGGTTAAAAAGTCCGGCTGCTTCTGGGAGTTTTTCGGAAAAACCGACACAGGCTGTTCCCTTTACGAGCCTTTTTCCGGCAGTCCCGTTATAATAGCCGACGCTGAGGTTTTTCAGAAAAAACAAACCGCTTCGGCTTTTATAGGCGGCGACACAAACAACTGTCAAACCGAAGAAAACAGTCCCGCATTTCGTGTAATACCCTTTGAAACTCTTTCCGGCGAGGGCTTTTTGAAAGCTTTCAAAGCCGATGAAGTTTACATAGACGGGAAAAAATCAGAAAAGGAAATTTACATAGCGATTTCCGAGGGAAAAATAAAAGACAAAGACAGCGCAATGGCACTTTTAAATCACGATATTGTAGAATGAGAGGATTTTAATTATGGAACTAATAGAGTTATATTTTGCAAAAGTGAAAAACAAAATACTTCTGACATTCAGAAAATATTCTTCAAAGCTTTTGAACATATTCCGCAGACTTACCGGCTCGGAAAGCCAGGTTTTTTATATCAACGGAAGCGAAACTCTGCCGCCTCCCCTTTCTAAAACTGAGGAAGCAAAAATCATGGAAAGGATTGAAGCCGGCGATGAATCAGCCAGGGAACCACTCATTGTGCACAATCTCCGTCTTGTGGTTTACATTGCAAAGAAATTTGAAAATTCCGGTATCTGTGTTGAGGACTTGGTATCAATCGGCACAATCGGTCTTATAAAAGCCGTGAACACCTTTTCTCCCGGAAAAAATATAAAGCTTGCCACCTATGCCTCACGCTGTATTGAAAATGAAATTTTGATGTTTCTGAGAAAGACCTCACACAGAAAAAACGAAATCTCCATTGACGAACCTTTAAATACTGACTGGGACGGAAACGAGCTTTTGCTCTGCGATGTTTTGGGCAGTGACAGCGATGTTATCAACAGAAACATCGAACAGGAGCTTGAACAAAATCTGCTTTTAGCGGCGATAAAAAATCTCCCAGGCAGAGAAAAAACAATAATGGAACTTCGCTTCGGCATAAACAATCAAAAGGAACACACTCAAAAGGAAGTTGCAGACATGCTGGGAATTTCCCAAAGCTACATATCAAGGCTGGAAAAGAAAATCATTGGACGGCTTAAAAAGGAACTGGACAGAACAATAAACTGCTGAAAACACAAAAGCTCAGGGGCTTTAAACCTCTGAGCTTATCTTTTTATAAAAATTACTTTCTCATTCTATCTACAAGGAAAGGAATTGCTGTTTCAAAATCAACACCGTACCAGTTAGAGCCTTCTCTCTCGGCTGTTATTCTGATACACTCAACAACATAATCAGCGGCAATTTTTACGCTATCCTCAAGGCTTTTTCCGCCCATAAGTGCGCCAACAAAAGCAGATGAGAAAATATCTCCTGTTCCATGATATCCCACCGGAATTTTCTCATGGAAATAGGTTTTATATGTGTTTGCCTCACAGTCATAAACCAAAACACCGTAGTTTCCATGCATAACCACGCCTTTAATGATAATCTTCTTACATCCCAAAGCGGCAAGCTTCTTAACAAGTTCAAAAACATAGTTCTCGTCGTATTTTTCCTTATACTCTGTACCTGTCATAAAGCAAGCTTCGGTTATATTTGGAAGAATTATATCGGCAACACCGCAGAGCTTAGCCATTTCCTTTGGAAAAGCCTCATCAAAAGCAGGATAAATTTTACCGTTATCAGCCATAGCCGGGTCAACTACAACAACAGTATTGTCCTTGAGCTTTTCAATTACAGACATAACTGTCTGAATCTGAGCCTCGGAAGCCAAGTAACCTGTATAAATTCCGTCGAATTTTATTCCCTGCTCTTTCCAGTGGTCAGTAATAGGCACAATCTGGTCGTCAAGGTCTTTACAGGTAAATCCCTTAAACATAGTATGAGTTGAAAGCACCGCTGTAGGAATTATAGCTGCCTCAACGCCCATTGCAGAGATTATAGGCAACGCAACAGTCAAAGAGCATTTGCCCAAGCATGAAATATCCTGAATTGTAACTATTCTTTTCATCATAAAACACCTCGTTTTCAATCTGCTGCTATTCTATCAAAAAATCTGTCACAATTAAATATACAGTTTTAATCTTTTTAACCAGTACAGTTAATTTCTATATCCGACCTGCAAAGGGCGGATATAGAAATTAACTTTCGTTTCAGGTCGGGCGAGTCCTCCTGCTTATTCTTTGGAATAGCTCGCTTACATTAAAGTTTTTCATTATATTTAATTATAAAAGCTATAAGCTTTGTTCTTATATTATATTGTGTTAATTTAATATCATCTCCGTAAACAATCATTATTTTTCATTTGCTATTATGTTACCGTACAGATATACAATCCGTTCTACGATAGATCGAATAATAAAAACAGCTATGGCTAACTAAATAACCATAGCTGTAAATTATAAGATCAAAAATGAAACCCAACCGAGTGCGAACCATTCCAAAGATCTAGGAAAAGGTCTCGCCCGACCTGTGCAGAACATAAAGATTAGATGAAACATTTGCAGGTCGGAGCTAAAAACTATAGGCGGGATTTGAAATCTTCGTAGGTGAAACTTCTTACAAGCTCGAAGCTTCCGTCTTTTTTTCTGTAGACTATTGAGGGCAGCTTCATTCCGTTAAAGGTGTTTGTCTTTACCATTGTGTAAAGAGCCATATCCTCAAAAATAAGCTTGTCGCCCTCTTTTAAAGGCTCGTCAAAGGAATAGTCACCTATTACATCGCCGGCAAGACATGTAGGTCCTCCAAGACGATAGGTGTATTTTTTCTCGCCGCTTTCGCCGCTGTTGTAAAGGGGCGGGCGGTATGGCATCTCTATAACGTCGGGCATATGACATGCCGCAGAGGTGTCCACAATGGCAACGTCAATAACATTGTTAAAGGTTTCCATTACAGATGTCACAAGGAAACCGGCGTTTAAAACAACCGCTTCTCCCGGCTCCAGATAAACCTCAACATTGTACTTTTTCTTTAAGCCTTTAACTATATTTATAAGCTTCTCTATATCGTAATCCTTGCGGGTGATGTGATGTCCTCCCCCAAGATTTAACCATTTCATGGAATGGAGATATTTTCCGAACTTCTTTTCAAACTCTATAACCGTTGTTTCAAGGTCGTCTGAGTTCTGCTCGCATAAGGTATGGAAATGAAGTCCGTCAAGGATTTCAACCTGCTTCGGGTCAAAATTTGCAAGTGTTGTTCCAAGTCTTGAACCGTCGGCGCATGGGTCGTAAATCTCGTGTCCCTCCTGAGTGGAACACTGGGGATTTATTCTAAGTCCTATCTGCTTTCCGGCTTTCTTTGCCCTCATGCCGAACTTTTCCACCTGACGTGGAGAGTTAAAAACAAAGTGGTCAGCATAGGTCAAAAGCTCTTCAAACTCATCTTCCCTGTATGCTGGTGAGAAAACATGGGTTTCTCCGGGAAACTCCTCTTTTCCCAGCCTTGCCTCGTGAAGTCCGCTGGCGGTAGTTCCGTAAAGATAACGGCTTATCAGCGGATAGGTTCTGTACATGGAAAAAGCTTTCTGGGCAAGCAAAATTTTACAGCCTGCCCTGTCGCATACAGATTTGAGTATCTCCAAATTTTTTATCAGGAAGCTTTCATCAACCACAAAATACGGGGTTGGTAAACCTGGTACTATATACTTTTCCATCAGTCAACCAGCACCGGATTGTGGGATTCAATCCAAGGAAGTCCCCACTTGTTGAGAGCGTCCATAAATGGATCCGGATCGAACTCCTCAATATTGTAAACGCCCGGCTTCTGCCATGTGCCGTTCATAACAAGCATTGCGCCTATCATTGCAGGAACGCCTGTTGTGTAGGAGATAGCCTGAGAGCCAACCTCTTTGTAGCACTCCTGATGGTCGCAGATGTTGTAAAGGTAATATGTCTTATCCTTGCCGTCCTTTTTACCCTGGAAGATACAGCCGATATTTGTCTTACCAACTGTTCTTGGACCGAGAGATGCAGGGTCAGGAAGAACTGCCTTCAGGAACTGAAGCGGAACAATCTCCTTGCCCTCGTACATGATAGGCTCGATTGAAGTCATGCCTACATTTTCAAGACACTTGAGGTGTGTAAGATAGCTCTGACCGAAAGTCATGAAGAAACGGATTCTCTTAATTCCCGGAATATTGAGAGCCAAGGACTCTATCTCCTCGTGGTGGAGCAGATACATATCTTTCATGCCTACGCCGTCAAAGTTGTATTCTCTTTTAATTTCCATTGGCTCTGTTTCAACCCAATGGCCGTCCTCCCAGTAGGAACCTTTAGCAGAAACCTCACGGATGTTGATTTCCGGATTGAAGTTTGTAGCGAAAGGATAGCCGTGGTCGCCGCCGTTGCAGTCCAGAATATCAATGTAGTTGATTTCGTCAAACTCGTGCTTCAAAGCATAAGCTGAGAATACGCCTGTAACGCCCGGATCAAAACCGCTTCCAAGCAGAGCTGTAATTCCTGCTTCTTTGAATTTCTCTCTGTAAGCCCACTGCCATTTATACTCAAACTTTGCAGTGTCCTCAGGCTCATAGTTTGCTGTATCTATATAGTGTGTCTTTGTTGCAAGACAAGCATCCATTATTGTAAGGTCCTGATAAGGAAGGGCAAGGTTCAAAACCACGTCAGGTTTGAAATCATTGATAAGATTTACAAGCTGTTCAACGCTGTTTGCGTCAACCTGTGCAGTGGAGATTTTTGTCTTTGTTTTTCCCTCAAGCTCGTTCTTAAGGGCGTCGCATTTGGATTTTGTTCTGCTGGCAATGCAGATTTCCTCAAAAACTTCACTGTTCTGACAGCACTTGTGAATTGCTACGGAAGCAACGCCGCCGCAGCCGATAATTAGAGCTTTACCCATTTTAAATTCCTCCTGATATTAAAAATTCCTGTTATTGTTCAAGAGCCAATAGCATCTCTCTTACTATTTTACATGCCGCAGCAGCTGATATACCGCTGGGGTCATATGGCGGACTTAACTCGTTTACGTCACAGCCCACAATGTTGAGGCTTGAGCAAACCAGTTCAACTGCGTCCCTAAGTTCATTGAAAGTAACTCCGCCCGGTTCCGGTGTTCCGGTTCCAGGGAAGACGCTTGGGTCGAGAACATCAAGGTCAAGCGTAAAATAAATCGGCTTTCCCTTTAAGCTCTCTACAGTTTCTTTCAAACCGTTAAAATTAAATTTATTTGTAAAAACATGGTCTTTGCCCCAGAGAAATTCCTCTCTGTCCCCTGACCTTATTCCAAACTGAAAAATTCTATCGTCGCCCACAAGCTCCCAGCATCTTTTAAGAACTGCCGCATGGGAAAGCTGTGCGCCCAGATATTCCTCTCTCAGGTCCGCATGAGCGTCAAAGTGGATTATGTGCAGGTCCGGATATTTTTTAGCGACAGCTCTCACTGCACCCAAAGTTACCAGATGCTCGCCGCCCATCATAAAGGGTCTTTTTCCGTCCTCAAGGATTGTCTTTGTTCTCTCTTCGATGTCCTCAAGGGCTTTTTCCGAGCTTCCGAAGCAAAGTTCCAAATCTCCGCTGTCAAAAAAGCTGTAGTCGGTCATATCTTTATCCTGATAAGGACTGTAGGTTTCCACACCGAAAGACTCCTGTCTTATAGTGCGGCTTCCGAATCTTGTGCCGGGACGGTAAGAGGTTGTGGAGTCAAAAGGTGCGCCGAAAAGCACGGTTTTTGCGTCCTCATACTCTGCGTCACAGGCCATGAAGGTTTCTATATTTTTATTCAACATCTTGAAGCAGCTCCTCTACATATGCAGGGAGATAAAATGCTCCCTTGTGAAGTGTTGTTGTATAGTAGTTGCAGGAAAGTCCACGCATGTTCCATCTTACCTCGTTTAAGTCCTTTAAAGGATGATATTTTTTAGAGGCAAATCCGAAAAGCCAGTGTCCCGACGGATATGTTGGGATATGTGCCTGATAAACACGGCTTATCGGGAAAGATTCAACAATTCTCTTGTGTGCTCTCTGGCAGGCGTTTGCGTCCTCGTCATAAAAAGGACTTTCGTGCTGGTTTACCATTATTCCGTCCTCTTTAAGGGCGTTGTAGCAGTTGCCGTAAAACTCCCTTGTGAAAAGTCCCTCGCCGGGTCCGAACGGGTCGGTTGAGTCAACGATTATCAAATCGTATTCGTTTTCATGGAAACGCACAAAACGCAGACCGTCCTCATAATAGATATTAAGTCTTTCATCGTCAAAGCGGCAGGCGGTCTGAGGCAGATATTTTTTGCAGACCTCAACAACAAGAGGGTCAATCTCAACCATATCAATCTGTTCAATATCGTGGTACTTTGTCAGCTCTCTTATAACGCCGCCGTCGCCTGCGCCGATTACAAGGACTTTCTTTACATTTGGATGAACAGCCATAGGAACATGGGTTATCATCTCGTGATAGATAAACTCGTCCTTTTCGGTGAGCATCATATATCCGTCCAGGGTGAGAAATCTTCCGAACTCCGGAGAATCAAAAACATCAATTCTCTGAAATTCGCTTTTTCCACTGTAAAGCTGACGGTCAATTCTTATAGATATTTTAACATTTGGAGTATGTTTTTCCGAAAACCAAAAATCCATATTAAACTCCTTTCAAAACATTGAGCCTTTCAATATCGGGATTTTCCGGCCCTGTCATCGAGCAGCCCTTTTCTTTGGCGTACTCTATATAATCGAGAATTTCTTTGGTTATCCTTTCGCCCGGAGCGAGAATAGGTATTCCGGGAGGATAGCACATTACAAATTCACTGCAAACTCTTCCCTCTGTTTCACGTATCGGCAATGACTCCTTGTCTGCATAAAATGCATCCTGAGGAGAAACCGCCACCTGAGGGTCAATATATTCATGGCTCATAAGGTCTGACTTTGATTTTGAAAATCTTCTTCTCACTTCATAAAGTGCGCTTACAAGCCTTTCAATCTCTCTTATTCTGTCGCCGATAGAGATGTATGCAAGTATATTTCCCAAGTCGCCGAACTCAATCTGTATATCGTATTCGTCACGAAGAAGGTCGTACACTTCAATTCCTGCCAAACCTATATTTAAAGTATTGACAGAAAGCTTTGTAACGTCAAAGTCAAATATGCTGTCGCCGTTTATAAGCTCCTTTGAATATGCGTAATAACCGCCGATAGCGTTTATCTCGGCTCTTGCGTATTCTGCAAGGTCAACAACCCTTGCAAAGGACACCTTTCCTCTCAATGCAAGATTTCTTCTTGAAATATCAAGGCTTGAAAGAAGAAGATAAGAACCGCTGGTGGTCTGTGTAAGGTTTATTATCTGTCTTATATGACCCTCGGTCATTGCAGGTCCTGCCAAAAGCAAGGAACTTTGGGTAAGGCTTCCGCCCGACTTATGCATTGAAACCGCAGCCATGTCAGCGCCTGCGTCCATTGCGGAAACCGGAAGATTTTCTCCGAAATAAAAATGTGTTCCGTGGGCTTCGTCTGCAAGACAGAGCATGTTGTGCTCATGGGCAAGCTTTACAATGGAGCGAAGGTCTGAGCATATTCCGTAATAGGTCGGATTGTTAACAAGCACAGCCTTTGCGTCCGGATGCTTTTCAATAGCTTTTTTTACATCGGAAACACTCATCCCCAATGGTATTCCCAATTTTTCATCACAGGCGGGGTTTACGTAAATCGGAATTGCCCCGCACAAAACAAGAGCTCCCATAACGCTTCTGTGTACGTTTCGTGGGAGTATAATCTTTTCGCCTCTTTTTACTACGGACAAAATCATGCTCTGCACGGCAGAGGTTGTTCCGCCCACCATTAAAAATGCATGAGCAGCATGAAAAGCCTCCGCTGCCAAAACTTCCGCATCCCTGATAACGGAAATCGGGTGGCAGAGATTGTCCAAAGGCTTCATGGAATTTACATCCATCTGCACGCAGTTTTCACCCAAAAGCGCAGTAAGCTCAGGGTTTCCACGGCCTCTTTTATGACCAGGAACATCAAAAGGAACTACCCTCATTTTCTTAAACCTTTCCAAGGCTTCATAGATAGGCGCCCTTTCCTGTGAAAGCTTTCTCATTTTATCACTCTCCGGTCTTGTATGATATATCAATAAATGTTTCTGCCGCTGTAGATTTCAATCATTTCACGTCTTATGCTGTCCATTATTTCAAGTCTTACCCTCGGCGGCAGCTCGTAAACATCTGTATTAAAAAGATAGTTTTGCAGGTTGATATCCTTGAGCATCATTTTTGTGTGGAAAAGGTTTGCTTCATATACATTTATATCCACAGCGTCATATTTTCTCAAGGTTTCCTCAGCAATGTAGTCCTGAATTGAAATTACCTTACCGTCCTCAAAAACTTTTTTGCCGTTTACATCTCTGGTAAAGCCTCTCACTCTGTAATCCATTGTGATAATATCAGAGTCAAAAGAGCCTATAAGATAGTCAAGAGTTGAAAGAGGTGTAATTTCTCCGCAGGTTGCAACGTCTATATCCACTCTAAATGTGGCAAGACAGGTTTCGGGATGATATTCAGGATAGGTATGAACGGTTACATGGCTCTTGTCAAGATGCGCAACCTGTGTTTCGCCACGCACCGGAATCATAGAACCCTCGGCAATAAGAATGGTAACTGACGCACCCTGAGGCTCATAATCCTGACTTGACACATTCAAAACCGTAGCGCCAATCATATCGGTAAGATTTGTAAGGATTTTAGTAAGTCTTTCCGAATTGTACTGTTCATCTATATAAGCGATATAGTCACGCTGTTCCCTTGCGGTCTTTGCGTAACATACATCATAAATATTAAAACTAAGAGATTTTGTCAGATTATTGAACCCGTAAAGTTTCAGTTTCTGGCCCATCTTATTCCCTCCTGACTTCATTACTGACTTATCTTAAAAGTTTTCAAAGGGCGAGAACATTTAACATAAGTCAGTATTCTGCAAATAAAAAACGCAGGCAATGTGTGTTATCACATTACTTGCGCACTGCTTCCCCGCTTATATTTCTAAGGACACTATCCCTAAAAGAACAAGTCTATATTTTCGGAAAAAACAGATTCAGAGTCTATATAGCAAACTTCTCACTTTTACTACTCTTATTGACCGTTTCACAAGTTAGTATGCGATAAACGCACAGGTTATAAAGTAACCAACTTATAAAATTTTAAGTTTTTAACTCAATCAATAAGGCAACCAAAGTTGCCGCTCGGCAGTTGACCCGGCTGTCCGCATGGCCTTAACCAATAAATGGTGGTCAAAGAATATTTGCATGGAAGACGCTAAAATCTGCTAAGTCCCATGTCGATTATATAATACTATTTTTATCGGTAAAAGTCAAGGCACATTTCTACAAATCTATCTGTTTTTTGCTAATAAAACAGATAAAAAGCAACATTTTATAACAGAAAAACAACTGTGTGTCTTTCATTATTATTACTATATTTTTTGAGCCTAATCATTAAATAACAAAACAGTCCCGCCAATTCCTTTTAAAGAAAAAGCGGGACTAAAAACGGAAACCGAAATTAAGCCACATTAAAAACCGTGTCTGTATTTTAACTATAGCATATTATAACATACTGGCCGTACTCCTCGTTGAGATTGTACATAATCCCGTTTGACGGAGCCGAGCTGTTTGTAAGCACAAGACTTTTATCGGTAAGGGAAGCGCCTCCTGTTGACATTCCTTTTTGAAGCACGAAAGCGCTGTTTACCACCATACAGCTTTTCTCTGAGTTCCAGGAAGCAGGAGGAGCATTTTTCAAAAATATCTGAACCATTTTAGGGGCACTTGAAAGGGTAACGGTTCTTGAAGTGCTTCCGTTTCCCGCCATAAGGATTGAAGTGATACTTCCGCCCAAAAGCGCCCTGTCCTCTTCCGACAAATGTATTTTGCTGTCGTTTATATGTTCTCCCAAGACGCTGTCCACTATTTCGTTATCTGTGGCAAAATCTATCATCTTAGGAGTATCAGAGTGTACCCAGCCGCTAAGTCCGAGATACTCCGTTTTATTGGTTGAACCCAAGTATATCATCCTTTCATCTTTACATTATTTCAATATCTGCCCAGGTATAGTTTTTGTTGTCCATTTCAAGCCAAGTGAGATTTTTTTCATCTATCTTTGTCCAAGACAGACCGTCTATTGTTATGGAAAGCTCCAGCTCAGCCGTAATAATCTTAGGAAGTATTCTCTTTATCCATTCGATAAAATAGGAGGACAATCCCCTGTTCTTTATTGTTATGCCGACTGTAGAATTTGCATAAGAAGCGTCCATTTCAAACTCACCAACCGTTTCGCTTAAAAACGTTTCTATGCTTCTCTGGGTAAAGGAACCGGCTGCAATTTTTGAAGCCGCAATTATTCCCCTTTTTCTTTCATCCTGATTGTCCGAAATAAATCCCAAATCATACTTATTTTCAATATAATCAAGACCAGCAGACTCCGCCGTCTGAGCAAAGCTCTCCTGCAAAACATTTTCAATCTCATCGCCCAAAGCCTGAAAACCTGCGGCATAACACCTAAGCTCCAAAAGAGCCGCCGAATCCTCCTTATCCTCATAAAGTCCGGTGGAAAGCAGTTTCTCCTTTAGATATTCAAAGGGTAAATACGCCACTTATACACCTTCTTTCATGGTAAGGGTAACTCCCGTAATTATTCTGTTTTCTCCGGCAGTGATATTGGATGAGGAACTGTCAAATTTATAGTCATAAACTCCCTGAGCATGGTACAAAGCGTCGCCTATATCCGAAAGCTTTAAATCCTCTCCGATTGTCAGGTTGCTTACCTTTCTCTGTACAGCCTCAGAGCAGTTTGTTTTTACAGTATCGAAAGTATAACCCTCATCGGGATAAATCGTAACTGTAACGCTTCCCTGTACAGATGTAGCCTTTAACACATCAACATCAACGCCCAGCTCTCTTTCCTGAAGCACAAGAGCCTCAAGATTTTCCAAAACCTGACTTTCTTCAACTGCACCATTGGGAAGTATAAAAATATCAACTGTGCCCTTTCCACGTCTTTTGGGAGATACATAAGCGGCTCCCACTCCGGTTACAGACAAAGCAAGCTTTTCATAATATGCGGCGTTTGTACCCGTTGCCGGAAAGCTTTGAGCGGCTACAATCCTGCTTCTGAAATCCTCGTCGCTTTCTTCATCTGTTCCCCCTGTAAACTTAGAAAGGTTTGTAACCTTTGAAACAGGCTGTAAAAGTGAAACCATAACGCTGACTTCCCCTGTATTCACGTTTCCTGAGCTTCCTCCCTCTACTGCTCTCACTTTTGCGTCAGCATAATCTGCTCCCGCACTTAAAATAACTGCTTCAGTTGTTTCAAATCTCACCGGATTTTTTCCCGATGTAGAAACGAGGGTTCCGGCTTTGATTACATAATCCGAGAAAAGCTCTCCCCCGGTATAGAACCTAACTGTACCCGATGCTTTTGCAGGCGGTTTTCGTGTAAGGCCAAGCTTTGAACCGTGATAATTAAGATATTCCCCGTCCGCAGTTTCAGGGTTAAGCTGTCTTTTCAGCCAGTCAATATTTACGCCCAAAGCGTGAAGCTCACCGGCAAGAATTTTCATTTTTATCTGAATATCAGAATTTTCATCTGGAAACATTCCTGTCTGTCGGTAATACTCATTTCTCATCCTCTCCAGCACTTTGCTGTATTCTTCACTCATATAACAATCACCCTTTCCTCCTGTGTGCCGCTGTCATTTTCCGTTATTATCACCGTTATTTCATATTTTCCATCTTTTTCTTCCAAACTCTTTACCTTTGCCGAAACATTTTCAAGACGTGAAACCGCAGACCTTACAATACTGTCCGCCTGTTTTAAAGTCACTTTCTCACCGCTTTTTATATATTCCTGTAAAATACTTCCAAGCTCCCTGTCATAAATAAAACATCCTTTTTTCCCTGTTATGGCAATTAAAGCCTGCTGAGAGGTTTCGTCAAATCCACAGACGCTTTCAAACCTGTCGCCTCTCAATACATTGTCGCCGTCAAGAATTTTTATATCCATATCAAACCTCCTTGCCGTTAATAAGCACCTTGCCGTTGTTGCAAAGCTTTATCTGAGCGCCGCCACGAGAGCACAAAAGGATTTCCCCTTCCTCTAAATCCTGGGGATAGGACAAAACACCAAGGCAGACCTTTCCGAAGTCATAGGATAATACAACAGTCTTTTCACCTTTGGGAGGGAAGCTTACAATCCCATAGGGTGAAATCATAGGCAGACTTGAATACTCTTCGGTTCCTGCGGCGCTGATGTTTTTACCGTCAGCATTTGTTATTTCTCCGCTTTTTGCCTCTGTTGAGCTTTTGTTCTTTACAATTCTGTCAAGTATCCACATAACTGCTGTTCCCCCTTAATTCCACCACGGTATTTATCTGGTTTTCACTGACATTTATCTGTAATCCGTAAATTTTCAAATTATCGATAACCCTTCCAAAAACACTGACGGAAGCCTCAGCACCAAGACAATCGGAAAGCAAACCGGAACACTTTAAAGATATATTTCTGCTGTTGTTAATTCCGTTTAAAAGCATTTTTTCTGCGCAGAAAACAGGTGTAAACTGTGTGTTTGATGCGTTTAAATACCTCTGTCTTTGTATAAGCCTTTTATCAGCCTCCTGAGAAAAAATTTCAGTTGAATAATCCTCCGCTTCGCTTCTCTTAATTTTTACCGAAGATATAATCTTGTGTCTTTGTATGTCAAACCTGTACTCAGAAAAATCTATATCAAAACCTTTTCCGAATGTTATTTTCTCTCCTGTCGGCAATCCGGTAAAATAGATAACATTGTCAGGACTGCAATAGGGAACGGTTTCATAACAGGTTTTGCAAAAGCTTTCGATAATGTCCCAAGGTGACTTGCCCTTAGCCACATTAAAAATCCCGTTGTAAGAAGATGTACCGCCCACATAATCGCTGAAACCATAGGGCTTTAAAAATATTTCTTTTATCTGTTCCGAGGTTGGATTGCTGTAAACCGCAGGCATTACCTCATTGTCCAAAAGCAACGACACTCTATTTCTTCCGAACACCTCAAAATAGTAATTCCCCTCAGAATAAAATTCTGTAATGGTGTCAACTATTCCGTCGAAAACAATTTTCCCTTCATCTTCAAATCTCATAAAAGCTATTTCTGATAAAGGTTCTCCCTCTGAATGAAATCTCACAAGCAGTGTATGAGCGGGTACTCCCTCTTCCTCTTTTAGGACAAGCTTTTTAAATTTTCTGATAGTCTTTTCCTGTCCGTTTATATCCGTAAGCACTATTTTCAACTGAGCCTCACCTGACCTTCCTCTATTGGAATATCAGGACGCCTTATCTGAGGATTCAAAGATACAAGATTGTCCACATTTATACCGTATTTGTATGACAAATCCCAAAGAGTTTCCCCGTTTGGAATAACCTTGCGTATATTTTTTCCACCGGATTTACCCGACTCATCCAGAGATGCAATTTCCAAGTATTCGTCCTGAACCTCAATAAATTCAAACTCATAATCCAGAACATCAGGCTTAGGCTCGCCCTTTAAAACAAGCCTGCTGAAAAAAGCATTTATGGGCGGAAAACCCGGAAGTGTCAAAACTCCGATTTTACCACTGTTAAATTTATCACGGAGTTTATTGTACATATCAGTACAGTTTTCCCCCACAAAGCAGCCGCTTCCTGTTATTACACAGTTTTGTTTTCCGAAATTCTGAAGAGTTGAGCCTCCGTAAGGATAATAGGAAATATTTGTATTTGTATTATGACTGAAAGTAAGATATTTAGAATTAAATTCCCATGTATACCCGTCAAAACTCATTGATGTTAAAGTCATAAAAGCTTCACCTCTTCCTCTTCGGTAAATTCTCTTGTGTATCTCAGACTTTCTCTTTCCATAAAAAAGCTGATTTCCTGAACACTTTTTTCTCCCTGAGATAAATCAAAAATATTTTCATTGTCCATCATCTTCACCGTCCCCGCTTTCGGCAATATCACCGGTAAATTCAATATCAGTCACCAAATAACCGTCAACCAAATGTGTCTTAATAACCGTCACAATACATTTTTCAAAACACTTTGTACTGCCGTCCAGCAAAAGCTTTGCGGAAAACTCCGGTTCATAAAAAAGGCTGTCTGCATAAGACGCCCTCTTTCTCACATTTATTGTATGGCTTCCGTTTAAAGGAACTTTCCTTGATGGAATATCTGTAAGATAACTCTCAGCATTAAAATAATCCCTTTTATCGGTGTACTCCACATCAACAAGATTTTCTATCTTTGTATCGTTTATCAACAGTTCAAAATAGTCGTCTCCCTCGCCGCCTCCGGAAGATGAATTTTCCGAATATTTAATAAATGTAACCGTTATTTCCCTGCACAGGGTGTCGGCTTTTTCATCAAATTTTATAGGCTCTAAATATATCTGCGGAATGTCCTCATCATCGTCGCCTAATGCAGAAATTTCATTAAAAAGCTCCAGCGCTCTTTGTGTCAGCGTATAACCGCTTACAGAACAGGGAGCATACACAATAAATCCAGCCGACGAGCTGTCTTTTCTGTTACCATATCCGTAATTCAGGCTGTTTACACCGTTTTTCTTCATGCTGTCCAGCGTTACCACAACAAGGAAATTTTTTATAGGAACTTCAAAAGGTCTTGTCTGATATTCCTTGAGAAAAACCATGTCATTGAATTTCCCGCTGTTCTTCAAAGCCTGTACAGCGTTGTCAATCCACTGGTCAATACTGGTCATACTCAGCATCCTCCTTTTCGGTGTTTACAACAACTATTGCCCACACATAAAGATTTTCATTTCCGGACTTGTACATCTCGGAACGCTTTATATAAAACTTTTCCTCTCCCCTTGAAATCACTGTGTTCTGAATATCGTCAAGAGGAATATCGTACTGACCTATATAAAGATAGTAACCTCCGTCGTAAAATCCCGGCTCTATTCTTTTGCCGCCTATGTACATTCTGTTTTTGTATCTCAAGGGTTCAATAAAAGCCTTGCCGCTTTTGGCTTCACCCTTTACGGTGACAACAACGTTATCACCGTAAAGGGAAATAGAGCGGCGTATTCTTTCTGCCAAGCTCATGTGATTATCCTCCCGAAGTAAAAGCCCTCCTCTTTCAAAAGGTCGGAAATTTTCTCCTTTTCACAAAGCCACAAAGATTTTGCAGACTCTGTAAGCTGGGTATAATCCTGTTCTATTTCGATATCCCCGGCTTTAAATCTTTTAGGATTGCCGGAAGTACCTGTGGTAAGGCAGTAAGAATAATAAGCCAAAGCGGCGGCGGCAGAGCTTATTCTACAGACATTTTCATTTGAATTATCTTTATTTTTCAGTCTGCTTTCAATGTATTCCAAGGAATCACGGCAAAGAGGCGTCCATCTCTTCAAATCACTTTCCCCTAAGCCTGAAAGCATTAAAAATCTGTCCGTGACATTTTTCAAGCTCATAAAAAGCCCCCCGTCAGGCTATGCTGATAACTCTTGCAGCGTCGGTAAAGATTTTTGCAAAGCCTGCTGTGCAAGTGATAGCGGCTCTTTCAAGCTGTCTGTCGATAAGCTTGTCGTACTCAGTCTGCACACCGCCGGAAACAACCATTTCCAAAGCGCAGTTCTTGTCCATACCGATAAGCTTGTTGCCTTCAAAGGTTGGAACATGGATAAGTGTTGCACCGAAAGGAGTCATCATCTTGCCTGTTCCGTGGAATGTAAGACCTGCGGAAGCGTCCTTCATCTCGTCAATTTTAAATACCATCTTAATTGCCTCTGTTGAAGCAATCATGGTGTTAAGCTCGTAAGGTGAAAGATTTGTCCAAAGGTTTATGAGGTCGTCATAAGTGATGTTTTCAGAATCAGCAGAATCGTTGCTTGGGCAGGGATTTGAATTGCCGTCGCCGTTAATGATAGTGTTTATGGCGTCCTCAGCCTGAGAAAGAGCAATAGCCGCACCAATCTGTCTTAAAGTGACAGAGAAAAGGTCAAGGCGCTGATATCTGATAGCCTCATAGGAAGAAACCAACATTCTTCCTCTTTTGTAAAGAGGAACCAGGTGATCCTGTGTCTTTACGGTTGTCTGAGGAATAAATGCGCCCTCGTTTACTCTCTTCAGCTTTTTCTCATCCTCATAAGGAATGGAAGCGATGCTTCTGTAGTCAAGTCCGTCGATATTTGTGACAACCGCAACCATCTGATTTATGATGTTCACGCTTTCCATACCTGTATGAACCGCTCTGCTTATGTATTCAGGGAACAAAGCGGCGCTGTCGGAGGTCTGGAAAAACTTTTCTATTCTGTCGGAAGACTTTCCGCTTACCTTGATGTCAAATCTCTTGAGCTGTCTTGAAAAAGCGTCAAGACCCTCAAGCTCTGTTCCTATATAATTTTCGGAAGGGTCCAAAGACTCCAAAATATCGGAAAAACTCTTATTTCTGTAGGAATACATACCCTTTTCCGGTTTAATCTTTTCGTACATTTCCATTATTATAAATCTCTCCTTTTAAATCATATAATAAACTCAACGTATGTGCTGTCAACGGCAATTACCTGACATTGAACTCCGCCCCCAAGTGCTTTAATAACAGTTGAGGAAGAAGCGGCAAGCTCCTGAAATCCAAGGCCGATTGAACCTGCCTTTTTAAGCTTAAAGTAGCCCTTTGTCTGAACCGCAGCATAGCCGCCTCTTATATTCACAACAACGCCCAAAAACTGATTGCCGTCAGCGCAGTTGGAAACCTTGTAATTTTCAGAAACTTTTACAATACTTCCCTTTACCACTCCGTCTGCCGCAGGCAATGTTATAACATTCTCGTTGTATCCGTTAAAACTAACATTCTCCATCTATATACCTCCAAATCAGATTTTAAATTCTTTATTGCTGTTCTTCTCTTTTCCGCTTTTGACTGAAGCAAGCTGAGGTCTGCATTTTCCTATAACCCCTGCCGCCTTTTTCTCATAGGAAGCCTTCAGCTCGGAAAGCTCTTTAACGGTGAGAGAATTTATGATTTTTTCCATCGTATTTTCGCTGATATCCGGCTGAATAATCGCCGAATACTTTTTAACTGCGGCTTTAAGCTCGTTTCTGTAAACCGCTCCGTCAGCCGCCGCCTTTTTAAGCTTTTCTATATATCCACAAAGCTTTTCGGTCTGCATGGGGTCAAGACTGAGGCTTTCCCCTGCGCCTATGCTTTTCAATATTTCCTCCATTGAAATACTCCTTTCCATACCGCCCGGATAGCTTTTGATAACGCCTGCTTCTCTCTGGGCGGGAACCGCAACGAAACTCCATTCATAAGCGTCTATGGGGTCGATAAGCTCACCGTAACAGAGTTTGCCGCCGTATACATTTCCCCTTTTATGTCCGCAGCTTCCCATATTTTCACCGCATATGGAGCATTTTTCAAAAGCTACGCTGCATCCAACACTGACTTCCTTTTTTATTCCGCTTTCTATTGCATAAATAACATCGTCAAACTGCCTTCCTCTGGGAATATAAGCCCTCGCCTCAAGGCGAAAATACTGGTCGCCTGTGGCAGTCACAACACCGTCAACACTCTTTGTACTGCATGAAATAATTCGTGCAGTCTGGTTGTTTGTACTGGGATTGTGGTCAAAAATACCGCTTTTTCCCACAAACATTTTTTCAAGGGCGGTCAGCGTTTCCACAGGGAATCTCTGAAAATCCCTGTCCACATCGTTGTCGCAAAGGACAACCGTAAATACATATACCTCTTCCTTAGAAAATCTTTTTCTTGTGTATCCGTTTATAAGCTCAAGCTCCTCATCTGTTGGAACATCAGCCGCCTGAGAATTGCCTATATCGCCACGGATACTTTTTAAAAGACCTTTGCTGTTCTCCAAATTCATACCTTCCAAATCACCCTTTTTCAATTACTCACTTTCACCGCCTTTTCCGAGAGCTTCCTCAATCTGCATAGCTTGAGCGTTTATAAGCCTTGCATTGGCAAGCTCAACCTCATCAAGAAGACTGATATTATCCCAGACAACGGAAACCTTTGATAAACTGCCTTTAAGCCTTAACCACATCTGAGCGATTTTCAAAATAACCGGCTCTAAAATTTTCCTGTAATATTCAAGCTCGCTGGTGAGAATATCCGCCTGCTGCTGGCTCATTCTCTCGGTACTTGACCACGAAAGACCGAGAATAAAAGGCGGAATTCCCATTTTTGCCACAATCTGCTCCAAAATATGCTTTATAGGCACATCGCAGTCCAGCACCTGATTGTCGGCGCCGATTACCTTAACCGAAATATCTCCCACCGCCACAAAGTCGCAGACCTCGCCTTTGTTTCTCATGGCTCTGCTCCATTCGTCGGCAATCTGTTTTGCCTGAGCGGAAGCATTAAAGCCCTCATTTTTAGGGTTGTAGGTCACGGCAAATCTCACGTTTCCGATTCTCTCCCAGTTAGTTCCTATTGCGGTAAAGATTTTAAGCAATATGGAGCTTACAAAGGGCAGACCCTTTAAAACAGAGTTTCCCACAACCTCTCCCGGCTCGGGATTAAGTGGAGTCATACAGACAAGCTCGGGATGCTTAATAGGCTCCCATGTGCAGTTGTTGTCAACACAGATAACCACCTCTAAAGGGGACTGACCTTTTCGTATTTCAACATCCTTAAGTGACGCATTATAGAGATACTCAAGATTTCCGTCATTATCAAGAACCATTTCCCCCACCGCAGTACCGTAGGTTAAAAGCTGGTCGAAATACTGGGCAATAAAGGTTTCAAGTCCCCTTGAAGTTCCGTTTACCTTTACATTAGCGCAAAAATCCTCAAGCTCTTTCTGCATACGCTTTTCTTCGCACTCCAATTTAAAGGAGCCCAGCAATCTCACGGTCTTGCCTATAGCCGCATCCACAATGGGAATAGCCTCTCGTAAAGTGGAATAAAGCTCCATCTCGCTTTTTCTAAGGGGCGAATAGCTGTCAAGCAGAGAAAAAGGATGACGTTTGTACTCGCCCACGGCGGTTTGAACTACACAGCCCCTTTCACTGTTTCGGGAGGTATCCTTTTTGCTTTTCCAAAAACCTTTCAAATTTTCCTCCTTATCTTGCAACGGCGCAGGCGGCAAAGCCTGTGCTTTTTTCAAGGACAGTGGTGACAAAATATCTTATGTCGTCCATGGCATGGTCGTTTTCCTTTACCGGAACATCGAACTTTCCGCTGCTCTCCCAACGGTACAGAGAAAACTCCCTCATGCTGTCCTTGCAAGTGCTGCAAATTTTTATTTTTCCCTCCTTTAAAGCCGTGGATGTTTTTCGTATACCGTCGGTAACATTGTTTTTCGCCGGAACAACGGAAAACTCCCCGTGTCTTTGAATTACCTGAATAAAGCTGGCGGCAGAAGGGTCAACCACCACAACGCTGATTTTTCTGCTTCCCACAAGGCTTTTAAGTGCTTCGTAGTGTTCTTCGTCAGTTTTCTGTACACCCGTTTGTCTTGATTGATAGTAATATTCCTCAATCCTGTACCATACTCCCCTTTTAAGACCCCAAAGTCCAAAGGAAGCGGGATTAACCGTGCCGTAATCGCAGGAAACCGCATATTCCTCCATAGGTTCATCGGGAGGTTCGCAATATTTGCTTTCATCGTCCATAAAGGGATACACAGCCCCGAAAACAGCCACCCATTTTCCAAGAATAAACCGCTCGTAAAATGCGCCCGAATAAAGCCGTTTATATCTTGCAATGGTCTTTTGGGAAAGTGAAGGATTATCCTCCATAACAAAATGGAGATAAAGAGCGTTTTTCTTTTTCAGCTTTTTAATCCATTCAACATAGAACCAGTGCTGAGGGTATTCGGGGTTGCAGTTAAACCAGAATTTCGACCCGCCTACAGAACATCTCGCCAAAGCCTGTTCCACAAAGGACCGTGGCATAAGGGCAACCTCGTCAAAAAACACCCCCGCAAGGGTCATTCCCTGAATGAGGGAAGCCGAAGATTCATCCCTTCCTCCGAAAAGATAGTACCTGTTTTTTCTTCCTTTATAGGTAATGGTAAGGATATTTTCGGAAAGCTTCTCGCCGGTTTCAAAACCCAGACTTTTCAAAAGGGGCAGAACCGGCGTCACCACATTTCTCCTGAGGGATTTTATAGTCTTGCCGCACATGGCAAAGGAGCTGTCGTTAAACTCCAAAAAACTCCAGGCAATGAAAGACAGAACCATACAAAAGGTCTTTCCGCTTCTCACCGCCCCGTCGCATATAACGGCGTCATAATTTCTCCACGGCGAGCTGGGACACCACCATGTAAGGGCCATAAGCTGTTTTTTTGAAAAAGGCTTAATCTCCGCCATACTCAATTTCCGTTCTCTCCTGTCTTGAACCTGAATTGTTCACGGCAGACGCTCCTCTGTTTAAGGCTTCAAAGAAAGAAACCGCCCCGTTATCCTCCAATGAACCTGCCTCCAATTTTTCCAAAGCTTTAAGCCTGTCAAAAAACTTTATTTCCATAGCGCCCTCTTTAGGTCTGCGTATTTCAGATACGCAGTACAAATCCATATTTTTCAGCTTTTCAACATCGGGGTTTTCCATGTATAATAAACTCACGGCATCCCCTATGCCTCCGAAAGCCAGTTTTTTATATCCGGTAACCGCCATAGAGGAAACCGTCTTTTTTCTTATAACAAGAAGTCTTGCAATCTCGTCCGCAATATCCTCCCTGCATAAAAGATTTTCTCCCCAAGTTTCCGGATCTTCCTTACAGCCCGCCAAAACAGCCGCCTGAGTGGAATTTCCGCTGCTTACGTAGTTACAGCAGAATTGTCTTTCCTGCCTTGTCAATTTACTTTTCAATGACTTTTCACCTCGTGTTTCAAATTACACCTCCCGTTAACAGGAAAAAAAGGTCAAAAATTGCATAATTGAGTGCAACAAAAAAGAGAAAATAAGAAATTTTTTCAAAAATCTTACTTTCTCTATGGTTTAAAGTACAAAATTTCAATACATTAACAGCTTAACGGTGACAACTGCAAGACAGGCGGCGGTAAAGTCCGCAAGCAAAGCGCAGAACAAAGTATGCCTTGTTTTTGAAACTCCCACCGAGCCGTAATACACGGCTATTGCATAAAATGTAGTTTCAGTGGAACCGGACATAACGCTTGTAATTCTTCCGATAAGGCTGTCAGGCCCGTACTGTGAAAGCAAATCCGAAAGCAAAGCGGTAGACCCGCCGCCGGACACGGGACGCAGTAAAGCCATTGGAACAATTTCCTTTGGAAAGCCAAGAAAGTCCGCCGCCGGCGCAATCAATGAGGAAAAAACATCAAATAATCCCGATGCTTTCATAACCTCAATCATAGCCACAAAGCCAACAATAACCGGAGTAATCTCCAGCAATACGGTCAGACCACTTTTAGCTCCCCTCAAAAAACATTCAAACACCGGAACTCTTTTGAACAACGCCATAGCCATTACCGACAAAAGTATAACGGGGAAAATATAGCTCACGCTTTTCTCCCCCTTTTGTTTAAAAGCTTAACCGCCGTGATTCCCACAATCAAAGCAATACTTGAGGCAATCCAAATACAGGGAATAATATCAAAGGGCGACTGACTTCCGTATTTTGCCCTTAAAGTTCCAATCATGGTTGGCAAAAGCTGAATTGAAGCTGTATTCAGCACAACAAAAACTATCATGTTGTCGGAAGCTGTATCATCGCACCTGTCAAGCCGCTTAATCTCCTTCATAGCCGCCAAGCCGAAAGGAGTAGCAGCATTTCCCAACCCCAAAAAGTTGGCGCCCACATTCAGGGAGATATTTTCAAAAGCCTTGCTTTTAACATCTATGTTTGGAAAAAGATGTTTTAATACCGGAGAAAAAATTTTAGCGGCAATTGCCGTGGCTCCGCATTCCCTCATTATCTCCATAAACCCGCACCAAAAGCAAAGGCCTCCGCCGATAGTCAAAAGCAGGCTCACAGAAACCTCTGCGCTTTCCAAAAGTCCGGAGGTCAGCTGTTCAGCCGTACCCAGAAAAAATGAGCACAGGACAGAACCCCCGATAAAAACTGCAAAAATGTAGTTTAACAAGCAAAAATCCCCCTTTTCTTTTTCGCCTGTGTCGCTTCCTGTCGAATATTTCATCAAAGAAAAATATACTGTAAAGACTTGACTTTTTTACCACTCTTTGGTAGTATTTTATACATAAACCTTCTTATTTTAGAAGCATCTTACAAATCCAATTTAAAATAATTTTCTTTAACTGAAAAATATTAAAATTCGGAAAAATCAATATTCTAAAAAGAAAGGATGTAAAATACTATGAAGGTAGCCGGTTTTTTATGCAAAATCGATAAACTGGGACGAATCGTAATTCCAAAGCCTATCAGACAGGAGTTTGGACTCAACGTAAACGATGAACTTGAATTGTTTACCAACGAAAACGGCATTGAAATGAGAAAATACCGTAAAAAATGCCTGTTCTGCGGAAACGAAGAAATCCCACAGCTTTTGGAATACAAAGGCAAAATAATTTGCGAAAACTGCAAAAACGAATTGGAGAATTTATAATTCTCAGGAAAATGAAATTTGGAGGACACAAAAATGACAAGAATAGACAAAGAGAACTATTATCTCGACATTGCCGAAACAGTTCTTGAAAGAGGAACATGCCTCAGAAGAAATTTCGGTTCGATAATAGTAAACAATGACCAGATTGTATCAACCGGATACACTGGCGCACCAAGAGGCAGAAAAAACTGCTCAGACTTGGGCTACTGCTTCAGAACAAAACACAACATTCCCCGTGGTGAAAGATACGAAATGTGCAGAAGCGTTCACGCCGAAGCTAACGCAATAATCCATGCCGCAAGAGACCAGATGCTTGGCGGAAAGCTTTACCTTGTTGGAAAAGACGCAGTGACTGGAGAATATGTAGAAAACACTAATTCCTGCGCAATGTGCAAGCGCATGATAATAAACGCAGGTATTTCAAAGGTTATAATCAGAAACAACAAAACAGATTACACTGTTGTTGATGTAAATGACTGGATTGAAAACGACGATTCACTTGTCGCCGCATTCGGTTATTGATTTAATAAAACAGAATATAAGCTTATAAAGCATAATAATGATCCCCCGGCAAAGCCGGGGGTATTTCATAGACGGGTATAACCCTTTGTTCCCAGCCACGTGTCACGTCACGTTGGTACGATCTGACATTTGCATATTTTGT
>NZ_NFKS01000029.1 GCF_002160515.1 Anaeromassilibacillus sp. An172 | reverse complement strand
GAGAAATTGAGATTTTCGGAAAGAAGCTTTCCGATTTTAAGTCAAAGGATAAGGAAAAAATAGGCGTTTTGCTTTCGGACAGCGGTTTTTCCGGAGAATTAAAGGTAAATGATATAATACCTGTTTTGTCCGCTGTTTATTCACAGTTTGATAGGGAAGACTTTTTGAAAAAATGCAAACAGATGAAACTGCCTCTGAATAAGAAAATAAAAGAGTTTTCCACAGGTATGAAAGCAAGGCTTAAGTTGATTATCGCCATAACACACAATGCGGATTTGCTGATTTTAGACGTAAACTGTAGGATAGCTTAGAGTGTGTTTTGCGTGTATGGAGTTGGAAAGGAGCAGAGGATAACCACACGATACACAGAAGAAAGAGGGAAATGTATATACAGTAAGGGAGGAGTAGGTGAAAGAATGGACACCTGTTTTTTGTAGAGGCGGTTAAGCCCATGAAGGCTTAACCGCCTTGATTACTAAAGAGCAGGAACCAGATGCAGTGTCAAGGGCAGCGACAGCTGGGAGTGGAGATTTTGCGAAGCAAAATACTACTCCGAACCCTTTACACTGCAGATGATTCCTGCCATAAGAGAAGTGAAAGTAAAGAAGCCTTTCAAGGCAGGGAGGTTGTGTGCATGACGAAAGAACAGTTTTGGAGAATTATTGAGGATGTAAATGCGGTATCCCAAAATCATGACCAAGAGACGGTTTGGACAAGGATAGTAGAGAATCTATCTCATTACCCTTTAGAGGACATTATGGATTGGCACCTGATTTACCACGAGTACAAAGATGCGGCATACCGGGATGAAATGTTTGCGGTCAGTACAGCGTTGGGATCGGATTATGCCGATGAGGGCCTGAACAATTTTCGGGCATGGTTAATTTCTTGCGGGAAAGAAGTATTTATGAACGCTCTTCGAGAACCCGTTACTTTGGTGGATTCCCCAAAAAAGGATGGGTGCTTCAATTACGGAAAATATGACTATGCGGCCTTCTATGCATATAACGCAAAGATGTTCCGAATAGACCCAGACAGTACACAGGATCTGATATACGCACTGGAGGACTATACGCTGGACAGAGAAACCATAGAGGACATTCATGAAGAACTGCCAAAGCAGCAGGGCTTCGGTCAAAACGGGGTCGGTGCTTCCTTTGCTAACTATTACTCCCCAAATTGCGGTAAAAACAATGCGCCGCAATCAGATGCCATCCAGGCATTGATGGACAGTGGAGAGGTTGTACATGCCTATGTCTACAGCAACGGAGGAAGAGAAGAATTCCTGTTCCATAACACTCCGGAAAACATTGCATCCTTTATTGGAAGCCGACCGTTTGTGGATCAAATGATTTTGACCACTCCGATGGACGAGCTGATTATGAATACCATGGGAAACTTTATCGACCAGTGTCCAGATAAGGAGTTGCTGGAGCAGGTCAAGGAGACCCTCATCCCCATCCAGCTTGGTGAAGCAGAACCGCAGCCTATCTTTAGTCCCAGTGTGGAGGAGGTCAACGAATATTATGAGCAACAGGAAAATCTGGATCTGGGCATGTAATTGATACAACATGAAATCCACAGGAGAGAATGCTGGTGACGGCATTCTTTTTTCTGCCCTAATACAGAAAGAAGAAGGCGATCGGGTTGAGAAAACAGACGGATTTAGCTGCGATGAAACAGCTGGCAAGGGTATTTTTAATGATGGATCCGGAACCGACATCATTCTCACCGGTGATAATAAAGCATCCGTTTACGGATTCAGGAATAGTAACGGTAAGAAGTGGTAACGAATATAGAGCAGCCGATATCACAGCAGATGAAGCGGTGAGGAGCCAATGGAGAGAGCAAATGGCGTCGTTAATTGAGAATGCTGAGACGCCGAGGCACATCTATATGATGCTGACCAAATCCTATCGGTTTGCCTTTTTGAAGTATGCAATGCCATATTTTTCGCAAAAGGATTTTTCCGAATATCTGGCCAACGCATGGGTCATGTGCGAAAGCCCCAACAATGATCCTAACTTTACGCAAAAGCAGATGTTGGGCCTGTTCAAAAAAGCGGATCCCCAGGTGCTCATGGATGAGGACGAATACAAGCAGTTTCAGGCATTGGAGGATACCCTCGTTGTCTATCGCGGCGTAACATCATATAACGCCAACAGGGTGAAAGCTCTGTCCTGGACATTGGACAGAGAAAAGGCGGAATGGTTTGCGCACCGCTTTGATGAGGATGGCGCCGTATATGAAGCGAAGATTGATAAGGCGCATGTCTATGCCTTTTTCAGCAGCCGAAACGAGTCAGAGGTAATCGTCGATCCTGCTTTTCTGAATGAGCTTGCAGAAGTCCAGACAGAGGATGAGGGCCTCTCCATGACCATGTAGGAGAAAAGCAGATGAAAGAAATATATAAGGTACAAACACCAAAGCGGATCGTGTTCGGCGATCCGCTGTATTTTGAAGAATTCAGCGGAGCCAGACTGGAGCAGCTCGTCGTGGATGTCCAGCCGCCTGAAGCGTTTGGCGCAAGAGTCGTACTCAGGGAGCTTTCCGCAGCGGAGGCGCCGGATACGTTGATCCGGACCATGGAGGTCTACCTGGCTCCAGAGGAGGACATGGACATATATCTGCGGGGGATGAAATATGAGCTTCAGGAGTGCATCGAAAAGGAAATCGGTGTGGATACCGCCAGATACTATCTTCAGGTGGATGATAGAGAGGATATCCTGCACACGGGGGGAGATGGCTACTGGGGCAGTTACGAAGAGCTGTCCCGGAATACAAGGGATGGGAGAATGGTAGAAGCCGCCATCCTCACCGTCATCTGGCCGGAATACGAATCCATGGAGAGCATGCGGCAGCATGCTTTTTTCTTTTTCCGGGATATGCAGCTTCTGTCGGAAGAGATGGAAGAAGCGGACAACGAACCACAAATATACGGCGAGGAGGGGATCGGGATATGACGCTCTATCAGCAAGAAATGCTGCGAAAGCTGGGCCGGCTGGATTGTGCCGGGCGGTATGATGAGGAAAAGGGATTGCTGGTCATTTCGTCGGGCGGGACAGGCTTGTGCTGTCAGGACAAGAAAGGCTATCTCAGCTGGGAATCGGAGAAAATCCGCACAGAGGAGGAAAAAGCGGTTCTTTCTCAAATCGGCGAGCAGGCAAAGCTAATCCGTGCGTATGTGGGACAATACGAAAATTCACCGTCCATGGGGATTCCCGAGGTTGAGGGATACCGAAGAATGGCAGAATGCGGCGATACGGTCATGGCCGGCATGTACAGCGAACAGCACGGGTTCATGTTTACTACATGGACGCAGAACGGGGATCGCAGCAGGGTTACCAACGGGGACTACTCCCCCAATTATGAGTATGTCAAGGAGGCCTTCGCCATAAGGGCGGGGCTGGTGGACAGATGCCGGCTGTTTACTCCGGAAGAAGCCGCCAGCCTGTATCGCTGTGTTGATTTTACCAGAAACAACTGTATGACACTCACATGGGAGCAGGAACAGGAGTTAAATGCACTGACGGAAAAACTGCAGTTTGGATACCCGCAGCTGGAAGAAGCGCCGCCATCCTTCGAGCAGGGGGATAACCTACAACTAAATATGTAATATGTAACCAACGAGATAGGCCCAGGCTTTTGATAGTAAAACAAAAGCCTGGGCCTTTTCCGTTTTCAGGAAAGGAGCCAGGCCATGTATTTTATGGATGACGAACGTTTACGGGAGTATGAGCGGTTTATGCAGCATACGCCCCATTACAGGCCAAGGGGCTGCGGCGTCATCGGCATTCGGATTATGGATACAAAGCCACCGCCGGCACCCTATGAAGAAAGAATGGGACAAATGGCTGCTCATATTCCATTCCAATCCTTTCGGATGCGGCTGAACCAATACCTAAAGGAAAGCGAGGGAAACCTTATGATATTCAAAGATGGGCGGCATCAGGCGGCCTTTTGGACGGCGATTGAAAGGGTGGGACAAAGGGATTATGGACTGCTGTCCGCACTTTACCTGCTGACAGCGGATCCGCGGTTGAGGCGCATAGTCGAGAAAAGGCATCCAGGAGGGACGCTTCTCTTTGAGCCATTCTGCGTTCCAGGCTGTACGGAGAGCGCATATACCTTGTACTGTGCGGCGAAGGATCTGTACCTTGGCACCAAACACCTGACCATTGACGACCTGGGCGATGCGAAGCTGATCCCAACGGAGCTGTTTAGGCTCATCTGCAATGCCATGGCCGTCCGCAGATACGGCCTCCGGGCACTGGAAATCGGGAAGGAGGAATAGCATGAACACAAGAATCTGCTATCTGTACCGGGATTCAGATAATTATAAGGTCCACAACATGTGTGTCATCCATGGGGAGCTGACCGACAGCCAGATCGATCAGATCCTGGAGTGCTGCGATATGGGGGAATACTTTATCCCCAGCCAGGTGGGATTGCCGGAGCGCAAATTCGATGAATTTGATTCGGAAAGGGATCACTGTTGGTTTGAGCTGAACCGGGACGGCTTTGAATCATGCAATCAAGAGGCGGATACATTCCTTACGGCGGAGCAGCTAACGGCAAACTTCCAGGCATGCAAGAACAACTGGCGGGATGATTTGGCACCCAATGGGATGGAAGGCCCCACATTATGAATAAAACAGTAGGAGGAATGCAAATATGGCGAGAATACGGTCTTTTAACCTGGATCGATGGAGCGAACCGAATGAGCAGCGCCGGGTCCGGCATATTGGCATGGCGGATGCCAGGGAGACATTTGAAAAGCTGAAGAAGCATCTGGAGGCCACCGGCCTGCTGCCGGATGAGTATTTCCTGTTTGACGGAGAGTACGAAACCCAGCTTAAGGGAGAACTCCCGAACTTCGATCATGCCCTCTGCGTCCCCAATTATGGAGCCAGCGAGGGCATTTATCTGGACATCAGCCTGGTGTGCAGGAATGAGGATGGCAGCCGCAAATTTATCCCATTTGCCACCGGCAAGACTCTGGAAGAAAGCGGGGACGCTTTCCTGCGGATGCACCGGATCGCAGGGGAATGCTCGCTCCTGCTAAACGGCAGAGCAGTCCATGGCGAGCGTGATGAGTACGGCGCTGTCCCGGCTCAACGCTTTCCTGGATTCGGAGCTGGAGCAGATTCTCTGCTTTGATACCGAGATCGACGCTGAGAAGTTTTGTAAGGAGAAATCGGCTCTCTTTATCATCATGCCGGAGGAGAACCCCGCAACCTTCTTTATGATCTCCCTCATCACCCAACAGCTCTACCGTGAGATCCTGGCAGTGGCCGACGAAAACGGCGGGAAGCTCAAAAACCGCTGCGTGTTCTTTTGCGACGAGTTCGGCACTCTACCGAAGATTGAATCCGCCGAGATGATGTTCTCGGCATCCCGTTCCAGGCGTTTGCAGATCGTGCCGATCATCCAGTCCTTTTCCCAGCTAGAAAAGAACTACGGCAAGGAGGGGGCGGAGATCATCATCGACAACACCCAGCTCACCATCTTCGGCGGGTTTGCTCCCCAAAGTACTTCTGCGGAAACCCTTTCCAAAGCCCTGGGCAGCTGTACCGTTATGTCCGGCTCGGTGTCAAGGAGCAAGAACGATCCGTCGGAATCTTTGCAGATGATCGAGCGGCCGCTGATGACGCCGGATGAATTGAAGAGTATGCCCAAGGGGCAGTTCGTGGTCATGAAAACCGGCTTCTATCCCATGAAGGTCAAGCTGAAGCTGTTCTTCAAATGGGGGATCCGGTTTGACGAGGAGCATCCCTACAGTGTGCCCGATCAGGGCAACCGCAGGGTGGAGTATGCGGAGAAAAAAGAGATCATGGACAAAATCGTGGAGAAGTACCGCCCGGATCTCCTGCACCCGCCCATGCCGTCCGATGATGATGGCGGGGCCTACGGCGGCCAGCGCCAGGTGATGGCTGATCCAGAGGCTCAAGGCGGTGGTCGTGCGCCCGGACGCGAAAGAGCCAGGGACGGGGGCGTCTCTGTGCAGACGAGTCCCAGAAACCGAAGAATGCCGGAGCCGCCCGTTACCGGGAAGACTGCGGAGGTGAAAAGCGATGGGCAGGCTTGATCATCTCTACAAGGCGGAGCTGCCCCACCGGGCCAAGCTGGTATATATCTACCTTTACGACCGGCAGGATAAAGAGAAAAAGGCTTGGCCAGGAATCAAGACCATTGCTTCGGATTTATCCCTTTCACGCAGTACGGTGAAGCGGGCAATCAAAGACCTTGAAAATGCAGGTATGATCCGGAAAGAGGCCCATTACCGGGAAAACGGGAGCGCTACCTCCAACCGGTATCATCTGCTTTTGTGCCCGCAAAAGGAATCGTCTGGCTGACCGCCTCCCACGATCTATACAAGAAGGCTCTCCCCTGCGCATTTTAATCGCATAAGGAGAGCCTTTTCCTATATATAAGCGTACAGACTTTCCGGCGGTCTGCGCTCTTGAAAAATTTGTTATCCACTTCCAAGGGGGAAGTCTGCCCTTTCGGTGGACCGAGGGGAGGTCCATAGTGAGCCCCCTTGAACTTCCCACCTTAAGAAATGTTACAGCAGAAAGAAAAAGATAGGATCTAGCGCTCCCCTTTTTATGCGATATGGAGGAGGAAACAAAATGCGTCCATACGTTCGATTGAGAGACGGGTTTATGGTCAACCTTTGAGGGAAAAGGGTTGTTTTCTGAAGTTGGCGCCGGTGCACCACGGTATTTTTGCATTTTGGCGCTGATGTGACCTTTAAAAAGCATGGGATTTCTGTTATTGTTCAGAAAACAACGAGGCTGCAGAGGTGTGGCTGGCGTTAAGAACAGGACGTTAGAGAAGTTCCTTTTTGACACAGTAAATGGAAAACACCATTCTTCCCCTACCGGTTAAATGGTATAAAAGGATAGAGGAAAATGTGCTTAACTTCTGACAGTTATCCAAGCGAAACGCACAATTGGAACCAGAATTTTGTGTAGTGAATCAATCAAATTATCTAAGTATCTGAGGCGCATTGGTTGATGCATGCGCTGCGTAATCGAGAAAAGAGGTGTCCAAAGTTGAATAGATGAATAGAAAATAAGATTCAGAAGAAAGGCCGCTATTTCCCGTGTTGTGACAATAGTATTGTGCTGTTTCATGCTGATTGGCGCAGCACCGCTGCATGTGGAGTTGCCGTCTGTGGAGATAAAGCTGGAGGGAACCGCCCCGTCGCCGGCAGAGAAATATAAAATTCTGCTGAAGGCGGAGGGTTCGCTCACTTCTCCCATGCCTAGCGGCAGCACCGACGAGGGATATGTTCTCTCCATCAAGGGAAGCGGAACGGAAAAGCTCCCTGTGCTTTCTTTTGAAAGCCCCGGTGTTCATACTTATACCATTTCTCAAATCAAGGGCAGCAACAGTCAATGCAGTTATGATGAAACGGTGTACACCATGAAGGTGTATGTTACCAATAATGAGAACGGACCCGGGCTGGTGAGCGAGATTGTTCTGACGGTTCCCGGGATGGACGGCAAACCGGAACATATTATATTTGTAAATAAATATCCGACTGTGCCGGACGACCCGGACGATCCGGACGGACCGCAGACTGGTGACAGTTCCCATCTATGGCTGTATATCTGCCTGGGCGCCGTCAGCCTGACTGCCCTTGTGACGCTGTTCCTAACGAAACGGCGCAAATCAGAACAATAAAGATGTGCTCTGCGCCCGGCCACAAAAGTCTTCGTTTTGCGTGGCCGGGCGTTTTCAATCCCCGTTCCAGGGTGCGGCAAAGAGTTTTATGGAGATATATGACGATGAAGTGGCTAAGAAGAATTCTGACCGTGGTTTTTACAGCGCTGCTGTTATTCTCGGCATACAAGATTTACGAGTATGTCCGTGAGGCGCGGGAGAGCGAGGCCTCGGTGGAGACGCTGATTGAAAAGGCAGTGGAGGAACGCACCCCAAAGGAGCCGGGCAGCCTTTGTGCTTTTTTGAAGACCTGCTAAAAAAAGTCAAGTAAAATTTTCGAGAGAATGAGCAAAAAAACGAGCGCACAAATCTAAGCCGCTGAGCATCTCAAAATCGAAATGGCGGCCGGCCAGATGATATAGTGCAGAAAAATCAGTCGTATTCCATGGAATCCAAATAGGCTTTTACAGAAGCGTAGTAGATGCGCAGAAACTTGTTTGCGGAGGCCATCATGTAGACTCGGTAAGGCTTGCCTTCAGAATGTTTCTTGCTCATGAACTGGTAGACCGGCTCATCCATTGGAGCACGTTGCAGGATGACACTCATCACCAGAAAGAGCGTCCTGCGCAGGGAGGCAGACCCCCGCTTGGAAATGCTGCGGCTGCGGACATCCATTTGGCCGGATTGGTAGGGCGGGGCATCAATGCCCGCAAAGGCCACCAGTGCTTTTTTTGAATGAAAACGGCGGACATCGCCAATTTCAGCCATAAGCTGGGGGCCGAGAGAGGGACCAACGCCAAACATCCCCATTACCACAGGATACTCCGGCAGAGAAGCTGCCAGGGACTGCATCTCTTGCTTGAGAGCAGCTAACGCGGCAGAAGTTGCCCGGAGTTGGGAAATAGCCTGTTCTACCAAAAGTTTTGTTGTATCCGTTTTTGGCATGACACCGAAGTGCCCACAGGCAGAGGCGTATATATCCAATGCCTTATTTTCGTTGAAATTGTAGCCGTGCTTTCTGCACCACTTCTGGTATCTGGTGATAAAGGTCTTCTCAGACAGACCGCAGACACACTCGCAGTGCCAAAAAGCATCTACAAAGTCCACCCACTTCTCGCTGCCATCAGCGCGGGGCGGACTGGCAAACAGGCGGTTTGCGTCCGGGAAAGTTGTGTCCAGCAGGGAGATCAGGTTATTCTTCAGCATGGTTTGTACTTTGGAATACTGCTGGTACTGCCGGTAGCAGGTCTTCAGCATGAGCCGGGTATCCTCATCGGGGACATATCTCGGCAGTGTGAGCCAGTGGTCAAGGCCGTAGTTGGCCAGCTTCACAGCATCCTTCTTGTCGGTCTTGGCCCGCCTTAAACTGTTGTTTCCGTAGTCGTGCACCAGCATTGCATTGACTACCGAGACATAAAGCCCCGCGTCGTGGAGTAGCCAGGCCACAGGCGCGGGGTAATTACCCGTGGCTTCCATCACCACACGGGTCTCACCGTCCAGGCTTTTGAGCAGCCTTGCCAGCTCACTCAGTTCGCTGTCGGTGTGAAGTACCTCAAAGGGTGAGACTACCACCTCTCCGAAAGGCCGCATGACTGCGATCATGCTTTTGCCCTTGGAAACATCGATGCCAACGCAGTTCATCCACATTCCTCCAATACAACGAATCTGTGCAACCGGAATCCATCTTTTCTCGCTGCCGATTCAATCTATTGGGTGACACGAACTCCCCGGCATCCGGTAGGCTCAACCTGCTCAAATCGAACGCTGCAACAAGAGGATGGCTGACCGTCTTCAAAGCGGACATACGAAGCCCAAGGGAGTGAACGTCAGCCAGTTGCTCCTCTTATTGTAGCTTAGGCACGAGATGGAGGGAAAGCCGGACTGGCTGCCCGGCTTTCCTGTCCAAATTTATTGTAATAGGGAGTGAAAAGGATGAGCACATATCAGAAGGAACACATGGAAATGGAATATGCCCGTCATTTTTTGAGAGCGCTGAAACTGCTGGAAGAAGCCCAGCGTGGCAACGAAGATCCTGACACACTGATCAACGGCTTATTACAGGCGGCGACAGAATTTTACGATGCAGACAGTCATATATTATCGAAGCGGATTGGGCGGCAGGCATTGGCCTGAGTACCTATGAGTGGTGCCAAAAGGGGATAGAGTACATGGGCGGCAAGCTGCAGTATCTGGAAATCAAAAATTTCATGAGATGGGTGGCCACACTCAAAAGGAGCGAACCGATGATCTTTACAGATATCGAGGAGCTGCGCAGGACAGTTCCGGCGGAATATGATTTTTTCACACAATACGGCGTTCGCTCCCTAATCGCCGTCCCCTTTTCCAAACGGCTGAACCAGGGGTTATATCGGCGTAGATAACCCGAAGCGGTACGGCGCAGATCCTGCGTTCCTGTTCATAATCGCTTACGCTGTCGCCCAGGAATTAAATGAAATTAAACTGAATAAGAGCCTGGCGGCCGCAAAGCAAGCGCTGAAGCTTACTGCAGGGGAAGTGCGGATCAACTGCTTTAATGGGCTCACGATACATGGCAGCAATGGAACGCTGTCCGAAAAGGATTTCATTTCTTCCCGCTGCTATACGCTGCTGTCGTATCTTGCGGTGACGGCTGGGAACCGGGCAACGGCAAATCAGCTTGCACTGATCCTGTGGCCGGATGAGTCCTGTGAGATCCCGATGAAATCCGTGCGGAATATTTCTTACAGGCTTAGATCGCTGCTTGGCTATGTTGGGCTGGAGGATTTGGTGGTCTATGCCAACGGCATATTCAGCTTCAATCCGGAAATCAAGGTAGTGACAGATGTGGGGTTATTCGAAGAACTATGTGACAGTATCGAGATGGAGAACAATCCGAAAAAGCGGTATCGGCTGTATGAAGCTGCCGTCGGACTGTATTCCGGGAATCTTCTGCCACGGTTGTCCGATAATATTTATTTTATCCCGAGTATTACATACTATCAGGGCCTGTATTTCCGGCTCGCCGGCCGGTATATAGAACGCCAGACCGAGTGTGGCGAGTATGTCTATGCGCACAAGGCGGCCAAAGCCGCACTGGCCTTTGACCCGTTTAACAGTAGCCTGAATATGCACTTGACCATACTGCTCTACCAGCAATCGGGAGCAGGAACTGCAAATGCCTTTTATACAGGAATCAAGCGGCATCTCACGGAGGCGCATATCCAGAGGATAAAACAAACATGTCCGAATATGATTATCTGACAGCCGGAGGTGAGCCTGAAATGAGACGCGGATGAGGCCAAAAATATGTTGCAGATGAGTCGCAGACGAGTCACGAGCTGAGACGCCCGCCTGTTAGTATAGATTTCCGTAGGTTAAAAACGCCGGAAATACAGCGCAGGCGGGTGGCTGTCCATGTATGCGAACCATACAACGCAAGCCGCCTTCCGACCGGGAGGGCGGCGTTTTTTCTTATCAGGCTTACGATCAGACCTTACAGGATTTTTGCGGCCATTTTATGCCACCCCACCGAACCGCTGCGATTCAAACCGCCCCATAGTGCCGCTTTGCGCCTACAGCAATCTTGCTGTGGGCGCTTTTGCGTATCATGGCGGATTTCATTGCCGAAGTCCACCGGTCAATCGTTTTGATTCACTCAAAAACGATTGATTGGAGGACAAAGAGATGGATGACAGGCATCCAAAGAGAAGAAAGGACAAGTATAACCCCTATACCCTGTCGATGATCGACGGGAAATGTTATCTATCTTTCAGGGACGGCCAGGGCGTACCACACAGGCTGGAACTGGATGTGAAGCTCTATGCCGTGTTTGACCGGTTTGAGTTGGACGATCTCTCCTTCCTTAACGAGCAGGAGAGGCACCTTGACTGGACCGAGCTGAACGAAGAGCTGCTGAGCCGTCGTTCGGCACAGGAGCCGGCCCCGGTGGAGGACGCCGTCTATGAATCCATGCAGACGCAGGCGCTCCGGGAGGGCGTCAACCAGCTGCCGGAAGTCCAGAAAAGAAGGCTGCAGATGTATTTCTTTGACGGGCTTACCTATGAGGAGATTGCGGTGCGGGAAGGGTGCAGCTATCAGGCGGTACAGAAGTCCATAGCGGCAGCTCTGAAAAAAATCCGGAAATTTCTGAAATAGAGGGTTGAGTTTTGTGTGGAAGGGGAAAGCGAACAAATGAAGCCAAACCCGAGGCTCCCTCTCGTTTGAAAAACGAATATAAATAAACCGGGCGTTCCCTGCTTACGCGGCCTTAGCTGCATACAAGCAAGGAACACCCGGCTTTTTCGATCTGCCTTTTTACTCCATCGCTTCCCTGTATTCCGGATATGTTTCCTGAATTTTCCGCGCCAGATCCCAGATCTCCTCGTCGCCGGAAAGCACATAGGATGTTCCGCCGGCGCCATGGAACCGGTTTTCATCAAACCAGAAGAGGCAGGTATCCCCATCCGCTGTCTCAAACTCCAGGATCCGGCTGTCTGTAGAGCCGCTGAAAGCTTTGGATACAATGGTCGTTTCCCGTAATGCCTGCAGGATTTCGGAGATGATTTCTTCATCCGTCGTTTCGTAGCGTCCCAGGATGTTATCGTTGTGATGATAGGTAAGCGCGACCGGCAGCTCTTCCAGCGACTGATCCAGAAATTCCTGCTGGCTTTCGGTGCAATAGGCCCGAAGCGATGTGTCTTTTGGGGAACACCCCGCCAGTACGCACAATAAAATCAGCAAAACGGTAATTTTAATCCTCTTCATCCGAATCCCTTTCTGACTGTCATAGCCTGCGCTGTTTTTCTATGTAGAGCTGGTACAATCCCATGCGTGATTTTACACCCGCTTTCTCATAGATCGCCGCGATATGCCGCTGACAGGTTCGCCGGGATAGATACAGTCCATCTGCGATCTCCTGAATACTTTCCTCTGAATTGACCAGCTTGTCAAATACTTCGGTCTCTCTGGGCGTAAGAGCAAGCAGTTCTGACAGGATACGGAAAGCTTCCCGGGGATCCAGATCCGACGGGATATCCTCGGGGGCGACAGATGGAACCGGCATCCAGGCTGTATAAAGATAGATGATTACGCTGACGGCCACAAACAGGACCAGCGCCAGAATGATGGAAGCCATACCGTTGCTGTCAGAGACCAGCAGCGCTACAGAGGCGTTGGTAAGCAAAGCGGCGCTCATGTTATTCATGGCGCGTCCCATGCCGGCCCACAGCGCCGGCGTGGGCATATGGCAGGCAAAATCCAGAAAACTGGTGGTGAAGAATACCACAAAAAATCCGGCCGAAAGATAAAATACGATCAGGCCGATCAAAAACGGGCCGCCCAGCTTGAGTACTACCACACAGATGACGGACATCAGCATGACGCAGTACATCATCATGGCCATAAATTTCCGCTTTCGGATATCAAAAAGAAAGCCGGCAGAAAGGCCGCTTACCGCCAGCAAAAGCCGCGGCCATTGCCCGATGTCAGTGCCTGCTGCATGATGCATGGTGACCGCGTTGTCCAGCGTACTGAAGATACATGCCATCAGGATGACAAGCAGTGCAAGGAGTCCGCCGGCGGCGATCTTCTTTCGGGTTCCCTTCCCATCATCCTCTATGGCGGGGGACTGGGGTTCTTCCGTTTCTGCATTTTCCTGGCGGCAAAGCCTTTCTGCCTTCAGTAACAGCGCTAACGCTACAAGGGCAAAGAGTGAAAGTATCAAAGCTTCCGCAGTTTCCAGATCCACAAGATTGTTATTTAGAAACTGCAGGAAGATCCCAAGGGCATAGGAGACACCAACCATACGCGCCAGATGGGTGCGATCCCTCGCCAGTTTGAAAAACAGGTAGTGGGCCGCGCTTCCCAATATCCCCAGAAACAGGAACAATGCCATTCCGGAGAGCAGAGTGGACGAATAAGAAACATGTTTTTGAACCAAAAAATTGCATACTGACGCTGCTAGTGCAAGGATAAAAAGTCCAACGATTTGTACCCGCCTTTTCAAAAGGCGATGAAACAGCGGATAGAGCAAAAAACCGACAGCGCTTATTCCTAACGCGTAGTTTTGCGTAATCACCGTTTTTTCTTCCCCTGCCGTAAGCGAGATCATGTTTACATATAGGTACTCGGCTCCAAGAAATAGAAAAGTAAAAACACTAAGCAGCAGAATCGCATAAATGGATTTTGGATTTGTGAAGCTTTTCTTTATTACCATACGTCCCATTCCACCCCCTTTCTAGACTATTATACTATAAACGGCATGGATTTTCAACGATTTCGGTCGGTTAGAGACTTTTTTTCGCTGACGTTTTTGCGGAATATACAATCCTTCCTGTTTGACCTAAACCAGGGATTCTCCTGGATAAAACCGTATATTTTTGGAGCTGCGTTCCGCATCCGGGAACTACCGGTTTTTTGCGCCCGCACATGCCGTTTTACCGCAGCCACACGGTGTAGCTGCGGTAAACAAGGAAATATCCTGAATGAGAGAAGCTGTCTAGTAGGTGATATTGTGGACGTAAAAATAAATCAGCAGGGCGCCCAGCCCAGCGCCGCTTATCAGGCTTGCCCACGTCCAGAATAAAGACAGCAGAAGCCCCAGGAAAATAAACACGCAGAACACCACGACAAAAGCGTCTCTCTGGAAGAGCATGATGAATTTGATACAGGCGATCACAACCCCTGCCATCATAACGAGAGCCCCAAGAAGAGCCAGAACAAAAACGTACACCCCCGCCATCTGGAGAATTGAGATCAGGACATTAAAACCAAGACCTATCCCCGCGATCAGGCTGCCTACTTTGATGAGGCTGTCACGGGAAGCGCTGAACGCGCCAAAGAAATAAGTTGCGATTAACCCGTTGGAGCCAATGAGCAGCATGTTTACAATAATGACCCATTCCGCGCTTATGTAGTACGATGTGGAAACTGCCAAGCTGATAATAGCGGTGAGAACAGTGAGGAACCCCCCGATGGCGCCAATGAGATGGTACGGCCTTAACCTTGCATACATACGATATATCCCCTTTCTGATCCTGCGTTCCGAAAAGGCCAGCTGAAGCTTTTTGGACATTCTGTGTCTTGGCCGACCTTCCATCATGCGAACTTTTCGTTTTTTATCATAGCAGGAAGCCGGTGTTTTTGATAGGCCGCTTTAGCGCCAAACTAAAAAAAACACTGTGGCGCACCTGCGCCATTTTGAGAAACGAAGCTTTGGAGCCAGAAAATTGAGGCCATCCACCCTGTATAGAGTGTAACACTTCTTAAGTTTACAGGATGTAACAGGCCGCTGTCATGATCGGCAATCCCTTTTGCACAATCAAGGTGTTTTTGAATTTTCACACAAAAAATAGATTGGCGCAGGTGCGCCATGCGTTTTTTGATAAATTGGCGCGAAAGCGGCCTGCACAGATCCTTAAAAAAACGATACAGTAAAACCATAAAAGGACAAAAAAGAGTTTGGATCGCCTTTGGCGTTACAGGCCGAGCAGCAAAGCGATTCATGAGACCAGGACAGAAGAAAGGAGGCACGAATGAAAAAAAGAGGGGCAGCGGCACTTCTGGCAGCCATCTGTTTGCTGGCGGGGTGTGCAGCATCAGATCCTGCGCTTCCGGCAGAGACTCCGACCCCGACAGAGACTTCGTCCCCGGCATACCAAGGGGACTCCCTTTTTGCTTACTGTACCGAAAGGCAGCGGGAGCTTTTGGAGCTGCCCCATGAGGAACTGCCGGTGGAACTGATCTTTCACCATTGGACGGAGACGGCGGCGGACTACGAGACAAGGGACGAAACGGTGATCGCCGGGGTCTTGCAGGCGCTGCGGGATGTGTCGGTGGAATCCGAGTCACCCATCGTCTCTACAGATAACCGGGGGCTTACATTTGTGACGGCGCAAGGGGATACCTACAGTTTCTGGTTTGATAAACGCCGGTTCGAAGGGGTGGATGGCAGGTGCTATGTCCTTTCCGAAGATGAAAAGCTTTGGGAATTGGTGTGGGGGATTCGGGCGGCAGACCCAGACTATCAGGATCTGATGAGATAAGCGGTATTTCCCCATGATTTCTGCGAAAAATGCGGATTGGCGCAGGTGCGCCACATAATTTTTGGGAAATTGGCGCTAAAGCGACCTGCACAAATCCCGAAAAAGGCGCTACAGTAAGAACAGCAAAAAACCAGGGATGGTTTTGGATAATCCTTAAGATTTCTTTATCAGGAGGAAAACAATTATGAGACAGTGTGACAATGGCCATTTTTACGATGAATCCAGATTCGATAGCTGCCCCTACTGCCAGGAGGGCGCCGGGGTCGGCAAGACGGTTGCGGCCGGAACGGTAGGGAAGACCGTGGCTGCTGTGCCGGGCGGCGCTGCGCCGGAAGCAGACAGAGGCAAGACGGTGGGCATTATTAAAAAGAAGATCGGTATTGATCCTGCAGTAGGATTCTTGGTCTGTGTTTCCGGTCCCCATCGCGGCGCAGATTATAAGCTGGTAGCAGGCAGAAACTTCATAGGAAGGGCGGCGGCGATGGACGTGGCCCTGGCGGATGACGATACTGTATCCAGAGAAAGCCATGCATTGGTTACATATGACGCCAAGCATAACAGCTTTTCCCTTTCTCCCGGCCAGGGCAGGGGCATCACTTACTGCAACGACGAGCAGGTGGAAATGGTACGCCCCTTAAAAGCCTACGATGTGATCGAGGTGGGAAAGAGCCAGCTTCTCTTCCTGCCCCTGTGCGGCGAGCAATTCCAGTGGAATGAGGAGTAAAGGATGGAGCGTGTACTTTCATGGTTAAACCAGCCGCTGTTTCCGGATACCGTCATCCGCGTCTGGATGGCGGTTGCGGCGGGCGCAGCGCTTCTATTGGCGCTGATTCTCGCCTTTTTCCTGATACGGCGGAAGAAGAAAAAGAAGCGGGGTGATCAGGCGGTGGAAGAACCGATTACGGAACGTCCGGAACCGCTGCCGGAACTGGAGCTTGCCAACCTACAGGGCGTTGGCAGCCGGGAAGAACAGCAGGACGCTTTCGGCATCTCCCGTATGGATCGTTATGAGGAAGACGGGCTGCTCGCTGTGCTGTGCGACGGTATGGGCGGTATGGCGGAGGGCGGCATGATCGCTGCGGAAACTGCCTCCCAGTTGGTGGGGATCTTTCCTTGGGCAGATGACAGCGATGTGCCCGGCTGGGTATACCAGCGAAGCGCCAGAGTCTACCAGCAGTTTCGCGGGCACGGGGGGACTACCCTGGTGGCGGCCCTGCTCAAAGAGAATCGCCTCTCCTTCTGGTGCGTAGGCGACAGCGATTTGTTCCTGCTCAGGGAAAACAAACTCTATGGGTTAAATACCCGGCAGGAATTTAAGAACGATTTGATTTTGAGGGCACTGGACGGGGCGTTCCCCGTGGAGGAAGCGTTTCAAGATCCTCAGGCGGGAGCTCTTTCGGAGTACATAGGAAAAGAAGAAGTGACATGCGACTATACCCGTATGCCCTTTCTTCTCCAGCCGGAGGACGCGCTGCTGCTCTGCTCGGACGGGGTGAGCGATACACTGACCTTGAAGCAGATTCGGGAAGCCATGGCGCTCTCTTCCCAGGCGTGCTGCGACAAGCTGGAGGAGGAAATCCTGGCCGCCGGAAAGCCGGGCCAGGATAACTATACGGCCATCGCATTGAAATACCATGGAAAAAATGAGGAGGAATCATAATGGAAGCGAAAAAGTCATCGGGCAAGCAGGTTGTTGCTATCCTGCTGCTGGTTATTGGCCTGGCCGCCGGTGTGTTCGGCGTATTGGGCCTGGTAGGCGGGGGCGGTATGGATCCCTATGAGGCGCGCAACGGGGTTGTAATGATAGGCACTATAGCCCAGGATTCCCAGGGAAACACTGCTAGTGGTATGGGGACGGGGTTTGCAATCGGCAACCCCGGGGAACCTGTCGAGTATATTGTGACAAACGGCCATGTGGTGCAAAAGGCCTACGAATATCCCAGAATTGATCCGTCTATCTCCGGAAAGGTTTATGTGTATTATTCCGCCGCAGAAAATGATTATGTGCAGGCGCAGGTGGTGTATTATTCCTCGCCGTCAGAAAAAGACATCGCTATTTTAAAGCTGCCGTCCCCCACTGACAAGAGAGTCCCTCTCAAACTGCGGGAGTCTGATTCGGTCAGCGCGGGCGAAACGGTCTATGCCCTGGGCTATCCGGGTACGGCTACCGTAGGGCAGGATTTTAAAACCTTCGATCAGGATGATATCACCTTGACAAGAGGCGTGATCAGTAAAAAAATGACGCCGAACTTCTCCACATATAGCGCGTTCCAAATGGACACCTATATTTCCGGAGGAAACTCCGGCGGTCCGCTGGTAGATGAGAACGGTTTTGTGGTAGGCATCAATTCCGCAGGAATAGAAGCCTCCGGAATCGACATTGGTATGAACTACGCGATCGTCACGGATGAGCTGACTAAAATCCTGGACAGCGAAAGAATTGAGTATACCCTAGCAGGCGGCGGACTCTCCTGGACTCAGCCCTGGTTTGCCTATGTGTTCCTGCCCATCGGCGTGCTGGCGCTGGCCGGCGGCATCATCCTGCTGGTAACGTCCCAGAAGAACGGTCAGGGCGCCCCAGTAGCTGCCGGCGCTGCCGCAGGTATGGGATCTGGAAAAGCGCCTGCAAGAGGCGGCCGCGGCCCTGTGGAAAAACGGGCTGTGCTGCGCGGCGTGACAGGAAAATACTCTGGCCAGAGATTTGACCTGTTAAAGGGCAAGGTGGTCATCGGCCGAGACCCGGCAACCTGTAACATCGTATTCGATAAAAACACGCCGGGTATCAGCGGGCGGCACTGCCAGGTAGTCTACGACCCGAATGAAGACTGCTTTATCATCACCGATCTGGGATCGTCCTACGGCACGTTCCTGGGCAACGGCAAAAAGCTGACGGCGAATGTGGCGGAAAAATTGTCGACCGGGGACACCTTCTACCTGTGCGACAACGCCAACCGGTTTGTGGTGAGCAAGGAGTAACCCGTTATGGCAGGGTATTGTTTAAAAAACGGAAGAATCCAGGAAGCGTGGGGAGAGGACGCCGCCGGCCGGGAACTGGCGGCTGTCTTCCACCTGACTGCAGACGGTGAAATGAAAGAACTCCACGAGTTCCCGGCGCTGTCGGAAGGTGAAGGGGCGCTGGCGTATGCGGGCGAGTTTTACATCGAACCCCTGGAAGTGCAGATTGAATTTCTAAAAGCGGCCAATGCGGAAAAATGGCTGGAGGCGCTGGTCTTGCGGCATGTCGACCGGGTGCGGCAGGTATCGGAGGAACTCTTTGTCATAGCTGAGATAAAATCGTTTGGAGCATGAATGCAACGGACGCGATGGGGGATATTTTGTTCTTTGCCCTTGGAGTATGTTTGTTTCTCTTCGGAATCATTTTGGCATTCTGTCGGACTGTACGGTCAAAGCGTCGCTGCCGGAGAAGAGTGAACGCCGTCATCTGCGATGTGGACGTCAGCTGGACAGACGACGATTTCACCGATTTCTTCATTATCAACTATAAATACCATCCGGTCTACCAGTACACATTGGATGGACAGGAGTATCGGGTAGTATCCCGGGTAGAGTATTCCAAAAAGGACGAAATCAAAGTCGGTAGTTATGAGGTGCTCTTTGTGGATGAAAAGAATCCCCGGCACTTTTCCTGCCCCTCTGAGAATAGGGAACGTGTAATCAGCGCCCTTATCTGGTCTGTGCTGGGAGTTGCCTTTGCACTTTTTCCTTTAGTGGGCTGGGGCGGGTGGATCGGGTTTCTGGTGGCGCTGGGATTGCTCCTGCTGGGTGATCTGTGTTACGATGCCTGGTCCAAAAATCGGAAGGAGTGACTGTATTTTGCTATCAAAATACATCGTTTTATACTTAAAATACATTGCTTGAGGAGGTGGGAGAATGAATCCGGAACGTGTTTGTTATGGCTGTTTCGCGGAAAAAGAACCGGGGATTCCATGCCCCCGATGCGGATTTAATGAGAACGACGAGCAGCCCTATCTTGCGCTGCCCCTGGGTACGATCCTAAACGGGAGATATCTGGTAGGAAAGGTGCTTGGCATTGGCGGGTTCGGTATCACCTATCTGGGATACGACCTGACACTGGAGATCAAGGTTGCGATTAAAGAATATATGCCCTCCGCCCTGGCCACAAGGCATCCGGACCACTATAGTGTGGCGCTGACCGGACGGGTGGAGGAGGATTACCAGTACGGTATGGAGCGCTTTTTGGATGAAGCGAAGATCCTTGCCAAGCTGCAAAACACCCCGCATATCGTATCGGTGCAGAACTATTTCAAAGAGAACGGCACCGCATACTTTGTGATGGAGTACATAGACGGTATGAGCCTGAAAGCCTACCTGGCAAAAAACGGGGATAAGATCCCCTATAACCAGGCGATTGCCATTCTGCAGCCGATCATGGAAGCGCTGGTTCAGGTGCATGCGCTGAACCTCTTGCACCGGGACATCAGCCCGGACAATATCTATATCACATCCAAAGGCGAAAGCCGTCTGCTGGATTTCGGCGCGGCGCGGTTCGCATTGGGGGACGGCAAGAGCGTGTCGGTCATCTTAAAACATGGCTACGCGCCGGAGGAACAGTATTCCAGCCACGGCAATCAGGGACCGTGGACGGATGTTTACGCCATGGGCGCTACCCTGTACCGCTGCATTACCGGGCAGCTTCCGCCAGATTCGGTGGAACGGATCCATGGGGATACCATGAAAAGGCCGTCGGAGCTGGGGTTCCGTATTCCGGCTAATGTGGAAAACGCCATCATGAAAGCGTTGGCGGTAAAAACCGAGGATCGTTTCCCCAATATGGAGGCATTCATCGGGGCACTGAACGGGCGCGTTTCCGTACAGGATCAGGTGGCGGCCAGCATTAGCCAGCGCACCCAGGCTACCGCTTACAGGCAGGAAGGCTACGGGCAGACTGCCTATCAGCAGCCCGCCTATAACGGCGGGGGTGCTGCGGCAGGAAAGCCCTCTGCGTTCTCCCGGTTCCTTTCCTATATGAAAGCCAATCCGGTGGTTGCCTGGGTTTCCGGCGGTGGGCTGCTGGCGGTGATCGCCCTTTGTATTATCCTTCCTATCGCGCTTTCCGGCGGAGGGGAAAAAAGGCCGACAGGAGGGGGCGGCGGTGGGAATACGCCTGTCATCAGCCAACCGCAGACGAGTAATCCGGAACCGACAACAGACCCAGAGCCTACTACAGAACCTCCAGCGGAAATGGTGGCGCAGGATCTTGGCATCCTCAACGCTACGATTGAGATCCCGTCGGATTATACGAGGGTTGAGGAGGAGACGATTTTTATCAATGAGGCTAAAGGCTGCGGTATGATGATGGATTATCTTTGGAACATTGACGGACCCATCTACTCCCTTGCCGATGTGGAATCCCAGAGAGAAGCTATTGCCGCCAACCTGATGCAGAACCTGTTTGAAGTTTCGGATTATCAGATCCTTGCTGCCGGACCCGATCAGGTGGGAAGCGCAGGCGCCTATCAAATCTATCTTGAAGGCACCGACAGCGAAGGCGTCTCCAACGAAGTGGTCATTATGGCGGTGGAGGGGTATGATTTCGGCTGTTATTTCATCATCACGAGCTATCCCAAGGGGGACAAAGCCGCCGAAGCGGAAATCCATTCCATCATCCAGTCCTTTGAGAGCAACGGTGCGCCGGAGACAACGTACAAGATGTACTATGGCTCTAAGAGCGGCGTCAAGGTGATTGTGGACGATGCCGTGGCAGCAGGACGCGTGATGGACACGACTGTTAACCTGGGAGAGGCCGGAGCGGTGGCCGAATTGGTTATTTACCCAACGGACGCGGCAATGGAAGCCGGCTTTGGGAGCGCTACGCCGGACAGCGGGATTGTGGAAATAGGGAATGCCGGCCAGCTGGGAATGAGCAGCCCGGAGGAGGTCTTGCAGTTTCAGAGAGACGTGGCGTCTAGCGCAGGCGTTTCCGTAGGTGAAACATACACGTCGCAGTTGGGCGGTGTGGAATGGCTGTGCATGGATTGGACCATGAATGAATTTACGTTCAGTGTTGCCTCCGCCATGATCGACGGCAAGTGTTACGCTGTTAGCTGCATGTTCAACAGCTCCAACAAAGATGCGGTTGTCGCTTTGTATCAACAGGCCATGGCGTCCGTCCGTGCATGGGAGGGATAACCAGCATGGAAGATCTTATTCTAATTCTCGTTCTGAGCGGCATCGGCCTTGTCACGCTTCTGGTTTCCGTCTGGCTGTTCTACAGGAAGAAAAGAAAAACGACGGAGAAGAAGAGAGCCTGCACGGCGGAATGCCGGGCGGCCATTGTGGACGTGGGAAACTATCACGCCAGAAACAAGCACCGCATGCTGAAAGCCGCAGGGGGTGTTTCCGCGGCGCACTTTCTGAGCGGAGCGGGCGGCACGGGAAGGCGGGCGGCCTCCCTCGGGGTGAAGATGGCGACGCTGGGACTCTACTATTATCCCGTGTACCGGTATACCTACCGGGGAGAGACCTATGAACAGATCGGCGATGTCCCGGCAATGGAGGAACAGGCCCGGAAAAAGGTGGGAACGGAGCTTACGCTTTTTATCGATCCGGCCAAACCTACCAGCTTTTACTGCCTGGAGGAGGAAAAGGATTACTTTCAGCAGCGCCTTGCCTACCTGATCGTCGCTCTTCTCGTCATTGCGGTTTTGATTATGATTGGAGTCATGTGGCTAACAATATAGCTTCAGCGCCTGCCGCAGCGAAACCTGCGGCAGGCGGTTTCCCTAAAAAAGATTGGTGCGGGCGGAAAGGAGGGGGACGTATGAATTTTGCAGAGGATATTGCGTTGATTCTGATTGTATGCGCGATAACATATCCGCTTTACGCGTTATTTTTCGTGCTTGCCCACTTTTACAAGAAAAAGACGCAGAGAGGGAGCGGCTGCACGGTTTTTCTAAAAGCGACCGTCATCGAACCGCTGAGGATTCGGATCAAGCATTCCTACCATTATTTTATGATATACCAATACGAGTATATGGGCTGCGTCTATCAAAAAAACACCGGCATCGATTTGGCCTATCATCAGGCGCAGAAGAAGATCGGAACTGAGGTGGAGATTTACATTGACCCATCTGATCCGGAAAAATACTTCTGTCCCGCCGATGTCAAGATGTATCGGATGACTCAGATCTGCCTTCTGTGCGTCGGGTGGCTTATGATTGTGGGAACGCCCATCGCCTGTTTTTTATTAGAGTATTTTTATTAGAGTTATAGATTGCGGCGATCCAAGACGCTGGGGCCGTATTCTGTTCGGTTTGTCTGGAGGAAAGGGAGAAACAGCCCTTGATTGAGGAGATGATGAAGGTCTTTCCGTTCATTCTGGAAGAGCAGGGCCTGATCGCACTGATGGCGCTGGTTTTTCTGCCGCTGGCAGACTTTCTGCTGCGGCGGGGGAAAGGCCAGGCCGGAAACAAAGAGAAGAGGAGAAAAACATGAACTTGGAACATATCTGCTATGGCTGCTTTCAGGAAAAGCCGGACGGTTTCCCTGTCTGCCCTCACTGCGGGTTTAATGCGGAGGAGGAACAGCCGTTTCTGGCGCTGCCCATGGGAACGCTGCTGAACGGCCGCTACATGACCGGAAAGGTTCTGGGCGTGGGCGGGTTCGGCATCACCTATCTGGGCTATGACCTGACGCTGGAGATTAAGGTAGCCGTCAAGGAGTATATGCCCTCCGGTCTTGCTACCCGGCATTCCGATAAGTACAGCGTGGCGCTGACCGGCCGGGGCCAGGAGGACTATCAAAACGGCATGGAGCGCTTTTTAGAGGAAGCGCGGATCCTTGCCAAACTGCAGAATACGCCGAACATCGTGTCAGTGCAGAATTATTTTAAGGAAAACAACACGGCCTATTTCGTGATGGAATATATCGACGGCATGAGCCTGAAGGCATACGTTGCTTCCCAGGGCGGGAAAATCCCCTATGACCAGGCGCTGACCATCCTGATGCCGGTGATGCAGGCGTTGACGCAGGTTCATGCCCTGAACCTGACCCACCGGGATATCAGCCCGGACAACATCTCCATTACCTCCAAGGGAGAGAGCAAGCTGCTGGATTTCGGCGCGGCCCGGTTTTCTATCGGAGATGAAAAAAGCGTGTCGGTCATACTGAAACATGGCTACGCGCCGGAGGAGCAGTATTCCAGTAAGGGGAACCAGGGGCCGTGGACGGATGTATACGCCATGGGCGCCACCCTGTACCGCTGCGTGACCGGGGAGCTGCCGCCGGATTCCATCATGCGGGTCCATAACGATACGCTGAAAAAGCCCTCGGAGCTGGGCGTTCCCCTGCCTCCGCAGGTGGAACAGGCGATCATGAAGGCGCTCGCGGTAAAAGCGGAGGATCGTTTCTCCACCATGGAGGCCTTTATTGAAGGGATTACCGGGAAAACCCCGGCGTCTTTCCATCACCGTACCATGGCTGTGCCATCCGGTCAAACGGCTGCAGGTTCCGATGGAAAGCCGGGGCTTTGGACCAGATTCCGGCGGAGCCATATCGGGGTACAGATCACGGCGCTGGTGCTGTGCGTTGCTGTGCTGGGTCTGGGCGTCTGGGGAGCAGTAGCGGGGATCGGTGCGCTGACCGGCGGGAAAGCAGAGCCGGGTTCTTCTGACGGGCCATCTGGCACTCCTTTCGATATAACAGTGCAGGAACCCGAGGGCGTAGACGATGTCGCCTTGCAGGACTACGCTCAGGAGTATCTGAATATCACCATGGGGATCCCCCAGGGGTATGCAGAAACAGAGTCCGGCAGCGGAGCTTTTGCTTCATCGGATGGGAGCGCTACCCTGCAGGTGGGATTTTACGATAAGGCCGCCGGTTTTCCGGTGTATACCCTTTCTGATGTGGAGGAGAACGCGGAGAAATATGTCCAGTATTATATCGGCCTGCTGGAGAGCACCAATATCACAAAGCATGAGATCCTCAGCCGGGGTTACCGGGAGGGCAGTTCTTTGGACACCTACTTGATCCAGTTTTCTGCTACCGAAAGCGGAGGCACAACCATGGAATTTTTGGCGGCGTTCATCGAATGCCAGAATGGGTTTGGCTGCTACAATCTTATCGGCTCCTATCCTCAGGGGGATGAGAAGGCGCAGGCGGAAATCTTTGCAGCAATGGATTCCTTCCGAAGCAACGGTCCGGCGGGCACAATTTACCAGCGATTTTATGATGAAAATCTCCCGTTTCAATTCCTCTATTGGGAGGACGAGAGCGAGATTCAGTTTACTGTGCTCGGAGAAAGCCGGCTAAGGATGGAGAAAAGTACGGCTGCGGTTGGTGTGGAAGTGCAAAGTCAGCAGATAAGCGATACTTTCAATAAGGAAATCTGGATGGATGGTATTGCGGAAGTACTGGTCAAAGAATCTTTTCAACCGCGAAAAGAACGTTGGCAATACAAGAGCGGCGGAATTGACTGGATTGTTGATGAGTACACCTATACTGAATATGACGCCTATCTCAGCGTTTACGGCGGCGAGTACGGCGGCTTGGTGTTTGTGATTCTTATCGGTGCAGCAACAGAAGACGAGCTTTTCGACGGAATGCTGTTGGATGTGACCAATACGATTCGACCTGTGAAATAGATGACAGCCCCGTTTCCGGGGGAAAGGAGAAAAAAGTGCTGAGTCTAAAAAGAAATGTCAACTGTCCCCGCCGCATGGCTGTGTACGCCGTCTTTGACGTGCTGGACCGGATGGGCTGCCAATACGAGCAGGCGCTGGTCGGCGATATCAAGGCGGAGGCGAAGGTGCTGGGGCATACCAGTGAGTACGCCTTTGCCGTGACGGAACAGACCATCAACACATCGATCCTCCATGTTTCCATGCTCCGTCCGGCAAGCGGCCTGAGTGAGGAGGAAAAACAGCTGGCAGTACGTTATCTGGCAGACAGCGTACTGCAGCATATCGATGAAGTACAGGCTTTAGAATGAGGAGGAAGACGAGATGGCAAATAAATCGAGAGTATTCCGGCTGCCTGCCGGCATGAGTACCCAGGTGGTGGCAAACGCGGTGGAGGCGTTCCTTTCATCCGCTAAGGGGATGGAGGTACAGAGTGCCGAAACCACAGAAGGCTATGTGGTGCAGGGCCGTCAGGAAAAAGACGGCTGGAAGACCATTGCCGGCATGAGGATGGCTACGACGGTGCAGATGATCCGGATGGATGACAACTTAAACGTCACCGTGGGTCAGGGCGAATGGTCGGATAAGATCGGCGCCGGCGCGCTGGGATGGTTTATCGCATGGCCGCTGGCGGTGACTGCCGGTGTGGGCGCCTACAAGCAGAAAAAGCTGCCGGAAGAGATTTTCCAGGTGATTGAGCAGTGCATCGTCTCCGGCGGCCGCTCGGTGGTGGTGCGAAACGCCGGGGCGGAACTGAACGCGGGTATTGTGGTTTGCCCCGCCTGCAAAACCCAGTGTGCGGCCGGCGCCAAATTCTGCAACAACTGCGGGGCGAAGCTGGAAAACAAATGCCCCCAGTGCGGGGCGGAGATACCGCCCGGAAGCCGCTTCTGCGGAGCATGCGGAGCACCGCTTTCCTCGCAGGGCGCTCCGGTGCGATAACGGGAGGAGATTGCGTATGCGCAGGGAAAAAACCGCCGGGGCGGCAAAAAGGCGCATGGCTTTTCAGTATGCTGCTGGCGGTATGCCTGATGATCGCGGCCCTTCCCCTGTCCGTTTCGGCGGCGGGGGAATATGTGCCAGGGAACCCCCGCTGGTCGGGCTACCAAAACCAGGTGCAGTGGGGCCGGCCGGCAGGAGCGGCCTCCGGCGATAGCTTTGAATACGAGGCACAGCTGCTGCTGGGCGACGATGTGGTCGAGTCCAAGGCAGTGGAAATCGACACCTATTTGTTTTTCACAAACGATGTGGTGACGCGGCCGCAGGAGGAGTACACCATACGGGTGCGTGCCAGATGGATCATGATCGTGGGCGACCCGGACGGCCAGTATATGGTGGCGGACGTCGGAGAAGCCGAACCGCCCCATGAGCACAGCTATACCCAAAAGCACGACGCGGCACAGCACTGGCAGGCGTGCTCCTGCGGCGAAAGGCTGAATGTGGCAAACCATATCTACGGCGATTGGAGAGAGACGAAGCCGGCCACCGAAACCGAGGCTGGTTCCAGAGAGCGTGACTGCACGGTCTGCGACTATGTGCAGACCGAAACCATTCCAATGCTTGAACATGAGCACAGCTACGGCGACTGGCAGAAGGATGAAACCCAGCACTGGAAGGAATGCCGCTGCGGCGAGAAAACTGAAGTGGGCAACCATACTTTCGGTGATTGGACGATAACAAAGGAGCCTACCACAACCGAAACAGGTTCCAGAGAACGTACCTGCTCCATCTGCAAATATACGCAGGAAGAGACGATTCCGGTTCATGAACACAGCATCCATGATGAAGCATGGAAATATGACGATACCGACCACTGGCAGGAATGCTCCTGCGGCGAAAGGCTGAATGTGGCAAACCATATCTACGGCGATTGGAGAGAGACGAAGCCGGCCACCGAGACCGAAGAAGGCTCCAAGGAGCGCGGCTGCACGGTCTGCAAATACGTGCAGGTCGAAGACATTCCGATGCTTGAGCATAAGCACGGTATCCATGACGAAGCATGGAAATATGACGAAACCGACCACTGGCAGGAATGCTCCTGCGGCGAAAGGTTGAATGTGGCCACCCATACCTACGGCGACACCGGCAGCCCCCAGACCGGGGACAGCAGCGATATGGCGCTGTGGATCGGCCTGATGCTGGCTTCCTGCGGCGGCGTGCTGGGAATGCTGCTCTACAGGCGGAAAAAGGTGGTGGTCGAGGAATAAGGCTGAGAGATAAAACAAAACCGGCAAAAGCGCCTGCAGGCGGGGCTTCATGCAAAACCTGTCCCAGGCAGCCGGCAGGAAAAATTTTTAGAAGGGGCGCCCCTTCTATCCTTTGCTTATACCAAAGGATAAACAATCTTATTTGACAAGGAGGAAACAATCATGAAGCGAAAAATACTTGCAGGTTTGCTGACGCTTTGCATGGCGGCGGGAATGGCCGTACCGGCAGCCGCAGCCACTACGCCTGCTGAACAGGAGCCGGGCGCTGACGGCCCGCAATACACACACGTAGACCACGTTTTGAATGAGGATACGCATAGAACCAACATGGATATACTGGTTATGCCCGGCGAGAGTTTCACCGCACAGCCCAACATGGACATTCACAAGGGCAATTGCGCGTGTATCACGGCGGACTATCAGTATTGGAAGTATATAACTACGGTTAAATTCATGAATGCAGACCTGTATTTGGGATATGTTGATAGTCCTAATTACAGTGCTCATGAACCGAGGTATGTAAGTGATGGCTATTTAACAACCAGCACGCCGGATTTGTCAAAGCTGGAACCCATAACAAAATATTATGACAATGCGATAAAGATTGCCTATGAAAACAAGTTATTAGAGATCGACCCATCAGCCTATGGGGAAGAAGAATATAGTAATTTACAGTCCGCTTTGGAAGCGGCACGCGAACTTCCGGGGCATACTTTCAATGCAGGATATGTTAACAATACTGGTTTACCCATGCTTTTAACAGCTTGTTATGCCGGCGGCAAGGGAGCCGAAGGCGAGGAAGTGGGCACAGAAGGCTGCGGACACGTCGGTCATGGGCCTGTACGATCGATGTATGGCGGAGGTTTCTCTCAGTTCTATGTTACCTTTTATGAGCCTTATTACAATATAAACTATGAAGGCGTGGAAAACTATTTTACCGAGGAAGAATTGGCGGATTTGCCTGACCGCTATTATATCCAGCGGGAAGAGCAGCAGATTGTTCTGCCAAATCCTGTTCGGCCCGGCTATCATTTTAAAAACTGGAGAGAATCAGGGTATGATACAATTATTGGTTCGGGTGAAACAAAAACGGTAAAAGACGGTAAAACCTTTATAACCTTTGATTTTGAAAACGGTTTAAGATATGGGGCAGGGGACAAAAACTTGGCGCCAATCTTTACAAGAGGCTGTACGGTTACTTTCAATCCCAACGGCGGAGCATTGAAGGACGGGGAAAAAGCTATCCGTGAAATTGACCTCAAGAGCGTGGAAAACGGACAGTTTTTCGACATCGGAGGGGTTATCCCCGTGCGTGAGGGTTACACCTTTGCAGGCTGGTCTTTCTCGCCGTCTGGCGAACGTAACAGCATAATTGCAAACACCGCAAATTCTGACTGGTTTGCCGATTGGGAAAGCTATTACCGCAGCTTACAATACGGTGAAAACCCCGCTTCCACCAGTATCTATGACATACAGCTTTATGCTGTGTGGGAGAAAAATGTTACCGAGCTGACCGACTCCGACACCAACGTTTCCATCTCCCTGACCGACGGTGTGCCGGAGGACGCGACCCTTTCCGCTGATACTATTGCACAGGAAAGCGTACTGGAAAGCCGTCCGGAGCTGAAAGAGGAACTGCCGGGCCTGCTGTCCATTTACGACATCAGCGTCCGCCAGAATGGGGAAACCCTTGAAATCAAGGACAATCCCATGACGGTGAAAATCCCGCTGAACGACCACCTGAAAGGCTACAAATACTATCAGGCGGTGTATCTGGGCGACCCATTGGAACGCTTTGACGCGGTGGTGGAAGGAGACTTCCTCGTGTTTGAAACCGACCATTTGAGCCAGTACGCAATCCTTGGTTCTAACACGCCGTTTGAAACCAGCGGAAAGCCGACCGACCCCACCGACCCAACTGACCCCACTACTCCAACAGATCCCACCGATCCGGCTGGGCCGACTGACCCGACCACTCCTACCGACCCGACTGACCCGGCTGACCCAACCGACCCAGCCAAACCCGAACAGCAGGGCAAGCCTTCTGAGCAAATAGAAAGCCCCCAGACCGGGGACAGCAGCAACATGATGCTGTGGATCAGCCTGATGCTGGCCTCCTGCGGCGGATTGCTGGGGATGCTGTTCTACAAACGGAAAAAAACAGCGGCCGGGAAATAAGGCTTAAAGATAAAACAAAACCGGCAAAAGCGCCTGCGGGCGGGCTTCATGCAAATCCCGCAGCCCGCCCCGGCGCAGCCGGTATCTTTTTCAAGAAGGGATATCCCTTCTATCCTTTGGTATGCACCAAAGGATAAGTGACTCTGTTTGACAAGAAGGTATTCACCGGCTGGTACAGGGATAAAGCCTGCACCGCCGGCCCGGTAACAGGGCTTAAAATCCTTGAAGAGCTGAAAGAGCGCCCTGTCAGGGAAGCGCCCTATGCGCCGATGGATCTCTACGCCAAATGGGAGACGCAGGAAAGCTGAAAACGCAGAAGGGATATCCCTTCTTTATGCTTTGGTATTCACCAAAGCATAAAGAACTTTAACTGCGGCAAAGAAGGTTATTCGTTCCGCCCTGGCTGCCTGAACCGGCGCGCCGGGGAACGGATGGCATAGAAATACAGAAAAAAAGGCGGTGACACACCAAAAAGAATGATCAAACCTGTATATTCACATAAAAGTTATCTTGAAAGGAGAAAAATCAGTTATGAAACTAAAGCGCAAACTTCTTGCAGGACTGCTGACGCTTTGTATGGCTGTTGGAATGGCTGTGCCGGCGTTTGCGGCGAACGGCCCCTCGTCCGGGGACATGAGCGCCGCATGGGTGCAGCTGTATGATAGCAGTGTAGAAGAACCCGATGGCAGCTATTTTGGTTATGTACTTTATAGCAACGGCGGCGAGGCTGACACGGTGGAGGGCGCTGTCTATGACAAGGCTACCAACACCATCACCCTGACAAACTACAACCACCCGGAAATGACCCTTGCCACCAACGAGATGGGCGACGATTTGAAGCTTCATCTGGTGGGTGACAATCATATCGCCGAACTGGTTGTATGGGGCTTCGGCTGGGGCGGCAATCTGGAAATTACCGGAGACGGCTCCCTGACCATCAATGAAAACAAAACGTCTCAGACTGCGGCGATCCGCTTTATGGCCGAGGGAACACAGGGTCTGCTCAAGGTCGGCTCAAACGCTTCTGTGACAGCGTATAAGAGCGCAGGTGAAAACACTTATTCTGCGGCCTTTGTATCGACAACATCCTCAACCCTTCCCTTCACAGGTAATCTGGAAACAGAGCTTGCCCTGACCGCCAATTCCGGCATCGAGGGGGAGACCACCGAATGGGAAAATGTCATATATGAAAGTAACTATGTTGCTCAAGACTGGAAGGTTCTCACCAAGGGCGAGGACGGAAAGAAATACGGCGTTAATTACGGAACAATCTACACCGGCAGCGATTTAACAAACGGCAAGCCTGTGGGCTATATCCACGAGCTGGTGAAGGTGGAAGGACTTCCTAGCCAAAATGAATATCTTGCCGTTCAAATTGCTACCGTTGACGGACTTGAAAAGGACGTTCTGCCTGAGGGATATACCGACTCAGGGGAAACCATCAGCGCCAAAATAGGCGATATCAGCTCTATGACAGTGCTGATCAAGGACGGGCAGAGGTTTTATTGGGGAGTAGACCCGAATCATTCCCAGTGGTTGGTCTATCAGACCGCCGTTGATGACGTAACTGCGGAGGATTGGGGTCAGACAACCCTGACAAAAATTGTAGTGCCTGTGGCTGGAGAAGGCGTCAGCGGTGCGACCGAAGAAGATATTCCGGCAGGCTATACCACCAACGTGGTAAAGACCGGCATGTATAGCTACTACTGCACCAATGATGTGATCAAAGTATCCCCGTCCGGGACTTCTACCGATCCGGGCACTGATCCTGGAACAAAACCTGGTGAGGATACTGGCGTCAAAGATCTGACTGCTTCCGAAACCGGCGTTTCCATCTCCCTGACCGACGGCGTGCCAGAGGGAGCAGAGCTTTCTGCTGACACCATCGCGCAGGAAAGCGTGCTGGGAAGCCGTCCGGAACTGAAAGAGGAACTGCCGGGCCTGCTGTCCATTTACGACATCAGCGTTAGAAAAGACGGTAAAGCTCTGGAAATCAAGGACAACCCCATGACGGTCAAAATCCCGATGAACGACCACCTGAAGGGCTACAAATACTACCAGGCGGTATATCTGGGTGACCCGCTGGAACGCTTTGATGCAGTGGTGGAAGGAGACTTCCTGGTATTTGAGACTACCCATCTGAGCCAGTATGCTATCCTTGGTTCCAACACACCGTTTGAAACCAGCGAACAGCCCACCGACCCTACCACTCCTACAGACCCCACTGAGCCAACGGATCCTACTGACCCGACCACTCCTACCGACCCGACTGAGCCAACCGATCCAGCCAAGCCCGAACAGCAGGGCAAGCCTTCTGGGCAAATAGAAAGCCCGCAGACCGGGGACAGCAGTAATCTAGCGCTGTGGATCGGCCTGATGCTGGCCTCCTGCGGCGTGCTGGGAATGCTGTTCTACAGGCGGAAAAAGGCGGCGGCCGGGAAATAAGGCTGATTAACTGAAACGAAACCGGCAAAAGCGTCTGCAGGCGGGCTGGGTGCAAAGGCTACACCCAGCCCGTTTTGACAGCCGGCAGAAGGAGACAGAATGGCTCATGAAAAAAGTGGCGAAGCAGGCCAGATGGTCAAAAAACAGAATGCTTAGTTCTCTGGAAACCATGGCGATATAGCCTAAACCAGGCAGTAACGAGCTTCGCTCTTAGGAGTGATCTACAGCTTCTTCTTTATACATTCGGGTTTACATTCTATAAAAGAGCTTGCCATGAACCCCCATTACATCCATGACACCTCTTCTTATCCCTTCATAAATTTGTATGCGCGCAAGCGGACCATAGCGTCTGTTGGCGCGCATTTTGTTATATATGCGGCTTTTCCATAGGATGCCGTAGTCCGCCCAATCAATCGTTTTGGCTCATTCAAAAAAACGGTTGATTGGAGGATATGAAAATGGATGACAGACATCCCAAGAGAAGAAAGGACAAGTATAATCCCTATACCCTGTCATTGGTCGATGGGAAATGCTACCTCTCGTTTAAAGACGGCCAGGGGTTCCCGCACAAGTTGGAACTGGATGTAAAGCTCTATGCGCTGTTTGATCGGTTTGAATTGGACGATCTCTCCTTCCTCAATGAGCAGGAGAGGCATCTGGATCAGACCGAGCTGAGCGAGGCTCTCTTAAGCCGCCGTGTGCCGGAGAATCAGGCCACAGTGGAAGACGCTGTTTATGAATTCCTACAGACACAGGCACTTGAGAAGGAATCAGGCGGCTGCCGGAAATCCAGAAAAGAAGGCTGCAGATGTATTTCTTTGATGGACTCACCTACGAAGAAATTGCGGAACGGGAAAGATGCAGCTATCAAACGGTACAGAAGTCCGTGAGTGCGGCGCTGAAAAAAATTCGGGAATTTCTGAAATAGGGGGTTGTGTTTTGTCTTGGAAGTGAGGTTATAGGTGAAGGGGTCAATCTCCTTCGCCTGTTTCCCCGTGACAAGGGAACGGGCTTTGCTCTTTGACAATTTCATAGTACAGCGCATTTTCTACTTTCCCTCTGCTGTCCCCGAAAGGGACAAGCTACAGGAGCACAAGCCCGGATGGCCAACCGATACAGGAAACCTCCAAGGCCGGCAAAGCTCCGACGCTGCGGCGCACCCGCAGCGAGGGACATGAAAGGCAGAGGCATTAAAGATACTTCCGTCCAGTCGACAGGCCGAGCGTGAAGCGGCGTCAACCGTGATCCGTCGCAGCCAACGAGGGCGGCTCTGTGAGAACCACAGGGTGGTGAGATTCCAATGAGGCCAAATGCATGGCCGGGAAATGCGTTCCCGTGTACCGAGGGGGTCGTGGACAAGTATCGGTAAAGGGTCAAAACGATTGATATCACAGGCGGCGGTCTGCCCCAAAACGGATCGCCGCCTTTCTACATAGGGAGAGGAGGATGAAGTTTGAAACGGAAGGAACAAACCATCGTAGAGAAGGAAATCCCTGGCAGAGAGCATGCCGGGTACGCATATATCTATCCGCTGGACGGCGGAGCCAGGCAGGAATATGTCCTGGAGATGACGCCGGAAAATATCGCCAACTTTATTGGCGCCCATCAGTACGATGCAGAGAAGATCATCCTGACCGACATGCTGGACAACCTGATTCTGGATACTGCGGGCGGGTTCATTATGAACTGCCCAGACCAGATCCTGTGCGGCAGAGTCCTGCCCCTGCTGGCGCCGATCCAGATGGGGCGGCGCAGGGCAAAAGAGATCCCCGTAGTCAGCAGGGCGGCGTTTGAGGCGTATGCTCCCCAGAAGGACAAGCCTGGCGCACAGTAGCGAGGTGGCGCATATGGAGATCAGGCGAGGGGACATTTACTATGCGGACCTGACCCCTGTGGTCGGATGCGAACAGGGCGGCCGGCGCCCGGTGCTGGTCATACAAAACGATGTGGGCAACCATCACGGTTCCACGGTCATCGTCGCTGCCATTACCAGCAGAAGAAGAAGAAAACGGAGGCTGCCCACCCATATCGGGCTGCCCAGGCTGCCCACAGGGCTGAGGACTGCGTCCTTTGCTATGCTGGAACAGGTGCGGACCATTGACCGCATGCGCCTGGGCGCATATATCGGCAGGCTGGACGGGGAGAGGATGGCCGCTGTGGACCGGGCAATCCTGATCAGCTTCGGATTGGACGGGCTTGTTGGTTATGATGGGAAAAACGCTGAAAAATAGGGCGTTTTTATCGGTTGTTTTCCTGGATATGTTCGAAAAGATAGTATATACTGTGTATGCAGTCGAAGGAAAGGAGTGAGGCGGATGAACCGGTATCGGATCAGGATCAGCGTAGACGGCAAACGGAAGCTGTACTACATCGAAGACCAGGAAAACTACGATATCGTTCTCCTGCCGAGCAAGTACCTGAAGCATAAGGCGGACGCCAACCGGTCGCCAAACACGGTCAGACGGCTCGCCCTTTCGATCTGCTACTACCTGAACTATCCGGATCAGACCGGGACCGAGCTATTGCAAGTGGCAAAAAAGAGCTTTGAGGAACAGAGCAGCCACTTCGGGCAGTTCCTCTATTGGCTGGTGGAGGGACGGCATATCACAGACAATCGAACAGCGAAGACGGGAAATGGAACCTGCAACGCATACCTCAAGGATGTGTTCGGGTTCTTTTTATATCTGGCGGATAACGGATATACGGAACCCCTGCGGGTGCTGGCTTACAACCAGATCACCGTATCCAATGCGGTAGGGGTCAAACGGACGATCCGTTCCAAGTCTTTCAAGGGGTACCTGAAGGAAAAGGACCGGAATGTGCGGGCGGCGCAAGAGCCGGAGATCATCGATATCCTCCGGGCCTGTACCAACCTCCGGGATCAGCTGCTGCTCCTGCTGCTGGCAGAGACCGGATTTCGGATCGGCGAGATCCTGGGTGTGGATTATACCAAGGATATCGATTATGAGAAGCAGGTCCTCAAGGTGTACTTCCGGGACGACAACGACAACGAAGCCCGAGCCAAGAATGCGGAATACCGCTCAGCGAAGATCAGCAGGGAAACCTTCGAGTTCCTGCTGCATTATCTGGCGGAATACAGGAGGTTACTGCAGCGGCAGAGCCTCCTGTTTATTAATATCAGGGGAGAAACCGCTGGCAAACCCATGCGGGTGGAGAGCGTGTATGACATGCTGGACCGAATGGAGGAAAAAACCGGCATTAAGCTGACCCCGCACATGCTCCGCAGATATTATGCGGTGTCCAGACGGGACGCCGGCTGGGCGCTGGAGCTGATCCAGCTGGCCCTGGGACATAAGCATCTGGATACGACGGTCAAATATCTGGGCATCCTGGATAACCAGCTGATGACCGCAAGCCGGGAATTTTATGAAAAGCACTCGGATCTATATGGGATCAAGGATCTGCTGTAAGAGGAGGTGAACCGCTATGCCGACGGCTGCGCTCAGGCAGATAACAGCAAAACAGGATAATCAGGCGCTTCGAGCCAGATTGGAAGCGGAAGCCGCCAGGGTGCAGATCAGCTATAAAGCCAGTGTGATCGACTTCATGGTCATGGAAGGGATCCAGGATTTCTCGGAGCTGGACTATGCAACAAGAAAAAGTTTTGAAGCCTACCTGGAAGGGCAAAGCGGTATGAAGCATATCCGCCATCACCTGCTGGCCTTTGACAAGCTCAAACAGCATGCGCTGAGCCAGGAGTTCCACATCCTGGAGGATGGAAAGGTCGCACGGCCGCGGTATGAGAATGGAATCCTCTACCTGCCATACCATCCAGACCCAAAGGTTTCGGCCATGTTCCGAAATTCCACAAGGAAAAACGAGCATGTCTGGGATTTTTCCAGAAATGCCCCGGAGAGGATGAAACGGCAAGTGTTCGACATCCTGCATTATGAGCTGGAGAACAGCACAAGCCCTGAAGGTAGGCGCGTCCACCTGTTGGGGCTGCGGGACCTGTATGACTTTTGTACGGAGCAGTGGATCGAGGATATCGAAGCCATGGAACTGCCGCAGATACAGGCGTTCCGTGAAATCCCCAGCAACCGGCTCACGGAAAGCAAGCGCCCTAGAATCATCAACTTCTGCCGAAGAGCGCTGTTCCTGCAAGCGGAGGAAATCAACTGGAACGCCCATGTATGGTATATGGAGCGGTTCCACATACAGCCAGAGCGGATGGATCCCGCAAACCCTGTGTTAAGCATCTCCTTTGTCGAAGTAACGCACCGCCGGAACCGGGAACTTCTCAAAAGATATATCCGGTATGGGCTTGGTATCACCAACCTGTCGGTCGGCGTGATCCGGGGGGAACTCATCTACCTGCGAAGCTTCCTGAATGATATCCAGCAGCCGGAAGATACCGATATCTGCTCTGTAACGCCGGCGCAGATGGAGGCGTACTTCCGGGTGCAGCGGCAGAGGGGGGTACAGGCGGAAACCTACAATAAGATCGTCATGAGCATCCTGCACTTCTTCAACCATCTGCGGGTACGGCAGCTCATCGGACAAATCCCCTTCGATGCGGACAGCTTACTGCAGAAGACGGTACTGAAGCATCATAACCGGAGCGTGGCACAGGAGGTCACAGAAGAAATCTTCTCCAAGCTCTATGCCTTCCCTGAAACCCTCCGGCTGATGTATCTGCATCTATGGGGTATAGGGTTACGGATCAGCGAGGTGTGTACCCTGAAAGGGAACGCCTACTACATACAGGGCGATGACGCCTGGATTCAGGTCTATCAGATCAAAATGCGCACTTACAAACGTATCCCAATTCCTGCGGCCCTGTATAAGCTGATGCGGGTATACCTGAAAAAGCACCACATAAAAGCGGGGGACTATGTGTTCCAAAACAGCAAAGGCGGCCCCTACCGGAGCGGAACCTTCCGCTACAATATGCTGAAATACTGCGAACGCAACGACATTCAGAACGGGGAATACATCTTCCGCTCCCACGATTACCGCCACACCATAGCGACCTGCTTCTATGACTCAGGCGTATCCCTGCAGAGTATCCGCGATTACCTCGGTCACGACTATGAGGAGATGACCGAGCAGTATATCGACTACATGCCCAAGAAGATCGAAAAAGCGAGTGAAGACTACTTCAGCCGGCACAGCCTGGCGTCATACATCAAGAGAGGTGAGGAAAAAGATGGATGAGAAAATATACCTGCGGCTGCTGTACGGAATGGAGGAAATACCGGATGGCCTGGCACGAATCATAGGACGCAACCCTTGTTACGACCTGGCAGGGCTGCCGTCGCCTAAACTAAAGGAAGAGATTGAAGGATTCATCCGATACCGCAGTACGCAGGTAAGCATCGGAAGAATGCAGGGCGACAAACAGTTCTACAATAAGGTGCGCAGGTTCCTGAAAGAATGTGCAACAGCAAAATCCAGCCTGCGGGATAAGGCTCCGGAAACCTGGGTCAAACAGTTCCGGACATGGATGTTCAAGGAACACATCCCATTGTATTATAGGAGCAGAGGACCCACCGGCAAAGAGAACATATCCAAGGCAAGAGAAATTGGATATTTTGAGCGAATGCTCAAGTTCACAGCAGTAGATGCCCGCCGGGAAGAAGAAAAGGATGTCTGGGAGCTGGACAAGCTGGAAATCGAACACAGAGAGAATCCAATCAAGCGGGTCAGAACGCTGAATTTTACGCGGATATCCCAAGATGGCATCCGACAGGAGCTGAAGAAAGGGATCTACCTGAACCTGCAGGGGGAAGCCATTGCCTGTGTACAGAAGGAATTAACGGCAGCCAGACGCCTGTCGAGATATCTGGCAGATCGATACCCACAGGTGCAGTCCTGCCGGGACCTGAACCGGGAGATCATAGAGGAATACCTGACCTACCTAAAGACGGAAGCTACAGGGACGAAACACTACCATGCAGATTTGAACCGGCTGCGCAGTCTGCTGGAAAGCACCGGCCAGATGTGCGATTATCCAAACCTGATCGGACTGTTCCTCACAAGGGACATTCCGCCAACGCCAAAGGCAGAGAGTTAAGCTGTGTTCCTATTTCCAGCGGAAACTTTAGCGCCGCAACCGTACCTTACGAAAAAATAATAAACTTGGCTATTTTAAGCAGAGCTAA
>NZ_NFKS01000028.1 GCF_002160515.1 Anaeromassilibacillus sp. An172 | reverse complement strand
CCTTATCATTTGGCCATCTCCCTTCAAGTATTCGACACACTTAAAGGATAGCCGATTTTAAGGCGTGGGTCAATTTCTTCCCGACTAAATTATACTCCGGCGAGTACACAAGCAGTATTTTTCACCATATAAATTCATTATTTTACCACAATTTGCACCAAACACGCCGATTTACACCAGATTAGTATAAATCGTTACAGCGAGTATAAAACTTTTATTGGTATAACCATATTTTATGACTCTAATCAGAAAAACTTCATTATTTTGTCTAAATAAATCGTTACGCGTAAGTATCAATTTTTGGCTTTATTACTGGATTTTCGGACAACAAAAATGCACCCAATGCATAATACTGTCAGAATTATGCATTGGGTGCAGATTTGGCAAAGACTCCATATATTGATACTTTGCACCATTGATATTTAATTGTTAACTTGAGTATTGATTTGTTCCCTTTAATTTATCATTAAATTAATCTCTAAAATATAAATCTCTTGTATAGACTTTATCCAAAACATCTTTTATATCATCATTATATCTATTGGCAATTATTACATCTGATATATTTTTAAATTCATCAAGGTTTCGTATGACTTTGCTATTATAAAAAGAATCTTCTTTCATGGTTGGTTCATAAATTACAATTTCTATGCCCTTTGCCTTTATTCTTTTCATAACTCCTTGTATTGAACTTTGTCTAAAATTGTCTGATCCAGATTTCATTGTTAGTCTGTATACTCCTACAACTTTCGGATTTTTTGCAATAATTTGATCTGCGATAAAATCTTTTCTAGTAGAATTAGCTGCTACAATCGCTGAAATAATATTTTGAGGGACGTTGTTATAGTTTGCTAATAATTGCTTTGTATCTTTAGGCAAACAATAGCCACCATATCCAAACGACGGATTATTATAGTGATTACCTATTCTTGGATCGAGACCAACACCTTCTATAATTGATTTTGTATTAAGGCCTCTAACTGCAGCATAAGTATCTAACTCATTAAAAAAACTCACGCGCAAAGCAAGATAAGTATTAGCAAAAAGTTTTACTGCTTCAGCTTCAGTTGGATTCATAAATAGAACAGGTATTTCTTCTTTTATCGCTCCTTCCTCCAATAGATTAGCAAATATTTCAGCTTCTTTATGCAATCTCACATTTTTAACCGGAACACCAACAATTATTCTGCTGGGATATAAATTGTCATACAGTGCTCGTCCCTCTCTCAGAAATTCAGGACTAAATAAAATATTATCACAACTAAATTTTTCTCTAACACTCTCAGTATAACCCACTGGCACTGTAGATTTAATAATCATAATCGCATTCGGATTAACTGAAATTACTTGCTCAATTACGCTTTCAACACTAGAAGTATCAAAATAATTTTTTTTAGGATCATAATTTGTAGGTGTTGAAATTATTACAAAATCTGCATCACAATAAGCACTATCTCCATCTGTTGTTGCTAAAAGGTTTAATGTTTTCGATGAAAGATATTCTTCAATCTCTTTATCAACAATCGGAGATTTTTTATTGTTAATAAGTTCGACTTTTTCAGGATTAATATCTACAGCCGTCACAGAATTATTCTGTGACAATAATACTGCCATAGAAAGTCCTACATAACCAGTACCTGCTACTGCTATTTTCATATTATACATTCTCCTTTAATTTGTAAGATTAAATAATATATTCTTCCTTCCCTATCATCTATATTTCTTAATATAAGACTTTAATTATAGATGTGTTTGAACCATAGTAATATGAATCCAATCATATATAATTCTAATTAGATATTATAAAAATCTTTATACCACTCTGCAAAGTTTCGCAGTCCTTGGCGAAGACTTGTATTTGGTTTAAAACCAAAATCTCTCTCTAAAGCCGTAGTATCTGCATACGTAATCGCTACATCCCCTGGTTGCATTGGAACAAGTTTTTTATGAGACCCAAAATCATAATCAGTTGGTAGCACACCTGCTCTGACTAATTCTTCTTGCAATATAGTTACAAAGTCTAACAAGTTTTCAGGTTTATTATTTCCGATATTATACAAAGCATATGGGGGAATCGGCAATCCATCTTCACCATTTTCTTTTTTAGGTGGAGATTGGATAACCATCATAATTCCCTTTACAATATCGTCAATATAAGTAAAATCCCTTTTACAGTTGCCATAATTAAATATTTCAACCGTTTCACCTTTTATCAATTTATTTGTAAATCCAAAATAAGCCATATCTGGACGTCCTGCTGGTCCATAAACTGTAAAAAAGCGAAGACCTGTTGACGGAATATTATAAAGCTTACTATATGCATGAGCCATCAGTTCATTAGATTTTTTAGTAGCAGCATAAAGAGAAACTGGATTATCTACTTTATCTTCTGTAGAATAAGGTATCTTTTTGTTAGAACCATAAACCGATGAGGACGAAGCATATACTAAATGCGATATTGGATATTTACGACATGCTTCTAAAATATTGTAAAAACCAATTATATTTGATTCTATATAAGCATCTGGATTTGTAATTGAATAACGAACACCGGCTTGTGCCGCAAGGTTAACTACAATATCAAAATGATATTCACTAAATATCGCATCAATTTTATCCTTATTACATATACTTTCATTAATAAATTTCCAAGAAGATATTGGCTTAGTTTTTGCTAATTCTTCGATTTTTTCTAATCTGTAATTTTTAATCGAAACATCATAATAATCATTAACATTATCTATTCCTACAATATTTATAACTTCACATGTACGTAACAATTCTAAAGCTAAGTTTGCCCCAATAAAACCCGCAGAACCTGTAATCAAAACAGTTTTACCTGTTATATTATAATCCTTCATATCTATCCTCTTTTATAAATAGAAATCAAAATTTTCTCCAAACCATTTTATTAACTACACCTGTATATGACTGAATAATTTTAACTACCTTTGTAGATACATTTTCTTCAATATAATCGGGAACAGGGATTCCATAGTCACCACTTCTATTCAATTCAACTGCTGTATCAACAGCTTGCAGTAAACTGTCTCCGTCTATACCAGCAAGAACAAAGCAACCTTTATCCAATGCTTCTGGTCTTTCAGTAGATGTTCTTATACATACCGCAGGAAATGGATAGCCTACGCTTGTAAAGAAACTTGACTCTTCCGGCAATGTTCCTGAATCAGATACAACTGCAAACGCATTCATCTGCAAGCAATTATAATCATGGAAACCAAGAGGTTCATGCTGTATAACTCTCTTATCAAGTTTAAAACCTGTAGACTCTATTCTCTTCTTTGATCTTGGATGACAAGAATAGAGAATAGGCATATCATACTTTTCAGCCATCTTATTTATCGCATTAAAGAGTGAAAGGAAGTTCTTCTCTGTATCAATATTTTCCTCTCTATGAGCTGAAAGAAGAATATACTTTCCTTTTTTCAATCCCAACTTTTCATGAACATTTGAGGCTTTAATTTTTTCCAAATTATTGTGAAGTACCTCTGCCATAGGTGAACCTGTAACATATGTTCTTTCCTTAGGCAATCCACAATCAGCTAGATATCTTCTGGCGTGTTCAGAATATGCCAAATTAACATCAGAAATTATATCTACTATTCTTCTGTTCGTTTCTTCAGGCAAACACTCATCTTTACAACGATTTCCGGCTTCCATATGAAATATAGGAATATGAAGTCTCTTTGCACCAATGACAGAAAGACAACTGTTAGTATCACCTAAAACAAGAACGGCGTCAGGTTTTATTTCCACCATAAGTTCATAAGACTTAGCAATAATATTGCCCATTGTCTCACCTAAATCTTTTCCCACTGCATTCATATAATACTCGGGATCATCAAGCTCAAGGTCATGGAAAAATACACCGTTAAGATTATAATCATAATTTTGACCTGTATGCGCAAGTATAGTATCAAAATAAACTCTGCATTTCTTGATCACCGCAGCAAGTCTTATTATTTCAGGTCTTGTTCCAACAATAATAAGTAACTTTAATTTACCGTTATTTTTAAAACTAACCTTGTTCTCCATTCGTACTCCTCCATTAAAGCGGATATTCTCTAAGTTTTATAACTTCACCTGCATCAAGCTTCATACATTTAGGCACTCTATTTTCAGCCTTCACAATTGCTCCAGGTCCAATATGTACTCCTTTTTCCACAACACAACCATGATCTACAATCGCTCCACAGTTTATTATACAAGCTCTTTCAATTTTTGTATCTGTGTTAATTATTGCATTAGGAAAAACTACACAACCATCAGCAATTTCTGCTTTAGGGCTTATATATGCTGTAGGATGAATTATTTTAGCGAGTTTTACTTCGTTATTTAAAAATTCTTCTTCCCAATTAAGTCTTGCTTCATTATTTCCAAATGCAGGATACACAACTGTATTATCATCTATAAAAAGCTTATATTCTGAACATTTACCTGATGCAAGTTCTGAATTATCATCAAGAAATATAATTTCACTAAAAAGTCCAGTCTGTTCTGCCACATCTGCCACGGTTTGTCCGTGACCACCCGCTCCAAGAATTACAAGTCTTTTCAATCTTTACACCTTCTCAAAAAAAGTATCAGGACGATTCGGATCAAACTGCTCGTTTGCCCACATAACTGTTACAAGATTTTCAGTATCAGAAAGATTTATTATATTATGAGTATATCCAGGAAGCATATGAATAGCTTCAATTTTATCTCCGCTAACTTCAAACTCTATTATTTCATCTGAGCCAATTTTTCTTTCCTGAATAAGACCATGACCCGCAACTACAATAAAAAACTCCCATTTTGAATTATGCCAATGCTGTCCTTTTGTTATTCCGGGTTTTGAGATATTAACTGAAAACTGCCCACACTCAGTAGTTTTCAATAGCTCAGTGAAACTTCCTCTATCATCAATGTTCATCTTTAAAGGAAATGAAGTTTTTTCTTTAGGCAAATACGAAAGAAATGTTGAATAAAGCTTCTTGGCAAAAGAATTATCTGGTATCTTAGGCATTATCAATGTTTGTGGCTGACTTTTAAAGGATTCTAACAAGTCAACAATTTCGCCTAAAGTAACTTTGTGAGTTTTTGGAACAGCGCAATATCTTCCATCATCTTTAAGAACAGTTTCTATTCCATTAAATTCGCAATGATGTTCTTTTCCTTCAATTGCATCAAACATTTCTTCTATCAAGTCGTCTATATACAGCAACTCAAGTTGAATATTTCTGTCGTTTACTTGAATAGGCAAGTCGTTGGCTATATTATTGCAAAAAGTGGCAACAGCAGAATTATAGTTAGGTCTACACCACTTTCCGAAAAGGTTAGGAAAACGATAAACAAAAACTTTTGCACCTGTTTCCTTTGCATAATCAAAAAATAATTCTTCTCCTACTTTTTTGCTTCTGCCATAATCACTATCATATCTTCCAATAAGCGTTGCCTGAATAGAGCTGGAAAGTACAACAGGACAGGTATTATTATATTTTTTTAATATATCAATAAGTGTTGATGCAAAACCAAAGTTTCCCTTCATAAACTCTTCGTTGTTTTGTGGACGATTAACTCCTGCCAAATTAAATATAAAATCTGCATTTTGGCAATATTCATCCAAAAGGGAAATATCAGTGTCTACGTCAAATTCATATATATTATCAATAGAAAAACTTCTTGTCCTGTTTTTTCCGTTTTTTATATTGTATAAATTAGCTACAAGGTTCTTACCGACAAAACCTTTCGCACCTGTAATTAGAATATTCATCTTATCTACCCATCTTTTCCAGCTCGTCTCTTATATACTGTAAGGAGAGAAGCTTTTCTTTTACTTCTTCTACTGAGAGCAGTTCTGTATTATTAGAATTAAACTCAGTAAGTGTATTTCTTTCTGCATCACCATCGGTAAAGTACTTATCATAATTCAATCCTCTATTATCAGCCGGTACACGATAAAAATTGCCCATATCGATAGCTTTTGCACACTCTTCATTGGTAAGCAAGGTTTCATACATTTTCTCACCGTGTCTTATACCAATGATTTTAATATCCTCTTTGTTTCCGCCAAACAGTTCACACACAGCTTCAGCTTGTGTTTTGATAGTACAAGCAGGAGCTTTTTGAACCATAATATCTCCGCTTTCGCCATTCTCAAAAGCAAAAAGTACAAGTTCAACCGCTTCTTCAAGAGACATAATAAATCTTGTCATAGTTGGATCAGTAATAGTAATCGGGTTTCCGTTTTTAATCTGTTCAATCCACAAAGGAATAACAGAACCACGGCTACACATAACATTACCATAACGAGTGCAGCAAATCTTTGTTTTTTCAGGTGAAACTGTTCTTGATTTTGCAACAGCAACCCTTTCTTCAAGAGCCTTTGTTATACCCATAGCATTTACAGGATAAGCAGCCTTGTCTGTTGAAAGGCATATTACCGATTTAACACCAGCTTCTATAGCAGCAGTAAGAACATTTTCAGTTCCTATAACATTTGTCTTAACTGCTTCCATAGGAAAGAATTCGCAAGATGGAACCTGTTTAAGGGCAGCTGCATGAAAAATATAATCAACACCTACCATAGCATTTCTAACAGATTGAATATCGCGAACATCACCAATAAAAAATTTAATCTTATCAGCAACTTCAGGCATCTTAGCTTGATACTCGTGACGCATATCATCTTGTTTTTTTTCATCTCGAGAAAAAACTCTTATTTCTTTGATATCTGTATTCATAAAACGATTTAAAACAGCATTACCAAAAGATCCTGTTCCTCCAGTAATTAATAATATTTTATTTTTAAAAACACTCATTATATATCTTCCTCCAACTTTTTATAATAATGTAAGCAAAATGATATTATTTATATACAACTGCTTGTTTGTACAAAATCACATCAACTCGAACCACATTAAATTACAGATTATACACTGAATAAATTCCAATATATGAAAGAGCATATAATATGAAATAAATAATTTTTGACTATATTATATCAATTTAATATCGTTTATTATCAAACTTTTTTATTATTTTTTGCAATAGTCTATTAAATGAAAACGATTTTTTATATTTAGGAAACGAAAGAAGTTTAAAAATAATATTTTCATTGGGAAAAGTACCTTTTTTCATATAATAGTCATACAAATATAGTAATCCAAATTGCTTTTCATCAGGCAAATGTATTAAAGATACTGCATCAAATTTATAGTTAGTTGATACATAATAAAAACTTCCAGTCCAATATACATCAATATATGGACTTGCATCTCCTACTTTTTCTGGATATTTTGCATAATAAATTGATGAATACAATTCATCACCAATGTTTTTGTCTATGTTCTCTATATTACTTCTTAAAAAAGAATATATAACATCGCACTCATTAATAAATAATGATAATTGTTTTTTGTTTCCTGCAATAAAACCACCTCCTGTTTTTATAATTTTTTTATTATTATTTAAAGTTTCTCCATAAATTTGTCTGTAAATATCACTATACAAACATCTTGTGTTATGATTATAACGAAATTTACTAGCAAACATCAATATTTTGTCATCTAATTCCAACCACATATCACTAATTGAACTGATACAGATTTCATCACTGTCTAACTCTAAATACAAATCATAATTTAGTTCATTTAGTACATATTCTAATGCTTTAATCTTAAAGAAAGCTAGTGACCATTTAAAATCTGATGGCATTGTATAATTTTCAAAAGTTGTATTAAAAATCAAAATATTATTTTGTCTATAAATTTTTTTAAAGTTTTCTGGTATTTCAAAATTTGTAACGACTGCAGTTTGTACATCAGCATTGTATCTTTGAATTGATACTAATAATACTAGCGCATTTTTCAAATAAATTATTATGCCATTTTCATTATCAGTATTTATATTTGCAGACATAGAATACTTACTTTTATATGCTAATGGAACAAATACTAATTTTTTACTCATTTGCTATTCTTACCTTTCTCAGAAAAAGTGATCTCTTCTGTACTTTAAAAATCTCATATTTAATGATCATTAATTTTTTCTCAAAAATAAATACCTATAAAAAATTAATAAAATATTAATATAAAAATCCTTTTATCCTTTATGTTTTTTTGAAAATTTATTTAAAATTTGTTTTAACAGCGAAATTATGTACTGAAAAGCCTCTGATTTCCTATAAATAATACAATTAAATATATTTGGTACTACAAAGCATACTATCATTTTAATTATAAAGCTAAACAAATCATTTTCAATTAATATAATTCTTGTAATTCCATAAGATAATCCACACAAAAAAATTGTTTGCAATAAAAGACGAGTTGACAATAAATAATATTCTTTACATTTCGTACCAATAAAATAAATTAAAAATAGTCTAGTTTTTAAAATCCATTGAATTAATTGCGAAAATACAGTGCCCATAAAAATACCGCTTAAACCATAAAAATAAGCACAAATAACTGATATCAACAAATTAGATACTGCACCAATTATTGAAATATTTCTATCTTCCTTAAAATATCCAACTCCCCCCAATGAATACCAAATTGGAGTTTTAATTAATTGTATATAAAAGGAAGCAATACACCAACCAACAACGCTTATATCAAGTAAATAGGATTCTCCAATCCACAATTCAATAAAAGGATTAAGAAGATTAAATAGACAAACACTACAAAAAGAAACTGCAAAATAAAAAATAACTGTTAATCGCTTCATTACTGTATATGCATATTCTTTTGATTCTGAAGCAATCATATTTCCAATACTCGCTTGTGTTGCCGTGATAAATTGTGTAAGAAAAGCTTGTACATAACCAATTAACATAGCGTAATTAGAATATAAACCTACTACTTTCAAACTAATCATAGCTGAAATTAAAATATTATCTGTTGAACTCACAATTACTGTAGAAACTTTTCCAGCAAAAATATTTTTGACATCACTCATTATTTTTTTTCTGACTAAAGGTTCAATCTGCGTTTTCTCTTTTAAATAAGGATATTTTTTTGAAACTAAGCTTGCCTTTATAAATCCAGCAAACACATTTACTACTATACCTACTGTTACATAAATGATATAGTCACGAAATATAATTAATACAATTATATTAGCTATCGTATTAATAAACCTAAATATTGTATCGATATTTGTTAAAATATAATTTTTCTGGTCCGCAATAGCAAGTGTATATTTATAAGAAAAAAAATATGAAGAAACTGTATTAGCAATAGATAGAATATAAATAATTCTAATATATGACAATGTAAATTCAGATTCTTTTATAATGAAACCTAAAAATGGAAGAATACTTAATCCTAAAATCAATACAAAAATAGCAACAATTCGATAAGCAACTTTATAAAAATTCATAATACCTACTATTTTATAGGTATCTTTTTCTGCTATCGGCTTATAAAGATGAAATGCAATCGCTGATGAAAATCCTAATTCGCTTAAAGATAATAAGTTTAAAATATTACTAAACAAGCTAGATATACCTAAATAATCTGAACTCAAAAAATAAATGAAAATTGTTCGTCCTACAAATCCTAAAAAAATATTTGAAATCTGATACACTGTTCCCCAGATTCCATTTTTTAACACATTTTGAGATCTCAAATTAATCCTCCTTTAAGCAATTAAAATGAACGTATTTATATTCTTAATAAACAATTCAGCAAATTTTATGATATTCTGTGTTTTAATATAATTAATACATACTAAAAAAAAGTATTTTTTTAGTTTTCTTTTAAACGCTTTTCTATCTAAATAATTAGTTTTCTTATTATTTTTCACTAGCTTTTTAATCCATTTTGCAAATGCATCAAAGTCATTTACCATTGCTATCATATTTCCGTTACAAAGATTTTGGTGCATTTCTACTTCCTTTTCTGTTGGATTAACACCAAGACGACAAAGTTGATTTATTCGTATTTTTTTTTCTGCACAAATCTGTTTATCTCTGCTACTCTGTGATGCTTGCTTTGAATGCGTTCTATACTTTAATAAAACTTTATCTATGCAATATAAACGATCATAATAAGTACAATCAACCCAAAGACCATAATCTTGTGCTTTTTCATACCTTTCATCATAAGATAAATTATTCTTTTTTAAAAAATCTGTACGAAACATGACTGTGGGATGAGCTAAACCAACATTTTTAAAAAATAATTCTACTTGCTGTTCTTCACGTGTATCGGCCAAGACATAGTGCGAATACCTGGATTCATTACCAAAAACCTCTGTATCTGTACCCAAAACATTTATTTTGTCATCTTCGCACATTAAATTTACTTGCGTTTCAATACGAAGAGGCATGCAAATATCATCGTCATCCATTCGTGCAATAAACTCTCCATGACAATACTTCAATCCTTGATTTAGGCACTTTGTAAGACCTTTATTCTCAGTATTATTAACGAATACTATTCTATTATCATTAAAAGATTTGATAAAATCTTCCAATCCATCTATAGTTGAGCCATCGTTAACAAAAATTATCTCTAAAAACTTATAACTTTGATCTAAAACGCTTTGTATTGATTCTCTTAAAAAATTTAAATTAGGGTTATAAGAACACATCAGCACTGAAACCAAAGGTTTTCTGTTATTCAATTTTATATCTCCTTTTCATAATATCAAAAGCAAATTTTTTACCAAGAATTTTTGAAATAAAATAAATTGCTTTCATCTTCTTGTTTTTAACATATTTCATATAGTTCATTATCGTTATATCTCCAAAATCGACTCCACCATTATCTCGATACTGTTTTAGTCCACAAAAATATAACTGCATATAGTACAAAATTCCATTCGACTTTGCTATATTCGATAAACTACTTTTTTCAATTAAATTACAATTTATTTTTGCTGTATCCATATATCCTTTGCCTCGTTTCTTCAACCAATCCTTGCTTTTAATTGAAGTTAAGGAACCACTCCTTCTACGAACATCATATATATATATGGGCAAGAATAAAATTTCTCTACAATTATTCATTACCAATGGCAACCATCTATCATCTTCATTTGTAACATTTAAAGGCCATAAAATATTATTATTAACCAAAAAATCTCTTCTAAATATCTTATTCACACCACTTGTAAGTGCAAAAAAATATTTATTTTCTAAGATAAACTCAAAACTGTTACTGTTCTGTTTCTTTTTATGTTCTATTTTACCAAATTCCATTTTTTTATCAAAAATATCAGTATAATACACAGAACCTGCAACAACAACATCTATTTTTCGCTTATATAGTTCTTGATATAATCTTCCATATACATCCTTATCATGTATTCTATCATCCGGATCTACAAAATGAACATATTTTCCTAAGGCACAGTATAATCCTTTATTTCTCGCCGCTGATACACCTTGGTTCTCTTGATAAATAATCTTTATTCGTTGATCTATAAATGCATAAGAATCGCAAATCTCTTTCGATTTATCTGTAGAGCCATCAATCACACATATAATCTCAATATCATCGAATGTTTGAGAAATGAGTGAGTTTAAACACTCACCTACATATTGTTCAACATTATATACTGGTATAACTATTGAAAAAAAAGGGTTGTTATTTAACATCATTTCCTCCAACTTACCCAAAGATTACTAAGATATCTTTTTATTAAACCCACTCTATCATATTTAAAAAAATTAATGAAATTCAAACGAATTCTCTCATCTACTTCAACATTTTGTAAATTTATTTCTTTATACTGATTATTAAGGTCCACATAAAAATCATCTTCAGCAGTACAATTTGTTCTGCTATGCGTTCCACTACCATCATGTCCAATATTTTTAACAAGTGAGTATATAGGAACAATATTGTACATATTATTAGTAAACATTGCATAATCAAACCTAATCGCCCATGAATTAATTCGTTGGTTCATTTGATCATCTAACATTGAAGAACGGTCACTCCCCCAATAATTAAACTTTTTTCTCTGTATAAAGTCAAATCGAAATTTAGCATAATCTTTTACATTCCAATCGATTTTTTGCCAGCGATTTTTCCAAGTCCCCCATGCATAACTACTACATCGCTGTGTTTTTATTATTTCATATTTATATTCCATAGGAATCTTAATTGGCGGAGTATATCCACCTATTGACCAAATTGAATTATTTGATTTATAAAAATCTAAAGCTTCATTCATGTATTTTAAAAATAAAATATCTGGAATTGAATCATCTTCTAATACAATAACTTTATCACTTTTCTCAAAAATATTCGTCACTCCACTAATTACAGCTTTAGATAATCCACGGTTTTTATTCGAACAATAAATATTTACCTCATTAAAATATCCTATTTTAAATCTTTCCGCAACACCCAAAACTTCTTTTTGTTTTGTCAACGCATCCTCATTCTTTGGACCATCGATAAACACAAACAAATCGCTATGTATTGCTTCTGGATTTTTCGCAAGAGCTTCCAATACTTTTATTAAATGCTCAGGACGATTATATGCAAATACTATTATTGGTGCTAAATCCATATTTATTTCACTCTCCAATTTTTGTTATACTAACAATATCTTCATACATTCTTTTTATGGCGTCAAAATTTTGCATTCTATCAAATACTTTCATTCCTGACATTCTCGCATTACTTGCTAGTCTTATTGTTTCTTCATTATTTTCAAATATTTTTCTTATGTAATATGCAAGCATATAAGCTGCATTCGGCTGATACAAATATCCATTTTGTTTATGGACAATAAAATCTGTTATTCCGCCAACATATGAAGAAATTATAGGACATCCTAATAACATTGCTTCACCAACCGAGTTCGAAGAATTCTCAATCATAGACGGTGAAACAAAAACATTACATTTCAAATATCTATTACACATTTCTTCCGCAGATAATTGGCCACATCCAATAACTCTATTTTCTAAATTCATTTTACTAATCTTTTTCTTTAAATACACCGTATAGAGATCTATTTTCCAATTTGGTCCTTCTGGATTTAAACGAGTTCCTGTTGTATATATTTTTATATCTGGATAATCTTTGAGCAACAATCCGACTGCATCTAGAAGCACTCCAAATCCTTTGATTGTATAGTAACTCTGGGATACAAATAATGTATGCTTTTCACATTCATCATATTTCCATTGTTTTTGATAAAATATATCTCTAAGGAATTCGTTACATTTATAATATCTTCTTTTAGGGTTAATTAAATATGTACACGAACAGTCCCATTCTGTTCGCCCTGAAATGTTATTCACAAGACGCAACGCTTTAATTTCATTCATACCACGAATTTCCATCTTTTTCTTCTGCATATAAACATTATCAAAACGAATAAAATCACGTAATGTAAAACCATATCTTACCCACCAAGGAATGCAATCCATATAGTGTTCTGCAATTTTTGAACACAAACCTTGTATAATAACTACAATATGTTCAAGCATACCTTTATTTTTAGCGGCAGTTACTACTTCAAGAGAGTATGGATATTCCGTCCCACACAAATGTATTACTTCTGGCTTATATTGAGTCATAATAGACTCATATATCAACTGTGATTGTCTATCCACTCGATAAATTCCTCTTTTTCTAGGAACACCAATATATGTAACTCCTGATATTAATGTTTGTTCTATTGTTTTAGAGACACAACTATAACATACTAATATTTGATATGATTTAATACCCTGAATTTTATCAATTAACGCTTCTACCCAGCTAGCACATTGAAATAAATTTTTATTTACTTGTCCACTACATACTAACATAATTTTCATTATATAATTTCCTTTTCAATCCACTCAATAATTTTTTTCCCTTGAATAATATTTGTTTTATTTTTCATCACAAAATTTTGTGCCATTTTTCCTTTTTTTTCAAGTTCATCTACAGAGAGTCCCAAAACATTTTTTATACTATTCAGATAACTTACATATTGGTCATCTTCAATACAATAAGTGTAATTAAAATACTCTTCTGGAATTCCCGCTAATTTAGTAGTTAATAATGGTGTCCCAGACGCCATGCACTCTATTACTTTAGAAGGAAACGAATATTTTGCATATCCAACACTAGTAAATCTCGGATTAATCAAAACAGTTGCTTCCATTTGTAGTTTTACAATTTCTTCATTGGTGATTTGACCCCCAAAAAAAATATTTTTATATTTTGAAGTTATTTCAATAATATATTCCTTTAACTCACCATCTCCATAGATGCAAAGTAAAGCATCTGGAATATTTGCATCTATAAACGCTTTAATAAATAATTCCAGTCCAATAGATTTAGTCAATGAACCTGCAAACATACATATTTTTTTTTCAGATTTTCTCATTTGATAATATTGCTCTGCTATTCTGTAGTCACAAGAACCTTCAATTACTATAGACGGTTTTTTTTGATCATTGATAAGATCATCTATGTATTTTGTAAGAATAATATATCCATCATATTTTTCTAATAAATAATTTAATAATTTTTCTTTCTTTGTTCCTGGTATAAGAAATTGTGCCAAATCTGTCACTATACCAACACTTTTTACTCTCATGATTTTGGATACAATATATGTAAGCATAGAGCAAGAAATTGAGTACGAATCACAAATCAAAACAACTTTTTTCTTTTTGTATATCAATCTACTCAAATTAAAAAATAATCCAAGTGTATTGGAAATAGTTCTAATAAATTTAATATTAATTTGGGGAATAATATAATAATTAACTTTATTCTCAATAATATGCACCCCTCTATGAAACTTCTTTTTATTTTTTATACTAATAGGAGGAACACATACTGCAGTAGTTTTTTTATCATTCCCTAACCCCTGAATTAATAGATTATTAAATTTTTGTGCTTGCTGTCCACTACATATTTCTCCAGAAATAAACTTCTCGTTATAATATTTTTCAGGACAAGCTGAACTTACATAAAAAATTTCCACCATAAACCCCTTCTAACTAACTTTTTGCATCTTCAATGACACTCAACATTCCTATTGGAACTAAAAAAATTAAAGCTAATGCAGTATCAATAGGATTTACAATCTCTAGAACAATACAAACAATCATTGTAATAAAGATATATGAATTTATTTTTATGTATTTAAATCTTTTGTAAAATTTTTCGTAAATTGATTTAAAATATATAATAAGAGCCATAATTCCAACTAAACCATATCTTGCCATCATATCAAGAATAATAGAATGCCCGCTTATTTTTGCATCGTCCATTATAAAACCTCCTATGATAGGATGTCTCAAAAATGTTTCCCATGCTTTTGTATAATAATCTACTCTCAATTGCGCATCACTCGTATTTTCTACTCCTATAAGTGAATCAGCAAAATAAGTTAGTCTATTTTGAACAATTCCACCAAAACTATCGCCAACAGAATATAACATATCCGCTATAGGAAACCTTATAAACCATATCACTATAACCATGAGCAAAATCACCAAATACATTGTTTTTCGATTTTCTATTTTGCCAATAATAATACTCGCAATAAGTGCAATCGTGCCTATAATCAGAGCAGTAGTATATGCAGAAGATATTATATAAATATAAATTCCTATAAGCAAAAAAAGTGATAATAGTTTTGAACCCTTTCTATTTCTCAATTCGAAAACTAAAAACGGAATCAAGGCTACACATAAATATACTATTGAAAAACCTCCAAGATTTTTCATATTCATAGTTATAGCATAACTATCAGATGAGTCTCCTATAGTCGCCATAATTCTTGAAGCATAAGGATCAGTTTGTAGAACATTAATAGATGTAATTACCGTAATTAGAAGAAATATTTTTGCACAATTATACACTATTTTTCTATATGGTTTATTATCAGGCATAGTATAATATAATCCACCAAAAACAAGTAATGTCTTTCTTAATAGACGATATATAACTAAAATAATACTAGTTCCAGATAAAAGATCTTCAAATGTTGAAATTAAGGGAATCAATAATAGCGCATATGTGTACTTATTTTTTAATACATCTATATTATACCCAACAAACATAAAATTCAAAAACATAGTCAACAAAATAATCAAATACGTATTGAGTGTTTGGTCAACTATAGGTAGAAGAAGTGTTGACAAATACAGCAACATGGCCATATCTATTCCCCTTAATTTTAATGAATACCCACGTTGCATACTCATTAAATTTCCCCTTTCTTTTTATTAAATAGGATAATCAATAAATCCGTTCTGAAGTTTTTTTCGATTCTTTATAGCATATAAAATCGCTTGTAATAAATCCAGTGGTCTTTCACAAGATATTATTCTTATTATTAATTTACAAAAATCACACCAGAGCATCGAACATCTAGACAATACTCCCATATGATGTTTATAACTTAAATACCAACGATTAATAACATACATAAATGTACTTTTTCTATTTGGTATTCTATACTCTTGGCTAACTAAATGTTTCACGTGTATTTGAGGTGTCAAAATACATCTTTTGTTTTCATTAAGCGAACATTTATAATACATATATGTAAAATCCAAATCCTCCGCATAAGCATAACCAGAAAAATTTTCATCCCAAGTAAGCTTGTATTTGTTTATTATAGATTTTTTAACCACAAAGAAAAAACCCATAGCCCAAACAGTCTCAATCGGGTGATCAATTTTCCCATTTGGAAATCTACCAAGTACCGATAAGGTAATATGACCAATATTCCTATTTTTAATTGATTTAGTCCCAATGAAATAACCTATCCTTGAGGTACTTTCAGACATATTATCATCTATCCCTGCAATCATAGCTAATGAATCGTCTCTCATTAACTTATAAACATTGTTTATCGTATCACTATATATATCAACATCGTCATCAGAATAAATTATAATTTCTTCTGATGCTTTATGAAAGGCAGTATTTCTAGCTTTTGTTGATGATGCTTGTTCTTGATAAACATATATCATATCTGCAACATCTTTATAACCATTCATTATTGCTATATTTTCTTTGATTATTCTATTATCATTACTTTGATCCACAACTATTATCTGTTTTGGTATATACTTTCCACCCATATATCCTGCAATAGTTTTTTTTAGTGATTGCGGCCTATTCATTGTAGGTATTAATACAGATACCGGTAATGTTTTCATATTTATCTCCTATTATGATATTTAAAAAATATAATCAATCTTACATATAATTTAAACAATATACTGAAAACATAAATACAACCTTGGTGATTATGTTTTTATTTAATATTTAGAATTCTTAAATGTTCCTGTGTTACTTTTTCAATAGTATATGACTGTATTTTTTTTAGATTATTATTTGACATATAAATTAATAATTCTTTATCTAACAGAATTTCAAGAATTCTATTTTCTAATTCATCATCATCACCAACTGGCACGATGTAACCATTTTCTCCATTTTTTATCAATTCAAGCCCTGCAACACATTTATCTGTTGTAATAATTGGTAGCCCATTTGCCATGGCCTCATTAATCACAAGACCCCAAACGTCATATATTGTCATTAAAACAAATAAATCTGATGCCCTATAGTATAGTTTTAACTCATTCTTATTCTTGAAATCAATAAAATGGACATTTGTTGCTTTCAATTTTTCTCTCATATTAATAAATTCTTCAGTAGGGCTATCTCCAATTATATAGAAACCATATTCTTTTGGTAATCTAGATGCAACTTTCATAACCACATCATAACCTTTACCATAACCATTTAAGTATGAAAATCTACCTACTGAAAGAATAATTTTTTCTTCACTCATCCCCAATTTACGGCGAAGATCTGTTTTTTCACTCTCAGAAATATGTTCTGAAATAATATCTTTCTTTAATAGAGATGTAAAAGGATATCTATGCAATTGTTCCCTTCGTGCCCCATATGCTAAATAATAATTATCGTGCTCATTACCAGTACTAAAATAACCATTTGCGCCAGAAATAATGTGTTTTTTAAGTTTTTCTTTAAATCCTTTCCCATTTTTTGCAATACCGCCATCGCTTTCTAACCAATAAGCTATATGATGTCTCTTCATATATTCAATAGCCAGTATTCCTGTTGGAGAACTAAAGGTAGAGCATATAATATGGTCAAAAGATTTATCCTTAACATATTTTATTACACTTGGACAAAATGCTGAATCTACTGAAACTGACTTCCCTTTTAAAAAAATTCCTATAAAATTTTTAAATACATATTTTTCCCATGAATCGTTTCTTTCTTCAGACGCCTTTTTTTCAAATAATACAGTCAAATTACAATATTTGCCTAATTCATTAAAAAAACTCACTCTATATGGTGACGGAATATTTGTAATAAATAGTACTTTCAAACTTATCATCTCACATTGTTAACACAATAATTTTCTAATTTTTTTGCTTATAATATAATTCAATATATTTCCTTAACATATCATTTCTATCAGATATAGATGTATTTAAAGAAAGTTGTTTTTGTAATAAATTCACTACATCTAATATATCACCTTTATCAACTACATTTTGATTAGGAACAGATTCTATGCTACCGCCTGTTCTATACGTAATACAAGGTGTACCACATGCCTGAGCCTCTAGATTAGTTGTAGGATAATTATCTTCATACGTCATATTAACAAAATAATCAGAAGCCGAGTATATTTCAGCAAGCTCTTTAGTATCATTTGTCTTTGAAATTAATAGCACTCCATTTGGCGCATTCTTGATTTCATCTTTACTTATGCCAACTAAAACAATTACATAGTTTAAATCTAGTCTATTTCTTAGTTTAAAAAAATCATCGATTCCCTTTTTTTTACTCCAAGTACTCGCTACTCCCAAAACAACTTTTTTATCTTCAATGCTTTTATTTCTTTTAAAGTCACTTACTGTCGGCTTAAAAATATTCAAATCAATACCGTTATTTATAACTTTAATTGGATAGGATTTTAAAAAACTTTCTTCTACTAAACCTCTCAACCATTTTGATGGAACAACAACTGTTAAATTTTTTATATCTGAAAAAATTTTTTTCTTCTTTTCCCAGTTTTTATTTGAGGAATCCATAAAATAACTAGAAGGGTATTCTGTTTTTTGTTTACAATTTCCGCATCCATCTTTCCATCTATTGCAACCAATAAAGTCAAAATGAGCACAATGACCAGTGAATGGCCAACAATCATGAAGTGTCCAGACTATTTTTTTATTACTACTTTTTAAATATCTGAATAACATTTCTATATTAATATAATAACCATGTAAATTATGTAGGTGTATAACATCAGGATCATATTCTTGCATCCACTTAATAAATTTTCTCGTAGCACTTTTACTACAAAAACCAGAACAATCAAACATTCGCGCTTTTATGGCATGTAATCTAACATCTATTTCATTTCCTATTCTTACCGCATACTTTTTAAATTGCTCTGGAACATTTTCACGCCCATAAGCAATTTTAACAATATGACCCTGTTTCTCTAATTCAACGGCTAGATCAGTACATATTCTTCCCGTACTTCGAATACCACAAACAGAATTAATCATTAATATTTTCATTATTTTCTCCTAACAATTAATATACTGGGATAGATGTTCAAAAAACTTTTCTTTTGAAAAAGTATTCATATAGTATTCTCTATTTTTCGCCCCTATTTGACAAGCTAAATTCGATTTATATAGCTTTAAAATATTACTTGCCAACTCAGATGAATCTTCTGCTTTTCCACAAAATCCATTTTGAACTTTATTTAAAAGTAATGATGTTTCACCATTGATTGCTCCAACTATAGGTTTTCCTGCTGCCATATATGTCTGTACTTTTCCCGGTAATGTTAATGATAAAACATCATCATTTATTAATGTTACAATCATAGCATCAGACATATTATAATATTTTGTCATCTCTTCAATAGGTTTTCTGCCATAAAAAATCACATTATCTAGATTATTGTTCTCAGCTTTCTCTTTAATTCTATTCAATTCTATTCCATCACCTACTATATGAATAAATATATTATGATGATTTTTAAGAATTATAGCAGCATCAATAATAGTTTCAACACTTTGTGCAACACCAATATTTCCGGCAAAAAGCAAGTTAAATTCATTATCATTTTGCCTTTTAGGCTTTAAATTTAAAAACTGAGACTCAGAATATTGAGGTAAATATTTAATTTTACTTTTATCCATTCTAAAAGAATTATTCAAATGATCAATAAACATTTTTGATGAAACCAAAATCTCATCAGATGAATTATAAATTTTTGCTGAAACCACTTTAAAGAATTTATAAATTATAGATTTACTCGATATTCCTCCAACTCTGAGACTATCTGGCCATAAATCCAAACAATAAAGTATAAGCTTTTTATTAAACTTTTTTTTGTATAAAATCCCCGCCTCTGCCATCATAATAGGAGATAGCTGATTCACAAAAACAAGATCATATTCATCTTTAAGTGTTCTAATATATTCTTTGGAAGCTCTTGCATAACTAAAATAATTTCTTAAGCGATTGATACTTCCTGTTTTTCTTGGTGCACTCATACATCTATGTATTTTCACGCCATTAAGAGTTTCATCCATCTTCTTTCCATTTTCATAACCTCTATATACTTCACCCATAGGATAATTTGGAGTACCTGTCACCACTGTAACTTCATGTCCCATAGATACAAGCGTTTCACAAATATCTGTAATTCTAAATGGTTCAGGATAATAATATTGACAAATAACAAGTATTTTCATTTTTTAACTCTTTCCTTTTTCAGTTCTCCAGTTCCGCCTTCAACAACGCCGTCATGTTTAACTACTGAAATTATTGTACCGAAAAAGCACTTCACATCAAGTATAAAACTAATATTCTTTACGTACTCGCCGTCTATTCTTGCTTTTTCTTCTATTTCTAATTCGTCTCTTCCGTTAATCTGTGCCAAACCTGTAAGTCCTGGTCTTACATCATTAGCTCCATATTTATCTCTTTCTTCTATGAGGTCATACTGGTTCCAAAGCGCCGGTCTTGGCCCTATTACACTCATCTTACCAGTCAATATACAAAACATCTGCGGCAATTCATCAAGTGATGTTTTTCTTAAAAACTTTCCTATTTTTGTTATAAACTGATCAGGGTTTTTCAAAAGATGTGTAGGTGCATCTTTTGGTGTATCAGTTCTCATTGTTCTAAATTTTAGAATATTAAAATGTGTCTTATGTATTCCAACTCGTTTTTGTTTAAAAAGAACAGGTCCTTTTGAATCAAGTTTAATACACAACGCTATTATTAACATAGGGATTGCAAGAACAATAATTCCAAAAAAAGACATGATGATATCAATCAAACGCTTAATAAATTTTTTATACACTTCTACACTGCACACCCTTCCATTTAATTTTTTAATCAGCATTTACCGTCTTCATTTCCTCAGTTTCTGCAGCCTTGCGGTTTACCTCTTCTGGGGATTTGAATGTTGGGACTGCTTTTTTCATAGCTTGTTTTACTGTTTCGTCGTTATTGGTATGAACGGCAGTTCTGAGTATATCAAGCTTCTTTGAGATTTCTTCCATTGCAAGTGGTTTATCTCTTTCTATGAAGATCAGGCTATTTTCTGTTTTATCGAGATCTTCATTTTTTATCAAAAGCTCTTCATACAGCTTCTCACCAGGTCTCAAGCCTGTTTCTATGATATTTATATCCTTATATGGTTCAAAACCTGAAAGTCTTATCATATTCTCGGCAAGCTCCAATATTTTTACCGGCTTACCCATATCAAGTACGAAAAGCTCGCCGTTTTTTGCCATAGCTCCGGAAATAAGCACCAGCTGTGCAGCTTCCGGAATTGTCATAAAGTATCTTATGATTCTCTTATCGGTCAAAGTTACCGGACCGCCGTTTGCAATCTGTCTTTTAAACAACGGTATAACAGAACCGTTAGAACCCAAAACATTTCCAAATCTTGTAGCTGAGAAGTTTGTTTTACTCTTTCTGCTCTGCACAATCATTTCGCACATACGTTTTGTTGCACCCATTACGTTTGTTGGGTTAACAGCCTTATCTGTGGAAATCATTGTAAACTTTTCAACGCCATACTTCTCGGAAACTTCAACTATATTCAATGTTCCGAAAACGTTATTCTTAACTGATTCACAGCAGTTGTGCTCCATAAGCGGTACATGCTTATGAGCAGCAGCGTGAAGTACAATCTGTGGGCGATAAGTATCGAAAACTTTTTCAAGCTGTTCCCTATCGCAGATTGAAATGATTTCAACACACAGATCAAGAGAAGCACCATATGCCATTTTAAGTTCCTGCTGAATGTCATATGCTCCGTTTTCATAAACATCGAGAATTATGAGCTTCTTTGGTCCCATCTTTGCTATCTGACGTGACAACTCGCTACCTATTGAACCGCCGCCGCCGGAAATCAAGATAACCTTATCTTTATAATAATTTCTTGTCTGCTCGTTGATGAAATCAACCTGATTTCTGAACAAGAGTTCTTCTATTGAGAATTCTCTCATATGGCGTTTACCGCCTGTCTTGTTTACAGACTTAGCAGTTGGGTAGTCGTAAACCTTGAGCTTATATCCGCTTGACTTATATTTTTCGTAAAGCTCACGCTTCTTCTCAGAATCGATCTCAGGAACTGCAAATATTATTTCCTGAATCGGAAATTCTGAAAGAGAATTTATTGTTGCATCATCCTCTGACAAAACCGGAAGTCCGTTGATATTTCTACCGACCTTCATCTGGTCTATGTCTATAAAGCATTTAGGCTCGTATGCTGCGTTTGGATTATTCATAAGCTCATCTGCCAGCATAACACCTACACGTCCTGCACCTACAATGGCTATATTTATTCTTCTGCGCTTATGCAAGTCATCTTTTTCATCTTCACGCAATCCTGTTAATGATGATGTAGATTTTCTTACAAAGCTTCTCAAATTTGATTCGTCCGCAGAATGTTCGTAAAGAAGCTTATACACAAATCTAAAAGTGATTGAAGCAAGCAAGTTCATTGCTATAGCTGTCATAAACACTATGGCGCTGACTTTTTCAAATGGGAAAAACAACTGAATAAAAGCATAAGCTATCGCGCCTATAAAATCGCAAAATACAAGCATCAAATAGGATTTAGTACCTGCATATCGCCAAATCTGCTTATATGTTCCACCGATAAACCTTGAAACAAACACAGCTAAAATAGCCACGACCGCTTGAATTATTACATTCCACCAAGACAACGCAATCAACTTATATGATACAAAAAACAGAGAAACACACAAAACAAGTATCATCAAAATAAAGTCATATGCTACTAACTGCCATCTAATTCCGTTCTTCAAATCGTCTCTTTTTTTCAAAACCCTTTGCTCCTATCCCTTAATTTATTACAACAATTTTTAGATAGTTCCAAATCAATTGTAAAAAATCGTTTATTATCTTGTATAGCCATAAACATAGGAAAATACAGTATTATTTCCGGTTAAGACACAATACTACATTTATCTTTCTATGTTATTTTATTACTTATAAGTATTGTTGTCAATGGAAGAAAAAATTTTTATATATATGTTTTATATCATGCTATAAACCAAATAAAATTTAGCGAAAATCATCAAAAAAGAAGATTGTATGCGATGATTGTATTTTATTGTTGTAATTTATTTTCACATTATGTAAAATCAATTCAAATTCTATGTTAAAAATATGTAAAAATATAAAAATAAATATATATTTAAATCTTTTTTTCTTTTTACTGCCATGACTTTCCTTAATATACAAAAATTTGATAAAAAAACGTTCTGAAAATTCCATATTTTCTTGACTTTTCTCCTTTTTAGAGCAATAGATACAATGTGAAAAGGAGGCTCTAATATGGATGATAAATATTACGCTAACGAAACAGATTTTCGATTTGCAGAATGTGTATTTTACCACATGGCAGAAGACAAAATTATTACTTTCGATGAATACGAAAAGCTTCGTGACAGGCTTTTGGATATCTACACTTCTCCTGTCAGTGAGTTGGAAAGAGGTTTATCATGGAAAACAAGAAAATCACTAAAATAATCAAAGAACCATTATCAAATGAGATTGAAAAAAAATTGTTAAAAAACAAAAAAGCTGCGGCCTATGCCAGGGTATCCAGCAGTTCGGCCGAACAGAGGACAAGCCTTGACACACAGGTAAAATACTATAAAGCACTAATCAGCAAAAAAGAAAATTGGGATTTTATAGAAATTTACTATGATTACGGTATATCTGGATTATCCTGCAAAAAGCGCGACGGTTTTAACAGAATGGTTGACGATGCCCTTGCCGGAAAGATAGATTTGGTAATCACTAAATCCCTTTCCAGATTTGCAAGGAATACTGTTGACACACTTTTAGTTCTTAGAAAGCTTACAGCTGCCGGAGTTGCGGTATATTTTGAAAAGGAAAACATAAACACCCTTGATTCTGACGGTGAATTTATGATTACTCTTTTAAGCAGTCTTGCACAGGAGGAGAGCCGCTCTATGTCGCGCAATATCACTTGGGGACACAGAAAAAGGTTTTCAGACGGAAAATACTCCGTGGCCTACTCCCACTTTCTGGGATACGACAGAGGAAAAGACGGAACTCCTGTTGTAAATCCTGAGGAAGCCAAAATCGTGAGACTTATTTACAGGCTTTATTTTTTAGGTGCCAACTTTGGCGGAATATGCGATTATTTAAACAAATGCAATATATTAACCCCCTGCGGAAATGACAGTTGGGATATATCCACTGTAAAGCGTATTCTTACAAATGAAAAATACAAGGGCGACGCACTGTTACAGAAGACTTATAAAGCACATTTTCTGGATAAACGTGCAAAAAAGAATAACGGAGCAGTTCCACAACACTATGTAAGTAATGGACACGAAGCTATAATTCCTCCTGAAATATTCGACCTTTTACAGGAAGAGATTGAGATGAGAAAAAATCTTTTGCCTGGCTGTAAAAGCAAAATCACCCTTAATAACAAAGTGATTTGCGGTCTGTGCGGAAGCTCGTATATGAGAAGTAAAAACTTTTGGCGTTGCCGAAATCTATATGACAGACAAAAGCACTGCCCCAACATAAAAAACGATTATCTTGAAAAGTCCTGCGCCGCTGTTTTGAAAAAAGAGTTCAGTCAGCGTGTAAGTGTTATTGAAACCTGCGGCGCTCTATTGTCAGAAATAAGGCCGGAAATGGCCAAAAGAGAGTGTATAAACAAATTTTCGATTACGTTAAAAATACAGACTCACTTTATTATGACGATTGGCTATGGAGAACTGCAATAAAAAATATAACTGTGACAGAAAATAAGGATTTAATATTTACTTTTACAGATAGTCATAAAATTGTTCTAAATAATCAGATATATCGCTGAACATTTTTTCGATTTTTTTCAAAAAAGTATTTACAAATGCGAAAAAACATTCTATAATTATATTATAAACATTTGTTCGCGACATTCACGACAATAATATCAATTAGGAATTGCTTTGATTTTTAGAGCTTTTCTCCTGTTGATTTTATAATATATAAAGGAAAGAGGTTTTTTGCATGAAACAAAAAATGAAGTGTCCGCTCTGTAACAAGCGTGCCTTTGACATTTCTTCTTTGCCAAAGGAAGAATTGAAAATTGAACTGAAATGACTCACTGTCACAACCTTGTGGTTGTCCCATGCAATGCCCAGTCGGCGTTGCCGGAACGAAAGAACGAAATACGTTCAAAAGTCTCATAACAATTAAATCACATAAGAACATAAGAACATAAAAAAATAAAACATACCGAGCAACGGAGCCGAGTGTGAGCTACCAAATGGCCGGATGATTTACGAAACGCAAGTTTTGTAGTCATCCGGCTTTTTGTGTTTCGCAAACGACTCTGTTTTTATTTTTGGCGGTTCATCTTGGCTCCTGAAAGGAGCTAAGCATGAAGATAGAATACAAATTTATAGATGAAGTTGTAACCATTGATATTGAAGAATACTGGGGAGAAATTATTTTAGACCTGGACAGACTTGAATACAACGTAAACCACAAGGAAACTCGCAGACATACCTCTCTGGACAGCTACTTATACGAGGGAAAGGATTTTGCCTGTGAGGATAAGGAGCTTTACAAGCTTTTTGAAGAGGATCAGGAGAAAAAACTGCATATTGCTATCTCAAAACTGAAACCAAAGCAACAGGAACTTATCAAATCCGTGTTCTTTAAAAATATCAGCCTTACCGACTATGCAAAAAATGAGGGCGTCACTGTTTCCGCTGTTTCTCAGAGATTGAGCACTGCTTTAAAAAAATTAAAAAAAATTTTCTGAATCCTTAAAAAAGCCTTTTCCAGTGGCTATATAGTGAAGGACTTAAAAATCCCCTTCAGAAAGGATTGAATATATGAAACACAGCTTAAATATAAGCCTTTCAAAATCACAAAAAGGCAATAATGTTCTGCGATGCAAAAATGTCCTTATAAGAGAAAAGCTTTTAACTCTTATATTAGGCAGATTGCAAGGGGTAACAATTATCGTTCCCGGGAACACAGTCAACAAAATTGCCATATCAGAAAACAACGGTGGTGATTAAATGGATGAAAACTTTTCTTTGATTATGCCCATAAAGGTAAAACCCTATGAACATCAATTCAACGCTTTCAAGTTTGCCTGTGAAAAATTCGGATTGCTTCCCGGAAGCTCCCGAAGCAGAGGAGTTGCACTGCTTATGGAGATGGGAACCGGAAAAACTCTCACAAGCATAGGAATTGCGGGAGCATTGTATTTGTCCGGAAAGATAAAGAAAGTTCTGGTTGTATCGCCATTATCAATAGTGTGTGTTTGGGAACAGGAGTTTCAAAGGTTTGCAGACTTCCCCTACACCGTAACTGTTCTTAAAGGAACTAAAGAGGATAAGATAAAAGCTTTGAATGATATAGACAGCAATGCACTTCAGGTGGTTATCGTAAATTATGAAAGCGCATGGCGAATTGAAAAAGAGCTTTTAAGCTTTAATCCAGACCTTATTATTGCCGATGAGGGCCACAAGCTCAAGGAAGCGAGAACTTCCCAGTCAAAAGCCATGCATCATCTCGGTAACAAAGCCGGTTATAAGCTTCTGCTTACCGGCACTGTTATAACAAACCGTGAGCTTGATGTCTTTTCCCAATACAAATTTTTAGACCCTAACATATTCGGCGACAGCTTCTACGCTTTCAGGAACAAATATTTTGACATGGTGGGTTACGGCAATCATATACCGAGATTTAAAAATTCTATGACAAATGATTTTCTTATGAAAATGCACTCGGAAGCATTCAGAGTTACAAAGGATGAATGTCTCGACCTTCCGAAAATAACCGAGGAGGTTCGCTATGTGGAGCTTGAGCCTATTGCAATGAAATTATACAAAAATATCGAAAAGGACAGCTATACCCAGATTTCTCAGTCTGAAGTTTCCGCTGTGAATATTCTCACTAAGCTTTTAAGGCTCTCTCAGGTTACCGGAGGACATCTCACCGATGACGAAGGCAAAATATTTATGGTGAGTAAGGCAAAGCTCGACGCCCTTTCAGATATTATCGAAAGAGCAAAAAGCGAGGACAAAAAAATAATTGTTATGGCAAGGTTTGTCACCGAGCTTAATGACATAGAAAAACTGCTTCAAAGAAAAAACATAAAATATTCCGCTGTTCGTGGCGGTACAAAAAACCGCTGTGAGGAAATCAGGCGTTTTCAGGAAGATAAGGACTGTTCTGTATTTTTAGGTCAGATTGCCGCAGCAGGTCTTGGAATCACACTCACTGCCGCATCAACAATGGTTTTCTACTCTCTTGACTACAGCATGAGCAATTTTGAGCAGGCAAAGGCGAGAATCCACAGGGTATCTCAAAAGGAGAACTGTCACTATATTTACCTTATTGCCAAAAACACAGTGGATAAGAAAATCCTCTATTCCCTGCGCCACAAGGTTGACCTTGCCAAAACATTGGTTGACGACTACCGAAAGGGAATCAACCCATTTCAATAACTTTCAGTAAAGGAAACATTACATATGGAAAATAAAATGCTTACACTTGCAGACAATCTCAAATCACTTCGTGATGAAAAGAAACAGCTTGAGGACAAGCTTAAAAATATCAACTCACAAATAGATGAAACGGACTACAGACTTGCCATAGCTATGGCTGAATCTGAAACACAAAACTTCACCCACAGCGGAACTATGTTCTGTCTTACCACAAAAATGAGGGTTTCACCCCTTGTCGAACAAAAGAGCTATCTGTTTGAAGAGCTCAAAAATAAAGGATATGGCGATTTAATTTATGAAACCGTAAATTCAAACTCACTTTCTGCCTTTGTAAAGGAACAGATGGCGGAAAACAACGACACTCTCCCCAACTGGCTTATAGGCTTGGTGAGAGTATTTGAAAAAACTACAGTTACCGTAAGAAAAACATCAAAGTAAAGAAAGGAAAAAAGACTATGAATAACACGAATGAAATAAGCAAAACAAACAACAGCGGATTTCTTGCAGTAAAGGACTTTAATCTCAACAACATGGTTTCTCAGGAAATGGAAGGTCTTAATGTTTCCTTTGAAAGAATAAAAATCCCCTCCGGAGGAACAACAATGTTTGAAATTCCAGGCGACAACCCCGACGAACCAGAAAATGTTAAGGAGTTTTCCGCCGTTATTCTCTATCATCACCCCTTGTACTCCTATTATAAGGACAAATACACAGGCGGCAGCAATCCTCCCGATTGCAGCAGTACCGACGGTATGTTCGGTAACGGTGTTCCGGGAGGCAAATGCTCGGAATGTCCCTACAATCAGTTCGGCTCGGGAGAAAACGGCTCAAAAGCATGTAAAAACAGACGCAGACTTTATATTCTCCGTGAGGGAGAAATATTTCCTATGATTTTATCGCTTCCCACAAGCTCTCTTAATGATTTTAGCCGCTATCTTATGCGACAGCTTTCAAAGGGCAACAAGTCAAACATGATTGTAACACGTTTTTCCCTGAAAAAAGCCGTAAACAACAGCGGAATTTCCTATTCACAGGCACAATTCTCTCTTGAGCGCAAGCTTACCCCTGAGGAATATACATTTATATCAGCCATGAGCGAGCAGGTAAAGGAATTTAAAAACAATGTAAGCTATGAAGCAGAGGACAACCTATCAATCACAGTTGACCCGGAAACCGGCGAGGTTATTGGAACATAAACCTATAAAAATGTGCGGGGAGCTTTCTCTCCGCACAATACCGCTTTTTTATAAAATCTTTAATTTTAGGAGGTATTCGAACATATGCACTCAAACTATAAAAACGTCACTGACCTGTCTACAGTATATAAATACATTAAAAATTCCGAAATAGTCGCCTTTGACTATGAAACTGCACCCGATGAAGAGTACCGACAGGAGGAAAAAGCCGCTCTTGACCCTCACAAGGCGCATATTGTGGGCTGTTCTTTTTCCGTTTTACAGGGTACAGGAATATATGTTCCCATAGCCCACAAAACCGGACAAAACGCAGATAAAGATGAGTTTTTTGTGTTTTTAAGGGATTTTCTCACCGATGAAGGAATTATAAAGGTTGCGCACAATCTAAGTTTCGAATCTCAAATGTCATATGCCATGGGAATTGTTATAAAACCTCCGGTATATGACACAATGTCAGCCGCCCAGATGACTTTAAAAAATTCCTATGAGTTTAGAGGATTACGTGAGTGCGGCCTGAAAAAGCTGGCAAATGAAATATGTTCGGAACCTCTTCCCTCTTTTGACACTGTCACAAAGGAACGCAGAACCATAGCCAAAAATGTAAACTTCGGAACCTTTTACGGGCTTTTCCCTAAAGGACTGCAAAAGACTTTAAAATTTAAAGCCGGCATCGAAAAAACTGAACAGGAATGCAGAGATATTATAGAAAATTTAAAAAGCGGCTACAGAGGTCTTTCCACATGGCAGGCAAACACAATAGCGGAAGCCTACCGCACCACATACAGTGAAACATATCTGGGCAGGCGCAGATATCTTCCCGGCATAAGAAGCGATAATTTCAGCGTGAAGTCCTTTGCCCAGCGTTGTGCTTTAAACACACCGATACAGGGAACCGCCGCGGATATTTTGAAATTATCAGTAGGACGAATACTAATGGGACTTGATAAGCGACCGTGGCTAAAACCCATTTTACAGATACATGACGAACTTACCTTTATAGTTCCCGAGGACAAGCTCAAAGAAGCTGTGATATTTATAAAAGGATGTATGGAAGCAAAGCCATTTGAAGAATTTAATCTCCCCCTTATAGCCGAAGCCTCGGCAGGTAAAACTTTTGGAACTATGGAAGAATTGGAGGATATATAGATGTACAGAAATCAGGAAGGCTATGCAGACCCAACTGCAGGAAACGCCATAGAAAACGTATTAAAGGAACAAGAAAAAAATAAATTTATGGGGAAAAATCAGGAAATCCTGTCAAGACCCAAGATATACATAATTTCAAACCACAGCGGAAGCAAAACAGAAAATATTTCCATGGCAATTAAGTGCTGTCAATACGCTATAGCTAAAGGAAAAATTCCTGTTGCCCCTCACCTGCTCTACCCACGAATATTAAACGACGGAGATCCGGAGGAAAGAAAACTCGGTATCATATTCGGTGTTTCTCTTATGGATTTCTGCAATGAGGTGTGGTTTTTCGGGAATAATCTTTCCTCTTCCGCAAAGACACAGCTTCAGGAAGCCAAATTAAGAGGAAAACCAATAAGATATTTTGAATGGAGGTGATTTTATGGATGTAGCGCCACAGGATATTTTAATGTCTTTGTTTAATCCCGAGGACACTGTATGCTTTAGAATCTTTGACGACAAAAAGCGAGGTATCTTTAAAGGAGCAAAGCTTAAAATTCAGGCCGGAAAGTTTTCCTCCATAGAGAACACCTTAAAACAGCACAACAAGGAAAGCCGAGGTATTTTCTTTGTTGTGAACTTCGGCGGAGATTACGACGAAAACATAACAAGGATTAACGCCCAGTTCGTAGAGATGGACGATATGTCATTTGAAGAACAGCAAAAAGCCGTAGACAGCTTTCTCCTGCCTCCCTCATTGGTTATAAAGACACGAAAATCACTTCATGTAAACTGGTTTATGAAAAATGCAACTGTAGAGAAATTTCGTTCGATTCAGCAGCAGCTTATAAAGCACTTTCACGGCGACCCGGTCTGTGTAAATGAGAGCCGTGTAATGCGTTTGCCCGGATTTTATCACTGTAAACAGGAGCCTGTTATGGTTACCTGTATCTCATTTCATCCTGAAAGAAAATACACACAGGAGCAGTTGTCACAGGTTTTGCCCCCGGTTGAGGAAAAGCCTATTGCGAGGAATGTGGCTTAAAGCCCTATTCACATCGAATGTTTGTTCAGCAGCTTATAAACAGCAACGACCACATAGAACGCAATGTGGACAAGCTGGGAAAACGAAGAATTTTGACGGGTATTAAGCTTGACGACAGACCGCAATAACTGCCAAAACGCAAAAGACACTTTGACAGAAAAAATCCTATTTCTTTATATATTACTTTCTATATACACTTTTTAAATTTTAACTTTTGTTTTTGTAAAAATACATTTTTATCTGTAAAAGTGTAAATTAAAAGCTTTTATCAGGAGGTTTTTAATGATGAATGAATCTGACATAACAAAAAGCATTTTAAAATATCTTAAAACTCTCCCCCGCTGTTTTTTCTGGAAAGAACACGGCGGGATTTACGGAACTTCCGGTATTCCTGACATTATAGTCTGTATTGACGGCAGGTTTATCGCTTTGGAAGTTAAAACGCAAAAGGGTAAAACCACACCCTTACAGAATGTCGCAATAAGAAAAATCCGCAACAGCGGAGGTTTTGCCTTCGTGGTTCGTTCTGTGGAAGAGGCAAAAAACGCAATAGACAGCTCAACGGGAGGTAAAAATGACAGCTAAAGAATATTTATCACAAGCCAGATTTCTTGACAGTCAAATAAATTCCAAAATACAGCAGGTTTCCGCCCTCAACGACCTTGCAGTGAGCGCAACTTCCGTACTAACCGGTATGCCCCACAGTCCCAATAAAGCCACATCAAAAATGGCGGGTGCTGTTGAAAAAATAATAGATTTACAGGAGGAAATTAACCAGGACATAGACAAACTTGTAGATCTTAAAAAAGAGATTTCCGCAACCATTAAATCCGTACCAAGTGCCGAATTACAGACACTTTTAGAAAAGCGTTATCTATGCTTTCAGACCTGGGAAAAAATAGCAGTGGATATGGGATACAGTATTCAGCACATTTACAGGATGAACGATACCGCTTTGAAAGAAATCACACTGGTTCTGCAACATGAGAGTAAATGTGATTGAATGAGAGTACATACACATGCTATTATTATAATGGAAAAATGAAGAAAGCCTTGTAGGAGAAATCCTGCGAGGCTTTTTTGTATCCTAAGGAGGTGACACAGTGCCCAGAAAACCAAAACGTCCCTGCCGCATGAACGGCTGTCCCAATCTTGCCGAGGACGGCGAGCTTTACTGCCATATACACAAAGGAACAGACATGCATGAGTACAACCATTATCGCCGTGACCTGGAAGCAAATAAACGCTACGGCAGAGCATGGAAACGAATACGTGACAGATACATAAGTGAACATCCGCTGTGCGAGGATTGCCTGAGCCGTGGCATATACCGGCCGGCTGAGGAAGTTCATCACAAGTTACCCCTTGCTGACGGAGGAACACACGAGAAAAATAATCTTGTTTCTCTCTGCCGTTCCTGTCACATGAAAGCACACGGCGTTCTCGGAACACGAACTCCCCACAACCGCTAAAGGAAGGGGTATAATAATCTCTACAACTTTTTCTATCGGTCAGCGGCCTGGGGTCTTGTGTTCAAAAAAGTCAAATTCAAAAGGGTAATTAAAAGCCGCCACATTGCTGTGACGGTTAAGTAATTTATTTATTCCATTCCATAATAAACTCTTTTTCATTGGTAATGTCATCCACATTCTCTGAGACAATTTGAAATTGCTCACGCTTATAAAAACGCACCGCTTTAGTGTTCTTTTGATAGACGCTTAAACTTATGTTCGATTTGACGTTTTTTACGTAGTTTAATAACTTTTTTCCTATTCCCTTTGACTGTTTATCTTCCTTAACGAAAATACCTGCGATATAATTATCCGTCAATCCGATAAAGCCATCAATGAAACCTGCGGTGTCATCCTCATGTACATATATTTCTGCGTCAGGCAAAATTTCTTTTACTATCTCATAGTTATTTTCCCAGTATTCCTTTGGAATAAAGTCATGCGCTTTAATATTCGTATCAAGCCATATCTGCATAACGGCTGACAAATCATTTTTCTTAAATTGTCTTATCATAAAATATCTCCATGAATATAGATTTTCTAACTTAATTATACATCTTTATTTTCAAATTAACAACGAGGACGGTGAGAAAGTGCCTACTAAATCCAACAACACCGGCGGACGGGGCGGTGCAAGACCTGGAGCCGGCCGCAAGAAAAAATCTCTTGCAGAAAAAATTGAAAATGGTAATACTGGCGGAAAGAAGCTAAAAATCCTTGATATTCCGGACGTGAGCGGTGTTGAAATGCCAAAGCCTCATTATTTCTTTCTTGTCGGCTTTACATTGTCTGCCGGATTTAAAGAACCGTCTATTTCTCCGTGTTCCTGTTCATAAGCTTTTATGTTTTCTCTAATCAATACAAGTATATGACTGTTTACGGAACGTCCTTCATAATCTGCCACGAAGCCCAGCTTTTCCAGCATTTCTTCCTCTATACGTATTGATACACTTTTTATAGCCATACAACTGCCTCCATATAGATATATTATATGTTTATTTTATAGCTATCATGTGTTATAATATGTTTTTAGATATACTGTATATCTATTATTTTTTAGGAGTGATTACATGAAAGTCGCAGTTGTTGGTTCAAGAAATCTTTATGTCAATGATTTAGGAAAATATCTCCCCGAAAATGTTACTGAAATAATTTCCGGCGGCGCTAAAGGCGTTGATACTTACGCAAGGGAATACGCTATGTACAATAACATAAAGCTTACTGAGTTTTTGCCGGAGTACAGCAAATACGGACGCTCCGCTCCCCTCAAGCGAAACATAACCATAATCGAAAACGCAGATTTGGTTCTTGCCTTTTGGGACGGAAGCTCCCGAGGAACAAAGTATGTTATAGATCAATGCAGAAAGCGAAATATTCCCATAAAAGTTTTTAAACCCATTTGTCCATAACGGAGAATTTTCCGTCTGCCCTTGATTTTTGCCTTTCTTAGAGTGATATATGTTACTACCAATCAGGAAAGGTGGTATTTAAAATGGAAAAAGCCATTGATGATTTTATTGTTTCCAGAATAAATTATCACGGCAGCAACGAAAGCGATTACCTTAAAGAAGCCTATCTAAGCTTTAGTGATGCGGTTCAAAAGCTCAGGGATACGCTGACACCGGAACAGGAAATTTTTTTCAGAAAATGTGAAAACGCATACGGTGTTCTTGACGGAGAAACAATCCATTTTTATTATCAGGCGTGTTTTCAGACGCAATATGTTTTTTAAAAAGCTGGCTCAGATAAAAATAAACGTGTGTCTGTAATGTCAAAAATACACAAATACAGACACACAACATCGTGTACTATATTATCGGTAAAACACTGGATATAGTACGCTTTTAGAGTTAATATGTGTGTACCAAAAGAAAGACGGAGGACACAGAAATGAACGAAAAGCTTATGAACCAGGTTAACGAAATGAAAAAACAGACCATCGGCGTTGAAATAGAGATGAACAACATCACAAGAGAAAAAGCCGCAAAGATTGCCGCCGAATTCTTCAACACAAACAGATACAAGGACACAGCAAGAAGAAACGGTTACCAGACATTTTCAGCCTGGGACAGACAAGGCAGAGAATGGAAGTTCCAAAAGGATGTAAGCATTGCAGGTCCTAACGATGAAAAATGCGAGCTTGTGACACCTATTCTCAACTATGAGGACATAGAAACACTGCAGGAGCTTGTAAGACTTCTTCGCAGAGCCGGAGCAAAAAGCGACGCCACAAGAGGCTGCGGAGTTCACATTCACATTGGAGCAAAGGGACACACGCCGAAAACTCTGAGAAACCTTGCAAACATTATGGCAAGCCATGAAAGCCTGCTGGCGGAAGCATTGCAAATTGACAAAGGCAGAATGAACCGCTACTGCAAAATGGTAAACCCTGAATTTTTGCAGGAAATAAACTTTCAAAAACCTAATACTATGGCTGAGCTTGCAGACATTTGGTACGGAAGCCACGGAGCAAACTTACGCAGGGATCACCACTACAACGACAGCCGCTACCATATGCTTAACCTCCACGCAACCTTTACAAAGGGAACAGTTGAATTCAGACTTTTCCAATTCGACGCACCGGAAAACGGCAGACAAAACGGACTTCACTCAGGACAGCTTAAAAGCTACATTCAGCTTTGCCTGGCATTGAGCCAAATGGCAAAAACAGTGAGAACTGCAAGTCCAAAGCCACAGCAAAATGAAAATCCAAAGTACGCAATGAGAACATGGCTTTTAAGACTTGGATTTATCGGTGAGGAATTTGCCACTGCCAGAGATATTCTCACAAGAAAGCTTTCCGGAGATTCAGCCTTCAGAAACGGCAGAGTTGCCTAAACACAATAAAAATCACCCAGACCGCTTCGGCGGTCTTAAGGTGGTGATAAAATTTTGAAAGGACTGAATATTATGGAAAAACGTTACTACGGAGCATACGGAAGCAATCTCAATATCAGACAGATGAAAATGCGCTGTCCACAGGCGAGAATTGTCGGAACATCGGTACTTGAGGACAATCAGCTTTTGTTCAAAGGCAGTAAAACCGGTCATTATTTAACAGTTGAGCCTAAAGAAAACTGCAAGGTTCCAATCGCTGTTTGGGAAGTGACACAGGCTGACGAGCTTTCCCTGGATAGATACGAGGGCTTCCCTATCTTTTACTATAAAAAAGAAATTGTACTTCCGGTCAAGGGAATAAAAACCGGAAAGGTGCGAAATATAAAGGTTTTCCTTTATATTATGCACGAGGACAGACCCATTGGAAAGCCATCATCCTTGTATCTTAGAACCTGCCTTGAGGGTTACAGAGACTTCAGATTTGACAATAAACCACTGATAAACGCTTACTTAAACTGCGGAGGTAACATATGAAAAATGAAAGCCACGAAACAAACATTTGCCCCTGCTGTGGAAAGGCATACACAGCCCGCCCCGCCCTTTCGAGAAAAAACGGTAAAACACTTATTTGTCCGGACTGCGGTATAAAAGAAGCGCTATCAGGTCTTGGAATAAGTTTAGAGGAATAGGAAAAGATTTTGGAAGTGATTCACAGGAACAGTTATTGAAACAACACTGCTGCTATGATATTATTTTATAAGAAATATCTGACTGAAAGGGTGATTGTTTGCTGTTTCATAAATTTAAGACTCAGGAAGAACGCAGAAAATTCGGCGGTTCGGATTTTATAGAGTTTCAATATTGTCTATTACCTCAAAACACGACCACCGAACAAATATTTACAACAGGTGCAATACAGCACTGGAAAAACGATTCTCTGTATATTTACGGAGATGATTTAGAAATATTTTTCACTCATTACTGGGAAATCATTACCGACGGCCTTTATGCAAATCTAAACCAAGGCTCCATTGACCCGGTCGGTATCAATTTTTATACTCAAGAACAGATAAATCACTTTATACAGCTAATAGAAATAAAAAAGCCGTTAGAATATCAAACCTTGCTCGACTGGTTAAATAACGGGAAACATTATATAGGTTTCTATATTTTAGGAGAATAACAAATATTAAGAAAGCGTCTGGAGGCAGGCACTTTCTTGTAAAATGCAAAGTTTACTTGACGACAAATGCAAAGTTTGCTATACTTAAAATGCAAAGTTTACTTGTCATAAAGGTGGGATTTTTTGAAAACAAAAATAAAAGAACTGAGAAAAGAACGAAAATTATCCCAAGAAGAACTGGCGTTAGCTGTCGGTACCACAAGACAAACCATTACATCTATAGAAACCGGAAAATATATCGCTTCCCTGCCTCTTGCATATAAGATAGCCCATTATTTTGGTCTGACAATAGAAGAAGTTTTTGATTTGTCTGAATATTCTTAATGAAAGGATTTTTAAAATGGAAAAGTACAAAAAGACTCTAACTAAAAGAATTTATGCGTTAACCTTGGTTGTACTTATTGCTGTTGCTTTGGGAGTATTTGACGCATTCTTTGCCACTGCCGAAATAAAATCCAGCGTGATTTTCAGCTTTCAATGCGGTCTGACATCTGCCTGTGGGCTGATTGCACTTGCTTTTATTGCCCGCTATAAAAGAGCCTTGTCAGATGAAAAAAACATTAAACTGCTTTTCAACAAAGAAAACGACGAGCGAATGAAAGCAATCAAATACAAAGCGGGAATACCCATGCTTTTGGTAACCTCTGTTTTAATGATTATATCGGCTGTTATCATTGGATATTTTAATGTTACCGCTTTTTATACCCTGATTGCCGCTTCCCTTTGTCAGTTGGTTTTATCCTGTATAGTTAAATTCGTGTACATAAAGCGAAGCTGATTGGAAAGGAGCATTTATCTATGAACAAAAAGCTTTTAAAGGACTATCTTGTAATCACTTTTGCAATAACCGTTTTGTTTTGGGGAGGAGCGGCTGTTTTGAGTCAGCTTTTAAATATGACCGTCTATGACCTTCCCATAAGAGTTATGCATTTTATCGGAGGTTTTTCTCCTACAATCGCTTCCTATATTTCTCTTAAAAGAAACGGACATGTGAGCAGCTTTTTTCATTGGCTTAAAAAGGTTTTCGACTTCAAACACTCGCTTTTATCCTACGGGCTTGTTTTGCTTTTTGTCCTGATTTATTATCTGCTGGGTTGCGCCATAAACGGGTTCTCTATTGGTTCTCCTGTTTACATGCTTATTGTAATTATCCCTCTTATGCTTTTCAGCGGCGGAAACGAGGAAGCAGGCTGGCGAATGATTTTACAGCCGGAGCTTGAAAAAAGCTTTAACTTCAACATTGCCACTATAATCACCGCAGTAATATGGTGGATATGGCACTTGCCGATTTTTTTCATAAACGGAACAGCCAACTCAAATATGAATTATTTTCTGTTCGGTATAATGTGCCTGACGCTTTCCTATGCTTTGGCAACCATAAGAAAGATTTCAAAAGGAACATTCCCCTGTATACTGACACACTGTTTAATAAACGGTGTGTCTGGTGTGATTATTTTTCAGTTCAGCGCTTTAAGCTGTGTGGTGACCTTGATTGTCACTATAATAGTTTCATTGGCTATACTTGCATTGGAGGAATCAGGCTCAAAATCCAAATATTAAACATCTCATACATTGATAAAATACCAAAAACAAACTTAAATTAAAACGTACAGCGTCTGGAAACAGGCGCTTTTTTCGTATCTATTCTTAGGAGGTGACATTTATCAGAAAGCTTAAAAAGTACAAGCCCACTTCATTTATGGCTGAGGGATCCCGGTATAACAAGAACTTAGCCGATTATGCCGTTGGGTTTATTCAGTGTCTTTGCCACACAAAAGGTACTTGGGCGAGAACTCCCTTTGAACTTATCGACTGGCAGGAACAGATTATCCGTGACATTTTTGGAATTGTCAAAAAGAACGGATACCGGCAGTTTAACACGGCTTACATAGAAATTCCAAAAAAGCAGGGAAAATCTGAGCTTGCGGCGGCTGTGGCGTTGCTTCTCACCTGTGGAGACGGTGAGGAGCGTGCCGAGGTGTACGGCTGTGCCGCCGACCGTCAACAGGCTTCCATTGTCTTTAATGTGGCGGCGGACATGGTGAGGATGTGTCCGGCTCTTTCCAAAAGGGTTAAAATTTTGGATTCTCAGAAAAAGCTTATCTATCAACCCACCGGAAGCATATATCAGGTCTTATCCGCTGATGTGGGAAACAAACACGGCTTTAACACCCACGGTGTGGTTTTTGACGAGCTTCACACACAGCCAAACAGAAAGCTTTTCGATGTTATGACAAAAGGTTCAGGCGATGCCCGAATGCAGCCTTTATACTTTCTAATAACAACAGCCGGCAATGATACAAAGTCAATTTGCTACGAGATACACCAAAAAGCCAAAGATATTATTGACGGAAGAAAGATTGACCATACCTTTTACCCTGTTATTTACGGAGCTGAGGAAAGCGACGACTGGACGGACCCTAAGGTGTGGAAAAAAGCTAACCCCTCTCTCGGAATAACCGTTTCAATAGACAAGGTAAAGGACGCCTGCGAATCTGCAAAGCAAAACCCCGGTGAGGAAAACTCCTTCCGTCAGCTAAGGCTAAATCAATGGGTAAAACAGTCTGTTCGCTGGATGCCTATGGAACGCTGGGACAGGTGTGCTTTTTCTGTTTCAGAAGAGGATTTAGAGGGGCGTGTGTGCTACGGCGGCCTTGACCTTTCATCGTCCACCGATATAACGGCCTTTGTTCTGGTTTTTCCTCCTGAATACGAGGGCGATAAATACGTGATTCTCCCCTACTTTTGGATACCCGAGGAAAACATGGATCTGCGTGTCCGCCGTGACCATGTTCCCTATGACCTATGGGAGCGGCAGGGATTTTTGCAGACCACCGAGGGAAATGTGGTACATTACGGTTACATCGAAAAGTTCATTGAGCGGTTGGGAGAACGGTTCAATATTAAAGAAATCGCCTTTGACCGCTGGGGGTGCTGTTCAGATGGTGCAGAACCTTGAGGGCATGGGATTTACTGTTGTTCCATTCGGTCAGGGATTTAAGGATATGTCGCCGCCTACCAAAGAGCTTATGAAATTAGTGTTAGAAGAAAAGATTGCCCATGGAGGACAACCGGTTCTTCGCTGGATGATGGATAACATTTTCATAAGAACAGACCCGGCGGGAAATATAAAACCCGACAAGGAAAAATCTTCGGAGAAAATTGACGGAGCCGTTGCGACCATTATGGCTTTGGACAGAGCAATAAGATGCGGCAATCAAAACACAGCCAGTGTTTACGACAGCCGTGGACTTTTATTCATTTAAAAAGGGTCACGCTAAAACGCAACCCTTTCGATAAAGCTTTTTACTTTTTCAGCTTCAAACCGTCTTTGAAGGCTTCCCCTACTCTCTCGGTAACTTTATAATAGCCGTGGGTATATGGGTCAAATGCAATGGCATTTACCAGTGACATATTGAGCTTATCACCATCCATAACGCTTTCATCCGCTGTGACTTTCAAAACCTTTCCTATTACGCCGCAGCCGTATTCATCACCCTGATATTCAATGAATTTACATTCAAGACACAAAGGGAATTCATTGATTACCGGAGCATCTACAACCTCGGACTTTGACGCTGTCATTCCGCTTTTTGCAAACTTATCGGCTACTCTGTTGCCGGATTCAACACCGAAATAGTCCGCTTCCACAACGTGAGAGGCATCGGCGATACTCACTGTAAAACCGCCTCTGGCCTTGATATTCTTTACTGTCTTGTGTGATTCGGACAAATTCAACGCAACAATATCACGGGCCTGCATAGTTCCCCATGCGGCGTTCATAACATTCACGCTGCCGTCCTCGTTGTATGTGGCTATCATCAATACCGGCATCGGGAAAATTCCCTCAGTAATGTTAAGCTGTTTTCTCATTTTACTTACCTCTCTTTTCTTTTTAATTGACACAATCATCGTGTTCAATTATAATTATAGCAAGTAATGATAAAAATACAAGTACTGTCATTAAAGACAGTTGCTATACAAAAGGAAAGTGTAAAATGATAAAGAACTATATCGAAAACGCAAATTTTGAGGATACAGGGTTTAGCTATACAATGTCCATTATCTCCGGTAAGCACAAGATGGTAATTCTCTACTGTCTTATGGAATTTGAGGTAGTGCGCTTCAACGAGCTTAAACGCTATCTTAAAACAATCTCCGACAAAACCTTGAGCAGTAATCTAAAAGAGCTGGAAAAAGACCAGCTTATTGTGCGCAATGAATACCCTCAAATCCCGCCAAAGGTTGAATACTCACTCAGCGAGAGAGGTCGCTCTTTGATGAAAATTCTTGACCAGCTCTGTGTTTGGGGCGAAGAAAACAGAATATAAATATCAATTTTAAATACAACTCAAGTCTTCCATAAGCGGAAAATATTTAACTTCGCTTGCGGGAGATTTTTTTATTCCATTTTTAGAGAGGATGTAAATTATGAGCATATTTTCAGGCTTATTTAATTCCCGTGACAAGCCAAAAAATCAAACTGCCGGAAGCAGATATACATTCTATATGGGCGGTTCTTCATCGGGTAAAGCTGTTACAGAGCGTTCTGCAATGCAGATGACGGCTGTTTATTCCTGCGTCAGAATTTTATCGGAAGCAGTGGCAGGTCTTCCGCTTCACTTTTACCGATACACCGATGACGGCGGCAAAGAAAAAGCCATAGACCACCCGCTTTACAGTCTGCTCCATGATGAGCCAAATCCTGAGATGACATCTTTTGTATTTCGAGAAACCTTAATGACTCATCTTCTGCTCTGGGGCAACGCTTATGCGCAGATAATCCGAAACGGCAAGAATGAAATTATTGCATTGTATCCTCTTATGCCAAACAAAATGGATGTAAGCAGGGATAAAAGCGGACAGCTCTACTATACATACGTCACTCAACCGGAAGAAGCCCACACCATGAAAGGAACAGTTATCTACCTCACTCCCTCAGAGGTTCTGCACATTCCCGGTCTTGGGTTCGACGGGCTTGTGGGGTATTCCCCTATCGCTATGGCGAAAAACGCTATCGGCATGGCCATAGCCTGTGAGGAATATGGAGCTAAGTTTTTTGCAAACGGAGCCGCTCCCGGTGGTGTGTTGGAACATCCCGGCACTATCAAAGACCCACAGAGAGTACGTGAAAGCTGGCAGTCCACTTTTGGCGGAAGCGGCAACAGCAATAAGGTAGCTGTTCTGGAGGAAGGAATGAAATACACACCAA
>NZ_NFKS01000027.1 GCF_002160515.1 Anaeromassilibacillus sp. An172 | reverse complement strand
ATCCATCGACTTGGACTTTTTGTTCAGGTCTTTTTGTCTTGCATATTTTTTCATCCCTTATTCGTTATTTTTTTATTTTTCCTATTGACTTTTTATAGTTGGTCTTTCATCCCCTCATAGGCTGTTATTGCCGCATCTTGGGATATGTTGCATCCCAAGCGGTAGAGAGGAAGCTCCATAAATTTATCTGCAAGCTGTAAGGTCTTTATCATGGCTTCACCGTTTTCAATGGGTCTGTAAATCTGGGAAAGCAATGTGGGATAGGCTTCTTTTTTGCTTATCCTCGAAATGCTGTTTTCCTTTGCCCTTTCAAGGATACACACGCCTTTTAAGGGTACGCAGATGTTGTTTCCCAGTCTATGCTTTCCGTTCCAAGGCGTTCCGTAAATAAATACGCCGTCTTTTTTAAAGCGTGCAAGGGGCTTATCATCGTTGACCATTACTGCTCTTTCCTTAAAATATTCACGCCACATTCTTGTATGTGTTGATTTTCCCGTGCCGCTGGGAGCTGTGAAAAGATATGCTTTTCCGTCAACGGCTATAGCGGAGCCGTGAACCAACAGTATATCGGAAAAAACAAGCCTTGTGACAATTTTACGGTACACCGCCAGTGTTTCAAGATAGCTTAGGCTGTATTCTCCGTCAGCCATGGCTTTTTCCCTTTCAAAGTCCTTTTCATTTGTTTCAACCTCAAAAAGAGGTTCTTCATCTGTCAAATAATCCCTGCACATCTCAAAAATCTGAGAATATACCGGTGTTATTTTTATGACTGTGTCGGCAATTTTAATGGAAAAGCTTTTCATATTTTCTGTTCTCCAATCACAAAAACGTGAATATCCTTATTATATCATAATCAAAGATGCCTTATGAGCAAACTCATGGGACAACTTTACTTATATATAGTATACTAAATATAACAGAAAAACACACCGCTGTAAACGATATAATATCAAATTAAGTAATTTTATATGGGTATACTTTGCTTTCTCGGTATAAATATTAAGCGTGATATTTCGCTAAATCCTATAAAATTACTAATATCAGAATAAAATATATATTAAAGAAAATTCAATAAATTAAAATTCTTTCATATATCAAAAAAAACGAAGATTTCAGAATTTTTTTGTAAAATTATCTAAAAAACACAAGACAAAGTGGGAAAAAAGTGATATAATAGCTTCATGCACTGTACTGCGACGGTTTGATACCGCTTTAAAGGAACAAAGAGAGCTTTTCCTTATATAAACGCAGTAACGAGGAGGTAAATTATTATGATATGGGCAAAAGAAGAAACCCTGTCCAGAGATGAGATTGAAAAAATCCAGCTGGAACGACTTAAAAAAACAGTAAAACGTGTTTACGAAAAAGTTCCCGCTTACCGTGCCAAAATGGAAGAGGCAGGTGTTACACCTGAGGACATCGTAACACTTAAAGATATTCAAAAACTGCCTTTTACCACAAAGCAGGACATGAGAGATAATTATCCTTATGGTCTGTTTACCGTACCTAAAAAGGAACTCAGAAGAATTCATGCATCCAGCGGCACTACAGGAAAGCCCACAGTTGTAGGTTATACAGACCACGACCTTGATATATGGAAGGAATGTGTGGCAAGACTTGCCGTTGCCGGCGGCGCTACTGATGAGGACGTAGCTCAGATTTGCTTCGGCTACGGAATGTTCACCGGCGCTTTGGGTCTACACAACGGTCTTGAGAAGGTGGGCGCAACCATTGTTCCCTCTTCAACCGGAAACACAGAAAAACAGCTTATGTACATGAAGGATTTCGGCACTACCCTTTTGGTTGCAACTCCATCATACGCCATGAGAATTGCCGAGGTTGCTCAGCAGATAGGCATAGATATAAAGAAAGATTTACAGATTAAAACTCTGCTTTTGGGCTCTGAGCTTATGACAGAGGCCATGAGAAAAGAGCTTTACAAGGTTTGGGGCGAGGATGTAAACCTTACCCAGAACTACGGCATGAGCGAGCTTATAGGTCCCGGCGTTTCCGGAGAATGTCTTGAGCTTAACGGTATGCACATAAATGAAGACCACTTCATCGCCGAGGTTATAGATCCAAATACCGGAGAGGTTTTAGCACCGGGTGAAAAGGGTGAGCTTGTTGTTACATGTATCACAAAGGAAGCTCTGCCACTTATCCGTTACCGCACAAGAGATATCACAAGACTTATGTACGAGCCATGTGCCTGCGGAAGAACCACTGCAAGAATGGAAAATCTCTCAGGACGTACAGACGACATGCTGAAGATAAGAGGCGTTAACGTATTCCCAAGCCAGATTGAGGAAGTTTTGATAAATACAGACGGAATAGGACCAAACTACGAAATTGTGGTTGAAAGAAAAGACCACTCCGACATACTCACCGTTAAGGTTGAGGTTGCCGCAGAGGGCATGATGGACTCCTATGCCGCTTTGGAAGAGCTTGAAGATAAGATCAAGAAGAAACTTCACATGATGCTGGGTCTTGACTGTAAAATCCAGCTTGTATCACCGAATACACTGCAAAGATTTGAAGGAAAAGCAAAGAGAGTAACTGATTTACGAAAGGATGGAATATAAAAGTGGCTGAGAAGAAAATTTTACTTGGCAATGAAGCCATAGCAAGAGGCGCTTACGAAGCAGGTGTAAAGGTATCTTCCGCATATCCGGGAACACCAAGCACAGAGGTAAGCGAAAATGTAGTTAAATATGATGAGGTTTACGCAGAATGGGCTCCAAACGAAAAGGTTGCAATGGAAGTTGCTCTGGGCGCATCTATTGCAGGTGTTCGCTCCATGTGCGCAATGAAGCACGTTGGCGTAAACGTAGCGGCTGACCCGCTTTACACAGCCGCATACACAGGCGTTAAGGGCGGACTTGTTCTTGTTGCCGCAGATGACCCTGGAATGTACAGCTCCCAGAACGAGCAGGACAGCCGTATGGTGGCAAGAGCCGCTATGGTTCCTGTTGTAGAGCCTTCCGACAGCGCAGAGGCAAAGGAGTTCATGAAGTACGCATTTGACCTCAGCGAAAAATATGACACACCTATTATTTTGAGAAGCACCACAAGACTTTCCCACTCACAGGGACTTGTTGAGCTTCAGGAGCGTGTAGAGCCTGAGGATATCGCTTACGAGCGTGACGCTGCAAAGTTTGTTATGATGCCGGGCAACGCTATTAAGCGTCATCTGTTTGTTGAGGACAGACTTAAAAGAATGGCTGAGGACGCCAACACAATGCCTATCAACAAGGTTGAATACAACGACCTTTCAGTTGGCTTTATCACAAGCGGTATACCATATCAGTATGTAAAAGAGGCAATGCCAAACGCTTCTGTTTTGAAGCTTGGTCTTGTAAATCCTCTTCCTAAAAAGCTTATTGAGGAGTTCGCTTCTAAGGTTGATAAGCTTTACATATTTGAAGAGCTTGAGCCTGTTATCGAAGAGCAGGTAAAAGCATGGGGAATTTCAAAGGCAGTGGGTAAAGAGATATTCACTGTCCAGGGCGAGTACAACGCAGAAATGATTAGAGAAAAGGTTTTAGGCGAGCCTACAGACGCAGACAAGCCTGCACAGGTTCCTCCGAGACCTCCGATTCTATGTCCGGGATGTCCACACAGAAGTGTGTTCACCGTGCTTAAAAAGCTTAAAATCCACGGCGCAGGCGACATCGGATGTTACACATTGGGCGCAGTTGCTCCTCTTTCCGTTATCGACACAACAATATGCATGGGCGCAAGTATCAGCACACTCCACGGTATGGAAAAGGCAAAGGGCAAGGATTACATCCGCAACTGGGTTGCAGTTATCGGTGACTCCACCTTTATGCACACAGGTATCAACTCCCTTGTAAACATGGTTTACAACCAGTCCACAGGCACAGTTATTATCCTTGACAACTCCACAACAGGAATGACCGGTCATCAGGACCACGCCGCTACAGGAAAGACACTCAAGGGCGAAACTGTTCCTGCAATAAATATTTACAATCTCTGCAAATCTTTGGGTATTGAAAATGTTTACGAGGTTGACGCATTCAATCAGAAAGAGCTTGAAGAGGTTATCAAGAGAGAAACAGCAAGAGAGGCTGTATCAGTTATCATTACAAAAGCTCCATGCGCACTTCTCAAGGGCGTTAAGTTCCCATTCAAGTGCAGACCTGTTTCCGACAAGTGTAAAAAGTGCGGAGCATGTTTAAAACCGGGTTGTCCTGCCCTTACAAAGAACGAGGACGGCACAATCTCCATTGACGAAACAATGTGCAACGGCTGCGGACTTTGCATGCAGCTTTGCAAATTCTCAGCTATAGAGCAGGTAAAGGTTGGTGAATAATATGACAAAGAATATTATGATAGTCGGAGTAGGCGGACAGGGAACACTTCTCACCAGCCGAATTTTAGGCAAGCTTGCAACACGTGCAGGCTATGACGTAAAGCTTTCCGAGGTTCACGGAATGGCACAGAGAGGCGGAAGCGTTGTTACTTTTGTACGCTACGGCGACAATGTTGCAGAACCTATCGTTGAAGAGGGTCAGGCAGATGTTTTGATTGCTTTCGAGCGTTTGGAAGCTCTCCGCTATATTCATTTCCTTAAAAAGGACGGTTCCGTTATTGTAAATGACTGGAGAATAGACCCTATTACAGTTGTTACAGGTGTTGCTCAGTATCCTGAAAATATAATTCGCACACTCAAGGAAAAGAGAAACACCATTGTTGTTGAAGCTACAGAGGAAGCAAAGAAGCTGGGCGCACCTCGTACATTTAACGTAATTGTTTTGGGCGCCGCCGCAAAGTACATGGGCTTTGACAAAGAGGATTGGCTTGATGTTATTGAAACCACAGTTCCTCCTAAGACCATTGAAATAAATAAAAAAGCCTTTGAAATAGGCTACAATCTTTAATAAATATAAAAGCATAAATATTATAAGGAAGGGTTGCTGACCATATGATCTGGAATGAAACAAAAGAATGTATGAGCAGGGACGAAATGACTAACCTGCAAAGCGCCAGACTTAGAAAGCTGGTTGACAGAGTATATCACAGCGTTGAATACTACAGAAAAAAGATGCAGGCTCTGGGACTTGAACCGGGCGATATTAAGGGCATCGAAGACTTGGACAAACTGCCTTTTACCACAAAGGACGACCTGCGTGACACCTATCCTTTCGGATTATTTGCCGTTCCTAATTCACAGATTACCAGAATTCACGCATCCAGCGGCACAACAGGAAAGGCAACTGTTGTAGGATACACAAGACGTGATATCGAAACATGGAGCGAGTGCGTTGCCCGCTGTATCACAATGGCAGGATTAGGTCAAAACGACATTATTCAAATCGCATACGGCTACGGTTTGTTCACAGGCGGTTTGGGTGCTCACTACGGCGCAGAAAAGCTGGGCGCAACTGTTGTACCAATGTCAACAGGAAACACAAAGAAGCTTATCAACATGATGATTGACTTCGGCGTTACAGGCATTATGTGCACACCGTCATATCTGCTTCACATCGCTGAAACAATCAACGAGATGGGTGTTCGTGACAAAATAAAGCTTAAAGCTTCAATAAACGGCGCAGAGCCTTGGACAGAGAAAATGCGTTCTCAGATTGAAAACATGCTGGGAATTCATGCTCACGATATTTACGGCTTGAGCGAAATTATGGGCCCGGGCGTTGCAACAGACTGTCAATTCCATTCAGGACTTCATATTCATGAAGACCACTTCCTTCCTGAAATTGTTGACCAGAAAACCCTCAAGCCTCTCCGTGACGGCATGACCGGCGAGCTTGTTATTTCAACCCTTACAAAAGAGGGTATTCCTCTTATCCGTTACAGAACAAAAGACCTTACAAGCATCACTCACAAGCCTTGTCAGTGCGGAAGAACTACCGCAAGAATCGCAAGATTTACAGGCAGAACCGACGACATGCTTATTATCAGAGGCGTTAACGTATTCCCAAGCCAGATTGAAGCTGCATTGCTTGAAATGGGCGGCACTACACCTCACTATCTGCTCATTGTTGACCGTGTAAACAATCTCGATACACTTGAGGTTAGAGTTGAGGTTGAAGAGAGATTCTTCTCCGACGAAATCAGAGAGCTTGAAAATCTCACAAATAAAATTACAGAGGTTATCAAGCAGGCTATCGGTCTTGCGGTTAAGGTTAAGCTTGTTGAGCCTAAGAGCATCGAAAGAAGCATGGGCAAGAGTCAACACGTAATTGACAACAGAAAGTACAACTGATAAAATATAAACAGAAGTTTTATTTATATTACTATATAAGAAAGGCAGGTAGAACTATGTTTATTAAACAGTTATCCGTATTTATCGAAAACCGTCAGGGCAGACTGGAAGAGGTTACAGAAGCTCTCGTACAGGAAAAAGTAAACATTCTCTCTCTCAGCATGGCTGACACAACAGAATACGGTATGTTGAGAATGATTGTTTCCAATCCGGAAACCGCAAAGGACGCACTGAGAGATAAGGGCTTTTCCGCAATGCTTACAGACGTTATCGCAGTTAAGCTTCAGGACAAGGTTGGCGAGCTTCACAAGATGACACACATTCTTTGCAGCAAAGGTCTTAATATTGAGTATATGTACGCTTTGGCTTCTGCAAACAGAGTTGCCATGATTGTAAAGGCTTCCGACGGAGAGGCTGCCGCAAAAGCAATTACAGCCGGTGGTCTTGAGCTTTACAGCTATGAGGACATGTGCGAATAATTTTATTACATAAAATAATAAGGTAATTCTGGCATTCAGAATTACCTTATATTTTTATAAAAATTTATCTGCAAGGAGGGTGCGCCTATGAATATTATAGAAATTGAAAATCTAACCCATGACTACGGAAACAACAAGGGAATTTTTGATATTTCAATGTCTGTTAAGGAAAGTGAAATCTTCGGCTTTTTAGGGCCAAACGGTGCCGGTAAAACCACAACCATAAGACATCTCATGGGATTTATTAAACCTAATTCGGGAAAATGCTGTATAAATGGCTTTGACTGCTTCCATGAGCGGTGTAAAATACAGGAGTTTGTGGGTTATATTCCGGGAGAAATAAATTTTTTCGACGACATGACAGGCATTGATTATTTAAACTTTATGGAAAAATACCGCAAAATAAAAAACGGAAGCCTTAAAAAATCTCTTCTCGAAATGTTTGATCTTGACCCTAAGGGAAAAATCAAGAAAATGAGCATAGGCATGAAGCAAAAGGTGGGAATTGTTTCCGCTTTTATGCACGACCCTCAGGTGCTTATTCTGGACGAACCCACCAGCGGACTTGACCCTATTATGCAGAAAAGATTTATTGAGCTTATTCAAAGGGAAAAGTCCAAGGGAAAAACTATTTTTATTTCCAGCCATATTTTTGAAGAGGTGGAAAAAACCTGCGACAGGATTTCAATAATCAAAGACGGAAAACTGGCTGCAACCGACTCGACGGAAGAACTGCGCAACAGACATGTCAAGAAATACACAGTTACTCTTGAAAACGAAAAGACAGCCGAAGATTTTGCAAGGGATTTTTCCGGCATACAAAAAGGAAACACCGTTGAGGTTACCGCAAGACAATCCCTTGAGGAAATATTCCTACAGTATTACGGAGGCGGAAAAAATGATAAATAAAACATTATATTTCAGAGAAATAAAGTCCTCCCTAAAGCTTATTGTGATTTTTATCGCAATACTTACACTATACGTAACAATGATAACCGGAATGTATAATCCGGAAATGGAAGAGGTTCTAAAGGAGTTTACAGAGCTTTTTTCCGAAATGATGGCGGCTTTCGGCATGAACGGAAACACTGCTACCCTTTTGGGCTTCATGTCCTCCTATCTTTACGGAATGATTTTGCTGATTTTCCCTATGGTCTATGCTATTATAAGGGCAAACGGACTTATCGCAAAATATGTGGACAGAGGTTCAATGTCAGCACTTATGGCGGCTCCGGTAAAAAGAAAAACTATCGCTTTTACTCAAATGTCCGTGCTGTATTCAGGAGTATTCTTTCTGATTTTATACGTAACGGTTTTACAGCTTATCTGCTGTAAAATAATGTATCCTCAGGAAAACATAGCCTCTGATTTAATTTACTTAAATCTCTCACTGCTGTTTTTACAGCTTTTCATGGCTTCAATTTGCTTTCTCTCCTCCTGTATTTTTAACGATACAAAATACAGTTTGGGCGTAGGCGCAGGAGTAAATGTTTTGATGTATGTTCTCCAGATGATGGCAAACATGGGCGGCAACCTTGAAAAGATAAAATATACCACTTATTTTACCTTGTTTTCACCGGAAAAAATTATTGCCGGCGACAGCTTTGCGGTTTATGCCCCATTCATTCTTCTTGCCGGATGTATTATTCTAAGCGCAGCTTCGGTAATCATCTTTACAAAAAAAGATATGAATATTTAAAAAATGACCTTTTACATCAGTTTTGTTTCTGACGTAAAAGGTCGCTTTATTTTATATCGCAAAATGAAAAAATCAAATGGAGGTTTGAATGTCGGTGGAGGGAATTGCAGTCCTCCATTATAAAATCCCAGGTTTCCCTGTAGTTTCCCGAAACCGCAAAATCCTTTGAGTAAATGAATTTTAAGAACCTTTCCGGTGAGTTTCCGTAAATCTTTACAAACTCGTCGGCATAATACATCTTCTGGTCGCTGGTGAGATTTCCCTGCTGGTTGTGCATAACATGTTCAATATTCCTTGAAAAATAATGGACTGAATAGGGTATTCCTCCCACAGTTGCAGCATAGCTTAACTCTCTTAAGGACATTGATTTCTGACGGTTTCTGCCTATGATACTCACCGGATTATCCGTATAAATATGGTCTTTTCCGTATTCGATATGGTGAGTATCTTTGAAAACCACATTTTCCGAGGACACAAAAGCTCCGTCGGTGTCAACTATATGTATAATCCTCACCACGTCCTTTTTGGTAAAGCGGTATCTCTTCATCTCTTCTGTAATCTGTGAAGACAGCCGCTTCATAACGGCGTCGTATGAGGATTTTTTTACTGTTGTTATATCCCCGTGAACTACATGAAAATGTATATCACCGGGCTTGAATATTTTTTTCAGAACCGGACTTAATGTATCCGCATCCGTAGGGCCTTCAACTATGAAAAGTATGACCTTTTTAGTTTTGTTCTTCACTGCGCACCGCCTTTCCTGCGCTTCTGAAAGCTCTTCCCATCTCTATTGCGTCGGTTTCGTCGTAAATCTCTTCATCCTGTCCGCCAAGTATAATGCTTCTCAGATATATGTCCCTGAGGTTTGAATTTCTCACATTTTTAAGGCGTATATACCTGTTTTCCGGATTTACTGTTGAAAAAATCACGCTGGTTTTATCAAGCATTTCCAAGGCTCTCAGATTGTGTGAGGTAAACAAAAGCTGACCCTTTGCCCCTCTGCGGAAAACAGAGAGAAGCTCTCCCAACAGATATTCATATATTCCTGCGTCCAGCTCATCTGCCACAAGGCACATAAAGGGATTATTGTACACGCACATAAGCAGGTTAAGCAGGGATATTATTTTTATAATACCCTCCGATTCATATTTAAGGGGAATTGTCACATCTCCCCTTTTTGACACAAGCTGAACCTTTACTCCCTCCTTGCCGTTTTCCATAAGCTGTTCCCCGAAGCTGTGGATGTCTATGTTAAGGCCTGGAATTATTGTACATATAACGGTGTTCATTTTTTTAAGTATATTTTCAAAAAATACAAACTTGCTTTTTTCCAAAACAAATGGCTCGTCAACGGGAACAAAATACTTTCTGCTCTCTTCCTTTTTGTCCTCAGCTCCCGACAGCACAGGTATCAGGCAGATATTGTGGTCGTGGGATTCCCTTACATTTGAAATAACAAAAAGGTCATATGCGGCGTAATCTCTTAAAGCTTTGATAACTCCGCTGCACACACCTAAAACATCCTTTGAAAGTTCAAAAACACGGTTCATATCGTCGCCGAAAATAAATGAAACACCCTCACGCTGGGTAATTCTTCTAGCTACCATCATATCCACAGAACTTTCTTCTCTGAGCTTTACAAGGTCTTTATATAATTTATCCGGTGTGACAAAGGATTTTCCCTTTTCGGAGCTGTAGCCTATAATAAGCTTTTTTCTTTTAAAGCTTTTGCCGCTGTACTCGGAAGCGAAAAGCTCTTCGGTGATTATTCCCGTCTGCTCCTTTGAAATTTCTCCCAGCTCCACCTTATATTCCAAAAGGCTTTTTTCTCCGTTAAATTCCACGGTAAACCAAATTCTCAGCTGGCAGGTTTCACTGGTTTGGGCAATATAATTTTTCACGTTTGCCGGAAGGGTCTTGCCCTCAAGAAGATTTTTCAGTATGGAAATGCACTCCACAACCGCAGTCTTTCCCGAACCGTTTTGACCGTAAATCCCCAAAATATCGGCACTGCGGGAAAAATATTCCTTATTGGCAAAAGAGGGCATCTCCACAATACCGTATTCCGTATTTTTAAAGTTTCTAAGCTCGATTTTGCTGAGCCTGCAATTCATATCTCCCTGCAACTGCTTCATCTCCCGTCGTAAATCTTCGCCATACACTTATATAAAAATATAATCAATTTATTAAATTATATACTCAATTTTTTCAGGTGTCAACGGATAAAAATCTCTACACAAAACAAAAGGAACGCCCTAAGACGTCCCTTTCTTCATTTATATTAACTTTTTACTTCTGTTTTCTGTATCCGCACTTAGGGCATACTCCGTTTTCATCAAGAGCGATTCCGCAGAGAGGACAGCGGTCAATCTTATTCTTTGTTGTAAATTCAGCAGAAGCCGCATTTACGCCGCTTGTGAATGTGATTTTTGCAATGTTAAGCTTATCTTTGAGCAAATCATAAACAATCTTAATCATGCCTTCAACTGTCAAGGTTTCCTTTGTTACAACCAGTCTGCACTCAGGATAAGCAGTTGCAAGCTCTGTCTTAAATGCTGCTCCAACCATTGTGTTCTGAGGAGCTCCGTTGCGGATTCCCTGCTTCTCATATACATCAAGTACAGCCGGAAGAAGCGGGTCATCTTCTCTCAAAATCAATGCGTGGTCAAAGTTTTTAAGCACGTCCCATGCTGTTTTCTGAATTTCATTACATGGGAAAACCATGTTAACGCCCGGTTCTACTGTGTCCTCTACCTCTATAGTCAAAACACCTGTGTGTCCGTGAAGATACTGAGCTTCACCCTTAAATCCATAAAATCTGTGTGCATACTGAAGGTCCAATGTTGTAATACTTCTCATAAAATCATCTCCTAATAAATTATTTACGGGTTTATGCGCCCGCATACGCATTTATAAACAGCCATGTATCACTTTTCTTTTTTCTGACAATCCGGACAAATACCTTTAAACATAAGGTCGTGTCCGCTGAACTGAAATCCGTGAGCGTCCTTTATTTGCTTTTCAAGGTCTTTTATGTAGTCCATTTCCACATCAAAAACCTTACCGCATTTCAGACACCTGGCGTGATAGTGGTCGTGGCATCTGTGGTCAAATCTGTCCGCATTGCCGGGAACTTCGATTTTTCTTATCTCTCCCATTTCGGCAAGCTGGTTCAGATTTCTGTATACTGTTCCTTTGCTTATATTCGGGTGTTCATTCACAACTATTTGATATACCTCATCCGCAGTAGCGTGACACTTCAACTTATTTACAGCATCCAAAACCATAGCACGCTGAATAGTGTTTCGCTTAATCATAATAATCATTCCTTATTAATAATCTTTACTATTAAATAATATATCACAATAAATCCCATCTGTCAACTAAAAACAGGAATTATTTCACTTTCTACTTTTTTCACAAAAAACGCTCCGGCACATGTGCCGGAGCGTCTCTTTGGGGTTTTATATTATTTAATATGAGGTGTTTACAGATTTTCTTTCATGAAAGCCTCGAGTTCAGCGATTGCTGTATCCTCGTCAGGGCCGTCAGCGGAGATTGTAACTGTCTCGCCCTGCTTTGCTGCAAGACCCATTACTGCAAAAATTCTTTTTGCGTCTCCTGACTTTCCGCCTTTTTCGATTTTAATAGCGCTTTGATACTTTGCTGCCTGTCTTACAAGCAATCCTGCCGGGCGAGCGTGGATTCCTTCTGCGTCTGTGATTACGTAGCTAAAACTTTTCATTTTGATTGTCTCCTTTTCTTGGTAGAATTACGTTTGTTCAGTTTTTGAACATAAATTATTTTCCTGCCTTTTCTGCTGCGTACTCAGGACGTGGTTTTTTGAGCACTGCAAGCAGCAGCATTGTTACAACGCTTCCTACAAGCCAAGATACAATGTACATAAGCGGATTGCCGACTGTTGCGAATACGAATACACCGCCGTGAGGAGCCATAAGTGTGCAGCCAAAGAGTGTTGAAAGGAAGCCTGCTACTGCGGCACCTGCTGCTGTTGCCGGAATTACGTGAATCGGGTCGGATGCTGCAAATGGGATTGCGCCTTCTGTGATGAATGATGCGCCCATAAGATAGTTGGAAACTGTTGAGTTTCTCTCTGCCTTTGTAAATCTATTTGGGAAGAATGTGGTTGCAAGAGCAATACCTACCGGTGGTACCATACCGCCTACCATGATAGCTGCCATAATCATGTAATAATCGTTTGCAGCAGCTGCGTCTGCTGTTGCAGCCATACCGAGGCACATTGTACCGAATACATAAGCCGCCTTATTGATAGGACCACCCATATCTATAGCCATCATAGCTCCAAGGATAAGTCCAAGTACAACCATCATTCCTGCGCCGGATATTGCAAGAAGCATATTGCTGAGGGCTGTATTTATTATACCAATAATCGGGTTAAAGATAAAGTACATAAGTACGCCAATTGCAAAAATTCCTACAAGAGGATAAATAAGTGTAGGTTTAATACCTTCAAGTGACGGCGGGAACTTTGCGCAAAGCTTTTCAAGTCCCAAAACTATAAAGCCTGCGATAAATCCTGCTGCAAGACCTCCGAGGAAGCCTGAAACTGTGTTACCTGTATTTCCGAAAGCAAACTGAGCGATGAAGCCCTGGAAACCCTCTGCGCCTTCAAAGTTCATAACTGCGTTTCCGTTTGCTGCAATAAGTCCGCCTACAAAACCTGGAGCAAGTCCGGGACGGTCAGCGATTGAATATGCGATATAGCCTGCCAAAACCGGAACCATAAGTCCCATTGCAAGGCCGCCTACTGTCTTAAAGAATGCTGCAAGAGGTGTGATAGAACCGAAGCTTCCGGAAGCTGCGCCGCCGTAGCCGCAGATTGTATCAACAAGGAATGCAAGAGCTGTAAGAATACCGCCGCCTATAACGAAAGGAAGCATGTGGCTAACGCCGCTCATAAGGTGCTTGTAAATCTGGTGACCTACTCCGCCTTTTTCCTCTTCTTCTGCCTTTGCCTTGCTGCTGCCTGCCTCGTGGAAGATTTCACCTTCGCCGTTGTTGGCTCTTGTTACAAGCTCTTCCGCTTTATGAATACCGTCGGCAACCTTTACCTGAATAACCTTTTTGCCTTCAAAACGGGCTGTAGGAACCTTTGTATCGGTTGCAAGGATGATGCATTTTGCTTTTTTAATTTCTTCGGCTGTGAGAACATTTTTTGCTCCGCCTGAGCCGTCTGTTTCAACTTTTATTGCAACATTCAGCTTCTTTCCTGCCTGCTCCAAAGCCTCGGCAGCCATATATGTATGAGCGATACCTGTAGGACATGCGGTAACTGCCAATACTGCGTATCCGTCTGCGCTTTCCTCTTTAACCTCAGCCTTTTTATCGCTTTCGGCGTCGTCGATTATCTGAAGAAATTCCTTAACGGACTTTGCATTCATAAGGTTTGTTCTGAAATCGTCATCCATAAGAAGGATTGAAAGCTGTGCCAAAACGTCAAGATGAACATTGTCTTTTGTGTTTGGCGCCGCAATAAGGAAAAACAACTTTGCCGGTTCTCCGTCCGGTGTGTCATAATCACAGCCGGATGGTACTACCATTGCCGCAAGACCAGGTGCACTTACCGCTGATGTTTTTGCATGAGGAATTGCAACTCCCTCGCCCATGGCGGTTGTGCCTTCCTCTTCTCTTTTGATTACTGCCTGCTTGTAAACTTCTACGTCATTTACTTTGCCGGTTGCATCCATCAATGATACAAGCTTATCTATGGCTTGTTCTTTTGTGGAAACTTTCGCATTCAGGTCAATACCCTTAGGTGAGAGTAAATCTGTAATACGCATAACCATTCTCCTTTTCATTTTTCTATATATTGCAACAGCGTCACGCTGTTAAGATACAAAATCAAAGATTAAATTCATTGTAAATCTTCATTACATCCTCTTTGGTTGCAAGCCAATCCTTGAAAGCTGTGGCAGAACCTGTGCAAAGACCCATTTTCAAAGCCTCCATATAATCCCCTGTGTTGAGGTATCCTGCCATAAATCCGCTTACCATTGAGTCGCCTGCGCCAACGGAATTTACAACCTTGCCCTTAGGCGGCAAGCTCTGATATATATCTCCGTCTTCTGTTAAAAGCAGTGCGCCGTCTCCTGCCATTGAAACAAGTACGTTTCTCGCTCCCATTTCCTGAAGCTTCTTGGCATAGGTAACTATGTCCCCTGTGTTTGTAATCTTTACGCCAAACATTTCTCCCAGCTCGTGGTTGTTGGGCTTTATAAGGAAAGGATTGTACTGTAAAACATTCAAAAGCAAATCCTTTGTAGCGTCTACGGCAATCTTAATATTTTTACCGACCATTCTTGCCATTATCTGCTGATAAATATCCTCAGGCAATGTGTTTGGAATACTTCCTGCAAGCACAAGCACGTCGCCCTCTTCTATTTTGTCAAGCTCGGAGAAAAGCTTATCTATATGTTCCTTTGAGATATTCGGACCCTGTCCGTTTATATCTGTTTCTCTCTTTTCTTTCTCCTCGTTTGGGCATTTAAGCTTTACATTGATTCTTGTAAAACCATTGTCAATAGGTATAAGCATTGTTTCGCAGCCATACTGTCTGAGCATCTGCTCCAAAGCTTCACCGGTAAATCCTGCTTTAAATCCCAAAGCCTTTGTGGAAAAACCTAAGTTCTGCATAACTATGGAAACATTTACGCCTTTGCCGCCCGGGAAAATCTGCTCTCCTGCGGTTCTTACAACCTCTCCTTGATTCCAGTCGTCAACTCTTACTATGTAGTCCAGTGACGGATTAAATGTGACTGTATAAATCATACTGATCAACCTCCACAATTTCAGTTTTTAGTTTGAATTGTTTTTCTTCCAGTGTAGTTGTAATAATTCTTGCGTCCTCCGGCTGGCCAAATGTTACGGCTGTAACAATTCTGAATTTTGAAGAGTCAGCCAAAACGTAACACTGTTTGCATCTTGACATTGCCGCCGTTTTTGTACGTGCCTCGTCCGGGTCGGGAGTTGTAAGTCCGTTTTCAAGACTTATGCCGTTCACTCCGAAAAAGCCTTTTGTAAAATTATAACGCATCAAATAGTCGTTGGCTTCTCCTCCGATAATGGCTTCCGTGCATCCTCTTATTGTTCCCGGAATTACAAAAACCCTGCATCCCATTTGTCCTAACAGCTTTGCATGGCTTATGCCGTTTGTAACATAAATACAATCTTTATCTTTAATATTTGAAACCAAACATCCTGTTGTTGTTCCTGCATCTATATATATAAGCTCTCCCGGTTCAATCAAACTTGCCGCATATCGTCCGATTTTTTCTTTTTCTTCCATATGAAGAAGAGCTTTTTCATCAACCGTATCTTCTCTGGTTGTGTAATTGTTGATAAGGCTTGTAGCTCCGCCGTGAACCTTTTTAATTTTTCCCTTATCGTGAAGATAATTCAAATCACGTCTTATGGTTGACTCACTGCTTCCCAGCAATTTCACCAATTCTGTAACAGTTACTGCCTTTTTATCATTAACTATTCTGCATATTTCTTCGTGCCGTTCCTGTGTCAGCATAAAATCTCGCCTCCTTTGTACTTTGTTCTCCCTTGTTGTTGTATATATTTTAGCACGGTAAAATCTTCAAGTCAAGCAAGTTCGTTCAAAATCAGTTACAATCTTTCACCCGATTTTTTGTGCATATTTAATAAAAATATGTATCATTATCAAACAAAATAGCTATTTATCCATATTTATTTTTAATAAATACGACCTGTACCCCTTTATTTCGAGCGTATATGTCATTTTTTCGCATAAAATAATGATTGTTTTTGATTTTCATGACCGTTTTCAATGTTTCCGCCAATCATAACCGACGCAAATTTGCCTTTTTACTTCTGCAATATCATATACTTTTATTCCAGATAACTATTGCGTGTCAAACTAACAACTTTTTTCTGTATAAAATATAATATTCGCCACTTTAAATATAAATAATTTTATTTTCTAAAAATTCAACTAATAATTAAACACTTTTAATCTCCTCACTTGAAAACGGTCAAAAATTTAATTTATCTTTCATTTTCAGTCACATCACCGTTACAAACAAAAAAGCAAGCGGATTTCTCCGCCTGCTCCGTAAAAAACTTATTAAATTTTAGAGTGGTTCGCTTGAAAACTCAATGGTTAAAACCTGGGCAATATCTACTCCGTCAAGATTTTCCGTACTCGGATAATCCTCCAGATTATATGAAAACTCATTTTTCTCTTCGTCCGCTAAAATCATATATACGGGTACTTCCTTGTCCAGCTCAAACTCCCAAAAATCATCAAGCTTTAAAACTGTGACGTTCTCAATATTTTCAGACAACGTTAAAGGTTTTGTTGTTGAACTAAAGTAATCACCTGATATTTTCAGAGAATAGTCCTTTTTTATTTCAATGGCGATTTCTCCGCTCATATGTGACGGGGCTGTTATGCCTGCTCCGGAATCCCAAACATTTTTCCATCCGCTTCCGTCAAAGGAATAGGCTTCTATATATATAACTTTCGCTTCCTGAGGTACATTGTATACATAAATATCCTCTTTTGTATCAAGTCCCAAAATATCAAACATCTTTGCGCTAAATGACACATAATCATCGGGAACTATTCCAAAGGATTTTAAGGTTCCTCTCTCTACCACCGGTTCTGTTTTTCCGCTTGTTTCAGAGGTAATTTCATTTGTAGTTTCTTCAGTTTCCTTTTTCGTATCTTCATCTGAACAGCCTGCAAAAACAGATATAAACAAGCACAAACAAATCAATAATGATAATAATCTTTTATTCATAGCTTATTTCCTCCTTTTTCCGTTCAAAAAATCAGACTAAAACCTTATAGTTTTTCACTGATTTTACAATACGATTTCTCCGGGAAATTCTATGGTCATAATTTCTATATAGCCGACATTTTCAAGTTTTTCAGTGCTTGGGAAATCAGACATATTATAGTCAATCAGCACACCGTCTTCTTTTCCCATGGCCATATACAGCGGTATCTCCTTATTTGGTTCATATTCCCAGGTTTCCTGAAGTGACTGGCGGCTTCCGGAATTTATTTTATCCTTTAACATGAAAGGCGGGTCTGAGGTTGACAGAAAACGGTTACCTGTAACTCTTATGGTATAGTCATCATTGACGGAAACCGCTATTCTTCCGCTTTTATCCTCCTCATCTGTCAGCCCGAAACCTGAATCGTGTGTTTTTTCCCATTCGCTTCCGTTATAGGAATAAACCTTTATATTGATGGCCTTTGCTTCATCGGGAACATTATAGGAAAATAATATTGCTCCACGATGCAAAACCCTCATAAGTTCGCTTTCTTCCTGTGTAGGTTCATAAGGAGTCAAACCGTAGGACTGAAGCTGGTTATTTTCATTTTCAACGGGTTCTGTCACGTCAGAAGATGTTTTTGTTTCAGGTTCATCGGTTTCATTATCCCTATTCTCATTGGTACAGCCTGCAAAAACAGATATAAACAAGCATATGCAAAACACTAATGAAAGTATCTTTTTATTCATAGCTGACACCTCTTTTCTCTGATATCAGAGCGTTTCGTCCATAAACTCAAAGGTCACAGCTCGAACCAAATCTATTCCCTCAAAGTTTGCTGGATCGGAAAATTCGCTGAGTTCAATGGGTACACCGGCTGTATCGCTGTCGTTTATATATATGGCAACCGGTATTTCCTTGTTTAATTCTATATTTTGAAAATCATTGATAACCACTTTTTGACTTTGAACGTACTCGTTATCATCATCAATCATTTCACTTTTTGTAGATGCGGAAATTGTGGACAACTCCAAAACATAATTGTCCTTTTCCATAATTGAAATTGTTCCCTGCTTATTGTCATCTGCAATCACAAAAGCAAGATTTCCTGTTTCGTCCCATTGACCGTCATTGAGGTTGTATACTCTTACCATGAGCATTTTTGAATTCTCTGTGGCGTTGTAGGAAACAAGCAATGCATCCTTTTTGATATTCATAACATTTAGAATATACTCCTCGCCATCGGAAAGGTCATATGGGGCAATGCCCTCTTTTTCAAGGTATTTAGCACCCTGAGCCGCTGTGTCATTGTCCGTTGTTTTCTCCGTATTTGAGCATCCGGCAAAAGCCAGCACACAAACACAGAGCATAACCGCAATTATCTTTTTCATTGTCCATACCTCCTTTACTTAGCTTTTCTTTCCCTAAATTTTATAAAGGGAACCTTTTTCCCTGCCTGTACAGCTCCAAAATCTGCTCAAGCTGGGCAATTTTTTCTTTTATTATAACTCCCGTGTCGGTGTCGCCTACCATTACCCTCTTTTTCTCTGTTTCAAATATTTCTGACTGGGACTCAATATCCTCGTTGTCATTTAAAACCTTTTCTATACTGCTGAACGGCTGGTGCGACATCAGTCTAAGACCGTGGGAATTAAATATCAATGTATATCCCGCAATTCCGGTGGTTTTCTGATAAGCCTTGCAGAAACCTCCGTCAATTACAATAAGCCTGCCGTTGGCTTTTATAGGGCTTTCGCCCTTTGAAACCTTTATAGGCGTATGTCCGTTGATTATGTGGCAGTTTTCTCCGAAAAGTCCGAACTCCCTCAAAATCATTTTGCAGACCGCCTCTTCCTTATAAAACTCGTAATAAGGGTTGCGTGGTTCTTCCCATGCTGTTTTGTCGTTTAAAAACATTCTCTGGAAAGTTTTTATTCTTCTTCCCGAAAGGGGGGATTTCTCTCCGCACCACAGATACCACATGAAATCCACTGCATTTTCATCATCTTTCTGTAAAAACGCTCTTCTTGCGGCTCTGTCTGCGTAATCCATATAGGATTTTCCCCAGTATCTTCCGCCTTCCAGCTCTATGCTGTCAAAGTTTCCGTCGCTATCAATTGGTATACAGCCGTGGTAAAGAAGATTTCCGTTACAGCAGCGGTACATGCTTCCCTTTTTGTACAAAAATTCAATATGACGGTTCAGTCTTTCGCTTTCGGTAAATGACTGCTTCAAATCCTCTATTATTTCCTTTTCCTCTTCTGTAAGCTCGTAAGGATTTTCAAAATCAAGCGTTGGGAAAAACGTGTCGTTAAGCTCGTAAATTTTTCCGTCAATCTCTATTGTTCCGGAATTTAAGTTCATCTTATGAAGCAAAAGCTGTTCATCCATACAGTATTCCGGATGATTCATAATTATATTTCCCTCAAGCTTAAAGAGGATAACGGAAATCGCTTTCCTTGCGGCACTGTTTACATCTCCCGGGTAAGTATGCTCCGCAAAAAGATACAAGGGTCGCAAACTTATTCCGTAGCCGCTTTCAAGCACCTGGGTGTTTCCATAGGAAAGACTGTTTCTCACTACAGTGGCGATACAGGCTTTGTTGCCTGACGCCGCTCCCATCCACAGTATGTCATGGTTTCCCCATTCTATATCCACATTGTGGTACTTGAAAAGCATATCAAGAATACTGTCAGGTCTTGGGCCTCTGTCGAAAACATCTCCTACTATGTGCAAAAGGTCAACAGCCAGCCTTTTTATAAGGTCTGACAAAGCGCATATAAATGAATCGCCGCTTCCCACACGGATAAGTGTGTCTATTATCTTCTGATGATACAAAAGCTGGTTGTTGTCCTCATCAGGCTGGGCATGCAAAAGCTCGTCTATTATATAGCTGTATGCCTGAGGCATTGCCTTTCTCACCTTAGAGCGAGTGTACTTTGATGACAAAAGCTTTGCCAAGTCTGTAAGCTCCTGCAATGTTGTCTGATACCAGCCGTCGGAAATTTTTCCGCTTTCATGAAGCTGTGAAAGCTTCTGTTCCGGATAGTAGATAAGTGTGCAAAGCTCGTTTCTCTCAAAGGAACTCAGGGTATTTTCAAAAAGCATATTTACCTTTTCTCTGATAACCCCCGAACAGTTGTTGAGTATCTGAGTAAATGCTTCGTACTCTCCGTGGAGGTCGCTCATAAAATGCTCTGTGCCCTTGGGCAGGTTCATTATAGCCTGTAAATTTATTATTTCTGTCCACACATTCTGCATGGACGGGTATTTCTCCGCCAAAAGATTTAGATAATATCTTTTTTCCGGTGACCATTCCTTTTCCATATTTATCACCTTCCTTATAAGTATTATAAATATTTCCCGGAATAGCTGTCAAGAGTTCTGCCAAAAGATTAAGAAATTTTTAATAATTATTTATAAAACGAGCTTTTTCACATAAGCAATATATAAGGATTTTTATTTTTGTCCAGTCTTTCAAGATAGCTCAGCACACTGCTTTCCGGCACAGCCACACATCCGGCAGTTGGCGCAGTTCCGCAGTGGAAAAATATTGCAGAGCCTTTTCCCGGAACAATAGGGTCCATATTGAAGTTTACAACAAATCCATACTTATAGCTTTGGTAATAGCTTATCATATGCTCGGCACTGTTCCAGTCCTTATTTTCCGTTCCCTCTACCTTTTGGTTGTAATACACAGATTGTGGGTCATCAACCCAGTAGGTGTTTTCCGTTACCTGAAAGCTGTTAAGTCCTGTTTCAGGCTCTTCTCCTATATAAAAAGCCTCTCCAACTGAAAAAAGTCCATAAGGAGTTTTTCCATCTCCCTCCTGGGATTTCTCGTCAACTCCGTTTACACCTACCCATCCGGAAACAGTAAGTCCTGTGTCCTGCCACAGACCGCTGTCCTGTTTTTCATAAAATGACACAACCGCTTCGTTTCCCGAGGACTCCACCACCACAAGCTGGCGGCAATCCACCATGTTGATATCAATTCCGCACTTGCTCATAAGTCTTATAAACTCCTCAGGCTGAGAAACCTGCTGTACTTCCGTGCTTTCCGCTGTTTCCGATGATGTTTCCTCTGAAGATATCTCCTCTGTTTCCGGCTCAGTTGTTTCCTCTTCGGTTGTGGATGTTTCGGTTGTAAGCTCCTCTGTTGTAACTTTAGCTTCGCTTGTGTCAGCGGTTGGCGCAGATGTGAAATCATCGTCAGATTTTGGAGAAAATACAACTATAAGTGTTATCAAAACCACTATAAAACAAGCCGCAACCACGGAAATTAACTTTATTTTTTCTTTCTTACTCATTTCTGCTCCTCATTTTTGAATAATCGATTATTTTTACTTAATTTTATCACATAAAAATATAAATTACAATTAAAAAAGCGGACAGCATTCCTTTCTCCTTACTATCCGCTAATAAAATTTATATAATGTATTATAGATTTATCATTCAATATAATTATAATAGTTTAAAACTATTTTTATCAAAATCAATTATCCCCTCGGATTTAAGCTTACTCAGCTCCAAGGACATGGCGCTTCTCTCTACTGAAAGGTAGTCTGCAAGCTGCTGTCTGTTAAAGGGTATTTCAAATTGGGATTTTCCGGATTTTTGAGCTTGGGACGACAAATAGGACATTAGCTTTTCCCTTGTCTTTCTCTGTCCCATATGGGTGAGCTTTTCATTTAAACGCAGATTTTTTTCTGCCAAATCTGAAAGGAGATTTCTTATCATTCTGCTGTGATGAGGGCAGGCGGTGGGACAGGTGGTAAGTATTCTTCCGACGCTGAGCCAAAGCACCTCACTTTCCTTTTCAGCAAAAACGCTGACATTTAAAACCGAACCCGGCGAGCAGGCAAAAGCCTCGCCGAAAATATGCCCAGGCAAAATCTCCGAAAGGATATTTCTATTACCCCAGAAATCCTCCTGAACTATCATTCCTTTTCCCGATAACAGCAAACCCACAGCTTCCAGCTTATCGCCTATCTGCAAAATACAGCTTCCTTTTTCGTAGCTTTCTTTTTTACCCTGCAAACAGTTGAGCATTGCTTTTATTTCCTCTGATGATATATCGGCAAAGATTGGACATCTCTTAATAGCTTCAAAATATTTTTCCATTTTAAAAAATCTCCTTTGTTGGAATTACAACAGACTTTATTTTCTGATTGTACTATAATTCAGTCATAAACTCAACAGAAAATCGAAAACTAAACAGGAGGCAGATTACTATGATTAGAAGAATAATAAATATAGATGAAGAAAAATGCAACGGATGCGGAGCCTGCGCCAAGGCTTGTCACGAAGGTGCTATCGGCATGGTAAACGGAAAGGCAAAGCTTTTGCGTGACGATTACTGCGACGGTTTGGGCGACTGTCTGCCCACCTGTCCCACAGGAGCAATAACCTTTGTAGAACGTGAAGCCGCCGCATATGATGAACAGGCTGTAAAAGCCAATATGGAAAAGAAAGCACAAAAGGCAAAAATTCCCTGCGGCTGTCCCGGCAGTCAGGCAAAAGCTTTTAACAGAGAAAATATTTCCGAAACAGAAAGCTTTTCTGCAAAAACTGTACCTGTCAGCAGACTTCAGCAGTGGCCTGTACAGATAAAGCTTGCGCCAATAAACGCACCTTATTTCAGCGGAGCAAAGCTTCTTATTGCCGCAGACTGCACCGCTTATGCATATGCAAACTTCCACGAGGAATTTATAAAAGGAAAAATCACATTGATAGGATGTCCGAAGCTGGACGCAGTTGACTATTCTGAAAAGCTCACACAGATTATTGCAAACAACGACATAAGAAGCGTCACAGTTGTGAGAATGGAGGTTCCCTGCTGCGGAGGAATTGAGCATGCCGCAGTCACCGCTTTAAAGAACAGCGGAAAGTTTATTCCATGGCAGGTTGTCACAATCTCCACAGACGGAAGAATACTGGACATATAACAGGAGGAAATTATGAGCTATATTAAAAATATCAATCACGAAGAGGTTTTGAGTCTTGCAAAGGAAATATCTGCCCAGCCAGGACAGATTGTCAGCAAAACTCTTGCACAAAACAATTTTGTAAGCCTTACACTCTTCGCATTTTCAAAGGGTGAAGAGATAAGCACCCACGAGTCAAAAGGCGACGCAATGGTAACTGTTTTGGAGGGACAGGGAAAATTCACCGTTGACGGCAAGGAATACTTTGTTTCATCAGGCGAAACGCTGGTTATGCCGGCACAAAAACCACATGCGGTTTTTGCACAAGAAGCTTTTAAAATGCTTTTAACTGTAATATTTCCCGTAGAAAAGTAAAAAATATCAACATATCAACTAGAAAAAGGAGAAAATCATGACTAATAAAATGTTTTGCTTTCAGTGTGAACAAACAGCCGGATGTACAGGCTGCAAAGGCTCTGCAGGTGTCTGCGGAAAATCAGCTCCTGTTGCAAATCTTCAGGACGATTTAACAGCCGCTCTTATAGGTCTTGCCAAAGCCTGCATGAACAACGGAAAAACAGAAAATTCCGACAGGCTTATTTTAGAGGGACTTTTCACAACAGTAACAAATGTAAGCTTTAACGAAAAAACACTTAATGACCTTATCAATCAGGTTCACAATGAGAAAAAATTTGCCGCTCCGGGCTGTGCCGGATGCGCTTCCCGCTGTGAAAGTACAGAGGATTATCCTCTTTCAAATATATGGAATGCAGACGAGGACATCCGTTCTCTTAAATCACTTATCCTCTTCGGAATAAGAGGTATGGCGGCATACGCTTATCACGCCTATGTTTTAGGCTTTACCAGCGAAAAGGTAAACAACTTCTTCTACAAGGCTCTGTTCAGTCTTTCACAGGACTACGGCATGGAGGAGCTTCTCCCAATAGTTATGGAAACCGGTGAAGTAAACCTTGAGTGCATGGAGCTTTTGGACAAAGCAAATACAGAAAGCTTCGGAACTCCTGTTCCCACACTTGTTCCCCTCACCGTTGAAAAGGGTCCATTTATTGTAATTTCAGGTCACGACCTTTACGACCTTAAAAAGCTTTTGGAGCAAACCGAAGGCAAAGGCATAAACATCTACACCCACGGCGAGATGCTCCCTGCCCACGCTTACCCTCTCCTCAAAAAGTACAGCCACTTAAAGGGAAACTTCGGCACAGCATGGCAGAACCAGCAAAAGGAGTTTGACAACATTCCGGCTCCTGTGCTTTTCACAACCAACTGCCTCATGCCTGTTAAGGACAGCTACAAGGACAGAGTTTTCACAACAGAGGTTGTTTCATATCCTGAGCTTGTACACATCGGCGAGGACAAGGACTTTACACCTGTAATTGAAAAAGCCCTTGAGCTTGGAGGCTATCCGGAGGACAGAAAGTTTACCGGAATAAACGGCGGCAGCACAGTTATGACCGGTTTCGGCCACGGAACAGTTTTAAGCGTTGCTGATAAGGTTATCGAGGCAGTAAAAGCAGGAAAAATAAAGCACTTCTTCCTTGTAGGAGGCTGTGACGGAGCAAAGACAGGACGCAATTACTACACAGATTTTGTAAAGAACACACCTGCGGACACAGTAGTTCTCACCTTGGCCTGCGGTAAATACAGATTTAACGACCTTGACCTCGGCACAATAGAGGGGCTTCCACGCATTATGGATATGGGACAGTGCAACGACGCCTACAGCGCAATCAAGGTAGCAATTGCCCTTGCAGAAGCCTTTAACTGTGGTGTAAACGAACTTCCTCTCTCACTTGTTCTTTCATGGTACGAGCAGAAGGCTGTATGTATTCTTCTCACACTGCTTTATCTTGGAATTAAAAACATCCGCTTAGGCCCGACACTCCCGGCCTTTGTTTCACCAAATGTTCTGAACTTCCTTGTAGAAAACTACAACATCGCCCCTATAACCACACCTGAGGAAGATTTAAAAGCTATTTTAAATAAGTAATATAAAAAGCCGGTTCTCTCTGCATTACACAGATTGAACCGGCTTGATTTATCTTTTGTTAAAACAGGGATGCTGGGAAAAGATTTCCGCCTTTTTTAGCGTCACTCCGTTTGGGTCTATAGTTCCGCTTATCTGAATCCACTGTCCGGGAAGCTCTGCAAGAACTGCAGGAATTGTATAGAAGAAACGATGGCTTTTGCGTTCCTTTCCTTTTGACACACGGAGCTTCCAGCTCTGAAACACGCAGTGTCTGCGAATATCGTTTGACTTCATAATAAAACGGCACACACCGTAACCGATTACATCATTCTGGTAATCGCAGGGAACATGGGATACGGCGTAAAAATTGTTAGAGAGTGTGATTTCACAGGATACAGCATTATAATTCATTTTCATAAACATTTACCTCCGATAAGTATTTTCATTTTGCATTTTCTTTTGGTTATAGGGTACCGTCCCGCACTGTATTCAGCGGCAATGCGTCCCTGTGGAAAAACTCTGAGCCGTTTCCACCCGGCTGAGAAAATTCAGCCAAGACGCAAAAAACTGCGCCCTGTTGCCGGAGCGCAGTGTAAAACCTAAAAAATGACGCACTGACCCGGCTACTGAATAACTTCTTAGCCAACTCAATGCAATTTTGAAAATACTATACGTAAACTTCACTTGGTAAATGTTTACGTTATTATTATACTACTTTATATTTAAAAGTCAATAAAAAATTTAAAGGGACTGACGCAAATTGTAAATTCGCCAGTCCCTTTATTTAATTATTCAGTTGACAATTACTTGCTAAACTGAAATTTTTAAGTTATTCGTTACCTCTCTTGGCAACATCAACCTGTATTAAAGTAGCATCGTATACAGTTATCTTTTTATCTCTGTTTACGTCTGCCAAGGCCTTACTGAATACGGAATCAAATTTAACCTTTGAAACATAAATCTGAATCAAAGTAGCGTCTTTGATAGTTACTGTACCGTCCATATCAACATCGCCGATGCTGTATTTCGGGTCAAGTTCTCCGCAGACTGTACATGCTCCGTCTTCGTAATTATGTCCCTTTGTAGGTATAATCACGCTGTCCTTATCAAGAATTTCAACTGTTCCTTCCTCATCCTCAAACCATTTTTCACAGCCATTGCAAACATAATATTCCTTGTTGCCATCTTCTGTGCAGGTTGGTTCTTTTGCCGGAACAAGTGTCAGTTCATGGATATGATTTTCTTTATAGACAGCTGTTACAACTACATCTTCGTCAGGCATTACAAAGGAAGTGAATCTTTCACTGGCATCCTCGAGTTCAACATTTCCGCTTGTTACAGTCCAGCCTACAAATTCTCTTGAAGCTCCCGGAGAATCGGAATAAATTTCAACAATTTCACCCGGTTCAAACTGACCGTCACCGGAACCGTTATTTACAGTTACCAAGTGTCCTGTAGGAGAGCTTGTGACAGTGACTTTTGCAGGCTCTGTAGTTACGGAAGCAGTCTTGTTTCCTATAAGCTTTTCATCTGTAACCGTTACCGTACAATAGTAGTACTTCTCACAGGCGTACGGTATTTGACCTTCATAATAATTACTGTCAAATTCTTCAATAAGAGTTCCGCCCTGATTGCTGTCCTCGGTATTTTCATACCACTGATAGGTTACATCATAACCATCTCTCTGAGGTCCGAAATCAGTAGTAAAAGTTATGAGGAATTCTTCATTTGCTTTTATCTCTAAGTCTTCCGGCTGTGATGTAATAACAGGTGTAATTGCATCCTCACTCCAGACAGCATAAATAGTTGTCGAATCCATAAATACTGTATCGGTTGTAACAGGCTCTGAGCCGTCTTTCTTTGTGGACCAGCCGGACAGCATATAACCGTCACGTCTTGCTGACGGCAAATATTGAAGATTGCCGTTTACATTAGTCTTCACACTTTCAACATCAGGATTACCTCCGTTACCGTCCAGTGTAACCGTAATATATCCAACGTGTATTGTTACTTGTACCGTATCGGAAACATTGGAAACTGATTTTTCACCGGTTACATTCGGGTTAGTATTTGTTACAACGCAATAGTAGTAGAAAACACCAACTTTATCAGTAGGAGCATAAAATGTTTTTTCTGTGGCACCCTCTACAGGAGTTCCTCCCTCTGTACTGTCCTCTGTATTTACATACCACTGGTAAGAAAGAGTTCCTCCGTCTTTTATCTCCGCACTTACTTCAAATGGTTCTCCCGGTTCGTCTCCTTTGTTTGCTGTCACCGGTTTAAAGTTGCTTGAAACATAAGGTTTCTCTGCATCAACTATCTTAGGTGTATAATCCCAGTGTGCGTAGTATGTTGTGTCCTCATAGTGAACAGTATCAGGAGTAAGCTCTTCTCCGCCTTCTCTTTCCGTAAACCAACCAATAAAGGTATAATCATCTCTCCATGCACTCCTTGGCATTAATACTCTACCAAATTCTGTGGTTAACTTATCTCCTCCCATTACATATGCACCTTCACCGTTAGGATCGAAGGTGATTGTTTTTTCACTGTCAATTATATCTACTCTTGAAATCAGTGAATTTACACTTGCAGTTCTTGTACCTGCCACTGTTTCAAGTGTGTTTGTAACCACACAGTAATAGTAGGAAGGTCCCACTTCATCCGTTGGCGGTGTAAATGTCGGGTCGGTTGCGCCTTCTATAGGCTGGCTGCCCTCTGTGCTGTTGGAGGTATTTTCATACCACTGATAGCTCAAGGTTCCTCCGTCGTTTACAACGGCAGACACGCTCAAATCTGAAATCGGTCTTTCACTTGACTGGAGATAGCTTATATTCTCTAAATTCTTTGTAATTTTCGGCATCTCGGCAGTAAAGCTTTCAGGACTCACAATTTCTACTGTAACCACAGTGTCAGATATAGGCTTAATAGCATTTTCTGCATTAATAGCCTGCAATGTTTTCATATCGATTGTGTAGGTTCCGTACTCGGTATCATCCGGTACCCAGAACCACATTGTAATAAGGTCTCCATTTTCAACCGTGTCTGTGCGTGTTCCGTTTGTAGCAACAAAGTTTATATTCTTTTTGCTCCAATCCCTCTGTATTGTAAATCCGTTTTTCGGGAATACATTGCCCACGTTATAGCCTGCCATCTCGAAAGGCGTATCTTCAAAGTTTATGTTTTCCCAAAGTCCCCAGATTCCTGAGTTGTCATTTACTTTATAAGTAACACTAAAGCTTGTACCCGGAACAGTTTTTACATTATCTCCTGTAATAACCATAGCCTGGTTACCGTTATTAGGTTCTGTCTGATTTGCAGCTTCATTATTATTTACTGCCTGTGCTGTCAAGCTGTCGATAGACTCAGACATTGATGTAAATAATCCGCCTAATGAAGAAACACTGAAGGAAGCACGGTTTCTGGAAGTATCGTGCATGACAGTTACTCCGGGACATGTACCGCCCAAATAGTTTCTGCCCTCGTTAAAAGAAACAAATACATAAATATATACATATTCACCATCTCTGAAGCAGTCGTTATACGGGAAGTTGGTCATGTCAACGCTGAGCATTTTGCTTTCTCCATTTGTCCATGGAAGTTCACTTACTATTGTTTTCCATTTTTTCATACCGGTGTCTTTTCCCATATATCTGATATCACAGTTTACAGTACCCATAGCTCCGGTCTTATAGGAATGTTCGTCATTATAATTAAAGAAGTTGCCGGGATAAAAAACATCCATGGTGTTTCCGTTAATCTGCACACCGGGTTGCTCTAATGCGTTTCCTCTTTGATATATTTCACACTTTTGGACTACCAAATGATTCTCCAAATAAATTTCAACAGGTAAATAATCCTCATTTCCCGGGTATGTGATACGTACATCATAATAACCTGCGTCTATAGGCCAAGCCATATGGTCTTCATCCAGCATAGAACCTACGTCTTTCCATTCAACTTCAGGCGGGGCACCGTTAATTCTCCATGCAGCTCTGGTCTCCTCTGAATTCATTACATCTTTAAGTTTAGATTGTACAGTAGGTCCCCAACTATATATACTTGGACCCATATATCCGTTATATTTTCTGGTTTGAACCTCAAAATCATCAGGGGATAAATCAGTCTTAAGTTTTTCACCTATTTTTGCATAAAGGAAATAATCCCCTGTTTGTATTACAATGCTTGAAGAATCATAAGCCTTACCATCTTTATCATACCAGCCAACAAGACGCTGTGTTTCTGTCAAACCTGTCACCTTCGGCATTTCTCCGAATTTTGCTCCCATCGGCAAGCCTCTCTTTTCAACAAGAGTGCTTCCGTTGTAGAAATAGATATTAGTAAGCCATGACACAACTCTGCCGTACAAGGTAATGTCGTTGCCGGGCATACGTTCGGTACTGAAATCAAAGGGCTGTGTGCAGGCTTCATCTTTATACCAGCCGTCAAAGGATGCGTCCGTAATAGAAGATACAGATGGTCTAAATATTACAGAGCCCTCCAAATACTGTGCCGATTTTATTTCCGGTGCTTCCTGTCCGTATTCCGATGGCAGTATCTTGAAGTTTACTGTATACTTCGGTTCATTTGAGTCAGGCTTGCAGACAACCATATATGTTATTGAGCTGTCTGAATTTGTGATCTCCGGTGTTACGCTTACTATTGATACGTTTTCACCGCCGTGCTGCTTAATATAGCTTGACAGCTCATCTGAAGTAGGAATATCTCCCTTTCTGAAAGGAACTTTCAAAGGTTCAATATCTCCTATTCCCACAAACTCAAAGGTTGCAATTCTTGAATCATCAATATAATTTGCGTAAACATTAGCTTCCCCTGGGAATTTCTTAAAGAAGCTCATATCTACAACAGTATCAAGCGGAAACTCCTGAACTTCTCCTTGTTGTGTGTATGTAATTTTGTCAAAAGTACTGTAAATATTATCCTTTTTGTTATCAGCTCCCGTTGACTGTAAACCTACAAGCTCAACAAACGGATTTCCGTAAGTTGTTGTATACGTTCTTATTTCTGTACTTCCCGTTGAAGTCTGAACATCATTAACCGTAATAGAATACTTTTTCAACGGAATTTCATAATAAAATGTTGTATCACGTGAAATAGAAAGCTCTGTAGTTTCTGTGTCACGGTAGAATCCTGTACCGTCATATTTTACATTGTTTCCGGATTCTTCAGTGAAACCGTCGTAGTTTATAATGTCAAGAATTTCTTCCTGTGAAGGCAAATCAAAGGTTTCTATTCTTGTATACTGCTGGTTCCAAACCTTTTTCCAGCCCTCTGTGTCATTTCCCACTACAACAGAGGCGGTGAATTTCTGTGCCATTTCGCTGGAGCTTAGGTTTGTCCAAACTATCGGAACCGTTATGCTTATATCATAATCACTGAAAGCAAGCTTGCCAAGCTTCCACGAAAGCCTCATATATCCTCTTTCATAACGGGTATTAGGGTCAGTGGCCTTTGATCTGTCCACGGAAATTATACCAGTATTACTGTCCATGGAGAAGCACGGATTTGTAAAGCTTGCAACAAAGCAATTTCCGTCAAACGCCTTTAGTTCACGCTCACCGGTTTTAAGGTTCATAACCTTCATTGTTCTGTAAATCTCCGGCAGCGACATTGTTATGCCGTTTGTAGAATTATAATCCGAGTCAAGTACATAGAATAAATCCGACGTCTTGTCATTTAAGGAGAAATCATAAGGGTGCTGGTCTAAACCAACCTTTAGGAACGGAAATTCTCCGGAATACAGGTTAGGTTCGTATTTTACCGCATCTCCAAACAGCGACGCCTTAAAATTAACTATGACGTATATACCGGCTTCCACATATATGGCACCCATTGTTACTTCATTTTCTTCCCACTGGGACGTACCGGCAGGTCGTTCCTTGGTGAATATGTAGATAAAATAGCCGTACAGCTTCACATATGGGCCTGCTTCCACATTTACGCCTACGCTCGCTATTTTCGTACTGATAACACCCACAGCAACATCAAGCTTTGCACCGGCTCTTAATCCTGCCGCACCCATAATATAGAACTGGAATCCGAAACGCTCGTCAAGCAAATCAAGTTCACTGGAACCCGTGGTTCCCGCAAAGATATTTAACCAGAAGCAATAGCGTTTTCCTATTTCATACTCAAGGTCAGCGCCTGCTGTCATATTAAGGTTTGCACTTATTATTGCACTTACAGTAAATCTTATTTCAATTACCTTAATGTAGAAGGATTTTTGCACGAGAGGCTTATTCAAAAGCTGAATCCAGCCGGCTTCGGAGTTGAGCATTTCGGTATATTTGTTCATAAGCTGTTCAATACCTACTTTATTGCTTTCATAGTCCTCCGCCTCAAGCAAATCCTCAAACTCTGAGCTTACATCGGTCATTCCAAGCTCTTCCTGCAAGGCTTGAATAGTATATTCCTGACCGTCAACACTTACCTTTGGAAGGCTGTCATAAAGGCTTTGCATCTGGGCAAGCATTTCTTCCTTTTCTTCCACGGTTTTAGCGAATTTTCTCGCCTTAACAGCCAGCTTGTTTATTTCGTCCAATCTTTCCGCAGTCAATTTGTTTACAGGATCAGAAATATCTGTGGTATTTCTAAGAGCATTCCACTTCGGTATTTTTGTATTCTGAACAGTATATACTTTTACGGAAATTGAAGCGGAAGTATAATTCTTCAGGTCAAAGGAAGCGTTTACGCTGAGCTCTTTGAGAACTATTACTTTCCATTTTGCCTGTACATCAACATTAACATCAATGGCAACCTGCTCCTCAAAGGAAGCGTTCATCTCGATTTTCACCGATATTTCCCTTGTTGAATCCATTTTTTTCGTTATTGCCAAAACCGCCGAAACACCGAGACTTACTCCAACGCCATTTTCATAGCGATCTCCTACGTCAACATCTACATAAGGATTGATGTCTTCAACCTCATACCTAACTCTTGAAGATCCTCCTGCTCCAGCGGCAGCCAGAGTGCTTATCTCAGCTTCGGAAAAGCCTGCTTCAAGCATTTCTTCCTTAACGCTTTCAGACTGCAAAGCATTATCCGACATAGCCTGTACGGCTTCGTCTACAAAACCGCTTTCCACAGCCTGCTGTTTTATGTCGGCTTCCAGCTCTGCTTTATCCTCATCGCTTATATACTCATTCATGTTAACGGGATCGCTTATATACAGATCGCTGTTAACAAGATTTTCTATATCGTTGTACTGAATAATCTCATAATTTACAGTGTTTTCACTTGCAGTTCCGGTAACCTTAGCGAAAGCCACTTTGTCATAGTTTTCAAGATTTTCAAAGTTTGCCATTACATCGGCAAATTCACCTGTATAGAAAATCAGCAAATCATCTTTGGCAAACTGAGGATTTCCCTCTAAGCCAAGATAGCTTCTCGCTACATTGTCAAATTCGTTTATACTTACTGTACCGTTACCTGTTGGCAGCTGTTCAACCTTATAAGGAATAGAATCAGGAATCTGAAGCAAATCAACTATATCTTCCTCGCCTAAAGCCTCAAAGTATTTAAAACCATAATCTGTTCTATCGGTTATTCTTACATAGGCTACAGTTCCGTTATCGTCAATATCCTCTGTATAATCCTTTTCCCTCGGGTCAGTTCCGGTATAGAAACATACAATATCTCCGGCCTTTAGATCTCTTACTGCACTGTTCGCCATACATCCGGAAGTATACTGATTTACCGTGTTGTCATGTATTATAGGCATATCAAGAACTTCAACGGTTTCCACTATGTTTCCCTCATCGTCCAACATCATATAGTTCAGACTATCGGTATCTTCTATAAAGATTACACTGTCTTTAAATTTAAGGTTATCCACCTCTTCCTTATGAATGGTGAACGCAACCTTCTTATAGCGTGAATCCTTATCGGTGAAAGTCATGCCCTCTCCGAGAGTCATTTCATAAGAAGCACCGGGGGTAAATCCATCTTTTGCCTTTACCGTAAAAGTGCCGTCACCGTCATCGGTTACCGCAAGTTCAACGGGATCTGTATTATCCTTAATACTCAGAGTCAATGCTCCCTTAACCTGATCAGCTGTCATTCCGGACGCTGTAATGTCAAAAGATAAGTCCGGCTGCTGGTCAGTCAAAGCAAAGGAATCTATATACACTTCTTCTGTAGATTCCATAGCCTCATAGGTAGCCTTTACTGTTAAATCCTGTGTAATAGGGGTAGACTGGTAAAATGGTTCTCCTGTGGATTCAATTACCCAACCTGTAAAGATATGACCCTGTTTTGCAGGGGAAGGAATTTCCTGTATTACCTCATATCCCCTGCCGACTTTAACCGGAGAAATTTCTCCGCCTCCGTCGGTATTGAATGTAATGGTACACAGATCATCTGTCAGCTGAATATTTCCTGCCAAATACTCTTTTACCAAACTGACATCGTTGTTGTCTATGGTTCCATCTTTGTTCACATCAGCGTTTTCAGAGTTAAACCCCTCGGGTGTTTCTCCGTCGATGTGAGCTTCCATTGCGTATACGTCCTGTAAGTCTACTTTGCCGCTTCCGTCTGCATCACCCAGCAGCGCCCCTGTTGCGGCAGAAGCAGTAGCAGCGCTCAGCGGAATCGCTGAAAACAGCAAGCATACTGACAAGAATACACTCAACAATCGTTTTTTCATGTCATTTCCTCCTCTTTTTTAGAATTAGATTTATTATTTTACAATAAACCTTTATGTTAATTATAACATAAAAAAATGCCAAAACCGCCAACCTTACAAAATTGTAATGTTAAAACAAGTATTTTGGTGCAAATTACAAAACAGCAAGTGTTTTTTAAGTGTTCTTTGTATGAATTTGTGAAAAATACACAATCAGTTAAAAAGACACCAATGGCGGTTACTGAAAAGTAACCGCCATTGATTGTTAGAAAAAGGAGTTATAATTAGAACTAAAAGTAGTTTTTTAAGCTTTTATAGCGAGCTGTATCAGAGTTGCATCAATAATATTGATTACACCGTCATCATTCATATCTGCAAGTGTCTGATCAAAGTTGTCAGGATTAAGCTCTACCAGGAACTGCTGTACCAATGTTACGTCATCGATATTAAGAACTCCGTCGTGGTTTACGTCGCCCTTAGCATACTCTTTATCGGTAACTGTAACTGTAACAGTAACTGTATAACCGCCCTCAACAGTTGTTCCTGTGATTGTTGTAGTTCCCTTTGCAACTGCTACGAGCTTTCCTGTCTGGTCTACAGAAACGATATCGTTTTCATCTGTATTCCATACAACCTGCTTGTTGTTTGCCTCTACTGGCTGAATTGTTGGATTGAGTGTAAGTGTATCGCCTACGCTCATTTCGATTTCTTTATTCTCTATATCTATACCTGTAACCTCTGTAACCTCATCGGTGAGATATACTTTGAAGTTATCAAGTACGGAGCTGCGCTCAATACGTGCGATATAGTCATTTTTGTCACCTGTTGTAAATGTATACTTGTGATGTCCTGCGCTGTATGATTCTTCAAGAACCTTGTCGTTTCCGTCTGCTTCGGACTGGATGTATACTTTACCGTTGCCGAGAGTATCAAACTCAACTGTATAGGTTGTGTTAGGCTCAAGGCGCATTGTTGCCGGGCTTGTGCGTACTGTTACGTCGCCCTGACCATAATGACCGTACAATTTAAGTGACCAATCACCTGTGATTGTATCGTTTGTATATGGTCTGTGTGTTTCTGAAAGGTGAGGAACACCGTCTGCGGAACGCTCAGGATTGAATATGCCATAAGCGCCCTGCTCAACATACTCGAATGTTTCATTTGCAACATAACCCTCTGGGAGGTCAGGCTCTGCTGTCTTTACAATACGAGTTTCCATAAATGTGGTCTTTCCGTCTGCGCTTTCGCATGCGTCACCGGAAAGTGTAACTGTTGCTGTGTCGCTTTCTGCAACAAAGTCAACCCACATTCTCTGCATGTTCTTGCCCTTAACATAGCTGTCAAAGTACTGGTTGGTCATTCCTACCTTTTCAAGATAGTTTTCATATGTGTTTGTTCCTGTGTCAACTGTAAGACGTGCAGTTTTGCCGTTCTCCACTCCTGCATGAACTACAACTCTGTATTTCTGTCCAGGAACAAGGCCTTCCATTGTCTGGCTTACCTGACCCTCTTCAGAGCCCTTGATGTTGAGGATAGAAACGCCGTTTCCGTCGTCCTCGTAGTAGATATCAGCGTCTCCGCTGTTCTGCCAGATTGAGAAATCACGGCTGTTGAATCCTGTGTCCTTAAGTTCGCTGCCAACGCTCCAGTCTGTTACGTCAGCTTCCTGTGGCTCCTTATAGAGAACATAAGGTGTCTTAGCCTTAGCGTCTATTGTAACCTGACCGTTTTCAACCTTTATAGGTGTCTCATCTGTTTTGCCGTCCTGAGTTGCTCTGTAAAGGTAAACTGTTGTTACATCGCTCCATGAGTCCGGAAGATCCCATGTTGTCTTGCCGCCGTTTGAATTCCAGTGATAAATCTTTGCTGCTTCGTCCGGGTTGCGGTCAACGCTTGTATCCTCATCGTACCAAGGAATAAAGATTTTACCGTTACCGTCTGTAAGCTTTTTGCCGTCCTTTGTAATTGTGTAATTTCCTGATGTAATATTGTCTGAGAAATAACCTACTCCGTCAGCTACACGCTGTACCTCATGGCACATAAGGTATTTCTGTGGAAGCTGGTTAGTATAGAACTGCTCAACAAGAGTATTGATATTGTTGTTGTGCTGCCATGACATCATGGAAGCTGCACGGCTGTAGCCGCCCCAGTAAATTGAGCTTCCCGGATAAATGTCTTTCTGTGAGTTGTATGTAAACTGATGAATCTGGCTGTTGTTAGCAGTTGAATGTACCCAAGCACCGAAACGCATAAAGTCAGCAGCATTCTCGTTTACAAACATTTCTGCGCCGTGGTCAAGAAGTGTACCGATGAGCTTCTTCTCGCCCCAACGGTCTTCGCCCCAGCAGTCAACATATATGAAATCCAAATCAGGAACCTGCTCAAAGAGTCCGTCTATTTCTGAATCGAAGCCGCCTGTCAGCATAAATACATAACGTCGGATAGCTTTTGCCTGATCCATCCAGTGCCATGTAAGCAAATCGCTCATTACATAATCATCATACATCTTAGCTTCCGGATAAGCTTCGTGAACGTTAATGTGAATACCTAAGTTAGAATTTATTTTGTCTGCTTCAGCAATAGCAATTGCAAAATCCTCTGCTCCGCCTGCACGCTCATTTATATCTGAATAGTCAGCATGGCCAGAGTCATGTCCTTCGTTTGCATAGCCCTTGAAGATAAGCTGCTGACTGAATCCGTCAATATAGTTTGAAAGACGCTTCATGTTGTCGGCAACCTTGAGGAATGGCTGCTGTACGCCGCTGGCGAAGTTATAACCAACATGGAAGAAGCTTCTTGCTGCGTCATCACTGCCAGGAACCATATTCTTTGTAAGCTTTCTAAGTGCATTTGCGCCGTCCTGCCAATTAGCAATACCATCGCCGTTGTTGTCCTCTGTGATAACTATACGGCAGTACAAATCATTTTCATCAGGCTCTGATGGGAACGGAAGAATCTTTTCTCCGTCAACGCCTCTGTACATGAAGTCCTGATTCCAAACACCTACTGACTCTTCGCCGTTTGGAAGTTCAAAACCACGGTAAATAAACTCTTCACCACCGAGATAGCAGTTGTTAAACATTGAAGCTGAAAGTCCGTCTGCTGAAATATACGGAGTGTTTACAGAGAATGGAGCTACTGTAGAAACATTTTTATCTCCGATTGTTTCGTGAAGGTCAACAATGCTTCTGCTGTTTTCATTTACCCAAGCAGCGTCAAGAGATGCGTCAGCCTGAGCACTGTTTGCAGAAATCAAAGGCTGAGCCGGGAAGCCGATTGAATTTACTGTAACATTGCTCTCATCAATATTCTTGATAAGCATTTCAACAACCTGGTCTTCCTTAACTGTAAATACTACATCAAATGGCACGTCAATACCCTGAGGTGTAACATGGTATGTTATAGAATTTTCTGTCTGCTCTGTGATTTCAGCTGTTGCTTTATAATCTGTTGTATTGATTGTTACATAGTTATAGCGAAGCTCAGAACCATTCATAACTTTTCCGTTAAGGGTATAGTCGATAACGTGTGGGAAGTCGCTGTCAAGGCGAACTGACAATCCGTCGTTTTCGATTGTTACAGGTTCACGCTCACCCTCTGCCTCCTGATAAGGAACAACCTCACGGAATACAACTTTCTTGAGCAAAAGATCGCCCTGGTCGCCTACAAATATACCCATTCCGCCTACGCCCGGCTCTGACTGGGTCATCTTTGCTGTGTGTGCAAACTGGTCATCAAGCCAAATTGTCATGGAATTATCAACATAACGGATTTTTACTTTTATGTCTATTATGCCGTTACGGCTCATATTTCTGCCGCCGTCCCAAACTATACGGGTTGCGCTTCCGTTACTCATGAAATCCCAAAGGCCTTCTGCATTGAGAGTATCGTTGCTGACAACACCCTGCCAGTTGCCTAATATATCATCTGTACGGAATACTGCACCTGCGTCGTAACCTTTCGGGTCCTGCAAAATATCAAATGTCATTTCAATTTCACCGTTTGCAGCGATTGGTGCAAGCTCGTTTACAAGGAGATTGTTTCCTTTAATATGAAGTGCTTTTCCGTCCTCTGTCATCTCAAAGGTTCCGTCGCCCTCCATTTTCTTCCACATGTCCATACCCTGGTCAGGAGTCCATGTGTATTCCTGGGCATTATCAGGGTCAAACTTCATAACCCATAATGCAACATTACTGCCCATAGCAAACTCTGCCTGAAGTCTGAAGTTTCCTGACTGTGTGGCTACGTATTCCTTCTTAAGAGTAAATACATTGCCTTCAACTGTGTAATCCTTGCCGTTTTCAAGAACTGTATCACCGTTTTTAATTGTCTTAATAGAGTCACCTGTACCGAAGGATACATTTGTTGTTACATCAGTTTTTCCCCAGTCGTCTTTATTAACCTGAAGAATACCGTTTTCAAACTTAGATGTGATAATCTCTGTGCGCTTTATATTATCAAGTGTGATAGTTTTTCCGCCACGCCAAATACGGAAACCATATGTACCCTTTTCAAGTCCTATTGGGCTGTCAAATTCTGTAAGTTTTTTCTCTTCGCCGTCAACTGTAAGATAAACTGTAATATGGTTGCCTATTGTTTCTATACGGAAATGATAGGTTTTGTTGTACTCAAATGAAATACCCAGCTTATTGTCTATACCTGCATAGCTTTCGCTTCCGTTAAGACGACCTGTACGTTCAAGTCCTGTGCCCTGAGTTATAGCAAAGCCCTCATAGTTTGCACCGTCATATCCTCTTACAACAGGGGCAGTAGTTATCCATGTACCGTCATTAGGATTAGTAAATGTAAGGTCATATTCCAGTATACTATCCTGATACTGTGGAGCACTCTCATTAAGAATAACCAATCCCTGCTCACCTGTATCTGTAATAAGCTTATCGTAGTCAATAACTACTTTGCTTCCGCCGTTTAATACATTTATCCAGCCTTCCTGGCTTTCAAAAGGTTCTGTAGCATTATGACGATAGAATTTCCATCCGCCGTCATCCTCGCCTTGACGAATAAGCTTAAATGTATCTTTATCACCCTGTTCAAAATTAACTGTAAGAGTAACCTCACTTACTGTTCCCAAATTTTTCATATAGTCAGGTGTGATATTGATAATTCCATCAGCTATGCTGTAGTGGCTTCCCGGAGTCAAATCCATTGTTCCGTCATTTATTGATGCCACATTGTCGCCCTCTTTAAGAGCAACCGGAATATCAACGCTTGCAGTTGTCCACTGTGAATCCATAATCTTGGCTTCGTTTTCAAGCAAGTATGACTTTGAAAAATCTTTTCTTACGATATTGTCAACAGTAATTGTTTTTGCTCCTCTCCAAATACGGAAACCGTATCCGCCTTCCTGTACTGATGAAGAAGATGTAAAGGAAGTGAGCTTCTTTTGCTCAGCACCATTTCCTACATATACTGTTATAGTATCGTTATAGGTTTCAATTCTTACATGGTGTGTTTTACCTGTTTCAAAATTGTAACCGGCAAGATTATCAACATTAGCCCATCCCTCTTGACCGTTTGTGGCTGCGCTATGCTGAATTTTTTCCGGTGTATCAACTGCAAATCCATCGCAGTTCAGCACGTTGTCTGTAATATCAAAACGTGAGAAGAATCCAACATTGAAAAAGTCAGGCCACTTTTCGGACTCCTGAGTAATGTCGAATTCTAATATGCTGTTTTTATAAGGCTCTGCTTCAGAGTCGTACAAAACTATGCTTGTGCTGTCTCCTCCGTCAGTTCTGTCAGCTATAACTTTTTCAAAATCAAGGACAAATCCGTTTCCGTCCTCGTCCGGTGTTATCCAGCCGTCCTGAGCTTCTACAGGAGCTCCTGTAGGCCATTCAGCAAATTTCCATTTGCCGGTATCTGCCGCAGCTGCCGATGATATACCGGCAGGGATTATTCCTACAAGCATAATAACCGACAACAGAACAGCAAGACCTCTGTTTACTATTCGTTTCATTTTTTTAACCTCCAATACATTAAAATGTTCCTTTTACTTCTTTCAACCTATAATAGTAAACTCAAAATCACCTCTTCACTTACAGATTTGTTTTAAATAGACAATTAAAAACCATCCCTCTTTTCTTTTTATATATTATCCTTTTAACAAGTTTAAAGAATAATTCTTCAAACTCTATTGCTTTTAAATTCATCCGTAAAATAAAAGCTGCCTGTACGTTTATTCTAACATACAAGCAGCTATGCTTCTTTCAATTTTCAATTTGCTATTTTGAATTTCGACTATTTTTTAAGAGATTTCTATACTCTGTCGGTGTTTGTCCACAATTTTTTCTAAACACTGTAGTGAAATAACTCTGAGAGGAAAAAGACAAATATTCAGATATTTCCAAAAGACTGTAATTGGTATATTTTAAAAGCATTTTTGCTTCTTCAATTTTTTGTTCAGTAACATATTCTACTATACTCTTTCCGATATCATGCTTGAAACGTACACGCAAATAAGATTCGCTTACACCGCAATAACAGCATATCTCTGCAACGGTTAAATCCTTATGCAAATGCTGGCTTATATAGTTTACAGCTTTTATAACCACCGGATTAACATCATGAATATTGACCTTGTATATTTGTGACTCGCTTATGCTTTTTGTATATTCCATTGCCACTTTCAAAAAGATTTCCTTTATTTCCCATTCTCTTTCCGAAGCATATACTTTTCTGCAAAACTCCTTGTATATGGCGGCAGCTTTTGTTTCGTCTACTCCAAATATAACAGCTTGCCTGTTCACAAGAAGCATAGCAGCTATAAAACGAAACTTACTTGACATCAGATTGTCTTCACACCTTTTAAAAGCAGAGAAATTCAAAAAAGAAGTACAAAGCTTTTTCGTGTTCTCCAGATTTCCTGAAGATATGGCAGACAGTAAAAGCTCTTGTCTTTCAAAAGAAAAATAATCCTTTTTCTCTTCTTCTCTCATGTCAAACAACTTTTGAATTATGTCTTTGTTAATATCCACAACTACAGTGCTTTCTTCCACACTCTTGGAGATTTTCTTTCCTGTGTGCAAATAGTAACACATAAGTAAGTCAGCATTAAAACCTTTTTTATCCGTTATCTTTGAAACATAAAGATAATTTTTAAGCTTCTGTGTGTCGCCGCCCGTTACAAAATACAATGTTTTTCCTATAATACGTAAATCCGAAAACGGGTCCGTTACGAATGCAGGACCTACTATAACCGTATATGTTTTTCCGTCTTTTGAATAGTTAAATCCTCCCACAAGCTCAAAGCTGTTTATAAAAAATGTTGTCGGCGAATCGTTAAATATTACATATGGTCTGTCTATGGCCTCACGGAAAAATACATTAAATTCTTCAGAACAGCTCCATACAAAATCTTTGCTCTCTTTGTCATATACAGACACATAGCATCCTGTAGAATTATAGAGCAATTCCAGCCCTGAAAATACGTCATAATTATTATCCAAACCCATCACCCTTGTATAAACTAACCTATAAATAAATTATGCATTAACTTTTATTGGAACACAAGTACAATTATTTTCAAACACAAAGCAATATCAATTTTTATTTTACAGTTAGAAAAATTACACGTCAATGGAAATTACAGTAAAAGCAACCTGTTATAGTTGACCGGCATTATCACCTATGATACAATCGTTTCAAAGATATATAATATATGAAAATATTTGCAGGTGAAAAAATGACAAAGAAAAAATTGTTTTATATAATAATTTTATTTATTACGGTTGTATGTTTACTTTCCAGTATTTTTATTCCTGAAACTGGGCAATTAGTTTTGCTCAAGGAATTTTTTACCGTTTTACTTATGATTATTTTGGCAGTGGCTATAGGAAAATCCTTGCCCTCCGTCTTTAAATCAAAAAAATATTTAAAATCCATACTGGTTATATTCGTATTCATTATATTATGTTTTGTAGCCGTCTTTAAATCCGCCGATATATTTAAGGATATAATAGCAGGCACTGAAACCATTACATTATATAATTGCAGTATAGACCGCAGTCCATCAATAAAATTTATCTGGAGACAGCATTATTATCTCCGTGGATTAGATTCAAACGGCACAGCATACCGCTTTAGAATCTCAGGAAACGACTATAATAATCTTAAAGAAACCGATGAAGTAACAGTATCCTGTTACAAAAACACACAACGTATAGTTGAATTTAAAAATTAGTTTATTATTTATTTTATATAGAAAGGAGGCTGTCAAAATGGAAACAAAAGTAATATCCTCTTGCGGCTTTTCAAATTACAATAAAGAAAATCAATCAAAAATCGTGGTGCTGGGCGGTTCGTTTAATCCGCCTACAACCGCCCATTTAGCTCTTATGAAAGCCGCTGTTGATGCAGCAGGGGCACAGCTCGGATTATTTGTTCCCACACCGTTCTGGTATGTGGAAAAAAAGCTTGCTAAGACAGGACATAAGGAAGAAACCTTGCCGGATGAACTTCGCATAGAGCTTCTCAATAGTATGTGCTCCGGAGATAAACGCTTGGCAGTAGATAGCTGTGAGCTTCAGCGTCAAAAAGGCGAAAGAAGCTTTACTTATGAAACACTGGAAAAAATACAAGAAAAATATCCTGAAAGTCAGGTGCTTTTTCTTGCCGGCAGTGATAAACTCCATATTATCCCCCGCTGGCACCGTATCAAAGAGTTTGTAGAAAGATTCGGCATTATGGTGGCAAAACGTCAAGGAGAAATGCCGGAAACAGTGATTTCAAATCATCCCTTCCTGTCAGCTCATAAAGACGCCTTCACAGTGTTTACCGTTCCCGATTGGCTCGACACAATAAGCTCATCGGCTTTCAGAGAAAAGCTGCGCAGCTATGATTTATCTGCAAAAGGAATGGTAACAAAGGATGTTTGGGAATTGTTGAAAAAGAACGGAAAAATTCCGAAAGTCATCGACCGTTTCCGTGAGGAATACGATTTTCTCAGCAACTTCTATCCGTCTGAGCTTGATTACAAGGGATTGCATTTTCTCAACGCCGAAGCCGCATTCCAAGCACAAAAATGCCTTACAAAAGAGGAAAAAATGCAATTTATAAATCTCCCTTCCAATAAATCCAAACGCCTGGGGCGTCAGGTGCAGTTAAGACCGGATTGGGAGGATGTAAAAGCCGAGATCATGGAAGAAATTGTACGTGCAAAATTTCTACAAAATCCGGATATCGCAGAAAAACTCCTCACCACCGGAGAAATTCCAATAATCGAAGGCAATACCTGGGGAGATACCTGCTGGGGCGTTGATACAAGGACAGGCAAAGGAAACAATCTCCTCGGAAAAATCCTCATGAAAATCCGAGAAGAACTGAAATTACAGAAAAAGGTTTAGTGTCAATTTAATTTCTTGCCCAAACAATCAGAAAACTGCCCAGCCGTTGGGTGGCTTTGTTCCTCTGGTTTTTCTTTGGAATTGCCGGAATTCATCGAATGTATGTAGGAAGAGTTAAATCCGGTTTTTGATGTTTTTAACAGGTGGTTTTTTCTTCCTTGGCTGGCTTTCCGATTTACTTTTGCTGATAGTGGGAGAATTTAAAGACAAAGACGGAAAAATTGTCAAATAACAACTTTTAAGGACTTTTATTTTAAATTTGATATAATTAAAAAGCTTAAATAGAACTCAAAAGATGGATGTTGTTAAAAATGAGTTGTATAAAAGC
>NZ_NFKS01000026.1 GCF_002160515.1 Anaeromassilibacillus sp. An172 | reverse complement strand
TTGCTCTCTGTTTTTTCTGTTTTTCTCTATCATTTTTATCACCTGCTTCTATTTTACCACTTTTATCGAAAAAAGCCCAGCGAAAGCTGAGCTTTTTCGACAGGCTGAGGGCTGTGCAAATGCACAGCCCTGTTTTTATAGAATTAGCTATTTGCTATAGCAGTTTGAATTGCAGTTACATCCGCAACACTTATAGAACCGTCGTTGTTAAAATCAGCAGCCGCAATCTGTTTGTCATTAAAGCTTACGCTTTGCGCCAGATAGCTTTGAACCATTGTGGCGTCTGCTATGGAAAGAACACCGTCAAGATTTACATCACCCATAAGAGTTTCTTCTTTCTTTCCAACAGTTATAACGCAGGTATCCTTAAGCCCTCCGTCCTCTGACATTGCGGTTATTGTGACTGTGCCGTCTTTCAAAGCAGTTACCACACCGTTTGGGCTTACCTTGGCAACTGTTTCGTCAGATGTGCTCCAATAAACCATAGCGTTTTTCGGCGCTGTAGGCTGTAATGCCGCACCAAGCTTTAAGGTTTCACCAACTGCCATGTCAGCACTGTTTTTATCAAGCTTAATTGATGTAATTTCGCTTTTTCCGCCCTCTGAATACACATCTGCAATAACAGAACGGTAGGAATAATCTACAATCTCTCCTGTAGCCTTATCCTTCACATTTTTCAAAGTAACAAGATAAACGTCACCCTCTGAAACCGACAGACCTGAGTCATAAAAGCTCATCTGAGAACCTGTTCTGTAGAAATAGTGAGAGTTTGTATTTTCCTCGCTGTCACTAAAATTCCACTCTCTTCCTGTGTTGAGATGCTTTACATTAACAGAAGAGCTGTCAGTAAGGCTGTAATCAGAATAAAATACTGTAGTCCAGTTAAATGTATCCCTGTAAAATGCGCCTACTGGTGTGACGCCCTTTGACGGCCAGCTTATCAAATCCACATCGGATTTCTGATTTCCGGAAAACTTGTGAACGCCCTGAGAGGACATACTGTTTGAAGTAGATGTTCCAATTCCTATATTTGTGTAACTGGGGTCAAGAAGATTATAGCGGTGGCCTGCATTTATCGGGTCGCCTGCGGAATCATCCAAAGCCTTATAAATACTTGACAAAGCCTCTCCCCAGAAAAGGTTCTCGCCATAACCAAGTTGACAAAGCTCATAAAACTCGTCGCTTATGCCCTCAACCTTAGGCGGATTGTGAGGCGACGGGTTTGAAATGCCGTTTCTGGAAAGATAAGCGGTATATGTTGCTTTTGCCTGTGCTCCCTGACAAAGTTCTTCATCCATCTGAAGCTCACTAAGTCCGGCTCCCACTCTTATGCAGTTTAAGAACAACACAGCACCTTTAAGCACGTTTTCGTTTATCTTTCCCGCTGTTATTGGCAGAGTATCATAGGATGGCTGCTCCACATAATAATTACTTACACCGGAGTTGTACAGCTCAACTGATTCAACATATATATCGTGCATTTTGCTTATTGTTTCTTTTTCCTCATCGGTATATTCCACTTCTGTTAAATCAAACATATCAGGATTTACATATCCTGTCACATAATAAGCTGTGTCGTCTTTAAGATAGAATATAAATGCGGCATTATTTATATTATCCGGAACCTTGTATCTTCTTGCTCCTCTTGCAAAATCAAGGGGATTAAAAAAGCTTCTGTAAGGGCCTGACATTCCCATTACACTGTATTTTACATATCCTTCTTTTCCTGTATTTTCCGCATACTCAATCAAATCGCTTCCGTTTTCCGCAAGCTGAAGATTATAAGCATATGTATTTTCATCAAATACCACCGGTGTATCATAGCCGTACAGCTTTGAAACTCCGTTGAACATCAAAACAGAATGGCGGCACAAAGCTGTGTCATACTTATCAATATCAGAGAAAAACTTATCCTGATATGCCTGCTGTGACAAATCTATATTCGGATAATAATATCCAATATAACCCAGAATATTCTCATTGTCGTCGGTCATCCTTGTGCCTGAAACATAATAGTCATCCTTATCCCCAAAGCTGTACTTGGGAGTTCTGTAACCCTCGGAAATACTTCCGAAAGCTGCTATTCCGTCCTGAGCATTTGTTTCTATATAGAGATAATCACTGTAGTTATCACCATAGAAAGTACATGCCTTTCCTCCGAAAGGAGACACGGTTTCAAGCTTAGGCTCTCCGAAAAGCTTCTTAACATCGGAAAGACCCATATCCTTTGTTACTGTTTTTCCGCCCACAATTATAAGGGCATTATCGGGGAAATCATCTGCCGCAGCAGCTGTCACAGGCAATGCGCTTACAATCAATGAAAAAACCAAAAATAAAAGCAATCCTTTTTTTAATAGATTTTTCACTTATTATTCCTCCTCATTTAGAATTTGCTTTTAATTCTATTATAGCACCTTAATAAACAAAGTCAATTATAAAAGATATAAATGAAAAAGCAGAACCCCGAAAACAGGGTTCTGCCGAAAATAAACTATTAAAATTACAAAATGCTGTTGAGGAAGTTTTTGCATCTGTCGGTTTTCGGGTTTGTGAAAAACTCCTGAGGTGTGTTTTCCTCTATCATTTTTCCCTGGTCCATAAAGATAACCCTTGTTGCCGCTTCCTTTGCAAAGCCCATTTCGTGGGTAACAATTATCATTGTCATTCCGGATTTTGCAAGGGCTTTCATAACGTCCAAAACCTCTCCAACCATTTCAGGGTCAAGAGCTGATGTAGGCTCGTCAAAAAGCATTACGTCCGGCTCCATGCACAATGCACGGACGATAGCTATTCTCTGCTTCTGACCGCCGGAAAGCTGTGAAGGATAAGCGTTTGCTCTGTCCTCAAGACCTACTCTTTTGAGAAGCTCCATTGCCTTGGCCTCTGCCTCAGCCTTGCTCTTCTTTAAAAGCTTCATAGGAGCTAATGTCATATTTTTAAGTATTGTAAGATGAGGGAAAAGATTGAACTGCTGGAAAACCATTCCCATTTTCTGTCTGTGCTTGTTGATATCAACCTTTGGGTCTGTTATGTCTGCGCCCTCAAAAATAATCTGTCCTGATGAGGGAACCTCCAAAAGGTTTAAGGAGCGCAGAAATGTAGATTTACCTGAACCGGACGGGCCGATAATTACTACAACCTCGCCCTTTTTAATCTCTGTGCTTACTCCGTTCAATGCGTGAAGCTGTCCGTAGCTTTTTACAAGGTCTTTTACTGTAATCAATGCATCAGTGCTCACTCTTACGCAGCCTCCTTTCAACTATTCCCACAAGCTTTGTGAGGATAATAACTATCACAAGGTAAATAACCGCAATACTGATATATGGGAAGAAAGGCTCGTAAGTTGCGGTCTGAATCTTCATAGCCGCTCTTGTAAGGTCTGTACCTGCAATGTAACCTACAACTGATGTTTCCTTGAGCAAAGCTATAAACTCGTTGAGAAGAGCAGGCAAAACGTTTTTAATTGCCTGAGGAAGTATGATAAATATCATTGTCTGGAAATAATTAAGTCCCAAGCTTCTTCCGGCTTCATTTTGTCCACGGTCGATTGACATGATACCGGAACGGAAAATCTCTGCAACATATGCAGCTGAGTTAAGACCGAAACCAACAATAGCAACCGCCAAAGCGTTTACCACGCTGGTAAGTATTATAAAGTACAAAATCAAAAGCTGAACAACAATAGGAGTTCCTCTGAAAATTGTAAGATAGAGCTTGCAAACTCCGTTAAAGAATTTAAGCAAAAAGCTTCCCAAACCCTTTTTCTTTGTAAGCTCTTCCTTTCTCAAGTCGTGTGTTGTTCTTACAGCAGCTATAATAAAGCCCAAAGCAATACCGATTATAGCAGCAAACAAAGTGATTAAAAGTGTGTTTCCCAAACCCTCAAGAATCATCTTGTATCTGTCCTGTGTGATGAAGGTTGCTACAAACGGGTCAACGACACTGTCTTGCCACCATGCGCCGATGGAATCAAAAAAATTCAATCATCTCACCCTTTTCCTTTAATTAAAAAATCGTCCGAATATAAAACCTTTAAAAAAAAGAGACTGCCGAAACGACAGCCTCTTAGATTTACACATCTGTCATTAGAAAGATATGAAATTTTTAAATCACTCTCTAACGATGATTACGTTCTTTGATGTTGTATATGTGTTTGTAAAATCAACGCTCTCAAGTCTTTCCTCAGTAACAGTCATACCTGCTGCGCCGAAGTCAGCCTTACCTGAATCAACAGCTGCGATGATTCCCTCAAATTCCATGTCAAGGATTTCAAGCTCATATCCAAGCTTGTCGCAGATAGCCTTTGCGATATCAGCGTCAATACCTACAACCTTGTTGTCCTGGATGAACTCATATGGTGGGAATGTAGCGTTTGTAGCCATTACCAATTTGCCGTTAGGATACTCTGTTCCTTCTGGAGTTTCATAAGGTGTTTTACCAGCGTTATCGCCGATGTAGTTGTCCTTAATCTTCTGGAGAGTTCCGTCAGCCTCAAGCTCTGCCAAAGCAGTGTTGAACTTGTCGAGAAGCTCTGTGTTGCCCTTCTTTACGCAGATAGCGTAATCTTCCGGCTCAAAAGTATCTTCCAAAATCTTAATGCCGTCATTAGAAGCAACATAGTTCTTTGCAGGCTCTTCGTCGATAATAACGCAGTCTACCTTGCCCTGCTTCAAAGCCTGAACAGCGAGGATACCGCTGTTGAACTGTGAAACTGTTGCGCCCTCGTTTGCTGCATAGTCAGCTGCAACAACTGTGTCGCCTGTTGTTCCGATCTGAACACCGATTGTCTTTCCTGCAAGATCTTCCTTGCTGTTTACAGTGTTTTCAGGAGCAGAATTTCCTCCGCATGCTGCAAGGCTCAAGCACATAACAACTGCGAGAACGATAGAAATAACTTTCTTCATTTTGTTAGTCCCCCAAACTTATTATATCTACTTTTTATATTCAGACAAATAAAATGTCTACGTTATAATTTACACTTTTACGTCACAGTTGTCAATAGAAAAAGAGAATTTTTGAATAAATATTCAGCGTAATACATGAAAAACGCTAATATTCTGTGATTATTTCCGATGGAAGTTTAGCTTTTTCTTTTTTGAATATTATAAGAAGCCTTAAGCAGGATTTTTTCACTTACAAATCTTCTGAAAAATAATCCGACCTTCATTGTAATTCCCGGAATTATCACAAGCTTTCCTTTAAGTGTCTGGTCAATTGCATACTTTGCCACAGCCTCACTTTTCATGCCGCTGAGGCTGAAATTCACATGGGCAACCTTGTCAAATTCTGTCTTTACAGGGCCGGGACAAAGTACGCTGATTTTAACAGCACTGCCCTGTCGTCTTAATTCCTCGTAAATTCCCTCTGAAAATCTCAAAACATAATTTTTAGTGGCATAGTATGTATTCAGCATAGGTCCCGGGAGAAATCCCGCAGAGGATGCAACATTCAAAATCTGACCTCTGTTTCTTTTCATCATATCCTTTAAGAAAAGCTTTGTAAGAATATGCACAGCGGCAATGTTTGTTTCAATCATCTCAAGCTCCTTTGAAAGAGGTATCTCAGAAAAATATCCGTGATATCCGAAACCTGCGTTGTTTATAAGCAGGTCTATTTTCTCACCTTTTACGAGCTTGTAAAGTCTTACGCACTCTTTTCTTTTGGACAAATCACATTCCACATAGAATGCCTGTCCCCCGTCCTTGCTGTTGATTTCTTTGGCAATTTCTTTTAGGCGCTGTTCACGTCTTGCAACAAGTATAACATCATATCCCAATGAAGCAAGATAAAAAGCCATATCCCTGCCCATTCCAGAACTTGCTCCGGTAATCAAAGCTTTCACAATGCATCATCCTTTCCGTTTCTTCATGTTTTTTAACATTATAACACGGAAAACTATCGTATTAAAGGGAAAAAGGCGTTTACATTTAAAATAACTACATGATATAATGATAAAAATTACCGTAACGGAGGATTTTATGGGACTTAATGATGTTATTGTAGAAATAATACTTATCTGTATATTTGCTGTACTGGGACTTATGTATCTAAGCGGAAAATGCAATTTTCTTATACCTAAATACCGCCTGCTTTCTGATGAGATGAAAAAACGAACCAACGTTAAAAAGCTTTCCAGACTTTTCGGATTCGCTTCCCTTTTCGCCGCTTTGTCCATAGCCGTAATGATAACAGGAGGACTTTTAAAAATCCACCTGCTGTTTTTCGGAGGAATTATAATGCTTGGCGCAGATGTTTTCTATATTTTCAATAAGGGAAGCCGCAGCGAAAATTTCCTTTTGCCCAAGGACGATGAAAAAGATAAAAAACACCAATAAATATTTTATCAACTAAAGAAAAACGAGCGACAACCAAAAAGCCATCGCTCGTTTCTTTTTGTCTCAATGATAATAATGTATGTTCTTAATATCATACTAAAGGCTGATTATTTTAGACATATAATACATTATACCACACTATTGCAGATTACCACCAACCTGCACATTTTGTTACAACATTGAGAACAAGATATCCAACGCCCCATGCCATGAAACCCATAAATAGAGCCTCCTTCCCTTTTATTATTTAATAAAAAGATTAAAAATTACAATCTTTTTATTAACCGTATTATAACACAGCGGTGCGTTTTTGTCAACTATCGTAGACAAAAACGCACCGCTTTTAAAAATTTTTTCATAAAATTAAATTTTGTATCTTTGTAATTATTTATATTCTAAACCAATATCCTGATTATGTCCGTTTGAAATTTCTTCCTCAATAAGATTTACAAGCTCGTGTGGTGTAATCCCCAAAGCATTTGCTATTTTCCAGATAGTTTCAAGATTTGCTTTTTTGTTTCCGCTTTCTATCATTGCCAAATGGCTTCTGGCAAGACCTGCAAGGCCGCTTAAAACCTCCTGTGATAATTTCCGCTCTTTTCTAAGACGGCGAATTACCACACCTACCGCATATTTATTAAATTCTATCATCAATGACAACCTCCCTTGGGATTAGTGTAAGCAGAAAATGCACAATAATTGTCTATGATAGTAGACATTTTTATAAATATGTGATATAATCAATGTGACAGGGGAGTTGATGTACGCCAACCTTTTGGCACTTATTTTTTATAACATATTATTAAATATTTTATCACACAGGTTTTTAAGTGCTAAGAAAAACATTAAACAATATAAGACTCAATCCACGGTCTGTTATCGTTGATAATAATTAACTTGATTTTTGTCCCAACTTCCCTGAAATGCAAAGAAGCTGTTGTAAAGGATTAACTTTACAACAGCTTCTTTTTTATTGGCTATATGCCAAGCTATATTTTTTAATTAGAAATATCTCTTGAGGAGACCTGCGAAACCGCAGCCGTGACGAGCTTCATCCTTAGCCATCTCGTGAACTGTGTCGTGAATAGCGTCGAGGTCAGCAGCCTTAGCTCTCTTAGCGAGGTCGAACTTGCCCATGCAAGCGCCAGCCTCTGCCTCTGCTCTCATCTCCAGGTTCTTCTTTGTGCTGTCTGTGAGAACTTCGCCGAGGAGCTCTGCAAACTTTGCTGCATGCTCTGCCTCTTCAAATGCGTATCTCTTGAAAGCCTCAGCAACTTCCGGATAGCCCTCTCTCTCAGCAACTCTTGACATTGCAAGATACATACCAACCTCTGCGCACTCGCCGTTGAAGTTAGCTCTGAGATCTTCCATGATATCCTCAGAAGCGCCCTGTGCGATACCTACAACGTGCTCAGTTGCATATGTAGCGCCTTCCTGAACCTGTGTGAACTTTGATGCAGGAGCTTTGCACTGAGGACATACCTCCGGAGCCTCTGGACCTTCGTGAATATAACCGCATACGTTGCAAACCCATTTTGCCATAATATAAATCCTCCTAAATTTCGTTAATTTTTTGTTTTAATAAATTTATTGATATCAAACCAGCCGCTTATTTACATTTATCGCATACACCGTAGTAGGTGACGCTTTTGCTTTCTACATTGAATCCGTCCCCAATAAGGGCAGTTTCAGCCGCAGTCGGTTCGTTATCCTCTACATCGTAAATTCTTCCGCATCTGTTGCAGACAAAGTGAGCATGTGGGTCTGTGCGACCGTCTATTCTCTCTTCACCGTCAACAGTTGCCACGTACTTAACTATACCCTGTTCTTTGAACAGGCTGATATTTCTGTAAACTGTTCCCAAACTCAGATCAGGGCGGTCATCTTTAAGATTGTCATAGACCCACCTTGCGCTGGGATGGCAGTCTGTACTACAGATAACATTGTAAATAGCAAGTCTTTTACTGCTGAAATTTAACCGCCTGATAAAATCACCTCAAATCAATAATTATTACTGAATTTGTTGAATTTATCATACCACATCGGAATTGATTTGTAAAGACTTTTTTGTAATATTTTTTAATTTTCAAAAATATACATATAATATCTGAAAAAAGGTGATGCAGTTTGTACGCAAATATTAGATTAAAGCCGGCAGGTATACTTATAGCCGTACTTACATTTTTTTCTTTAATTTTAACCATGTGCGGTTTTATATTTACGTCAAAAGAAAACACGGAAAAAGAAGTCTCGCTTCCAATACTTATGTATCATTCCCTGCAAAAGGACAGCAAATCTCAGGGTACATATGTAATATCCCCGGATGATTTTGAAAGAGATATGAAGTACCTTAAAAACAACGGATATACATCTGTCACTTTTAAAGAGCTTATAGCCTTTGTTAAAAACGGAACTCCCCTGCCCCCAAGGCCTATAATGATTACATTTGATGACGGCTACTACAACAACATACTTTACGGAAGTCCCATACTTAAAAAATACGGTTACACCGCCGTGATTTCCCCCATAGTGAGCTGTACAGCCGAATATTCAAATACAGACTCAATATCCCCTGTTTACGGCTGCGCAGGCTGGGAAGAGCTTAAAAACGCCATAGAAGATGGAACTTTCTCTGTGGAAAACCACACATTTAATTTACATTCTCTGAAAGGCAGAAAAGGGATTTCAAAGCTTCCCGGTGAAAGTTATGAAAGCTATAAAAACACAGTAGGAGAAGATATCTCAAAAGCTCAAGAACTGATTTATGAAAATCTGGGATTTTATCCAGTCTGTTTTACATATCCCTACGGAGCTTTTGACGACTATTCACAGCAGCTTGTAAAAGAGCTTGGTTTTTCCGCATCCCTCATATGTACGGAAAAACTGAACACAATAACATCTGACAGTGACAGCCTGTACGGCTTAGGCAGATACATAGTGACGCCGGAAAACTCAGCAGAAGAGATACTGAAAAGAATTGGTCTTGAAAAATGAAAATCAACATAGTATTAAACAAAAAGCTTGCCAAAAAGATTTTTATATATTTTCTGACGGCATCACTTTGCGCCGTTTATTTTATGTTTATGAAAGGAAGAATTTCTATGCCCAAAATATTTTTAAGCCCCTCTCTCCAGGAATGGAACCCCTATGTGGACGGAGGAAACGAAGAATACTACATGAATTTGATAGCCGACGCAATGGAACCTTACCTGAGGGCAAGCAATATTGAGTTTGACAGAAACTCCCCTGAGCAAACCCTCACCCAAGCCATTGAGCAGTCCAACAAAGGCAACTATGATTTACACTTCGCCATACATTCCAACGCTGCGCCGGAAAATCTCGCCGGCAAGCTCAGCGGTGCTGATTTTTATTTTTACCCCACCAGCAGTAAAGGCAAGGAAGCGGCGACGGTCATTTCCGAGAATTACAAAAAAATATATCCCAACCCCTCCAACGTGGAGATAATCCCCACCACAACACTGGCGGAGGTAAAGCGCACCAAAGCGCCTGCTGTACTTGCGGAAGTAGCTTACCACGACAATCCAACCCAAGCCCAGTGGATACGTGACAATATAAACGAAATAGGAAAAAATCTCGCCGAAGGTATCGCCCTTTACCTTGGAGTTCCCTTTGTAGAGCCTTGACCTTGTAAAAAATAAATAAAATTTTATTCCCGGAATAATAAAAACATTCCGGGAATACTAATATTAAGCTATTTCCCGTAAAAAACAATATTTTTTCCAAAAAGGTATTGACAAATGCATATAGGTGCGGTATAATGTACAAGCTGACAACGCAACAGCGTGTCAATAACCAATGCGCCAATAGCTCAGCTGGATAGAGCAACTGCCTTCTAAGCAGTAGGTCAGGGGTTCGAGTCCCTTTTGGCGCGCCATATGGTGGGTATAGCTTAGTTGGTTAAAGCGCCAGTTTGTGGCACTGGAGACCGTCGGTTCGAATCCGACTATCCACCCCATTTGACTCATTAGCTCAGTTGGCAGAGCACTTGACTTTTAATCAAGGTGTCCGGAGTTCGAATCTCCGATGGGTCACCAATAACCCCCGATGTACCAAATCGGGGGTTAATTTGAATATTGGGCTATAGCCAAGCGGTAAGGCAACGGACTTTGACTCCGTCATCTCGCTGGTCCGAATCCAGCTAGCCCAGCCAAAAACCTGTCTGAAAAGGCAGGTTTTTTTATTTTATTAAACATTATTTTGTGATATAATAAGGTATACAAAACTTTAAGGAGGGATAATTATGAAATTTTCAAAACCTCTCTCCTATCTTTTGTCCTTTTTCTATCCCAGCCGCTGTCCCTTCTGCGGAAATGTGTCACAGCCCTTTGTCACCTGCTGCGATAACTGCCGGCCAAAAATAAAAATTCAGACGGGAAAATATTTTATAGGAAACCGCTGGCTTTGCACATCACCATTTAGATATAGCGGTCTACCGAAACAGGCAGTTCTGAAACTAAAATTCAACAGCTGCGGACAGATTTCCTGGGCTATGGGGAAATATATGACCGACGCCATAAAGGAAAGCTTTTCGGATTACAGCTTTGACGTGGTGACCTTTGTCCCCATGCACAGAAAAAGAAAGAGGAAATCCCTTTACAATCATTCAAAGCTTTTGGCTTCCTCAATAGCCAAAAATCTGTCACTTCCTATGAAAAATCTTTTGATAAAGACAGAGTACAACAAACCCCAGCACAAGCTCAACAGGGACGAAAGAATAAAAACCATAAAAAATACATTTCGTGCCGACAGCAAATCACTGGATTTTATCAAGGGTAAAACCATACTGCTGTGCGACGATGTTTTAACCACCGGCTCAACCCTCAGCGAGTGCTGTAAAGTTTTAGAAAAAGCCGGAGCCAAGGACGTGTTCTGCGTCGCTTTTGCAAAGGCTTAATAATATGGAGGTTCAAATGAAATTACATACAATTATAGACATAAACTCTTTAAGAGAGGTAAAAAAACACATTTTAAGCAGGAAATTAAAAACAACATGTATTGTTTCCGCCATTGTATTTTTTATATTGGCTATTATTCTTTTTGCAGTTAAGGTATATTTTCAGGCTGCAATAATACTTGTTATCGCATTTGTTTTATTTTTCGAGATAATATTCTTTGAAAACCTTCTTGTAAAAAAGAATTTAAAGAATATAAGGGAGCTTTACGGCACTGAAAAGGTGGATGGAACCGTGGAATTTTTAGACGACAAAATGATTGTTGCAAATTCAGCAACCAACGGAACCCTCCCTATAAATTATCAGATAATTTCAAGAGTTGTGGAAACTTCAAATTATTTCACCATGTTTACAAAACAGAATTCCATGATAATAATGGATAAATCCTCTATGAGCACAGATGAAACCGCCGATTTTTTAAACATAGTAAATACAAAAATGATGAAAGCAAAGTATGTAAAAGGCAAATAATATTTATAGTCTTAAAAATCTTAAAACCGCCTGTAGGTGTGGCTGTTCCTACAGGCGGTTTTTGTGTGCATTATTTCAAATTTAAAAAAGTGAGATAGAAGTCTGTTTTAATGAATAAGTTAAAATGTTATCCGTTTACTTTATGATAAATTCATCAAGCTTTCCGAGAACCTCATCAAGCACCGCTTTATCATCGCAGTGAATAACAAGTGTGAGATCGTTTTTCAGGTCAAGGCTGAAAATACCGATCATGGATTTAGCATCTATTATATAACGTCCCGATGTCAAATCGAAATCAAATTCATATTGTGAAATTGTGTTGACAAACTTTTTAACTTCTTCAACCCCGTAAAGTTTAATACCTACTTTAAGCATAGTAATTTTTTCTCCTTATAAAATCAGCTTTGCATAATGTTTCAGAAGTCATATTTATCAAGTCAATGATACATCAGGAAAGTAGTTTGGCAATGTGCATTTCAATAGGGCTGTAATCTCCTGAGGTTTTTGGAACAAGCACGCCGCCGCTCATAAGAGCCTTGCCGGTGTATGTTTCACTGCCGTTGTTGATTACATATTCTGCGTTTTCATCAAGGCCTCTCGGCTTTATAAGATATCTCACAAAATTCGGCTTTGTGAAAAATACCATTCCGTGAATAAGAGCTTCGGATTTATCCTCTGAAACAAATTCCCATGCGGCGTACTCATCCTCCATAGGATTGCTCAGTCTGTAGTATTCACCATTGTGGATAAGAGGCTGATATTCTTTGAAACGCTTTATTTGATTTTTAACACTTTCCTTTTCCTCAGAGCTGAGTGTATTCAAATCCAGCTCATAACCGAAGCTTCCTGCCATAGCGGTAACCGCTCTGGTTTCAATAGGTGTAATTCTTCCGGTCTGGTGGTTAGGCACTGTAGACACGTGAGAACCCACGGCAGAAATCGGATAGAAAAAGGATGTGCCGTACTGTATTTTTGTTCTTTCATAAGCATCAGTATCGTCGCTGCACCAAATCTGCGGGCAATAATAGAGCATACCTGCGTCAAATCGTCCGCCGCCTCCGCAGCAGCCTTCAAACAACACATCAGGGAATGAAGAGGTAAGTCTTTCAAGGAGAGAATAAACGCCTAAAACATATCTGTGAGGCATTTCCCCCATATTCTCAGAATTAAGACCATGGCTGAACCAATCCGAAATACTGCGGTTCATATCCCATTTCACATAGGATATATCGGCAGATTTCAAAACATTGCTTACAGCTTCGTATATATAATCCTGAACATCTTTTCTCGACATATCAAGCACAAGCTGACAACGACTTCTTACAGGCGCTCTGTCAGGAATTTTAATAGCCCAGTCCGGATGATTTCTGTAAAGGTCGCTGTCCTCTGAAACCATTTCAGGTTCAAACCAAAGGCCGAATTTCATTCCCATGGCTTTTACCTTATCAACAAACTTTTTCAAAGAACCGCTGAGTTTTTCCTCGTTTACAAACCAATCACCAAGTCCGGCTGTTTCGCCGTTTCTTTGTCCGAACCAGCCATCGTCAAGAACGAACATATCAACTCCAAGCTCAGAAGCCTGCTTGGCTATATTATATAGTATCTCTTCGTTAAAGTCAAAGTAAGTGGCTTCCCAGTTATTTATAAGAACCGGACGTGACTCAAGCTTATACTTGCCTCTGCATACGTTGTTTCTGATAAACTTATGGAAGCAGTGGGAGAGCTTTTCAAAGCCCTGTGAACTGAAGCTTAAAAATGCCTCGGGAGTGTAGAAGCTCTCCCCTGCTTTAAGATTCCATTTAAACATTTCAGGATTTATTCCCATGACCATTCTCACCTGGTCGATCTGGTCAAGCTGAACTCTCGCTTTAAAGCTTCCGCTGTACATAAGCATTGCTCCTATACAGCTTCCTGAAATTTCCGTGCAATCAGCTGAACAAAGTACTATTGCGGGGTTTTGCTGGTGGCTTGAAGCACCTCGATTACTGGAGCTTTCCTGAACACCGTGTATAAGTGACGCACGCTCAAGCTGTCTTTCCATTGCGTGTCTTCCCTGGAAGTGTACCCACTGCCAGTTTCCGAAAGGAATATCAAGACAAACGCTTGAAGCATTTTTGAGATATACACTGTTATCTCCTTTGTTGGTGATAACTGCGCTTCTTGTGATAATATCGGTATTTTCAAAAACTCCGTATTTCAGCACAACCTCTATTTTTGAAACCTTGTCCTCCAAAGTTATCTCAAGAGTTTCTGCTTCGTTGCTGTTATCATAGGATGCCGGAAGTCCCGGGATAGAATACTTTCCCTTTTTAACTTCCCAGCCTTTAAACCTCAAGTCAACCGAGCTGTCACCATCCTTATTGAGTACGGACAATGAAGAAATTCTGTAATCCCCCGTACCCTCGCAGGAATATTCCTGGGGCAATGTATCAAGCGAATAGGTCTGTCTTGTACCAGCCTCGTATATACTGCCGGAAAATCCCACGTTAGGATAGTCCAAAAGATACTCCATATTTTTATTTGTAATTTCGCCATACCATATATGCTTTAAAACCCCAAATTCGTCAACTTTCATTTGATACTCGGTATTGGCTGTTTTTACGCTAAAAAATTTTTCCTTTTCGTTAACGCTGATTGACATAATAAACTCCTCACAATTACAGGATATTAAAATCGTAAGTGGACAAATCAGCCTCCAATGTTATTTTGCTGTCCTTGTATTTTCTTGTAATAACAAGCTTGTCGTCATTGGCTTCAACTGAGATTTCACCGTCAAGATTAAATGCAGGATGTGAATTTCTCAGCTCCATAAGCTCTTTAATATCCCTTACTATTTTTCTGTTTTGCTCTTGCTCAACCTCATCGGCTGTGTAGTAATGACGGTTAATATCTCTGCCGTTTTTGGTTCTCTCCATAAGCTCGGTGTCGTTGCTGCCTGCAAGCATTCCCACATAGTAAACCTGAGGAATACCCGGTGCAAAGAACTGAATAGCTCTCGCCAAAAGATAGGACTTGTCATTATTACCCAGAGCCGAATAATAAGTTGTGTTTACCTGATAGATGTCAAGGTTGTTGTAAGCTTCAGAGCTGTAAATTTTCTTTACGTTTGCTCCCTGGCTGTACATCTGTTCCTTGACTTTGTCGATTTCTTCATCCGGTAAAAGGTCTTTAACGTCAACGATTCCAATGCCGTCGTGGGTATCAAGAGTTGTGAACTGCTTCATAGGACACATTTCAAGCCATTTTTTAAGATACTCTCCTGTGTGATTGTAAAGAGCATGAAGCACAAGAACCGGCAAAGCAAAATCATATATCCAGAAGCCCTTCTTTGATATCTTCATCGGGATTGTGTAATGCTCGTGAATTTCAGGCAAAATCTCTGCATGATGAGCTTTTGCTATATCCTCTATTTCATAGAGCAAATCCCAGATATCCGGTTCTATAAAGAAGCAGTTTGTATCAGCCTTTTTAATGGCGTAAGCAAATGCGTCAAGTCTGATAACAGAAGCTCCGTGACCGCACATATCAATAATTGTCTTTTTAATGAAGTCCTTTGTCTTTTGCTTGGTCACATCAAGGTCAATTTGCTCTTCGCAGAAGGTACACCATACTTTTTCACGGCTTCCGTCGGCAAACTCCGCCTCGATATACGGAGCTCTCGGCTTTCTCTTGTATATCATGTCAACCTGTTCCTGGGTAGGTTCCCCGTTTTCCCAGAAATCCTTGTAGCAGATAAAGAAATCCTTATACTCTGAATTATCTTTGTTCTTTAAAAAATCCTTAAAATATTCTGACTGAGCTGAGATGTGATTTACCATAAAGTCAAACATAAGATAATAATCCTTGCCCAGCTTTTCAATGTCTTCAAAAGTTCCGAAATTCTCGTCAACCTTGTCATAGCACATTGGAGCAAAACCTCTGTCTGCGGATGACGGGAAGAACGGAAGTATATGCACGCCGCCTACGGCGTTTTTGTAATGCTTATTCAAAACCTCATGGAGTTCTTTCAGGTCTTTACCCATGCTGTCAGAATAAGTTATAAGCATAATTTTGTTGTTGAGTTCCATAATATTTTATCCTTTCACGGCGCCGTTTGCAATACCTCCGATAATCTTTTTCTGACAAATTATGTAGAAAATCAAAATCGGAATCAAAGCCAAAATGTAAGAAGCAAAAGCCAAATTGTAGTTGGTGCCGAACTGAGTCTGGAAGTTGAGCTGTGCCAGAGGAAGTGTGGTTGTTTCGGAACCTGACATAATTACAAGAGGAGTCATAACATCGTTCCATGTTCCCAAAGCAGTCAAAACAGCAACTGTCGCGTGCATAGGCTTCATCATTGGGAAGATGATTGTCCAGTATGTTCTCCATGTAGAAGAGCCGTCAACCTCGGCAGCCTCTTCAATGGCAAGAGGTATATTTTTAAGATAACCGGTATAGAGCATAACATTCATAGGCATGTAGAATACCACGTAAAGAATAATTACACCGAACATGTTGTCAATTCCCATAATAGCTGTCTCTTTAACAAGTGGCATCATAAGAATTGCAAATGGAACAAACATACCGCTTACTATATAGAAATAAACGAGCTTGAAACCCTTGTGGCGCATCATGCATTTGCCGATTGCATAACCTGCCATGGAGTGGATAACCAGTGAAAGAACTATTGTAACACCGGTGATGATAAGGCTGTTTGCCAGAGAGTGCCAGAAATCTGTAACTCTCATAGCCTCTGCAAAGTTATCGAGGCTGAAAGAACTTGGCAGGCTCAAAGCTCCTGCAATATCGTTTGTCATCTCGGAAGGAGATTTCAAAGCGATAATTATAGCCATGTAAAGCGGGAACAAAACCGTAATACAGCCAAGTATAAGAATTACCGTAAGAAGAATGTTGGATTTTCCGGGTGTTTTTGCCTTTAATCTGCGAACTTTCTTGTCTGCTGTTTTAGTCATCACAGTTGCTCCTCCTTTTTGCTTGTAATTTTCATCTGAACTACAGAAATAACAACGATAACAATGAAGAACATTACAGCGTTAGCGCACTGGAAGCCGAACTGTCCGCCATCCATACCGTTTCTGTAAATAAGATAGGATATTGACTCTGTGCTCTGTGCAGGGCCGCCTTTTGTCAAAGACATGATCTGGTCGAATACCATGAGCATGTTTTTAGTACTCAAAATAAAGTTGATTGTTATAAACGGAACAAGCAAAGGAAGTGTAATCTTTCTGAATGTGTACCACTTGCCTGCGCCGTCGATAGCGCTTGCCTCGTAAACATCAGCAGGAATTGCCTGAAGTCCTGAGATGTAAATAATTGTGTTCATAGCAACAGCCTGCCATACACCTACGATAAGAACGCCGATCCAAGCTGCACTCTCGCTGGCGAGAATACTGTTTTCAAGAAATCCTATGTGCAAAGTTGTTCCGAGAGTCGGAATAATATATGTAAAGATAAAGCTGAAAATATAACCTACAATCAAACCGCCGAGAATGTTCGGAATAAAGTAGATACCTCTCAGGGTATTTTTAAACTTTATCTTGCTGTTAAGTCCAACCGCAAGAAGCAAGGAGATAACGTTTACAAGTATTGTTCCAACAATGGCGTATTTAAAAGTAAACAAATAGGAATTACCTACACGTGAATCCTGAAACAGATCTATAAAGTTTCTGAAACCAACAAAATCAAATGAGCCGTAACCTCTTGAGTTTGTAAAGCTGTAAACAAAACCTGTGATAAGAGGAACAGTGTTGAATACTGCGAACAACACCAATGCAGGAAGAGCCATCAAAATATAGGTTCTGGTCTTTTTTGACAGTCTCTTATTCTTTTTCATTGTAATCCCTCCTGATATTTTTTAACTTTCTCTATTAAATCTCTGTTGTACCTTACCCATTCTGTATCAAATTTTGTAAGGAATGTTTCCGTTGCGTTATCGCTGGTGTCCAAAAGATATGTCTGAACCATAGCGTCAACACTCATTTCACTTGGATAGTGATGGTCGTGGAAGTCGGAAACTCTTCCCTCTTCAATATAAGACTTCATACCGTCAAGCATAGACGGAAGTGTAAAGTCGCCCTCTTTGCAGGGAATTGCATTCTGGTTATCCAAATAAATCTGGATATTTTCATCCTCAAAAAGGAACTCAAGAACCTCATAAGCTGCTTCCTTATTCTTACATTCCTTCATAATTGAGAACTGCAAATCCACACCGGAAGTAAGAATATTATCTTCCTCGTTGTCATTTGCCGGGAATGTAAATGAATCAATGTTCATGTCCGGGTTAACCGAGAGAATCTGAGGAACAGCATAGCTTCCTATAGGATACATAGCAACCTCGCCACGTGCAAAAGCTGTACATGCGTCGTTATAGCTGTAAGCATATGGATTAGGCTCACAGTAGTTGAGAAGCTCCTTCATCTTTTCGGCAACATCCCAGTATTCTTCGGTAAATGTTGTATTTCCCATATTTACCTGAGCGCAGGTATCAGCAGGTGACAAAGAAACCGCAAGAGAGTTCCAAGGTGACAAGCAAGTCCAGGTATCTTTAAATCCGAAATACAGAGGAGTCATTCCGGATGCCTGAATTTCCTCACAGAGAGCTGTAAACTCGCTCCATGTTGTTGGGATTTCCCAGCCGTTTTCCTCGAACATATCCTTGTTGTAAAGGATACCCGCACAGTTTGCAACATAAGGAAGTGTATACACGCCGTCCTCCGGAATAAACTCAAGGGATTTTTCGATTTCCATATATACCGGCTTTATATCGTTTATGCCCTCAAAATCGGAAATATCCATGAACAAGTCAGCGTCTAAGAAGTTTGAATAGTTGATATCTCCGCCAATACCAACGATGTCAGGATAATCTTCCTTAATCAAACGTGTTTTCAGAACAGTCATAGCCTCGTTTGGAGATTCGATTCTCAGCTCGATATCGTCATGAGTTGCGTTGAATCGTTCCTCAATTTCTTCAAAAGCCGCAACCGCCTCCGGCTTGTACTGAAGCATTGTGATGACCGTCTTTCCGTTTTCACCTCCTTGTGAAGAGCAGCCTGCCACAGCAAAACTTGTTGTTATCAGCGCCGCAATCAATGCCAAAACAGCGAATTTTCGTTTAAACATAACATTTCCTCCTTTTTCACATGTTTTTTTACGACTATTCATTGTTTTCCTGGTGTGTATACATTATATCATCCATTTTGCTATCATTGAATACCATGAATCATGATGTTTTATATCATTTTGCGATTTTTACCCCTGTATTTTAAAATAATATCGCATTTTGGTATATTTCGTGATATAATATAAAAAACATCAACTTTTGTGGAGGGGTTTTAAATGAGTGATCTAATTTTTTCTATTTTTCCTCTTGAAAATTTCATCGACCTGGGACTGTGTCAATTCGGCAGAGAGCAGTGTTCCCCCTCCCATTCTTTCGGCCCTGCCGCAAGAAACCACTTTCTTTTTCACTATGTTCTGTCAGGCGTTGGCACCTTAATGGCTCAGGACAGAGACGGAATTACACAGACATATTCAATAAAAAGTATGCAGGGCTTTATGATTTTTCCCGATCAGATAACAACCTATATCGCCGACAACGAAATCCCCTGGGAATACCTGTGGCTGGAATTTGACGGACTCCGTGTAAAGGGTATGCTTGAAGCCGCAGGAATCACTCAAAACTCACCTGTGTACCGTGCAAGAAAAAAAGAGCTCCGTGACGACATGGTAAACGAAATGCAGTACATAATAGAACATGCAGATTCCTCACCATTTCACATTATAGGACATCTTTATCTTTTTCTTGATTACCTTATCCGTTCTGCCGCAGACTTTAAAGTATCCAGCGGAAGCCAGCTGAGAGATTTCTATATTCACGAAGCCATACACTATGTAGAACACAACTATCAAAACAATATAAGTGTTGAGGATATCGCCGCTGTGTGCGGACTTAACAGAAGCTATTTCGGAAAAATTTTTAAGCTGGGCGTCGGCAAAACACCTCAGGAATTTTTGCTGAACTACCGAATGTCAAAAGCCGCCGAGCTTTTAAAGCTAACCCAGCTCTCCATAAACGATATAGGAATAGCCGTAGGTTATGACAACTCCCTCCACTTCTCAAGAGCATTTAAAAACATATACGGAATTTCTCCAAGAGAATGGAGAAATCAGAATAAAATGAAATAAGTAAAAGCCACCTTTAGAGCAGCTCTAATGTGGATTTTCTCATTTAATCGTTTTTAATTACTCAAAGAATCTGCCTTTGAAGAAATTTTCGTTTCCCAATTTCTTTGCGGTAAGACGGAACATAACACATCCGTCAGGACAAACAATATCCTTGCAGTATTCACCGCTTCCGCCTATATTTGTAAGGTCTCCGCCGCTTCTTACCGCCTCCATAATTGGATAAAGCATCATCATGGTTTTTGAACAAATTCCATAGCCGTCCTTATTGACAGGACATCCATATGTGCAGGTGTACTTGTCCCCTATCTCTTCACCATTGCGGCAATAATGTTCAGTCCTTTCACCACGTAGAAAGCCTGTCACTTCAATTTCAAATTCATATTCTTCATCGTACCACTTTTTCATAGCTGACCTCCGGTTTTAATAACACTTTCTCAACATTCTGTAATAGGAAACATCGCCGCTGTCCGCCTTGGTAACAGTCTCAATCATACCGTTTTTGATAAACTCTTCTATTCTCAGGGCAATAAGACCGTCCCCTATACCAAAGGCGTATTCACCCAAAACATTTCCGATAACCTGAGCCTCCATAAACTCCTTTTCCTGAGCATCAATCTCTTTGATAATAAAGTCATCATAAAAGTTTTCTGAAACACTGACAAGCTGATGATTAAATACAGCCCTCAGTACAGAATTCTCCTTTTGCAGCTTCTGCCACCTTAAAGACAATCCATACATATAATCAGCAGGAAGCTTTTTCCCAAGCTTAGCCAAATGTCCCCACTGATGAGGAGAAACCTCTCCCCAGCTTGAATATATCGCAGCAGTGCCGTCAGGCATAACATGAAAGTCCGGAAGCTTTACACAGGTGATATTCAGATTTTCAAAGCCTACAGGCTTTAGCTGTTCTATCATCCAGCAAATACCACATGCCTCGTCAGGCGTATCGCTTGTCCAAACACGAATTTCTTCACCTTTTTCCGCACGGGAAATCAGCTCTATTAAGTTTTTCTCAGAGCTCTTTATCATCTCCTGTGAAGCTCCTTTTACCTCATCCGGATAAATGCTAAAAAGCCTGTTTAGAGCCTCTTCCCTTTGCTTTCCAATTCCACCCTCATCAATATTGCCAAAACTGAGAGCCAGAGGAAAACAAAGAATATCTCTTTGCTTTATGTTGAGAGGAACAGCGCTCTCCCAGTTTATCCGTTCTTTTTCTTCCTGTTCCCTGATTATCTTTTCTATTTTCTCCTGATTCGGCAAGCTATCCTGCTCGTCTGCAATTATAGCAGTGCTGACGCCGCCCATATGTTTGTTATTGATAGCAGCAAACCCAAGGCTTCCCCCTGCACTCTCACTAAACACAACTTCGACCATAAAAATCACCTTTATTACCTGTACACAAAATCGATAAAACGAATCAAATTATAATACGATTTTATCATATTTAATTTTAGGCTTCAATAGACAAAATGTATTCATAAAAACAAAAAAGATGCTGTCTGTAATATTCAGACAACATCTTCTTTACGATTATTGATAAATAATTATTGAGCTTCCGTCGTAGGCTATTATTTCTATATTCATATCTGAACTATAATTTTCTGTCAACAGCGTTAGCTCATAGCCGGTTTCTGTTTCTATCATATCGTATTCTTTACCGTCTAATGTAATCCAAACATATTGGAATACATCGTCGGTATCCCAGAAAATTCTTGTAAGCTCCTCTTTGTTTTCAACATATATATCTTCAGTATCTAATACCTGCCAATCTTCAGACAGTCCCCAAGACTCTATTTCAGAAATTGTAGGGTTCATGTCCAGTTCCATCATCTTATCATACTCAAAATAAATATCTGAAAAAGTGTACTCCGCCATTTCAAAAATTACGCAGTCAGGTTTAAAGATATTAAAGTAATAATCCAAATCAAAAACATTCTGATAGTCGTGTACGTATACATATTCACCAAAGGCATTTTCCAGATACTTATAGCCGTAATTATTCATATAGCTGCCCTGGAAAACAAGTGCGCTGGGGGAACCATCTTCGATTTTCTCGGGGTTTTCATAATATCCAAAAGTTTGATAAGATGGGTCCATTTCAATTTCCTCTTTAAACAGTTCAGTATTATTTATCAGCTTATCTAAGTCTATTTCAATTTCGGGAATCAGTTCGTCTATAGGAAACTGTGAAACAGGCAATGATGTTTGAAGCACTTCCGAAACGGTAAAGTCCTCAATATCATTTAACTCTATTTCCGGAAAATCCTCCTGTAATTCCTGTAAAATTGCATTTGTACCGTAATATGCACCCAAATCATTCCAGTGGTTTGCGTCATACTTTTGATTAAAAACAACCTCTCCCTCTTCTGTTTTTTCTCTAAGGGTTACGGTGTTGTCTAAGTATCTTATGCCACGCTCATCCAAAGCATCAAAAAATTCATCCAGCCATGAGCGGCCGTAATTTATTCCGCTTGGAATGTATTCTGTCAGTACGGCAGGTTTTGCAGGATTTAAAACAAAAAGGAAAGGTATATCTCTCGCTTCGCAATACTCCTGAAGATCCTCTATCATATCGGCAAAAGCCTCATGGTAAAGATAATATCCGTCCTCTACAGTGGAAAGACCCTGTCCGAATACATAACCGTCCTTTCCATATGTGTAATTAGGATGCACCATCTTTCCGAATAATTTATCGTTTAACACAGTATAAGCAAGTATCATTTCGTCACGAAGTCCGATTCTATCATTTACATAACTTTCCACAGCCGCTGTAAATTCATCGCTGTCTTCATAGGGACCCTGTGAAAAAGGATTTTCCGCCAACATTCTATTGTCAATAACAGAAGCCGTATTTGGTGTAAAATTAAAAGTAACGGCAGGAACAAGTATAATAAGAGAAAAAATAATTGCTGTAAAAATCTTTATTAAATTCATCGGCGTCTCCTTTACAATCAGTACTGAAAATAAATAAACGGACTATATGTGGAATTCACCATAAATAAAATCGCAACAACAAAAACAGCAAGCAATACAAGCTCCTGAATCAAATATCCGGTTTTTGTAGAAACTGCTTTATTATACCATGCAATTATTTTTGGAGAACCCAGCAAGGTTGAGCCTAAAATTCCTATTACAGTAAAGAAAATAATCTGGGTATCGAAGTAGTACATCCAGTTATAGGAAAGGGTATCCGCCGGAACATTTCCAAACAATGCGTTAAATACCATTCCGATATCTGCAAAATCCTGGAATTTAAACAACTGCCAAAACATCAGTACAACTATCATAGTTATTATATATTTAATAGCCTTAGGCGTCTTGATATAGAATTTCTTTTTCTGAATCACACGTTCCACCACGGCAAATGCAGCGTTTATTCCTCCCCAAAGTATATAATTCCAGCCTGCGCCATGCCAAATACCGGTAAGAGCAAAAACAACTGCTAAATTGCGCAGTGTTCTCCACTGTCCTCTGCGGCTTCCTCCCATTGGAATATACACGTATTCTCTAAACCATGTACCCAAGGAAATATGCCAGCGTCTCCAAAATTCTGAAATTGAAGTAGAGCGATAAGGGAAGTTAAAGTTTTCTTTAAACTCAAAACCAAAGATTTTAGCAATACCTATTGCAATATCGGAGTATCCGGAAAAATCGTAATAAATTTGAAGCATATATAAAATCAAGGTACCGAAAGCGGTAATTTGATCCATTTTATCTATGGGAATTTCGTTTAAACATGCTCCGAAAGAATCAGCTAAAATAACCTTTTTAGCAAATCCTATCATTATTCTATTTAATCCGTCTGTGCTTAAATTTAATGACATAGCTCTGGTTTTAATTTGTCCCTGAAAATCTTTCCACAAAACAATAGGACCGGAAATAACCTTAGGGAAAAATGATATATATAACAAACAGTCAATAAGACTTCCTGATGTTGCATGTCCTCGATAAATGTCGGTAAAATACGAAATCGCCGAAAATGTGATAAACGATATGCCGATAGGAGCAACCAAAGAGTTTACAAGCACATAGCTTCCGGACATCATATTCCAGCAATCCACAAGGAAAGTCATATAGTTAAAATAAACCAAATTAAATATTACAAATAAAACTGCAATTACCAAAGGAATTATGCCTAAGGAGATACTTTTTCTGAGATTTACTTTTTTCGTTTTTATTGCTTGAATCAAATATCCAAATAAATAAACAATAAAAATATACAATAGCAATCTAAATAGGTCATTAACAGATGACCACATATAAAATCCTAAACTAAAAACAATAATAATTATATCCTTTACACGCAACTTTTCAAATATCCAACTAATACTTTTTATAGCAGAAATTCTGTCTATAATAATATAGGGCAATAAACATATCGGAAAAAATACAAATAAAAATATTTGCGTAGTAAACCCCATAATTTTGCTCCTCATCTAATAATTCCTGTAATTTTACGGTGATTACCAGTTTATCACAGAAAAATCACTTTGTAAATAACAATTGTCATAACTATTGTTTTATTTGTGTTTTAGATTTTAAGCTTAAAAAGCAATATAACATAACTATAAAATATAAATATATTCAAAAAATCAAACTTAATATTTCAAATTTTATTATCAATACTTTTAATTAGCCACTAAGAATTTTACAATATATAATTTTTTCATACATATAATTCATAAAATCCCGATAAAACGCTTATTTAACTGTACTTTAAATTTAATCTTTAATATCAAATCAAATTTTTATATCATGTTTTATTTTACTTACGTTTTATTATAATTATTCCAAAATAAAAAGGATGCTATTAACATCACAGTTAATAACATCCTTTTACCTTTAAATATTAACTTTTATTTAATATTATTCCCATTCAATAGTAGCTGTTGGCTTCGGTGAGAGGTCGTAGCATACTCTGTTTACGTTCTTTACTTCCTTCAAAATTCTGTCTGTAATCTTGTGGAGAATAGGCCAGTCCAGCTCTTCTATTGTTGCGCTCATTGCGTCAACTGTGTTTACAGCTCTGATGATAACCGGATAGTCAAAGCATCTTGCGTTATCTCTTACGCCTACTGACTTGAAGTCAGGAACGATTGTAAAGTACTGCCATACCTTCTTGTCAAGGCCAGCCTTTTCAAATTCTTCTCTCAAAATTGCGTCTGACTCTCTAACAGCCTCAAGACGTTCTCTTGTGATAGCTCCGAGGCATCTTACGCCAAGTCCCGGGCCTGGGAATGGCTGACGATAAACCATATTGTGTGGAAGTCCAAGCTCAACGCCGCAGGCACGAACCTCGTCCTTAAAGAGCTGCTTCAATGGCTCTACAAGCTCAAACTTCAAATCCTCCGGCAAACCTCCAACATTGTGGTGGGATTTAACAGCCTTAACTGTCTTAGTTCCGCTTTCGATGATATCAGGATAGATTGTACCCTGTCCCAAGAAGTCGATATCGGAAAGCTTTCTTGCCTCTTCCTCAAAAACTCTGATGAACTCTGCACCGATAATCTTTCTCTTCTGCTCAGGGTCAGCAACGTTTTCAAGCTTTGTTAAAAATCTTTCAGTTGCATCAACATAGATGAGGTTTGCTTTCATCTGGTCTTTAAATACTGAAACAACGCTTTCAGACTCGTTCTTTCTCATAAGTCCGTGGTTTACATGAACGCAAACCAGATTATTGCCTATAGCCTTTATAAGCAAAGCGGCAACAACAGAGCTGTCAACGCCGCCGGAAAGTGCAAGCAATACCTTTTTATCGCCAACCTGACGTCTGATAAGCTCAACCTGGTCGTCGATAAAGTTTTTCATATTCCAATTCTTAGCTGCTCCGCAGATATCGAATACAAAATCCTTAAGAATTTTCTGATACTCTGCTTCGTCCTCAGGCCACTTATCAAGCTTTGAACAGTCTGCTTTGATGTGGTCAACTGCCAGGAAAGGTACATCTACTGAATAAATCTCTTTGTTTACATCAATAGCTACGCCGTCAACTACATTGTTTACACCGCCGTTGATGATAACGCCTTTAACATTTGGAAGGGCTTTAAGCTCTGCCGCTGTGATATCGTGCGGATAAATCTCGCTGTAAACACCGAGAGCACGGATATCACGTGCAAGGTTTGTGTTTTTTGTGCTGCCCAAATCCAAAATAACAATCATGTCCTGCTTCATTTTTTCCTCCTGCTGATTTTAAAATTTAAAATTTCAGCTATTTTTAGCTTCCTGCTTCTTTTTCAGCTCTCTTTCTGCCTGAGGTAATCTCAGATAAACAGGCATAAGCTCCTTTGAGCTTATTGTTTTACCCTCAAGTGCCTGAATTTCTGCGGCAAAAGCAACAGCCGAAGCATTTTGAAATCTTACATTAAATGGAGCAAGCTGTGCGCACACCGGCGTCTGCGCCATGGCCTTATTGCAAAGTTCTGCTCCGTCGCCTACAAGTATAATATTTTCATGGACGTTTTCCAGTTCCTTTATAAGGTCGTCAATGGAAATCGCCCTGTCCGGACAAAGTCTTATAACCTTGCCGTTTTCCACACGAAACAAACCATTATAAACCTGATTGCACCTTGCATCCATAACAGAGCATACAATGCCGTTGTGATAAAGGTGGCAATATGCCATAGCCTCAAGGGTTGAAACAGGCACGCATTTTTTCTCTGCACCATAAGCCATTCCCTTAATTGCCGCAATTCCGATTCTTATTCCTGTAAATGAGCCGGGGCCTGCGGAAACCGCCAAAACATCAACATCCTCAAGCTTGGTTTCACAGCAGTTTAAAAGTGACTCAACCATAGGCATAATAGTCTGACTGTGGGTAAGTTTTGTGTTTATAAAAAATTCGCCTATAATTTTTTGGTTTTCAACCAGCGCCGCAGATGCAGGCGACGCCGATGTATCAATTGCAAGAACTTTCAAGAAAGTCCTCCCCTTCTATGGTAAAAATTCTTGAGTTTTCCGTGCTTCCCTCTTGGATTTTTATTCTAATGCAATTCTCAGGAAGAACAGCTTCAATATTTTCGCTCCATTCAATAATAAGCACACCGTTTTCAAGATAGTCAAAAAATCCGATAGAATACAGGTCATCCCAGCCATCAATACGGTACATATCAAAGTGATAAATTTTAAATCTGCCTCTGTATTCGTTTACAATGGCGAATGTAGGACTTGAAACACAATCCCCGCATCCGGCGCCCTTGGCAATTCCTCTCGTCAAAGCGGTTTTTCCCATTCCCAAACCGCCGTAAAGAGCAATTACCTCAGTGCCTTTAAGCTTTTTTCCTATCTCTTCTCCGATTCGTTCAGTTTCGCATATATTTTTAGATGTGAATTTTGTCATATCAGAATAATCCTGTTATTGTACCGTCGTCGTTTAAATCTATTTTCTCTGCGGCAGGAACCTTAGGAAGTCCGGGCATAGTCATAATATCCCCTGTAAATACAACCACAAAGCCTGCGCCGTTTGAAAGTCTTACGTCTCTTACAGTGATGGTGAAGTCCTTAGGAGCGCCCAAAAGTGCAGGGTTATCTGAAAGGCTGTACTGTGTCTTTGCTACGCATATAGGAAGCTCAGAACCTCCGAGACTTTCAACCTCTTTTATCGCTTTTTCTGCGGCAGTTGTGTAAACAACATCCTTTGCTCCGTAAATCTTCTGTGCAACAGTCAGGATTTTCTCCTTTAAGGAAATGTCAAGAGGATAGATAACAGAGAAATCTGATGGCTTCTCAACAGCTTCGCAAACTTTCTTTGCAAGCTCTACGCCGCCTTCTCCGCCTTTTTCAAATACCTCTGAAAGTGCAAAGTCTGCGCCCTTGGAAATGCAGTATTCCTCAATAAATTTAAGCTCTTCCTCACTGTCGGTGCCGAACTTGTTAATTGCAACTACAACAGAAACACCGTATTTTCTCATGTTGTCAATATGTACGCCAAGGTTTACAATACCGGCTTTCAAAGCCTCCATGTTTTCCTCGCCTACCATTGCCTTTGGCACGCCGCCGTTGTATTTGAGAGCACGGCATGTGGCAACAACAACTATTGCAGATGGTTTAAGGCCTGCATATCTGCACTTGATGTCCAGGAACTTCTCTGCGCCCAAGTCAGAACCGAAGCCTGCCTCTGTGATGCAGTAATCGCCAAGCTTCATTGCAAGCTTTGTAGCTCTTACAGAGTTGCATCCGTGGGCAATATTTGCAAATGGGCCGCCGTGCATGATAGCCGGAGTTCCCTCAAGAGTCTGAACAAGGTTAGGCTTAATAGCGTCCTTCAAAAGCACGGTCATAGCTCCGTCAGCTTTCAAATCCTTTGCATAAACCGGAGTTCCGTCATATTTATAGGCAACTAAAATATTACCAAGACGCTTTTTAAGGTCTTTAATATCGTTGGCAAGACAAAGAATAGCCATAACCTCGGAAGCAACGGTAATGATAAATCCGTCCTCACGTGGGATACCGTTTACTTTTCCGCCAAGACCAACAACCACATTTCTTAAAGCACGGTCGTTCATGTCAAGGCATCTCTTTATGAGAATTCTTCTCTGGTCAATGCCCAAAGCGTTTCCCTGCTGCATGTGGTTGTCAAGCATTGCGCAAAGCAGGTTGTTTGCCGCTGTGATTGCGTGCATATCGCCTGTAAAGTGCAGGTTAATGTCCTCCATAGGAAGTACCTGAGCATAACCGCCGCCGGCAGCTCCGCCCTTAATTCCGAACACAGGGCCAAGTGACGGCTCTCTCAAAGCGATAACGGCATTTTTTCCTATTTTAGCCATAGCCTGTCCAAGACCTGCGGTGGTTGTGGTTTTTCCCTCGCCAGCCGGTGTTGGATTGATAGCTGTAACAAGAATAAGTTTACCGTCCGGCTTATCCTTCAATCTCTCAAAAAGTTCATCATTGAGTTTTGCCTTAAAACGACCATAAGGCTCAAGCTCTTCTTCTGTAATACCCAGATTTTTTGCGATTTCCGCAATCGGAACAAGTTTTGCTCTGGTTGCAATTTCAATATCTGTAAGCATCTACAATACACCTCCGAAAAAATTATACTACTTGGTATTATTTTATCATATAAGCACTGTTTTAACAAGAGCCATTTCATGCATATTCAACATTACAAATGGAAAGATTTGATAAAATCATGTATTTTTTAGAACAAATCCTTTTTTATAATTCCCAAGCTGTCGCCGAATCTGCCTCCCGAAAGCAAATATGACTTTGCATTTCTCTGCAAAGATGTGTTTTCTGGATATTCGCATGCATTGTCCTTTATGTTTCCGAAAATTCGTTTCTCGCTCTCTCTGCTTTCGTAATTTGTTTCAATTATGCTGAAAAGGCTTTGAAATTTAAGAATATTTGAATTTTCATCCAAAACATTTTTAAGGTCGGGACATAAAAGCCATGAACAGCACAAATACGGAATATCCTTTCCGAAAACCTCAAACGCCCATTTCAAAGATTTTTTAGAAGCTTCAAAACTTAGCTTTTCACCCTGTGGTATATGGATGTTTATAACCCTATCGCCTTTTTTAATATTTTCTGTTTCAATGGCTTTTGGAGATTCAGCCTTTTCAAACTGAAGCCTGCCAAGTCGAAACAGAGTTAAGTCTATGTGTCGGTAAAGCCAGCGGTATTCCTGCAATCCGTACTCACCAAACTGATTAAAGCAGTTCATGCACCAGATTGAAATATCAGAAAATGTATCCCAGTAAACCTGCTCCGGTATATTTTTCTCAACATATTTTTCAAAATCCTCCGCCGCCAGCCTGCAATAGCAGTACAAAAACAACAGGCGGAAATTTTCTTTGCCCTCTAAATCAGAGAAAAACTTTTCCCTGTCATCAAAATAAAGCTTTTTATAAAGGGAATATTCTTCCTCCGTAATAGATATCTTTTTAAGCTCTTCAAAAGCCGCTTTTTCAAGTCCTATTCCCCTGCAAAAATTTTCCAAAGTCATATTTTCACTTCCCTATGATTTTTATTTAATTATAACATCAAAGCACATAATAAGAAAAGGCGGCAAATAAGAATTCTGCCGCCTTTACAAAATATTAAATTTAAAACAGACTGCTTTTTATTTGGTTCACAGCGCCCTTTTCAATCCTGCTGACCTGAGCCTGAGAAATTCCTATTTCCTTTGCCACCTCAGTCTGTGTTTTCCCCTTAAAGAACCGCAAACCTAAAATTCTCTTTTCTCTGTCGGAGAGATTTTTCATGGCTTCTTTCATTGATATTTCGTCAAGCCATGATGTATCGTCGTTTTTGTCACCTATTTGGTCCATAACATAAACCGTGTCCGCACCGTCGTTAAAAACCGGCTCGTAAAGGGAAACAGGCTCCACAATGGCTTCCAAAGCCAAAACCACATTTTCCTTGGGAATATTCAGTTCCTTGGCAATCTCCTCCACCGTAGGTTCTCTGTTGTTTTTAAGTGTAAGCTTTTCTTTAACCTGCATAGCGTGGTAAGCCGTGTCACGGACAGAGCGTGAAACCCTTATACAGTTGTAATCCCTGAGATGCCGTCTAAGCTCACCTATAATCATTGGAACACCGTATGTTGAAAACCTTACGTCCAAAGTGGGGTCAAAATTATCAATGGCTTTTATAAGCCCTATAACGCCAACCTGAAATAAATCGTCGGCATTTTCCCCACGGTTTGCAAATCTCTGTATAACCGACAAAACAAGACGCAGATTTCCGTTTATCAGCTTTTCCCTTGCCGCCTTGGCTTCTTTTTTCGAGCCTGTTTTCATAATTTTCAAAAGCTCAAGCTTTTCGCTTTCCTTTAAAACTTTAAGAGAAGATGTGTTAACCCCGCAAATTTCAACCTTGTTGTACTGCAAAATTACAGCCCCTTTGCATCAATACTTTAATCTTAGTATTGACACAACGGGGCTTTTCATTCTGATTTTTTATTAAATTAAACCGACATATGCGTATCGTAAAGTTGTTAACAATCCATTGAAAAATTCGCCAGGCAAAAAGAAACACAAATATCTCCGTCGAAAAATATATAAAAATCTCCCAGATTGTGTTCTATATGCTCCATATCTTCCCTTTTAAGATAAAATGATTTTTCAGCTTTACAGATTGAAGCTGTTATCTCCGGCAAAGCTTCAAAGGAAATATTTTTCATACCAAATGACAGACCCTTTCCCACAGCTTTTACATAGCTTTCTTTCAGCGTCCACAGCATCCACCGGGCGGCTTTTTGTTCCTCTTCAGGCAATGAGGAAAGATACTCCAGTTCCTCATCGGTGCAGATTCTTTTCAACACTCTTTTTGGAAAATTTCTTATCTCCTCAACATCCGCCCCGCATATTTTATCACTTATCATAACGGCGCAGTGTTCACCGCTGTGGGAAATATTAAAGTTATACTCCGGCTTATCAGAAAAAAATGGTTTTCCTGTTTCGGTTTTCTCAATTAAAAACTTCTCAGGCTCAGGTTCTGCATAAAACTCCCTCAAGCCCTTATAAAGCAGTTCCATACCTTTAGAATGTTGTGTTTTTCTCTTTTCACCATTATCAAGGCTGAATTTACCTATTAAAAAACAATCCACCAAATCACCCCGGCAATTTCTTTCCCTTTACTCTTTCCCAGTACTGCTTATATGCCTGCTCATTTTTGTTGTCGCCGAACTTATAGTAGACTCTATTTTTCAGCACATCGGGCAGATACTGCTGTTCCACATAGTGGTTTTCAAAATCATGGGCGTATTTATAAAACTGTCCCTTGTTCTGATTATCCTCACCGTCGTAATGCATATTTTGAAGCTGACGTGGTATAGGTCCTATATTTCCCGCCCTTATGTCCGCTATTGCTCCGTTTATTCCCATGTAAGCGGAATTTGATTTCGGTGCAGTGCTCACAAGCACAACGGCGTCAGCAAGGGGAATTCTCGCCTCCGGCAAACCCAGCTTCATTGCCATATCGGTGCAGGCATTAACAATAGGAATAATCTGAGGATAAGCAAGTCCCACATCCTCGGCGGCGCACACCATAAGTCTGCGGCAGGCGCTTATAAGGTCGCCCGCCTCCAAAAGTCTTGCAAGATAATGCAAAGCGGCGTCGGGGTCTGAGCCTCTCATACTCTTCTGATAAGCTGAAACTATGTCGTAATGTTCATCGCCGTCACGGTCGTACTTCATTGCGCTTTTCTGGGAAAGCTCTGCGGCGTCCTCGGGTTTTATATGCAGAACTCCATCCGCAAGCTCTGCGGAAGCAAAGCAAAGCTCCACACTGTTCATGGCTTTTCGCACATCACCGCCGCAGGACCTTGAAATTATCTCCGCCGCCTCATCGGGAAAATCCACGGGATATTCGGACTCCTCCGATAAAATTTTAGCCGCACGCAAAACGGCCTTTTTTATTTCATCCTTTTCCACCGACTTAAATTCAAAAACCGTACAGCGGCTTAAAATAGCGTTATAAACATAAAAATACGGATTTTCAGTGGTAGAGGCGATAAGTGTTATACGTCCGTTTTCTATGTATTCCAGCAATGTCTGCTGTTGCTTTTTATTAAAATACTGAATTTCGTCAAGATACAGCAAAATTCCCTTTACTCCTGAGAAAGTGTCAAGCTGAGCAAAAATCTCCTTTATATCGGCTGTTGACGCAGTTGTACCGTTTAATTTTTTCAAGGTTCTGTCGGTCTTTTTGGCGATATAGGTGGCAAGGGTTGTTTTTCCCACACCTGACGGGCCGTAAAAAATCAGGTTTGGAATTTTGCCGCTTTCGATTATTTTTCTCAAAGGCTTACCAGGAGCTAAAAGATGTTTTTGTCCCACAATATCATCAAGGCTCTGAGGGCGAAGCCTGTCGGCAAGCGGAGTTGACATTTTTATCACCTCTAATTATGGATTTAATACCACAGAAAGGTATCCCGCAAAGCGAAATACCTTTCCATTTAACTTTATTAAGTTATTTCTATATTATTCGTAAAGGGGATACTTTTTGCAGATTTCCTCTACGCCTGCTCTGATCTTGTCTGCGCTGTTCTCGAAATCGTTCATTGCAAGAGCAACATACTCTGCAATCTTGTCCATATCCTCTTCCTGAAGTCCTCTTGTGGTTACTGCGGCAGTACCCATACGAACACCGCTTGTAACAAACGGGCTTCTTGGCTCGTTAGGAACTGTGTTCTTGTTTGCTGTGATGTAAACCTCATCAAGACGATGCTCAAGCTCTTTACCTGTGATATCGCTGTCGATAAGGTTAAGCAAAAGCACATGGTTGTCTGTGCCGCCGCTTACAAGCTTGCAGCCTCTCTTCAAAAGTCCGTCTGCCAAAGCCTTACAGTTGGAAACAACCTTTTTGCCGTACTCCTTAAACTCAGGCTTCAAAGCCTCGCCCAGGCATACTGCCTTTGCAGCGATAATGTGCATAAGAGGGCCGCCCTGTGTTCCAGGGAAAATAGCCTTGTCTATAGCCTTTGCATACTCCTCACGGCAGAGAATAAGGCCGCCTCTTGGGCCTCTCAATGTCTTATGAGTTGTTGTTGTAACAAAGTCAGCATATGGAACTGGGTTTGGATGAACGCCTGCTGCAACAAGACCTGCAATGTGAGCCATATCAACCATAAGATATGCGCCAACCTCGTCTGCAATCTCTCTGAACTTTGCAAAGTCGATAATTCTTGGATATGCGCTTGCGCCGCATACAATCATTTTAGGCTTGCATTCCTGTGCAATCTTTCTTACGTTGTCAAAATCTATAATATGTGTTACAGGGTCAACACCGTATGGTACAAAGTGGAAATAAGAACCTGACATATTTACAGGTGAACCGTGTGTAAGATGTCCGCCCTCTGCAAGGTTCATTCCCATTACAGTATCGCCCGGCTTAAGCATTGCGAAATATACAGCCATGTTAGCCTGTGCGCCTGAGTGTGGCTGAACATTTGCGTGTTCTGCGCCGAAGAGCTCACAAGCTCTCTTTCTTGCAATATCCTCAACAATGTCAACATACTGGCATCCGCCGTAATAACGCTTACCCGGATAACCTTCAGCATACTTGTTTGTAAGCAAGCTTCCCATAGCTGCCATAACAGCAGGAGAAACGATGTTCTCACTGGCGATAAGCTCCAAGTTTCTCTTCTGTCTTTTCTGTTCCAAAAGCATAGCTTCGCCCACTTCAGGGTCGTACTTGTTTACAAAATCTATGCTGTGCAGAATGTCAATTGCCATGATAATTCCTCTTTTCTCTATATTTTCACTTTTTCATTCCCTAAAAAATACAGCTTTACTTAGTATTATAACACCCAAAGGTCATTTATGCAACAAAAAATGAATTGATTTTTACCTGTTGAGATAACTGTCATACAAGTCGCTTAAATCCACATTTCCGTTTTCATTTACATCTACAGACATTTGCTGCCATTGATGTATGCTTCCGCCCTTTAAAAGCAGATACGCCATTGCGTCGATATCGTCGTTATTAAACTTTCCGTCGCAGTTAAAGTCACGGTTCACAAGAATCCTGTATGTATTCGTATCATTTTCTGATATAAAGCTTATAACGTCACCGTTTGATATGTATTGGTTTGTATTGTTGCTGCGCTGTAAATCATATTCAATATTTTTAATGGAAAAGTTTCCTATGAACTCTTCCTCCTTTGTGGATGGCAAAACACCGAGAACATATTTCCTTTCTTCGTCCATAGTGTATACTGATGACATCACAAAGCTTTCTGTGTCCGTGCTTTCGATTTCTGTTTCTTCCGTGTCCTCCTGGGTGGCTTCCGTAGGCCTTGTTATTTCCTCTGTTACAACCTGAGTTGTGGGAGCGGTGGTTTCCTCCTGTATTTTATAGAAATCATTGACAGTGTAAACATCAAATACCCCTCCTCCGTTAAAGGTAATAATCGTATCACCTATGGCAAAAACCTTGCTGACTCCATCAACACAGTCCGCCTGCTCATATGCCTTTCCCGAAGAGTCCACACGCTGTAGTACACCGGAATTATGTACAACATAGCCGCTCGAAGCACAGGCAGACATTCCACCGCCTCCGTAAACAATATTTAAAGAGCTGTTGTAAACACCGCCTGAGTTATCGGAAAAATATCCGTTGCCGCTTGGAAAAACATCGCTTCCTCCGCCCACATAGGAACATCCTCCGGAACTGTTTATAAGATAATTTCCGTTTGTGCAGACCGCAAGCACATTTCCGTTTCCTGCTGTTGTAAGCCTTAAAACAGAACCTCCCAGAGATATTTCAGTGCAGGGACGTCCGCTCATGGCAAAGCATTTCACCAAGCTGCCGTTATTGGAGTTGACAAAATAGATATTCCCGTAGCTGTCAGCCGCAACCATATCATTAGAGCTTACAGAGATATCAGCAACAGCAAAAGTGTCTGTAAGTCCGCTGTTAGAATCGTAAACAACTATATTGCAGTCTGTGATTTCATTTGAAACCTGAGTAAAATAGTAAAACCTGCCGCCTGCGGCACATGCGGCAAAAATCTTATAATCACAGGAAATAGTAAAGGAAGAACCGTAAGGAAACACAACGCCGCCGTAACCCGTGGTACCCGAAAAAGCGCAGGAATAAATTGCCGAATCCACAGAAATTTTTGCGTTTCCGCAATTCCAGAATCCGGAATAATCATATATTTCCGCCGCTGTAACAAAGTCAGGTCTTATGTCTATTCCTATAAATATAATGATAATAAAAATTACCGACAATGCTATTTGAAATTTTCTTTTCATTTTAGTACGCCACATTTTATAAATAATAATAATTAACTTCTTATAATTATACATTATTTCTGTAAAAATACATATAAATGTGGATATTTTTCACCATTGGTAAAGATTTACGTATTTTATAAATAAAAATCGTCCTAAAGCAACAATCCCCCGAAGAAATTGCGTCAATAATCACAATTCTTTGGGGGATTTGCTGTTCTTTTAAGCGAACCAACAGAACAACTATTTTAGTAAGGAAAGGTTAACAAATAGGTATAATTAGAGGTATATTTAATGAAAGGTATTGTTGAATGAAAACTGCGAAAACTCAATCTATATAAACGGTTCGCAAAAGAAAAATCTATATAAATTTACTTGCTTGCTTTTTTAGATGAGGGAAGTTTGCCAAGTGAAATTGACTTTTTGTTACTGCTCTTCTTTTTTGCAGCTTTCTTTTTTACTGTTTTTTTCTTTGCGTCTGTATTCTCTTTTTTAACTTCTGTTGCGCTTTCTGTTTTACCGTCTTTTGCTTCAGAACTCATATTTTCTGTTGGAGCAGCTGTTTCCACAGGAGTTTTATCGTCCTTTTTATTCTCTTTTTGAGTCTGTGTCACTGAGTTTGTCTGTGTTTTTTTCAATGCACCGCAGCCTGTAAGAGCAGTCATTGACATTACGAGAGCCAAAACAATTACAGCGGCTCCTTTAGCTGTTTTTTTACCGTTAAAAATCATATATCAATCATCCTTTTTAAGATTTTCGGAGTTTTGTTCCCTCCGATGTACATATAATACATGCCTTTTATTAAACTCCGCTTCAGACAATCTTAAGATTTATTAAGGTTTCTTTTTTATTTTATAAAGAAAAGGAGAAAAGCCTCAGCCCTTCTCCTTTTGGTTAAGTTCTATTGTAAATAAAGTTTTTATGCCTTTAGGCGGTTTCTCCTGAAGAGTTATGTTTCCCCCGTGAAGCTCCGTTATCTTTTTGGCTATTGACAGACCAAGACCTGTGCCGCCTCCGCCTGTTCGTGCACTGTTCTCGGTTACATAAGGACGGAAAATCTTGTCACGTAAATTTTCCGGAATACCCTTTCCGTTGTCGCCAACCTCAATTAGAACTTTATTTTCGGAATTTTTTACACTGAAATAAATGCAGGTTCCCGGCGGATTGTATCTTAAAATGTTGTTTACCAAGTTGTCGTAAACCCTTGCAAAAAGCAGTTCGTCAATTCTGCAAACAATTTTTTCTTCCGGTATATCCGGTTCCAGTTCAAATTCCTTATTGAGTATTTCCTCATATCTTTCAGCCAGATATTCCCTTGTATACTCGCATATATCCACATCCGAAAGTGATACAGAATACTGAGGATGCTCCATACGGATATATTCAAAAAGTGATTCCATAAGCTTTACAGCGTCATTTGATTTTCTGTAAATCATTTCAGCATATTTTTCTCTTTCCTCATCGGGAATTTTTCCGTTTAGAAAAGCCTGGGCATATCCCTGTATTACTGTAATGGGAGTTTTAATGTCGTGGGAAATATCTGTCATCAGCCTTCTGATTTCTCCGTAAGCCTCTTCCTTTTCCTCTTTTTCCTGTTCCAGATTTTTATGCATTTCAAGAAATTTTGAAGCTGTATTTTTAAATTCCGACGGTATATCCTCCAAATTCAAATCCGGGTCTTTCTGTTCCCCATAAGCTGTTATGGCTTTTTCTATTGGCATAATCGAACGCTTAATATCACGTCTAAACAGGAAAACCTGAATTGCAATACAAATTCCAAGTACAGGAAAAGCCGCAATCCATATCAGATTTGCCTGGGACACAGCTTCTCCGTAGGCCTGCTCAGTAAAAAGATTTGAAACAAATACCAAGGTTCTGTAATCACTTTGAGAGTTATAATAATCGTACTTTACAACCTCTTTTTTCTCGTTGTAATTTCCGTTTATAAACTCAAATTCTTTATATGTAAGCTTTTCGCTGTTTTCAAAAAGGTCACCGTAAATTATATTGTAATTCCCATCCAACAGAGAGAAACCCAGCAATTCCTCAGTTCCATCAGACTTATCACGAAAATTTAAGGTTACAAAATAGCCCATACTTCCATCATTCAGCTCTACCTGAGAAACCTGATAATGTGTTCCTGAATCATAGCTGTTGATAAGCCAGATATCATCACCTGTAACGCTTTCTGAAAGGTCTTCATCGGTGGTAAAAAGCAGATTTCCCTCAATATCAAAAACCAAAAATCCGCAGTTTTCATATTCATTCTTCGGAATTGATGAAAAGTCATCATTTTCAAGCTCAGCCCTATATTCCAGAATATTGTTTATTGAGGGAAAAGTTCGGTTAAGCTTTTGAATAACCAAGGAATTTAAGACAAGAAACAAAAGCAATACGATAACGGAATAAAATACAAAGTTAAAAATACAAAACCTGACAATGCTTCTTTTCTTACCTTTAAACATTCTTTTCAAATTTATAACCCAACCCCCTTACCGTCTTAATATATGCCGGCTTTACCGGGTCGTCCTCAATTTTACAGCGGAGATTTGAAATATGCACCATCATTGTGTTGTCGTCGCTTTCGTAGTAATCACCGTTAATCTGCTGGTAAAGCTGATTTTTCGTGTAAATTCTCTGGGGATGCTTCATCAAAATCATAAGTATTTTTAGCTCTGTAGATGTAAGATTTACAATCTCCCCATCCTTTGTCAAAATAAGCTTTTCCGTATCCAGTGACAGCCTGCCGCAGTTTATAACAGCTCCGCTTTCTTTCTCTTCGCCTTTATAGGTTTGCCTTCTCAAGCTTGCCTTAACATAAGCCACAACCTCCAGCGGGTCAAAGGGCTTTGTTATATAGACGTCGGCGCCTATATTAAGACCCAGCACCTTGTCGTTTCCCAGATTTTTTGCTGATAAAACTATAATGGGAATCTGACTTGTTTTTCTTATCTCACGAATCAGGTCGTATCCGTTTTTCTTAGGCATCATAATATCTGCAATAAGCAAGTCGGGACTTTCTCTGTTAAAAAGCTCATAAGCCTCTTGCCCGTCTTCGGCTGAAATAACGGAAAATCCCTCGCTTTCCAGATACAGTGACAAAAGACCTATAATCTCCTTTTCGTCCTCAGCAATCAGAATTTTTTTCAAACAATCACCTCTTTTATTGTATTTTTTATTTTAGAAACATAAACCTCATATTACAAAAAACACATGAAAGCCTTATAGTGACTTTCATGTGTCTGATTATACTATACTATATATCATCAAAAAATACAACACAAATTATTCAAGGAGAGCTTTCCATTCCTCCACAGCCTGAATGCTTCCCTCTCCAATAACCTTTGGAAGCAGTTCATTTATGAGCTTTAAGGCGTCCTCCTTGGTTTCAGCAGGAGTCACAATAAGTCTATCGATTTCGTCGTTTTCATCATAGCTGCATATGATGAGAAATTCAAGTTCTGCATCTGCGCAAATTTCATATTCTGTTGTCCCGTCGCTATTATTATCAGAATTTCTATTGTATCCGACAATTAAAAACTCACTGTCATCGTCAGAAAGAAACAAGCGTTCTATGTCTGATTTTTCTCCGTCAATAAAGACTCCGCCCCTGTCCGGGTCTGTCTGATATCCGGCAAGCCATATGTCGAAATGTTTAGAATTTCCGCTTATATAGGTTTTGCCCACAAGCTTTATTTCGCATGGTTCGCCCCCTGCACCGGTGTCTTTATCAAAGGAAAGACCTTTGAGGTTTATCTCCACATTTTCCTCATGCATTGACGGCTCGCTGGTTATCCATATACCAAAGGCAATAATAGCGATAACCACCACTATAACAACTAAAATACCGCCTTTTTTCTTCATAAATATCGCCTCTCTTTCTTTAAAAATAACTTTTTATATTATTAAATAACACTATTTATTTAACTTTATTTTAGCAAACATCTATAAAAATATCAACAGTTTTTTAAAATTCTGTGTTTTTACTAAAATACAAAAATATTTATGTTTATTTCACCCAAAATAAAAACCGCAGACCTAAAACAAGTCTGCGGTTGATATTTATTATAGTTATTTCCGTGGAAATTCGGAAATTATTTTACCATGCTTGCAACTTCTGCTGCGAAGTCGTCCTGACGCTTCTCGATGCCGTCGCCCTTCTCGTAACGTATGAAGCCTGTTACCTTGATAGAGCCGCCGAGAGCCTTAGCTGTAGCGTTTGTATACTGCTGGATGTTCTGCTTGTTGTCCTTAACGAACTCCTGATCGAGGAGGCAGTTCTCCTTGTAGTACTTGCCGATTTTACCCATAACGATTTTCTCAGCGATGTTAGCTGGCTTACCCTCGTTGATAACCTGCTCTGTCATGATCTTCTTCTCATGCTCCAAAACCTCAGCAGGAACGTCCTCTTTGCAGAGGTAAGCTGTGTTAAGAGCAGCAATCTGCATAGCGAGGTCTTTACCGTAAGCAACGAACTCTGGCTTTGAAGCCAAGTCTGTCTCAAATGTTACGATAACGCCGATCTTGCCGCCTGCGTGAACGTAAGCAACGCAAGGACCTTCAACTCTCTCAAATCTTCTAACTTTGATGTTTTCGCCGATAACGAGAACCTTCTCCTGGAGAAGCTCGCCGATTGTTTTATCAGAACCAACTGCTGTCTCAGCAAGAAGAGCCTCAACATCAGCAGGATTTTTCTCCATAACTGTAGCTGCACAAGTCTTAACGAATGCCTGGAACTCCTCGTTCTTAGCAACGAAGTCTGTCTCAGCATTTACTTCGATAACAACACCGATGTCGTTTGTATCGTTTGTTGCAGCATAAGCCATACCCTCAGCAGCAATTCTGCTAGCCTTCTTCGCCTGCTTTGCAAGACCCTGCTCTCTCAAAAAGTCGATAGCTGCATCCATATCGCCGTTAGCCTGTGTCAAAGCCTTTTTGCAATCCATCATGCCGCAGCCTGTCTTCTCTCTCAATGCCTTTACGTCCTGAGCTGTAAATGCCATTTTAATCAATCCTTTCAGATAAGATGTTTATATTTATATTCTTATATCTCTTTTCTTTTAATCAAATCAGAGAATTACTCCTCTGTTGTCTCCTCAGCTTCCTCAGCCTCAGCAGCTGCTGCGCCCATTGCGCCCTCTCTGCCTTCGATGATAGCGTTAGCCATTGCGCCTGCGATGAGCTTAACAGCACGGATAGCGTCGTCGTTGCCTGGGATTACATAATCAACATCGTCAGGATCGCAGTTTGTGTCTACGATAGCAACAACTGGGATACCGAGCTTCTTAGCCTCAGAAACAGCAATCTTCTCTTTTCTTGGGTCAACGATGAAGAGACATCCAGGAACGCCTGGCATATCCTTAATACCGCCCATGAACTTCTCAAGCTTCTCGATCTCGAGGTTGAGCTTGATAACTTCCTTCTTTGGAAGGAGATCGAATGTGCCGTCAGCTTCCATAGCACGGAGCTGCTTAAGTCTTGCAATTCTTCTCTTGATTGTTGTGAAGTTTGTGAGCATTCCGCCGAGCCATCTTGCGTTTACATAGTAAGCACCTGCACGCTCTGCCTCTTCCTTAACGGACTCCTGAGCCTGCTTCTTTGTGCCGACGAAGAGAACTGTCTTGCCCTCTGTTGAAAGGTCACGAACAAAGTTGTAAGCCTCGTCAAGCTTCTTTACTGTCTTCTGAAGGTCGATGATGTAGATTCCGTTACGCTCTGTGAAGATGTACTCTGCCATCTTAGGGTTCCATCTTCTTGTCTGATGTCCGAAATGTACGCCTGCTTCCAAAAGCTGTTTCATTGATACTACTGCCATTTTAATTTCCTCCTTAGGTTAAACCTCCGTCACAGACCGGAATTTACCGCCCCGAAATTCTTTCAAATCACCTCAGCGGCATGCTGCGACGTGCGTTTTGCCTTAGTATTTTATCATAACCCAAGAAAAAAATCAAGTTTTTTCAGAAATCCCTTTAAAAAATCCAGAAAATAGACTGTAAAATTTTTATTGAATATATGTTTTTTTTTATGCAATATGATATAATATATTCAACAATCCTGTTACAAATCAAGAGAGGAAGTGAACATCATGTATTTATGCCCTGTTTGCGGAAAGGAAATAGAAAATACAATCTGCTCTGCCTGCGGCTTTGACAAAAGCTGTGACTTTGAGAATTACCCCACATTGTCAGAAGTGAGCAGCCAAGCTTTAGGAATATCAAATCTTAAAGAAACTTATGAAAACAAACAGAAAAAATATATCTCCTGTAAAAACTGCGGCGGAAGAACTTTTTACATTGATATCGAATCAGGCGGTATCCTGTGTTCAGAATGTCTTAACCCCATAGACGGAAGATATGAAAGCAAATCTCATCCCCATAACAGCGAAGAGGCAACAACAAAACAATACACCGTTGAACAGGCTGTTCAGGAAGCGGGCAAGCTTCTTGAACTATACCCAAAGCAAAGCTATGAAGCAAAGTCCGAAACCATAATCAAACTCAAAACACTTTTTGAACAGTTTCCCTTTAACAGTAAAATCGCTAAAAAATATGCCCTGTGTTTAGCATGCTTTATCAGCACTCAAAAATCAGAGGGAAAAGAAAAAATTATCTCGGAACTGGAAAAGCTGTACAAGCAATTCACATATAACAGTGAAATAGCCGAATACTATGCCCTTGGTCTTAGCTTGCTTTCAACAACACAGGACTACTCCGATAAACAGGACACTGTAAAACATCTCAAAGCACTGTATTTACGTTTTAGAAATGAAACATTTGCACTCTTTTATGTTCAGGGGCTTAGAAATCTAAGCCGTGACCAAAGCATAACCGAACGTCAAACAACTCTTTTGGAAATTAAAGGCATTTACGACATATTCAAAGACAGCGAGGAAATCGCAGTTATATATGCTATGAATCTCAGCAATATCTGCAAGCTTCAGAGAAAAACCAATCTGACCTACTCCGTTGGTACCGGATTATTCCCTAAAAAAGAAAGTATCGACGCCAAAACCATTCTAAAAAATCTCAGCAGTAAATTTCCTCAAAACAGAAGCATACGCCAATGCACTGAAGAGATAAACGAAATGTCAAGATATTAAAATTCTCATTTAAAACAAAACACGCCCTGAGAGCTTTTCGCTTACAGAGCGTGTTTTTATTAAACTTATTTTGCCGGAACTATCTCAATCCAGTAGCCGTCCGGGTCTTTGATAAAGTAAATTCCCATTGAAGGGTTTTCGTAACAGATACATCCCATTTTCTCGTGAAGCTCATGAGATTTTTCCATATCATCTGTTTCAAAAGCCAAGTGGAACTCGCAGTCACCCAGATTATATGGTCTGTCCATATCTCTAAGCCATGTAAGCTCCAAAAGGAAATCGCTTTCATCATTTCCAAGATAGATGATTATAAAAGAACCGTCCTCAGCGGTAATTCTGCTCTTTTCCTCAAGCCCCAATGCTTCTTTGTAAAAAGCCTTTGACTTATCCAAATCAAACACATTGTAGTTTTCATGAATCATCTTAAATTTCATAATAATACCTCTCAAATTTTATTCCTCAGGGGTAATGCCTGTAAGGTTGTAAAATTCCTCCACTGTCATAACATTTGTCTGTCTTGTACCTGAACCATCAAAGCTCATAGATTTTATTCTGTTCTGAGCAAACTGTATTGTTCCGTCCTCTTCAAACCAAAAGTCATACCAGCGTGTTGAATATGCATCGTATCCTACGTATTCAACAACATATGTTGCCGGGTCGGTTCTCTCACCTTCAACACCCACATAGTTGTCAACAAGCTTCTGGAAAGCGTCTGTAACCTCTGTGTCAGCCCAGGTAGCTGTATAGAGAACATTTTCTATTGAAGAATCGTAAATTCTCAAAGCAGTGACAGTTGCAGGATCAACTTCTTCGGTTTCACCGGTGATTGTTACAGGCTCTGTGCTTTCCTGAGTTGTTTCAGTGGTTTCATCGGTGGAACATCCGGCAAAAGCCGCCGCCATAAAAATACACATTACCAGAGAAATTATTCTTCTCATAAATTTGCCGTATTTCATAAACCAAAACTCCTGTCAAAAAATTCATTGTTTTATATATTAACACAGAAGTCTTAAATTTACCATAATTTTTTTAATCTTTCACAAACATTTCAAATGTCGCATAAAAATAAGCCGCTCCAATTAAGGAACGGCTTCAGCCTGTCGAAAAAGCTCAGCTTTCGCTGGGCTTTTTTCGATAAAAGTGGTAAAATAGAAGCAGGTGATAAAAATGATAGAGAAAAACAGAAAAAACAGAG
>NZ_NFKS01000025.1 GCF_002160515.1 Anaeromassilibacillus sp. An172 | reverse complement strand
TCGGCTTTTTATCAAAAAAAGCGATCCGAGGGCAAGCATCATCTTACTGCTGTTGGTGCTGTTGCCAGAAAGCTTTGTAACACCATTTTTGCTGTTTTGAAATACAATATTCGCAGTCTAATATTCTGGCGATCATCGCCTTATTCCAAACCGCATTTTCTCGGTACTTTAAACCAGATTGCTGCATTTGTTTGGCAAGCGTCTGCAGCGATGCGCCGTTTCGATAATTTTCAAAAATTGACTGCACAGCAGAAGATTCCAGTATGTCCGGTATAATATTTCCTTCATTCATCTGATATCCAAAAGGCAAGTATCTTTTTTTCTTCATGATTAACCTCCGCTTATCCTTTCTTCTTCCAACTCCAATCCATTGACAAGCTGAAATCTCAATGTTTCATGTGTCACCGTAATACGGCTCACTATATTTCGGAACACTGATGCGCTAAAAGCCGGCATCGGGGAGTCTAATATCGTTAAAATCAGGCGGGTGTTATCAATAAAATCCGCATACTCGTTTAAATTACGATATTGTTTAAGTTCGGCTTTTAAATTGGATATCTTTTGGCCTAATTCATTGGATTGAGCTATAAAAAAAGCAGAATCAATGCACTCTTTTGCCCGCAAGCGGTGTAGAGTGTGATTCTGCTCTAATAATCCAGCAATCTGTCTATTTAATTCCATGGCATCAGGATGGGCCATAAAATCCTTATCTTTTAGTTCTTCAAGCTGGCGGAGATAGCTTCCAAGGATTTCTTGACGATTTTCAGCCAGCTTTTTATATAAAGTAAGGAAACACCGTTGTATTTCAGTTTCATTTAGGCTCTCCATGCTGCACAGATGTTTCCCTTTAAAATGCTTGCGACAGGTCCACAAAACACGTTGGTTTTTCGCAATTCGTCTACAGAAATTTGTCCCGCACTCATCACAGACGATTAAACTTGTAAAAGGATACTGTCCATTATTTTGATGTCCATGTCGCTCTGATTTTCGCTTTAATAATTCTTGTGCTTTTCGGAATACCTCTCTGCTGATAATTGGATCATGGGTATCTTCGGCGTAATACTGCTTTTTCTGTCCACGATTTATCTTTTTTTGAAAAGGCAGAGTATCTGTTGTGTATCGTTTTTGAAACAGTTCATCTCCTATGTATCGTTCGTTTGTAAGGATATAGAGAATACCTGTATAACTCCAAACGGGTTCTCCATTTAACTTTGGAATATGTTCTTTTTGCAGTTCTGCAGCGATTTCCTGTATTCCCATTCCGGAGAGGAAGTCGCCGAATATTCTTTGAACAATTTTAGCTTCTTCCTGTTGTACAATGAGTGTCCCTTTCTCATCCAGATAGTATCCGTATAAACAGCGCCCATCAGGGAGTAGGAAGTAAAAAGCACCAGAGTGTGGCCATGAGTGGCTTTCACTAAGCGGCAGATCTGCTCTGCCAGACACTTGGCTTCTTTTTCGCTGCCCATTTGCGCCTTTGGCATATCATCGGGAATGTAGAGGAGACAGTTTTCTTTATAATTGAAGGGAGAAACCGCAATATAATCATCCAGCCGCTTGTTTGCGGACAAACCCATGAGCTGGCGGGTTCTGTCAAAACTGCCCCCGGCCATAAGGGTACCGGAGGTCAGAATCGCTGGCGTTTCCTTCAACCACAGTGCGTGGCGCAGCTGTTCCGGCATTTCCCGGCTGGCGGCGCACAGGCTGGGACTTCCGTCCCTGTCATACTGAATATAAAGAATGTATTTACGGTCGCCGGTAAAAAACAGGTTGAGAGTTTGCTCTGTTGTTCCCAGCCGGTAAAGTATCCACCGTGGGAGGTGAGGTGCAAGCTGTTTTTGGAGCTGCCGAAGAAAGGAGAGACAATCCCGAAGGGCAGCTTCCCGATCCGGTGTTAATACGAATGCGGTACGCTGCGCTTCTTCCAGCAGTTCGCCCCGGCACATAGCACCCATAAGGGCAGTAAACTTTTCTTTCAGCCGCTGGGCTGCGAGAACATATTTTTCTTTTGCCAGCAGAGTGCAGAGCTCACTGAAATCCTCTGCTGAAAGGCTTCGCCCATACATTTGCCGAGCTGCGTCCGGTAGCTTGTGAGCTTCATCGATTACCAAAGCCCGATAGTCGTTTAAAAGGGGACGAAGTTCCTGCAAACGGTGTGCGGCGTCTGCCAATAAGTAATTGTGATTGCAGATCTGGACGAAAATCTCCGCACTTCTGGCTTCCTTCAGATATTGATGATACCGGCAGGCGCTTCGCAAAGGGCAAGTTTTCTCGCAAACTTTGGGGACGCACACCTGCCGCCGGTCAAATCCACTGAGGCCAGTTACGGAGTCCAAATCATAATAAGTGCGAAGGGAAAGCAATGCTTTGAGCTGTTCCGCATTCTTATTCTTATCTTTGACCGCTTCCAACCTTTGAGATAGTCGGGCGTCACAGACAAAACGCTCTTTTCCTTTTCGCACGATGGCTCGGATGGGTTTGGAAATAACACGATTTTCCAGAAAAATCCGGGATAAAAAGGGAATGTATTCTCCGATGACAGCGTCCTGTAAGGCAACGCTGGAGGTAGAAATCACCACCGGCTGAGAACCTGCAGGTCCATGCGGGGCAAACTTTTTCAGTAAAATGCAGGCGGTCAGGTAAGCATAGGTTTTACCGATCCCAACGCCTGCGTCACACAGAGCGATATTGTTTTTGAGCAGGGTATCCAGCATGGTGTGACAGAGGGTGATTTGTTCTTCCCGAACCGCCAAACCATTTTGAGGCAAAAGAATTCTGAAAATCTTTTCAATCTCTCCGTGGGCCTGCTCTTTCAAAGTAGGCTTATTCATTTCGGCACATTCTCCTTTGAGCAGTTTGCTCGTATGTGTTGGCGGCAAACTAATGCGGCGCAGCTTTTAAACTGCGCCGCACGGATTCGCCGTCAACGGCAATCTGAAAAAATTAAAAGGTTTGATTTTGATGTGCCGTATTCGCTGCTCGCCCCCCGGCAACCTTGGGAACCATACGGGCAGGCTTGCAGTTTACAAACCGTTCACTGGTTCCCCAAAGGTCTTGCTGATTACAACCCAAGGTCGACCAACCCATCTGACGTGTGGGCAAACGATAATGCGTATCATAATACCTCGCCCAAGGTCGTGGCGAAAAGGGAAACTACTCCCTCTTTCCGGTCAAAATGCATCGTTCAAAACCAACAACACAAACCACCGTCCCACGAATAAATGGGAGGCGGCTTATGTGCAGCTCGTCATGGCGCTTTTTCGTGCGTCGCTCACTCAGACGGGAATGTACCCGCATGGCTGGTATTCTCTTTTCAAGCTACAAGGTGAACGTTTCTTTTTCCCCGTTCGCCCAATAGCCCATGAAAAGAGGCAGAATATAACGCAGGTCATAAATATTTTTTTATTTTTTTCGTAGGCGGTAAATTCGCATATTTACAGCGTACTCATCCATTCCAAAAGCAGACGCTATTTCTTTGCTGCTGTATCCATCCATTTTCATAAAGAGAATTTCGAGGGTAAGCTTGTCCACAGTATGTAACAAAGAAAAAAGTTCCATGTCCTCGATACTATCCAGCAAGGATTCGGTATCCTCAACGGGTAGTTCCAGATCCTGTGCTGAAACCCAATCTGCATAGGGAGACCAATCCACCTGTCGCTGTAGGTATTGGCGTTCCTTATTAAACTGAGCCCAGTCGTATGTATGCAGGCGCTGGATGGTTTCCTCATCCACGCCGAGTTCTCTTAGTTTCTTTTCTTCTGCTTCTTTCCAGCGGAGCCATTCTTTTTCCGCTTTGGCTTTGTTGTAAGCCATAGTTATTTCCTCCGATCAATCTGAAATTTTTTGAAAATTCAGATTGTCGGGGGCGGCGACCGACCGCTATGGGTTATCAGCCAGAACTTACTCGATGGAAAATAAAAAAAGCGTAATTGTCCGTAGACAAAAGCGCTTACTGTACATAAATTATATATACCCGATATCTCTAAATGAAACACGGTAAAACTCCCCTAATTGGAGGAGTTTTATTTTGCTTTCCTTTCTTAACCTCCTTCAGGATAAGTCATTTCATATGTTAGCGATTACCATTGGTTTGTTTAATGGTCTTTACCCGGAAAACAAAGTAAAGGATATGGAATACCCAAACACAAGCCAGAACGATCCTTCCCACCGGAACAGCATGCATCATAATAAAGCCGATCGACATTAGAACCGTCACCGTAATCATGATCCGGATCTTGGTCTTCCACGTCATGCCCTGTCCTTTTACATAGCTTTCCAGATTGTTTTTATACAGCTTTGTTCCCGTAAACCAACGGTGCAGTTTTTCGGAGCTTTTGGCAAAGCAAAACGCCGCCAAAAGCAAAAACGGAAAGGCCGGAAGAAGCGGCAATACAGCCCCCACGGCTCCGAGAGCCAAGCCGATACAGCCTAAAATCACATATAAAAGCTTCTTTATTTTCACCTTGATTCATCCAGTCGTTTTTTCTCTTTTTTCGATTCTATTACATGGGAAATAGCCATCACCGGATGGGAAAACAACATTCTCGGCCCCGAAAAACGCATAACTTCCCGGATTTTCTCCCGCATAACCGGTTTGTAGCAATGCACTTTGCAGTTGGAGCAGAAGGTTTTGGTCTCCATAAACGGGCACTTATCGCTCCTCATCCTGGCATAGGCTTCAAGCTCTGCGCATTCGGGACAAAGGCCGGTTTTAGTATGATGTTTTTTCCGGCAGTACAGGGCAATCATCTCCGACACCATCCGCTTTTCCCGTTCGCGTTTATCGGCTGTGCTTTTCATCAGCTCATCCTCCCGTGTTCCACCGAATAAACGGTATCGGCAATTCGCATGGTGGACTGCCGGTGAGAGACCAGCACCACGGTTTTGCCCGCCCTCTCTTCCCGCAGGGATTTTAAGATCACCGCTTCGTTTAAGCTGTCCAGATTGCTGGTAGGCTCATCCAACAACATAAAGGGCGCGTCGTGCAAAAATGCTCTTGCCAGTCCCAGCCGCTGACGCTCGCCGCCGGAAAGGGTATCGCCCAATTCGCCTACCGGCGTGTCGTAGCCTTTTGGAAGCGTCATAATAAAATCGTGGACGGAAGCCTTTTTACAGGCAGTTTCGATCTCTTCGTCGGTGGCTGTCAGCTTGGCAATCCGCAGGTTGTTTTTGATGCTGTCGTGGAACAGCTGGGTTTCCTGGGTGACAAAGCTTTCCAGTTCCCGCAGGTTTTGGGTATTGATCGCTTCCACCGATCGGCCGGAAAGGGTCACGCTGCCTTTCTGCACCTTCCAGAACCGCATCAGAAGCTTTAACAGAGTGGATTTTCCGCTTCCGCTCCGGCCCACAATCCCTACTACGGCGTTTTCCGGAATCGTCACCGAAACATCCGAAAGAATCGTTTCATTCCCGTAAGAAAAGGAAACCTGCTCCGCTTTTGCGCCGGAGAATGTGATTTTCGGTTTCCCGTTGATTTCCTCTACTACCGGCGTTTCGTCCAGAATGCCCAATACCCGGTTGCCTGCCGCAAATGTGTTTTGCAGGGTACTGCCCAGCGCCGCCAGAGCGATCACAGGGCCAAAGGAGGAAAACAGCGCCAGCGTAGGGATCAAAACGCCGTCAAACTCCGCTGCGCCGCTTTGATACAGCAAGGCCGAGACAAACAGCATGATAAGATCAAACGCCAACACCACCGTATTGGTAACTGCTGTATTTCGCCCGGCGGTGCGTTTCATTTTTTCTTCGTCCCGGGAGAGTTCAGCCGTCTTTTCATTCATCCTAGCAAGGCGTTTTTTCCCCTGCCCATACTGGAGAATTTCGGAAAGCCCCCGCAGGCTGTCCAGCACAAAGCCCGAAAGCTCACCGGATCTGGTGCGGAAACGCAGCCCGTCGTCCCCGCTGTATCTGGATATCCCCATTGGAATGACAATTCCCACGATCAGATAGGCCGCCAGCGCAATCACGCCAAGGATCCAGTGAAACGAGCCGATGAACAGGCACATGACAATGGTAAACAACAGCGCGATGGCAGCCGGTGAGATGGTATGAGCATAAAACACCTCCAGCAGTTCAATATCGGAGGTGATCACCGAGATCAGATCCCCCTTGTCCCGGCCTTCCAGCTTTGCCGGACAGAGCTTTCTCAGCGCGCGGAACAACCGGTCGCGCAGCAGTGCCAGCAATTTAAATGCGATAAAGTGGTTGCACGCCTGCTCCGCATACCGCAGAAATCCACGGAGTACCGCAAAAACAAGAACGGAAACAAAAACTGCCGTCAGGGTAAGCGGAATATCAAAACGCAGGGCCGCCAGCACGCCGTATCCGCCGAAGATGGTGATAAAGGCGGCGCACAAATGTCCGATGAGTCCCATCAAAACAGCCAGCACCATGTAACCGCTCAGGGGTTTTACCAGTCCGATCAGCCGTGCCATAACAGCAAATCCGCTTCGCTTTTTCATACGCCTGCACACTCCTTTCCAAATTGCTCTAATGTCTGCTGGGCGGTCCACAGCCGTTCATACAGACCGTGGTGGGAAAGCAGTTCTTCATGAGAACCGCTTTCTGCAACGGCTCCGTGATCCAGCACATAAATATGGTCGGCGCCCACTACATTGGCAAGCCGGTGGGAAACGAGGATTACCGTTTTGCTTTTTGCCAGCTCATGGATCTGACGCATAATATCATTTTCGCTCTCCACATCAATGTTGGAGGTGGCTTCATCGAAAATATAGACAGGGCTGTCATGCAAAAGTGCCCTTGCAAGGGCCAGCCGCTGGCACTGCCCGCCCGAAAGATTGGACGCTTTTTCCAAAAGCCGGGTATCCAGCCCCTGTTCCGCTTTCAAAAACGCAGCGAGATTTACTCTGGAAAGCACGGCCCACAGTTCTTCATCAGAAACGGCGGGTTTTCCCATAAGCAAATTATCCCGCACCGTACCCTTGAACAGATAACTCTGGTGACTGATATAGGTAATATTCCGCAGAAGGCTTTCTTCCTGAATGGAGGAAAGGGGCACGCCGCCCACCGAAACAGTTCCGGTATATCCTCTGTTTCTTCCCATCAGGATCGATGCCAGTGTGGATTTGCCGCAGCCGCTTTCTCCCACTAATGCCGTAAAGCTGCCCTGAGGGAAAGCGAGGTCAACATTATGTAGGATCTCCCGGTCCGGCTCATAGGAGAAGGAGAGACCGGAACAGCGGATTGTATGCTTCGACGGGAAACTTTCAGTAATCTCAAGCTTTGTTTCTTCCAAATCCAGCAGACGGAAAATCTTGTCGCTGGCCGCCATGCCGTTCATGGCAATATGGAAAAAGGAGCCCAGCTGCCGCATGGGGATAAAGAAATCCGCCGCCAACAGGATAATCAGCAGACATCCCTCAAGGGAAACGCCTCCGCTTTGGTACTGGGTCACCGCCATAATGACGCCCAGCGCTGCGCCGCCGTAAGCGATCAGGTCCATAATGGTGATGGAGTTTAACTGCATGGTCAGCACCTTCATGGTGATTTTGCGGAATTTCTCCGCCTGCTCGTTCATTTCCTGCTGTTTAAACTCATCCGCCTGATAGATTTTAAGGGTGGTGAGCCCCTGTAAGTTCTCAAGAAAAGTGTCGCCCAGTTCCGTGTACTGCCCCCAGTATTTAGAGAGCAGTTTTTTCGCCCAGGTCTGTACCGCCGCAATAGCTACGGGGATCAGCGGCACACAAATGAGCAATACCACCGCCGCCGGGATATTTACAAAGCACAGCACGATAAACAGTGTGAGCGGCGCCAGCATCGCATAAAAAAACTGAGGCAGATATGCGCCGAAATAGGTTTCCAACTGATCCACGCCTTCGACTGCCACCTGCACCACTTCCGAAGTTTTCACCTGCTCGTTGTAGGAGTTTCCCAGCCGCAGAAGCTTTTGATAGATCTTCTCGCGCAAGGTCTTTTTGACTGCTTTGGAGGAGAAATACCCCATTTTGGCGGCCCCGATGGAGCAGAAAAACCGTACTGCCAGAGCCAGAATTACAACGCCTCCCGTCACTGTTAAAAGCTGCGCCGAGGCCGAACCCCTGAAAAGCTCTGCAAGCATCCGGGAAATACTGAGCATCAGGGCGATATTCGCCGCAAGGGAACACCACTGTAAAATTACATTTCCCGCTATGTATTTTTTGCTCTCGGCAACGGTACCGATGAGCCGTTTATTGATCATCATATTTTCGTCCGCCTTTTGTTATTTTTTTCATCACTTTCTTAACGCCTATACACAGAGCGGCAACCACTATCACAAGCAGTACTGATGTAAAACCGTAAAAAAGGGATTGCATGGCATTATTCACAGCCGCTCGCCTTCTTTCTGTTCGTCCACTTTCTCAGCGCTTCATAACTTTTCTGACTCACGGCATGTTCCATTTGGCAGGCATCCTCCGCCGCAGTTTTCCCATCCACGCCCAGATCTTCTAAAAGAAACTGGAATGTCTGGTGGCGCTCATAAGTTTCTCTGGCAACGGCTTGCCCCTTATCCGTGAGATGTACTTCCCGCGTACTGTCTAAGAAAAGATAGCCTTCTTTTTCCAACTCTTTCAGTGAAACGGAAACTGTAGGACGCGACACATGAAGCTCTGCTGCAATATCCGCACCACGTACGGAGCTGTTTTGCTTTTTCAGCAAATATACGGCTTTCAGATAATCCTCCACCGTTTTTCTTTGTTTCATACGGCTTATGCCTCCTTTCCATGTATTCAGGGTTACCCCTTATACCGGGATCACAAAAGGTTTTCCATCTACTGACTGAATGGTCAGATCGACGCCGTATACCTCTTTGACAAGTTCCTTTGAAATGATTTCCTCCGGTAAACCGTGAGCAATAATTCGTCCGTCCTTCATCGCTACGATTTCGTCGCTGTAATACAGCGACTGGTTGATATCGTGGAGAACCATAACGATGGTAATACCGTACTCCCGGTTCAGCTTCTGAATGAGTTTTAAAATCTGCAGCTGATAACGGACATCCAGATAGGTGGTCGGTTCATCGAGAAACAGTACCTTTGTGTCCTGTGCCAGCGCCATGGCAATCCACACACGCTGATTTTGCCCGCCGGAAAGCTCTGTTACCGGTTTATCCTTGTGCTTGCTTGTATGGGTGATTTCCAGCGCCCACTGTATTTTTTCTTCATCTTTTTGCGGATCCGATGAAAGCCCCATTGTGTGATAGGGCGTTCGCCCATAGCTTACAAGCTTTTCGACCGTAAGATCCGGCGGCGCCGTATTGTATTGATGGACAATCGCCGCTTCTCTGGCAAAATCTTTTAAACGCAAATTTGCGATATTTTCTTCTCTCAGAAACACTTCACCCTGATCGGGCTTTAAGTTTTTTGTCATCAAGTTAAACAATGTGGATTTTCCGCATCCGTTTGCACCGATCAGTGTGGTAATTCTCCCCTCGTGAAGAGAAAAGTCCAATCCGTTCAGCACCTGCTGCTTTCCGTAGGAAAAAGAGAGATTTTTTACGGTAAAAATATTACTGGCCATAGTTTTGTCTCGACCTCCTCAGCAGAATAATAAAGAACGGGCCTCCTACCACGGACATAATGACCGAAGCGCTGATTTCATAAGGCGCTGCAATGGTACGCCCAACCGTATCCGCTAAAAGCAGAGTAAAAGCGCCCAGTAGGATTGTATAAGGAACCAATATCTTGTGATTGCTTCCTACCAAAAGCCTTGCAATATGGGGTACGATCAATCCTAAAAAGCTGATGGGACCGATCACCGCCGTAGAAATGCCCGCCAACAGTACTGCAATAACCGAAATCACGATACGGCTTTTATTGACATTGACGCCGAGGCTTCTTGCTGTCTTGTCCTCCAGAGCCAGCAAATTGCACTGACCGAGTACGAAGAATGAAGCGATCAATCCTACTACGCCGTACAATAATAAAGTTTGCAGATCATCCCAGGTCTTCATGGTGATATTTGCATTTACGATGCTGGCAACCCCCGAATAATTGCTTCCTGTTCCGGAGTTAAACGCGCTCATCAGTCCGGTAAACATGGCGTTGACTGCTACGCCCACCAAAATGATGCGCAGGGGGGAAAGCCCACCCTTCCAGGAGAGAGAATAAACCAGTAAAAATGCGATCATACCGCCCAAAAACGCAAACAGGGGCGTAAAGAAGTATAACGCCGGGAAAAATGCGGTAATCAGCACCGCTACAAGGCTGGCTCCTGAGCTGATACCGATAATTCCCGGATCAGCCAGCGGATTTTTCATCACAGCCTGTAAAAGCACGCCGGAAACTGCCATGGCAGCTCCGCCGAACATTGCGATAAAAATACGGGGAAAACGCAGATCGAATATGGGCGCCACATTTTCGTTGTATGCAACAAACAGTCCTTTGAAAAGTTCCAGAGGTGTCACCTTTAAGCTGCCGGTATTGACGGAAAAGAGAAAAAGTCCGACAAGCAGCACCGCTGTAATACCAAAGGAGAAAATCTTTTTTCTTCTGCTTATCATAAAGCAGGCCTCCTTTTCGTGATAAAGCAAACAGCCGGGCGCCGAATTTCGGCAACCCGGCCATTGCTTTTTTACATGCAATATGCAGTCTTTTTTATTTCACTGTCTTACGCTTTCTGCTGATAAACAGAACGCCGATCATGCCGCCAGAAGCCAGCGCGAGGAGTGCAAAAGGAAGTACATTTGTACTGTCTCCCGTCTGCGGAATTGTTGTATCTCCGTTTTGGTTCTGACCGGCATTGCTGCCTCCTGTCACTTCGCCTACCATAGCGAACAGCCCCAGACTGGTGGTGCGGACTACATAGTAGCCGTTTTGCACTTCACCTTTTACCAGAGTCTTGCTTCCGTCCGCATTCACACGGTACAGTGTCAGTCCGTCCTCACCGCACGGGATGTACAGAAGCACAGAGCCAAGCGGCGCCGTTTCCACGCCCTCTACCAGTGTTATGATCTTGTAAAGGCTCCAGCTGCCTTCTACGCCGTTCATCGCTTTCAGAGCAATATCGTAGTCAGCTCCCTGTGTCAGTTTGGATACTGAAAGAACTGCTTTATCGCTAAGGATTCCGGAATTGGTCTCCAGCTTGATCCCAGTAGCTTCGTCCGTCAGGTTCACATCTACGATTTCCTCTCCGGTAATATCGCTGTCGCCTGCCGCCGAAGTATCATCCACCTTCAGGGATGTATCATCGGTTTTCGTTGCCGTACTCCAGGTAAAGCGCAATCTTGCTGTCAGTGTTTCTCCTACCGCCGCATCCATCGGTGTATCGGGCACATAGAAGTTTACAGGCACATAGGTGATAGCGTCGCTGATATCCGGCTGAGCCGAATCAGGAAGGTTGAAGCTTACCAGCTTGATGTAGGTATAATCCTTGTTCGCCGGGAGGGTGGTCAAATCGCCGGTAGCGTCAATGCTCACCTGAGTTCCGTCCGCCAGCTCAAACTTGATGATGGCGCTGTGGTACGGATCAATATCAACAGGATTGGTTCCGATCTGTACTCTTGTAATCTTTCCGTTCTTCACAGTGATCAAAGCTTTGTCGTTGTTCTTAAAAGCTACATTGCCCATAGATGCTTCGTTGGAATCTGATTTCCAAAGGTCAATGTCTACATAGTAGTTGCCGTCCTCCAAGAAGAAGCCGGCGCCTGCTTCTCCGCCGGTTTCATATTCTCTGTCGCTTAATGCCCACAGGGAGAAGTGGGAAACGGTGAAGCTTACCTGATCTCCGCTGGTGGAAACTGCCACGCGCTCTGTACGCTGGCCGTTTGCAATGCAGTAAGCATAGCTGACTGCGTCTTCGGAAATCACCGTTACAGTCGCTTTGCCTTCACCGAATTCCACTGTATCGCCGTTTTTATCCTCAAGGGTCAGTTCATAAGCAGAGGAGAAAGTTCCGAGTCCGACAGGAACCGATGCTTCGGAAATGCTTAATGTTACTCCGCCGTTTACTTTGGAAATCTGAGCAATCATGGCGCTGTCCAGAGTGATGGAGCCGGTGTTGGTTTCCACAACCACGGTTTTACCCAGCAGAGCCTTTGCGGTCTCCTGCGGGATGATGACCTTAGAGGAGGTAATACCGGATGCAGCGGATGCCGCGTCAATCGTAACGGTATTTCCGCTTACTTCAACATTGTCGGATCCTCCGCTGGTGAGGAAATCGCCGGAAACAGTAATTGTTTCAGCACTGCCGTTCACGGTTGTTTCCGCTTTCACTGCTTCGCTGCCTTCAGGGGCAACGGTTACAGTGATTGTCTTGGTTAAACTGGTCTCACCATCCTTACTTGCAGTAACAGTAATGTTGGTTGTACCAGCAGATAATGCCTTAATTGTAATCTTGCCCTCTGCACACGAAGCAGCAACAATATCAGAATTTTCGCTTTCTGCCGTGATTACCCAACCGTCTGTGCCAAGCACTTTGGCGTTAACATTATGTGTTTCACCAGTCAGCAATGCCACTTTATCGATGTCCAGTGAGAGGGTGTCCTCAACTTCAATAGCCTTCAGAGTATGGTATTGTAGCAGCATAATTACGTTTTGATCACTAGCCATTGCGTCAACACTTACTCTGCCATAAATCTTGTTGTATCCATCAGTTGACCCGAAATAGGGCAATTCAAATGTTATTGTTCCGGGATACATTCCATCAGCATCGTATATGGGATCGTTCGTTCCGTCTTGATTGTAATAGTTGCTGTGTACAACATAGTTATCTTGAATGTAACTTTGATTGAAGCTCCTTGCCTCATCCGGAGTAGGTGCGTTATATACCCAGAATTTCAGCAAATGGCCATTGATTGGGCCAAGTTCCATCGGTTTGAAATTAACAGACAGTGTCTGTTTACCATCCTCAATGGTTAGTGTGGCAGTTCTTTCCACCGCACCGTTTGCCATAGAAAAGCTTCCGTCATCTCTACTATGCATCATCTGTATTTCGATGGAATAGGTTCCATTGGCCAGATTGCTCAGATCCACAGTATCCACGCTCTCTTGCAGCGCCAAGGCGGCTGCACTAAGCTGTTGTTCCCTGTAATCAATTTCGTTTTGATTTGCATTCAAGTTCGCTGCAGTATCATCTGTGCCGATCAAAGCGATTGCTGCCTCGTAGGCCTCGGTGAATGCGTTCCAGAGAACCGTGTCATAAGTGTCGTCCGCATTTCCAGCAGCATAGAGATTCCGGGTTCCCTCGATTGTAGCATTCAAGGTTGCTAGATACTGGTATCCAAATGTTATGTTATCAATAATTTGATCCATTTCAGCGGTGTTCTTCAGTGTATAATACTCCTCAAATCCTGTTTGATTAGACTTATCAACATCCAGTACCATGCCGGTAGGATAAGTCATTACAGAACTGTTGGGCAAAACCGGCACATTGTCATACCCCAAGAATGCGCCATCATCCATTTTGATCTTTATCACCTTAGTAACATCACTTAGTTTGTAGTTCTTTGTATCTACAACTTCTATTGCAGAAGTACCAGAAACAACCGAGCCGGCATAAAGATGAATTGCTGCATGAGGGGCGGGATTTTCTTCGTCATACCAAGACGGATCTACCATTTGAGAATCGACATAAATACCAATTCCACTGTCAGAAAGTATATGTGCGCCTTCATTTAATTCCACAGTGTACTTTAGCTTTTGATTCATTCCCAGATTTAAGGCTGTACCGCTTCCTGCGGAAATTGTACTGTTAGTTAGACTGAGTATTGTTCCAGCTTCTACAATATCATTTGCACCCCTGTAATACGAAACAGTACAACTCTCCGCAGAACCGTCATAGGTGTTGGCTATCACGCTTTCATTCATGATAAGCTCACCTCTAAAGGTGAGCGTCCTCTGTCCTTCTGTATTCGACTCTATTCTCGAATGAGTCAGGGTCAGCGAGGCGCAGCTTGCAGTCACATCACCATATACAACAGAATCATTGAGTTCAGCCGATGTGCAGGAATTGCCCAAGTACAAACAGGACTTAACAGCCTTCGGCTGGTCATAATTGATATCTTTTACCACAGCGGAATCCATTTCAAAAGTGATTTCACCTGGTAATTTTTCATACACGTCACTGTCAAATCGGGACCCGATTTCCAGTCCTGAAATCATAGCGGCAGAACCCGATTTCGAAAGTATCATACCACTGCGATCTTCCGAAGAATCGGTAAGTACAAAGTGAACCTCGCCTTCCACCAAAAGGCCGCCAGTCATTGACCCTACAATATCAGAATACGCCGTCAATACTTTACCATTTAAATCCAACGTGCAGCTTTTTTGTATGACTGCCGCGTAACCATAGGCTTTTGTCGGTTGAATGGTTGTATCTTTTAGAAGTGTGAGCTTGATGTCGCTGCAATCGCTAAGCCCATTTAAGGCAGTGGTCGCATCTTCAAATTTCTCGTATAAAACTTTTGTTATTTCTTCTTTGCCGCTTTCTTGATAGGATAGCTCAACAACTACATTCTCTTGATCTGGCGGTGTAGGTGTTTCGCCTTCACCACTTGTCTTCGTAGTAAACTCCACCGCTGCAAAGCTACAATCGGAATAATCATTGGAAGCAGCCATAGCGTAATAATCGCCGATCGCCGCATACACAACATACTCAGTCCCGGCCTCCAGATCGCTCACCGTCTTCGTCGCTTCCGTCTGTGCGGTAAAAGTTGGCGGTCCAGCCAAAAACTCCGGAATACACGCTGCCATCATAGTAGTGCTGTCAGTGATATCTCCAAAGGAAGTAATAAGCGCCTGTGCATTCTCAAAGCCCTGGTCACTTTTCTTCAGCACCTTATAAAAACCAATTTGGTTCGTGCCGTAATCTTTATTGTTTTTAATATTGATCGTCGCACCAGTCTCGGTCGTTTCCGTCACCGTCACTTCAATTAGGTTTGACTGCTTGGTGGAAAACTCCACCGCTGCAAAGCTGCAACCGGAATAATCATTGGAAGCCGCCATAGCATGATAGTCGCCGATTGCTGCATACACAACATACTCGGTCCCCGCTTCCAAATCACTTACCGTTTTTGTTGCTTCCGTCTGTGCGGTAAAGGTTGGCGGTCCAGCCAAAAACTCCGGAATACACGCTGCCATCATAGTAGTGCTGTCATTGATATCTCCAAATGAAGTAATAAGCGCCTGTGCATTCTCAAAACCCTGTTCACTCTTCTTCAGCACCTTATAAAAACCAATCTGGTTCGTTCCGTAATCCTTATTGTTTTTAATATGGATCGTTGCACCGACCTCGGTCGTTTCCTTTACCGTTATTTCAATCAGGCTTGAAGTCTTAGTGGAAAAGTCCGCCGCAAACACATTGGTCACGCCCATACTCATGACCATCATCACGGCTAATAGCACAGCCAAACTCCGCTTGAACCACGACTGTTTTGTTGTTGTCATTACAAACATTCCTCCTTTTATAATTCTGAATTATTCCTCGCCGTAGAGCAGCGGTTGCAGTACTTCCAGCGCATCGGGATAATTAAACTTTGCGCTCATACCGAACAATTCATAGGGCAAATCATAAACACGCCCTTCCTGAACGGCTTCGAAATGTTTCCAGATATCGTTGGTTTCAAATTCATCCTTAAACATTTCCACCACATCGTCAGGCAAGGCATGAGCAGCCCTGAGAATGATATCCGGTTCTTTCGTTTTCATATCCTCGGTATTGGCTGTGAGAAACTCCTGACCGTCACCGTCACCGTACACATTGATACCGCCTGCCAGCTTCACAAGGTTGCCCACATAACTGCTTTCCGTCGCCACAATATAAGAGCCGGGAAGCCCCATAAGCACCAGTACGGTAGGGGATTCTTTCCCCTCGTTTTGGCTGCGGTATTCTTCCATGAACTGCTCGTATTCATCAACCAGAGCCTGCGCCTGTTCTTCGCGTCCGAACTTTTCGCCCAGACCTTCAATCGAGGCGTACATACCTTCCACACTACGCAGATTCAGGAACAGGGAATTGACGCCAATAGAAGCATATTTAGGCTGTAAATCGCTTTGCAGGCTGTTGGGGGAAAGAACATAGTCCGGATTCAGCGATTTAAGGATTTCCAGATCCGGGCTCATGGCGGTTCCGACAGTGGTCACATTCTGATACCGTTCGGGAATCGTGCTGAGGGTTGACGAGCAAACACCCACCAGGTCAAGTTCCAGCCGGTCGCAGATATCCACCGCGGCGGGCGAGGTTGCAACGATACGCACCTCATCCGAAACATCATCTGTGTTCTGTTCCGGATGTTGGTTCACACACCCGCTGGCCGACAGCATCAGTGCCCCAGCAAGGCAAAGAGAAAAGATTTTTTTAAGTTTCATGATCTGTGCCTCCCTTTATTTTTTCTTAAAGGGATTTTTGCCCTTTCTCACAAAGCAGAAATACCATACGCTGCCTCCTGCTGCGGCGATCACAACAATTCCGCCGATTACCCACCAAAGAACCGCACTTCCGAAACCATTGCTTTCAGACTCTGATTCTACGGAAGTCACGCTTACTTCATTGCCGGATTCATCGAACTCAACAAGCCCGCTGGGTTCAGAAGATTCTTCCGATTCTGAAGACTCAGGATCTTCAGAAGACTCCGCGCTGCTGTCCGGGGTTTCTGAGGAGTTCTGCGCTGAGTTTTCAGATTCCGTGCTTTGAGATGATGAAGAGGGAGTCTGTGTAGGTTCAGGAGTTGGCTCAGGTGTCGGTTCTGGCGTCGGCTCCGGAGTAGGTTCCGGCGTGAGTTCCGGTTCCTCAACGGTAATACTGGTTATAAAGTCACCGGAACCGGATTTCAGATTTCCTACGGTAATATAGAAGATAACCTCACGCCCCATAGGGACAACATACATATTGCAGCGGATAATTGAATTTTCACTGTTGACCTTCATACGATAATCCGCTGTATTGTTGCTGTAATCTTCCTGCATCAAGGTTGCTGACACGGAACTGCCATCCACCTGAAACTTTGGAGACTGGATGTTATCCATCAAATTCAAACGAATCGTAACCCAAGTATTTCCGTTAGCATCCACCTCTACCAATGCGCTTTTGTTAAGGGCGCTGTCTGTCATGGACTGACCCAGTACGGCAGAACCTTCGCCGCCGGAGTCTTCAATCACACCGGTAGTAGGATGGCGGTAATGAGAGGTAGCAGTTGCGGTGTAAATGCCGTTAGAGGCGGCTAACACAGATACAGAAGTAATGCCCGCCATTAGGGCGAGCATTACAACCATACCGCAAAGTGCCCTTAAAGCTTTTGTTGCGGTGTTTTTCATGTTTTATTCTCCTTCTGTAAATTTACGCTTTCTGCTGATACACAGAACGCCGATCATGCCGCCAGAAGCCAGTGCGAGGAGCGCAAAGGGAAGTACATTTGTACTGTCTCCTGTCTGCGGGATATCGCTACCGACGTTTGCACTGTTTTCAGCATCGGTGATTGTGCTGCCCTGTTCCACCAGCGCATAGGTACTGAAGCTCTTTGTCATGACTTTGTAGAAACCGTTTTCGACCGTGCCCTTGACCAGGGTTTTTGTTCCATCTTCATTGATTCGATACAAAACCACTTTGTCGGCATCGTATCCTTCGGGAATGGGGTAATACACGGTGACAATACCGTTGGGCTGTACGTCAGCGCCATCCAGCTCAAAGTGAATTTCAAACAGGCGGAATTTCTTGCCTACATCGCTCAAAATAGAAGCAGCTCTGTCATAATCAGCGCCGGAGGTGATTGGGGTAACTACAAGTTTCACGCCTTCGGGGAAAACACCCTCATCAGCCTGGATCTTTATACCGGTTGTAGAATCGGTGACGTTGACTGCCGGGGATTGTTCTACAGGTTCTTCCGGCTTGATTTCTCCGTCATCGAGCTTGAGCAAAGACCAGTCAAGTTTCATCAGGACATCCTGGCTCCCAGTTCCATCGGAAATCGCTTCCATAATCGGGACGAACACATGAAGAGGTACATATTCGCCGGCGGCCTTATCCACCAGCTTCAGCCGGATCATTTCCGGATACAGATGGTCGGCATCGTTGTAAATGTCGATCACATCGGTTCCGTCTGCATTCTTCTGGGTAGACAGCACTTCGGCCGGAACCAGTGTGCCCTGCGGAATACCAAAATTGTTGTATGTATAGCCCGCATCATAGTAGGAAAGATTCATCAGATAACCAAATTTGTTCTCGATGGTCAAGCCTTTGAACTGCATGGTCAGATAATATTCCCCGTCAATGACCTCCAGCCAAACATTGTGGTTAATGGCGTTGTTCGACATAGAGAAGTTTTCCCGGTCAGTTTTTATCATCTGGGCGTAGAGGGTGTACTTTCCATCCGGCAAATTGTTAATGTCCCAATCTCCGGTGTCTTTCAAAGTCAACCCTTCAATAGCTTCTCGAAGTTTTTCAACTTCTGCATCTACCTCTTCCTGGCCGGAACGGTCATTGACCGCAACCATTTCCGCACTGTTTACGGCGTTTTGCAGTGTAAGGACAGAGGAATCGGTATAAAGCTCAGCCTGCTCCAGTTTGGCGTTTGCTTCTTCGAGCATTTGATTGAGTTCTGTTTTATCAGCTGTTTCCCGGTCGATCACTTCTTCCGGATCAGCATCCGGAGTCTCATCTGATACTTTAACCGCATCATCATAGTAAATGGTAAAGATGGCGTCTCGGGTCGCATCACCGCCGGCCATGATGGCGTCCATAGCGGATACACGGAATTTCGTCATAAATTGAGCGTCGTCAGTCGGCAGAATCATATATCCCTCACTTGGGTAATAATCCGTAGTTCCTTCGTTGAATGAATCGGTATAATAGCTGCCGTCCGAGTTCTTGTAGTAGGAGGTATAGGTGAGTTCTTCCAATTCACCCTCCTGGTTGTAGTACCACATCTGGATCATATAGCCCTTATCGGAGCCAATATTAACGGGATCGAAATTCAGTTCTAAACGCTTCACCCCATCTTTAACGACCAGGGTAGCCTCACCGCCCAGGCAGCTTGCAGACATGGATGTTTCATCCGGCTTGGATTCGTTAAATGTGGTGATCGGCACAGTATAGGTTCCGTCTTTCAAATCAGAGCCATCGGTATCCGCCAGCTTTTCATCATAGACAGCAAGGTTTCCAGACATATAATCTGCATCCACTATCAGGGAATAGATATCCCCCAATACTATGCCGTTTTTGTTGAACCATCCATATCGGAAACCGTTTTGCCCGCCTTCCTGAAAATATTCATTATAGAAAGTCCGCATATTATTTTTGTTCATGCCTTCTTGAATCGGAATTTCAAGGATAGGCGAACTGCCGAAATCAGAAACGGTTTCTTCCCCGTCCGTAACCTGGAAGTTAAAGAAAGTCATCAGGTTATAGCTCTGCACATGGCTTTCCATGTTCGCCCAGGGATTTTTGTCTACATTTGAACTTCCAGTGTCTGTAACAAGATTGATATGAAGCTGTGCGTTCTCCGAAACATATTTGGAACTGGTATGAAGCTTGATTCCGGTAGTATCATCAGTCAGTGTAACAGGCGTTACAGCCGTATAAGGGATAAGTGTTGCTTCGGCGTACCGGTAAACTAAGCCTCTGTAATCATCAATGGCCAATGTTTTTGCCCGGATGGTTTTTCCAGCAACCAATTCATCCAAACTGCTGTATTCCAGCGTCAGGGTTTCGTTTTGCAAAGTGATGGGCTGGTAATTCTCATCCAGAATTTCTGTGCTTTGTCCACCGTCAACCCAGGAAACAATTCCGTTGGGCGTGATGTCATAGGTGACGTACAGTTTCCCATCTTTGAACGCCGTTTTTGCGGACGTAGTACGGAAAGCAGCCGCCATCGTCGTGTTCATCGTGTCGTAATTGAATGAAACCGTCTGCTCTACTTCATCTAAAGCATCCGGCAGCTTCTGTGCTCCGGAAAAATCAATGGAAATCGTGCCCCAGGAAGAATAGTATCCTGTGTCAAATTCGTCAGACTCATAAGCGTGTTCATCCCGCTCATAGAGAAGATTGACAAACAATTCTTCACTCAGGCTGTCTACCGTAACGGAAAAAGCTATTTTTCCATTTTCAAGCTTCTGATAAGTTGTGTCATAAAAAAGCTCATTATTGTCCGCAGAAACCTTTTCTTTTTTGGCATCAGTAAAGCCGCTGCCCGCCAGATCATAGCCGTCAACTAAATTTTTCTGTGCATAACCGATCTCGGATAATTGTTCTGTTTCAGACGCTCCCGGCTTCATCGCTTCAAAAAGGATGGCGCGATAATCCTGCCAGCCGTACTGCATATATTGCTTGTTGCTATACATATCTCCTTCGAAGAGCCATGTGTCCCCTGGCGATAAGTAGAAAGTAAGGGTGTATTCTCCGTCATCAGCAAGAATTTTTATATTTTCAGAAAGACGGGTGTAGATATAACCGTCCATTCCTGAAAAATGCGCCATATAGGTTCCGTCTTCCAAAACGATTTCTTTTTTAGAAAATTCAGCGGTAATAAAAACATTGGAAGCAGGCATTTTAAACTTATTGTCATTCACTTCTACTGCTTTGCTTGATTCATCCATAACTGTAATGGATTTCAACTCAAAACCCGGCTCGGGGGTAACCGTTATTGTAACAATGGCTCCCTCTGCAGCTTTGTCTACATCAGTAGAAACGACGCCGTTTTGCATTTCACTGACGGTTATATCAAATTGAGTTGTCTGACCTTCTTTCAAAACCAATCCATCCACAAGAGACTGCAGCATACTAATGGTATTAGCCAGAAATCTATCAGGAATTTGAGTTGGATCCACAATTTGTTTTCTGGCGTCCATCAATTTGTTCCAACTTTCTTCTGTGTAAAGTGATGAATCCATAGAATCAATCTTTTGCAAAAGAGATTGTAGTTTCTCCAAATCAGTTTGTTCCACAGGAACAAGTTGATCAATCGCACCCTGCAGTTTTTCCAGAGCCATTTGTTGAAATCGTTCTGGAATCTGTGTCGGATCTATGATCGTGTCTCGGGCTTCCTTAAATGTCTTCCAGCTTTCCGGCGTATAATTTGACTCTTCAAGAGTGTCTGCGTAAGCAATCAAATCTTGTAGCTGTTCTAAAGTCGTTTTTTCCGCCGCAAAGACGTTGGCAATTCCTGCGCTCATGACCATCATCACAGCCAATAGCACAGCCAAACTTCGTTTAAGCCATGACTGTTTCGTTGTTGTCATTGTGTCTACCTCCATTCATTTATAAAAACAATGTTTCGGTTAGCATAATCTAACCGCTTGGTGAAAAATAATGCCGTTCCTACGGCATCATAAAAGATATCGCGCACCACTCCTCCTTTTGCGATGTTCTGGTCAAGAGAACAAGTTAACACGCTTGTTTCCCTGATATAAACGGGCAGAGGCAAAAGGTTATTCGCCTGAGTTAGGTTATGCTAACCAACCTCCTAAAAAATTGCTCCTTTCGGAGTTTTTAGGAGGGGATCGTTGTTGTCATATTGCTTTTGGCTCTGCTCTGCTGTTACTTTTCTGTCCGGCCTCAAAGACCAAAACAGGGCTGCGAATGATAAAACACACTGCTTTTATAATCCGCGTTTTCCTTAAAGCAAATTCAGTATAGCCAGTTACTATTTTGTTGTCAATGGATTTTCTGTTGCAAAACTGCTCCAAACAGCCCATAGGAGGGCTAAAAAAGCTCCTAAACCCCGATTATGACTGATAAATCAGTGTTGTTGCAAAACTGCTCCAAAAAATTTTTCGTTTCTTCTGAATCAGCCGCTTTTAATGGATGAACATGGTGAAAACAGCCGTACTCTCCGGCATATGCATATCCCCAACACTGCATTGCATTTTCAGGCATACGCTTCCGTGCAGCAGGGTATCCCGGCCTTTTCCCATAGAGATAAACCGCAGCGCCGTTACCGGAAAAAACACATAACGCCCGTCAATGCCGCCGTCACGGAATTCTCCGTCATATAAGTATTGCAGCTTCTGGATGCGTCCTTCCATTTTATTTTTGTTGGACATGGACTGGGCGGATACGGTTTTGACCGCCAAATACACAAGTCCTTCATGATCCTTTACGATGACTTCACACGGGTTTTCAAAACCACGGTTTGCCATGGAAAGGTTATTGTGATTTTTGATTTGTTCCCGGTAAATAATGAACGGAAAATAGTAACTGCCGTCACTGAGGTAATTACAAATATCCCCGCCATGGAAGTCCCGGCGTCCGGCAAATATTTCTTTGATATGCATTCGGCTTTCCTGTTCAGCCAGCCGCTCCATAAATTCATCAGAAAAACCGGCTGCCAATGCCCGAAGGGCATTCTCCTTAATCTGTGCAGGAGGGATATCCTGATACTGCATATATTTTTCTAATACCTTTCTCTGTTTCTGATACTTTTCTGCCAGTTTAACTCCCGGAACTGTCAAAACCGTTTTGCGATTCTCCAGACGTTCTACAATATTCAGCTTTTCCAGCGTATCCAGCGTACGAGTGACCACCCATTTACTCACATTCAGGCTTCTGGCTGAATCCGTTACCGTACGCTTTGACGGTTCCGCCGTCAGGTAATAAAGCAGCAGCTGAATTTGAAACGGCGTTAAGTTTTCTTTTTCCAACATTAAAATCCCCTCCGCTATTGTATTCGTATAAAGTGAAAACACTATAAATTCAAACAAATCATCTTCACCATACAGAACCGGTCAGAAACAGCCATACTAACCTTGGTGGATAGTTTTAAGCCGTTTTTGGGAATATAACGGTAGTAAGGCTCTTCCATAATCTCTGTAAACCCACCGCCGATCTTTCCGGCCAGTTCCGCTGCCGACTCCACATAAAAGAACATCTGCGCATCGGCGTGGCCTACCTGTTTCATGTATTTCTTTTGCATCATAGCCATACCTTTTTTATTCACAGTATCAAAGACGACTTCTATTTCTCCGAATTGTCTGAGCATACGAAGCAGAGAAATAACCTTATCTTCCTCAAAATAGTGAAACAGTCCGCCTGCGGTAACAAGGATAGGGGCGTCGGGCAAATCCGTGCGAACTTGCCTGATCCAGTCTTCGGAAAAGGCATCTCCGGCAAGATAGGTCTCCCGTTCCGATTCCGGGAGCAGTTCCCGCCGGTAGTCAATGACGTGTGGCAAATCAACGGCATACCAGCGCGTCTTTCCGTTATCACAGCGGTAATAAGTTGTTTCAAGTCCGCAGCCCAGCTGGACGATCACGCCGTCCGGTTTGCGCATTAAAAACTCCTGAATAAACCGATCCATATTGGCAGAGCGAGCCGCTGAAGCCAGCAGGGTATACTGGCTTTGACTGCCGTTTCCCAACAGGTCAGATGGCAGCTTTTCTTTTAATTCCAGAGCCTTTTTATCATATATGATCTGCGGACAGTGCTCACTGGCATAAATTCTTCCTAGCATAGGGATAAACAGGGTATCTTCTACAACGCCTAATTTCTGCATAACCAGTCCTCCTTTATAGTGAGATTATTTCCGGCCTACCAGGAGTCTGGAAGATCCTAGCATCATCATAGCTGCTCGGCGGTGTGAGCCGAACGCCTCTTGTGCAGTATCAATGAGACGAACATCCTGATACCCCATATCCCGCAGTTTCTGCGCAAAACCTTCCATGTCACCGTACATTTTTGGCTTCATATCATCGTTCAGAGCGAAGACGCCTCCTTTTTTTAACACCCGCAGGCTCTCCAGCAGCAGCTTGTGCATATCGGCTCCCATGACATTGTGGTAGACATAGTTGCTGATGACCGCATCAAAACTCTCATCGGGGAAATCCAGATGATTGGCGTCGCCATGCTGGAACACACAGCGGGAAGCCACGCCCTCGCTGGCAGCATTTTTCTCGCAGAGCACCTTGCTGTAATTGTACACAGCACCCCAGTAATCAACGCCAATCACTTTTGCTTTCGGCCATGTCAGAGCCGCACGGATTGCCAGTGCTCCGGAGCCACATCCAACTTCGAGAATCTTTCCATCGCCATCATAGTCCAGATGGGAGAGGACAACCCGGTGAACCTGTTCCATGATCCCGCCGCCAAAGGCATACTGGCACCTGATCCATGTGATCCAGACCAGCAGGGCCACCAGCGCCGCCGCAACAACAGAGAACAGAACACCGAGAACCGTGATGTGGAACACCGAAAAAGAAAGTACGGCCAAAACCACGGCCAGAGCCGTGATGCCGCCGATAATATAGAACACGGGATTGGACATCCAGCTTCCGTAGTCTTCCCCGTGAGTTCCAAGTCGAATATTCTCCTGTTTTAATTCTTTCTTGTTCATTGCATTATCTCCTCGTATATTTATAATCTCATCAACAATACTCCTACCCCTGCCTGCACCGCCGCCATCAGGGGACACAGGAGCAATGGCCATTGCAACAGATGCTCCGGCAGAGCGTAGTCTTTCATCCAGGCTTTAAACGCATAACCGGGGTGTCCCTCCGTTCCCGGGATGATAAACCGGCTTTTCGCCTTCCTCTGAATCAGCCAGAAATCCAGAAAAAACAGGTCACAGAAATTGACCATCATCCACTGGATATACCCGGTCAGGGCCAGACGCCAGAATCCTGTTGTCCCGCCCTCCATGGTACTGACCGCGCCATAAAGCAGGAGAGGCAGCAGCTCCCCAAAACAGATCCAAAGCCGGTAAAAACGATTCTCTGTTTTTGAGGGTGGTTCCGGCGCGTTCTTGATAATAGCAGGCGGGTAGCTGGGAAACATCAGTCGGGGATTGTATAGTGCCACGGCAGCATCAAATAAATTAAAATAGGCTGCCATAGCAAATCCGTCTAATATCGTTCGCATCCAGTTCATACACATCCCCCATCACTATCATTTACTCGTCTTCCAAGCGGGAAAAATTCGGTTAGGTATCATCGCACTCAAGCACCCAGCGCCACATCCAGCGTCATCATAAGGGTGAAACCAACTGCAAACAGAATGGTTCCCACATTGGAGTGCCTTCCGGCTGACATCTCCGGGATCAATTCTTCCACTACCACATAGATCATCGCTCCGGCGGCAAAGCTCAGGGCATAAGGCAGCACCGGGACTAAAATATCAGCCAGCAGGATGGTCAGAATGGCGCCTACCGGCTCCACTGCACCGGACAGCGTCCCATACAGGAAGGAGCGGGGTTTGGAGAGCCCCTCAGCTTTCAGGGGCATGGATATAATCGCGCCTTCAGGGAAGTTCTGAATGGCAATCCCCAGAGAAAGAGCCAATGCCCCCGCCAGCGTGATCCCACTGTCCCCGTAGAGCCACCCGGCATAGACCGCGCCCACTGCCATCCCTTCCGGAATATTATGCAACGCCACCGCCAGAGTCAGCATAGTTGTTTTTCCAAGACTGCTTTTGACGCCCTCGGCCTCTGTACTGCCGCGATGCAGATGCGGGATCAGCCGATCCAATCCCAGTAAGAATAAAATACCAAGCCAGAACCCAGCTACAGCAGGGAAGAAAGACCATTGCCCCATGTCTGATGCCTGTTCCATGGCAGGGAGCAGCAGACTCCATATGGAAGCCGCCACCATAACCCCTGCCGCAAAACCGGTAAGCGCACGCTGAACCAGTTCACTCAAATTGTTCCGCATAAAAAAGACGCAGGCTACGCCGAGCGTCGTCCCGGCAAAGGGGATCAGCAGCCCTTGCCATAATTCAAAAGGCATATCTTCTCACCCTCATCTATTTTCTTTTAAACAGGGAAAAACCTTGTTTTTCGTAAGGTTCACAACGAATATCCAACACCTTGTACCCGCATTCTTCCACAGCATGTTTCAGCAGCTGCGTGTCAACGGGGTCTTGTATAAGCAGTTCCGTAATCCCTTTTCTATGAGAAGAAGCCACTTTCTTAACAGAAAATACTTTTCTGATCGCATCGTTTATATGGGCCTCACACATTCCGCAGGACATTCCATCGATTTTCATTGTTATTTTTATCATCATTCGATCCTCACATAGTTAGCGCAGGCTAACCACGACAAATAAAAAATAGTTAGTTAATTCTAACTAATTGATTTTACCATACCATGTTTCATTTTGTCAAGATACTGTGCTAAAGTGTTTTCGGATAAAGACAAAGCCACACTCAAAAAACAGCCGTGTTTTGCGTGCGGCATTTGCCTGTCATCCGGTTTGTTTCCGCATTAGAAAATCACACTATGCCAGCGTCCAGTTCTGGCTTTCTGTCTGTAATTTTACCATGCGGGTATAGATACCGTCTTGCCGTAGCAGGGTATCCGGATCGCCCTCTTCCGCCACCATACCATCGGAAAGCACGACGATTTTATCCGCACCGGCTACCGTGCGCATCCGGTGTGCGATCACCAGAACAGTTTTGTCTTTGATCAGCCGTGACAGAGCTGTCTGTATCAGCGTTTCATTCTCCACATCCAGAGAGGCTGTAGCTTCGTCAAGAAGGATGATCGGCGCGTTCTTTAAGAAGGCACGGGCAATAGAGATACGCTGGCGTTCTCCGCCGGAGAGCTCACAACCGTTTTCGCCTATGTTAGTATTCCATTTATCAGGAAGCTTCTCGGCAAATTCATCCACATTGGCAAGCCGTGCCGCAGCCAGAACCTCCTCATCTGCGGCGTCTTTGTTGCCAATACGGATATTTTCCAGTATGGTGTTGTCAAACAGGGTAACATCCTGAAACACAATGGAATAAAGAGAAAGCAGGGTTTCCGGATCCACTTTCGAGACATCCATACCGCCTACCGTAATTTTTCCCCGGCTCACATCCCAAAACCGGGCTGCCAGACGGGAGACCGTTGTTTTGCCGCCGCCGGAGGGGCCCACCAGCGCGGTTACTTCTCCCTGCTTGGCAGTAAAGCTTACATCCTTTAAAACCGTTTCTCCGGTGTTGTAGGCAAACCCAACATGGTCAAAGGTAATATCGTATCCTTTATTGGAAAGGCTGTTTTTGCCCTGCTGAATGGGATGGTCAAGGATTTCATTCATACGGGCGATATTTGTCCGGGTGGAAATTACCGCCGCCAGATTCTGCAGCGCACCCTGCAAGGGATCATAGAGCCGGGAAACCACCAGCAGGAACAGAAAGAAGGTCAAAATATCCAAACTGCCCTGCATCAACAAAACAGAGCCTGCAAGCGCGACCGTGGCAATCCCGAGCTTTAACACAAGGGAGGCGGATACAACAAAGGCCGCCAAACCGAACTCATTGAGAATGGAGCGGTGTTCCACTGCGCGGATCTTCTTTTCCAACCCTTTAAGGTATTCTTTTTCAGCGTTGTTGGCTTTCAGATCCTGTACCGTTTCGATGCACTCCTGAATCCCGTCCGCGCAGGCCATTTTCGCATCCATGGACTTCTGATTGAAACCTTCCTGTACCTTTGCGGAAAAACCTACAATGGCAAACGCCACCGGCATTACCCATAGAGCCGCCAGCGCCATACGCCAGTCATAGAAGAACAGGCTGACGGCAATCAAAACCGTAGAGATGATGGATCCGGCAAGCTCCGGGATAAAGTGGGAAAAGCTCTGCTCTAAAAAGGTGCAGTCCGCCATAATGGTGCTGGTAAGATCCGCAAGGTCTTTCTTTCCGAAGAAGGAGAGGGGGATTTTCCGCAGCCGTTCCGCCAATGTAATACGGCGCACGCCGCTTTCCGTATAGGTGGCAAAATAAGTGGCGTTATACTGGAAGTAGGTTGTCAGCAGGATCAATCCCACACAGAGAATACAGCCTACAATATAGAAGGGCAACCGGCTTTCCGGAACACCGCCGTTCATCAGATCGCTCACCATGCAGTACAGCAGCCCAACAGGGAACATAAAAGAGATATTTTGCAGAACGCAGGCGAAGCAACCCTTGATTAAATCCTTTGCGCCCTGTTCGGACAAGGCATATCTTTTTTGCAGACGTCTGATCATCTTACTGTACCTCCTTTTGGACTTTCCACTGAACGGAAGTCTGATAGTTCTTCCACATCCTAGCGAAGAGACCGCCTCTTTCCATCAGTTCACGGCTGGAACCGCTCTCTGCGATTTGCCCGTCTTTTACAACGTAAATCTGATCTGCACCGGCCACCGTGGAAAGCCTGTGGGCAATCATAATGACCGTTTTGCCCTGAGACAGCTTGGAAAAAGCCGCCTGTACTCTGGTTTCATTGTCGGGATCCGCAAAAGCTGTGGCTTCATCCAGAATAATGATGGGGGTATTTTTCAGCATCACGCGGGCAATGGCAATCCGCTGCTGCTCGCCGCCGGAAAGATAGACACCCTTGGTGCCGATCACCGTATCCATACCATCCGGCAGTTTTTCAAGGATATCGTCGCACTGGGCATTTTTTAAGGCAGCCATGACTTCCTCCCGGGTGGCTTTCGGTTTGCCCAGACGCACATTCTCAAAGATGGAAGCTTTGATCAGTCGGCTGTTCTGGAACACAAAGGAAACCGTGTTCATCAGTTCTTCCTTCGGAATATTACGGACGTCCACGCCGCCTACCCTTACAGTACCGCTTTGAGGATCGAAGAAGCGGGAGATCAGATTTGCCAGCGTGGTTTTTCCACCGCCGGACGGTCCCACAAAAGCGACTGTCTGCCCGGCACGAATTGAAAGAGACACGCCCTTTAAAACCTCCTTTTCTCCGTCATAGCTGAAATGCACCTGTTCAAGCTCTACAGAGCCGTCTTTCGGATGTTTGGGATGAGCTGTTTCTTTCAGCGGCTCCAAATTCAGAACGCTGTCAATCCGCTGTAAAGCATCGTCCACGATCATAGCGTTTTCGCTCTGGAACATAATTCGTGTGAGCGTCACGGAAATGATCGGCGTAATGATGATATAGAATACCAGATTGAGTAAAAATTCTGTCGTGACCTGATCCTGCGTAAACAACAAGGCTCCTGCGATCAAGAAGACAAATACGCCGTTGATAGCTGCGGTATAGAACATCATCGGCGTGCGCAGCTGCTTGGTATAGGCGATCACCCATACTTTATAACGGTCAATGGAGTCTTTGAATTTCTTAAAGGAAAAGATGGTTTGGCCAAAGGTTTTTACCACCGGAATACCTCGGACATACTCTACAGCTTCATTGGACATATCATCCAGCGCATTCTGGTATTCCTTCATCTTCTGCTGCATTTCCTTTCCTGTCATTGCCATCATAATGAGAAAGCCCAGAAGTACCGGCGCCAGGCTCAAAAGACCCAGTCTCCAGTCAAACACAAACAGCAGAACCAGAAGACCGCAGGGGGTTGCGAGGGCGTTCGCACGGTCCGGGAGCTGGTGCGCCAGATAGGTTTCCGTAGCGGCGCTGGATTCATTGACGATTTTGCGCAGCTTACCGCTGCCAAAATGTTCCGCAAATCCCAGGGGGAGTTTTACGATATGGTTCATGGACTGCAAACGCAAATTGGTGGCAATGCGAAATGCGCCCAGATGGGAGCACATCAGCCCGGCGATGTACACCAGTACCGCAATGACCGCAAACATCACTGCCATCCAGCCGTTGTAGGTCAGATTCTGCGCACGGCTGAAATCCGGAGCGACTTCCAGCACTTCACGCATGACCTGCCAGATAAAATAATAAGGCACGAGTGCAATCAATGCGCTGATTGCGGAGAGGATCCAGGACGTATAAGTCAGATATCGGTAACTTCCCGCAATCGTGAGCAGACGCGATAAATTAGATTGTTTTTTCAAGAGAATTCCTCCTTTACCTTTCATTTATGATACAGAGGACAATGATGCGTCCTTCTTATATCCAATTCAGTTAGCTTAAACTAACTACAAGTCAAAAATTATAGGGCGCTATTGCCCCATAATTTTCATCCATCCTGCGGTGTAAAAGGCCCGCATTTCCTTTACATAGTTTTCCGCATCGGGAAGCGGCATTTCATGGATAATGAGTTCAAAAAAGGTATGAAACATCCCGGTGATCAAAATATGCTCCAGAGTTGGGTCAAGCGGCGGGGAGGGTCTGCCTAATTCCGCCAGCACTCTTTGATAAGCGTGTGTCCCCTCCACTTCAATTTCCACCATCTCATCAATCAGCCCGGAAAAGCGGGTTCCTTCGGAACAACAAAGAATGAGCTTACACTCCTCTAAATGCTGATAGGCATAATGCAGCATATCAAACATGCATACCCCTGATATATCGCCCATCACTTCCGGCTGCTGTTCATGGGGCAGGTCGGCAAATTGCTTCTGAGCGTCCTTAAAACGATCAATCAAGTACTGATAATGCTCGCCAACCAGTGCCTCAAAGAGTTCTTCTTTGCTTTTATAATAACCGTAAAAGGCTCCCAGCGTCTTGCCCAAAGATTTGACGATATTCCGCAGGGAAGCGTCCTTGTAGCCTTTTTGCAAAAACTCCGCCTTTGCCGCCTCATGGATTTGATCCAAGGTTGTCAGATTCTCATCTATGGTACACACCTCCCTAAAAAATATAGCGGTGCTATATATCACTGCTATATTATAGCTGCCCGTAAGCTGAATGTCAAGTGCTTCTGCATTTTTTATGGATGAATAAAAAGAGAGAAACCACACAAAGATTTCTCTCTTTTGGTTGTCCGGCTATATACAGCAGTCATTATCCTGTTTCGGTTTCGGCAGAGCACTCATACTACGCAGGCTGACGCCAAGCGTAGAAAGATTGTGCAGTGCGGCCGATGCTGCAGGAGGCAAAATTCCTGCCAATCCCAAGCCTATCAGCGTCCCGTTAAATCCGATGACAAACCGATAATTTGAGTGAATTCTCGCCATCAAAGCCATTGCAATGCGACGCAGCTTAACAAGCTCCCAAAGACTGTCCGCCGCAATGGTAATATCAGCAATTTCTCTGGCAATTGCTGCGCCGTCACTGATGGCAATTCCCGCATCCGCTTCTGAAAGGGCGGGAGAGTCGTTGATACCATCTCCGACCATTAAAACAATATGTCCTTTTTGGCGCAAATCGGCTACAAATTTTGCTTTATCCGCAGGAAGAACCTCAGCGCAGAATGCGTCAACCCCTAAGCGGTTTGCAACCGCAGATGCCGTCCGATAGCTGTCGCCTGTCAGCATAACTGTTTTTTGAATTCCCAAAGCACGCAGCGCAGACAATACTTCTTTAGCTTCCCTGCGCAGCGGATCGGAAATACAAATCACCGCCGTAAGTTCCCCGCCAATCGCCAAATACAAATGAGAATATTCTTTAGGAAGATGATCAAAACGCTCCTGTTCATTTAGCGGAACAGTTATTCCCTCATCTTCAAAAATGAAGTGCGCACTTCCAATCAACACCTTCTCTTCATTCACCGTACTGGCAATTCCGTGAGCCACTATGTATTCTACCTTGGAATGAAATTCTTCATGGGATAACCCTCTGCACTGCGCTTCTTGTACTACGGCGTTTGCAATAGAATGGGGGAAATGTTCCTCTAAACAGGCTGCAAGACGCAGCATATCCGACTCGTCTCGCCCTCCGAAAGTGATGATCTGCGCAACCTTCGGACAAGCATATGTCAATGTGCCTGTTTTATCAAATATAATGGTATCCGCAGCTGCCACCGCTTCTAAGAACTTGCCGCCTTTTACAGTGATATGTTCTTTTCCGGCTTCCCGCATGGCAGAAAGCACCGCCAGCGGCATGGAAAATTTTAACGCACAGGAGAAATCCACCATAAGTACCGACAAGGCCCGCAGGATATTTCGTGTCAGCAGAAAGCTCAAGATACTGCCGGCAAAGGTATACGGAACCAATTTATCTGCAAGGTTAGCCGCTTTGCTTTCAGCTGCCGATTTCATCTGTTCGGATTTTTCAATCATGGTTACAATTTGATCATATCGACTGGAACCCATAGCTTGTTTTACTTCCAGTATGCACTCGCCTTCTTCTATGACAGTACCGGCATACACGGTGTTTCCCGGGTGTTTTACGACCGGTACAGACTCTCCAGTCAAAGAAGCCTGATTGACTGTGACTTCCCCCTCGGCTAAGATACCGTCCATAGGAATCATACTCCCGGTACGAATCACGATTTTGTCACCTGGGCGGATATCTGATACCGCTGTCAGAATTTCTGATTCCGGTGTCTTCAGCCATACCCGATCCACATTCAGGGCCATACAGCGAGCAAGGTCTTCCATTGATTTTTTTCTGGTCCATTCTTCTAACAGTTCGCCCAGTTCCAACAGAAACATGACAGTTCCTGCTGTTCCGAAATCTTTGCGGAATACAGAAATTCCGATGGACAGTGCATCCAGCACATCTACCTTCAGTTTTCCTCTCCAAAGACAGTGGATACCTCTCTTCAAAAAAGGGAGCATATGCCATACAATTCGTGCGATCTGCAATGGTTTCGGCAAAAAGAGCATAGACGCTGCTTTCAGTACCACTTTTCCGACCAGCTTTTCCTGAAATTTACGGTTTAATTCACGGCTGCTGTGCAGTGGCAAAGTGATTTGTGATTGCGCTTCCTGCAAGTTAAACTCACGGATAGCCGCCAGCACTTCCTTACGTGACCCGGAGTATTGCAGAATCACACACCCGGTGCGTTCATGGACAGTTACTTGTGTGATCCATGATTTCTTTTGAAACCAATTTTCTAGCACATCTGCTTCCTGCAAAGTCATTTTTTTCTGACTGATTCGAAAACGGATACGCCCTTTGCTTTCGTGTAAAATAATTGCCTTCATTTGTCGCTTCTCCTTCATAAAAAAAGAGCCGTATCAACGGCTCTTTTCTGTTACTCTTCCTCAGAACTTTCAAGTTGTGCGGCTGCCGCTTCTTCCGCTTCTTTTGCAGCTCTTTCTTCATTCAGATCCTTGGCAGAAGCTAAAATGTCCGATGCGTTTTCCTGCACGGTCGTTACCGTTTCCATGACATAATCTTTCATACGCAGCCCTGCGGCTGTTGCGTGAACATATGCTTTTTTAGCGTCTTTGCTGGACAGCAGTTTAATTCCAACCGATCCAAAAAGCGCGCCCCCCACAAAAAGAGCCAATTTATTGTATAAACTCATATAGAATCTTCCTTTCCGTTATTTTCTTTTGTATCCCGTAATCATTACCATAAGCAGGCAAATTACGGCTCCCCATGCCCAAAAACGGTGCTGTTTCAACCAGATACCTCCTTCATAGATTTTGTCTAATTATTATAACAACTTTAGCTAAATCATTCTTTTGGAAACAGACAAAAATCAACGGAATCAGACCTATTTCGATATTGTCTCGGTGTACAGGTATAACATTTTTTAAAAACCACATTGAATTGACTCAAACTGGAGTACCCGACAGCCTGTGCAATTTCAAGAACTGTCATAGAGGTATAACAAAGAAGCTCAGCCGCTTTTTCCATACGTTTATGTGATAGCCAAGTGTATACTGGCTGACCATAAATATTGCGAAAATATTTTTTTAATGTAGTAGGGGATATATAAAACTTGTGGCACAAATAATCAATTGTTATTTTTTCGTCCAGATGCATCTCCATATAATTGCAAATCTCATTTATCTCTTCTCTTATTACCTTGCTTATTTTCAGATTATCCTTATCTTTTGGATACAATGTTCCTGTACTCAGCAGAAACAGTAATTCTACCGACTTCCAAACGCAGTATCTGCTTTTTTGTAAGTCTTCCATTTTCACGATTTCAGAAAATGCAGAAAAAACCCAAGATGAGCCATGAATAACAGCACATCCATCTTGCTCATCCATATATTTTTTTACCTCAAGAGTATTCAATTTTAAATCTCCCATCATGCGGCATAGGGAATATAAACTTTCTTTTGCCATAGCCGCATCTACGGATACCAATACTCCTGCCAAATCCGCTGTACATGCGACAGAATACAATGAAGATATCCCAGATAGTAAAAGAATTTCCTGCTTTCTTACAACAACCACACGATTCCATTGTTGTTTGAGTACAACATGACCTGCAAAACAAAAGAAGACTTCAAAGTGAAGTGGTTGCAAGGATATCGGGATAAATGGATCATTTGTATTGCCTTGAAGACGAAAATTGCAAACATCCACACCTGTTATTATTGTTTCCCATAAGGCTTTTTCACCTCGGCTACTTTTCAAAAATTCTGTTAACACATAGTTTCTTCTCCCTTCTAATAGAAATTATGTCCTGTGATAGAATGTAGTTAGCAAAAGCTAACCACATTCTATCACAATTTCTGTATGAAATCAAGAACTACACAATCGATGTCATAAATAGAATAGCATTTTTATTCTTTCGTTTTAAAATATCCAAGCGCATCAGTGCGCTCTCCATTCTGCCATACTTCAAAGTGCAAGTGGTTTCCGGTAGAATTGCCGGTGGTACCGACATAGCCAATCACTTCTCCCTGTTTCACTTCCTGACCTACGGTCACGCAGATAGAGGAACAGTGGGCATACAAGGTGTCAAAAGTATCATTGTGGCTTATCTTGATATGATATCCATATCCACCGCCCCAAGAGTCGATGGCATTTGCAATGGTAACTGTGCCATCTGCTGCTGCCAAAATCGGTGTACCACCCGGAGCGCCGATATCGGTTCCGCTATGATAGGCAATTTCTCCAGTAAAGGGGTCCTCACGGTATCCAAACCATGAGGTAATGGTATAACTTTGCGGAAGAGGCCATTGGAAAATCCCGGTCCCTTCCCAATCAGTATTTGGATTCATGATCTGACCACCGCCGCTGCTAAAACCACCCAGCAGTTCTGCCCACAAATTCTGATTTTCCGGCTCCGACATTAAGGCAAGGTATTCGTTCTGCCTTGCATTGAAATTGTACTGCTGCGCCATTTCCTCCGCTGTTTTATGTGTTAGAGAGATTTCCAGAATGGTTTCCGTTACCGTTTCGGTGCGGGTAGTTTCTTTTCCGTCCTCGTCTACTTCAGTAACTTCTACTTCATGGCTCTCGGTACGGGTACTGGAAGACACTGCATTCATCTCCCACATAATATCCCGCATCTGCTGAACTTGAGTGTCATCCAAAGAAGCACCTGAGCGCCATCTTCCGCACCGGTCACCTTGGCTGAAAAAACAGCGAGAACATCTTCCCAGTTGATAGAAAGCACTCCGTCATTTGAAGTAAACTCTACCCGATCATGGCTATTGCTATCTTCAATTTCTTGAATGTGTGCCTGAAATTCCCCGTTTAAAGTTGTCACAGCCTGCGTAACGCTGGTGCCGGTTCCCGTAGAATCCGAACCGAAAAATAAGCCGAAACAGGAACCGACAATCAGGGCAATCAAACAGATTAACAAGATTATCACTACAGCTACCCAACCTCCGGCAGCAATGGCGGCAATCAACCCCTTTACAGCCGCAATGGTTGCTTTAACTGCTGCTATAGTTACACGGACCGCCGCTTTAACTCCTGCAATTGTTGCTTTCGCAGTAGCCTTGGCGGCCTGTGCGGCTTTTTGTGCCGCTTTTGCAGTGGCCTGCGCTGTTTTCTGCGCAGTCTTGGCTGCTTGCTGTGCAGTCTTTGCCGAGCGCTGGGCAGTCTTGATACCTTTAGCGCTATTCTTCACACCTTTCATAGAACGGCTGGCGGTTTTTACTGCTTTTTGAGGTTTTCCTTTGACCGCCTTGGCAGCGGTATTTTTGGTTCGTATTTTAGAAGCGGTATCCTTCGTGATCTCCGTTGCTTTGCTGCCAGTGTTTTTCGCTTCTGACAGTGTACGGGAAATTTCTCTTTTTTCTTTGACTTTCCGAGCGGTGGTCTGCGCCAGTTTTTTCCCGCCCCGATAGGTAAGGTCGGCGCCCTTTTTTGCGGTGGTTTCGATACCGGACAGCATCTGATCCCCGGCGCTGTTGGCGGGGGCGTTGGAGGTTTCTCCCTGCTGGCTGGCAAAAGGCGTCCCCTTCAATTCCGATACGGCTTTCTCCTTGGATTTCAGCCATGCATCCTTCATTGCGGTTTTTGGGGCTTTGGCGGCACTATCCAAAAGCCTTGGTTTCCCATTTTCCGGTTTGGTCTTAATTTCTTTCAATGGCATACCTCCTAAAAAAGATACAGGGAGCCAAAGGAGGCTCCCTGCTGCGGTGTTGTTTCATGTATAGGTTTACACCCCCCTCAATGCTTCGTCCGGCTTGGTGGTCATCAGCTGGTACAGACGGGTATTGCGGGGGAAGCTGTTTTCAAACGGTACAATATTGCCAGCACAGCGGATGAGACCGCAGCCAGCCGCTACATTGGTGATGTAGCCAAGCTGGGTGTCCGAGATATGGAGCAGATTCGCCAGTTCATCCCAGTCGGTGGAAGACTGGTTCAGAAGGAGCAAAAACTCCGAGTTTGCCAGCATCAGGCGGGCAGTATCGGAACGGAGCAGCTCCTCCACATTCTGCGTGAGCCCTGTCACAAGGCCGTTATATTTTCGGATACGCTTCCACAGCTTGTAGAAAAAATCGGCGCTGTACTGGTAGCGGAACAGCAGATAAAACTCATCGGCAAATACCCATGTGGTTTTTCCTTTCTTCCAGTTTTGGATCACACGGTTGAAGATCGCATCGAGGGTGACCAACATCCCGATGGGCATGAGCTGTTCGCCCAATTCACGGATATCATAGGCGATGATGCGGGCTTTGGTGTCTACATTGGTGTGCTGGGCAAAGGTATTGAGACTGCCGGTGATAAACAGCTCGGAGGAAAGCGCCAGCCCTCTGGCTTCCGGCTCCGGCTGCTTTAAGAGGGAATGGTACAGATCTTTCAGCGTGGGCGCTTCACCCTCATAGTTGTTTGCCATGTACTCCCGGTACACATCATAGGTGCAGCGGTCCAGAATAGATTTCTCTTTGGCAGACACACCGCCTGCCCCTACTAACTGCTCGAACAGAGAGAGAATGAATTCTGATTTTTCAATCAGCGGGTTGCGTTCGTCACCGTAGGCTTTGTCCATATCAAGGGCGTTCAGGTGGGTGTTGGAGGCTGCGGAAATCCGAATAATTTCCCCGCCAAGCGCTTCTACCAAGAACCCAAATTCCGACTCCGGGTCCAGAATCAGGATATCATCATTGGTGGACAGCGCAATGCTCACGATTTCTTCTTTGGCGCTGAAGGATTTACCAGAGCCGCTGACACCGAGACGGAAACTGTTCCCGTTTAAGAGCTTGCGGCGGTCGGCTACAATCATGTTTTTGGAAACAGCGTTCTGCCCATAGTAGATGCCCCCGGTCTGCATGATTTCCTGCGCTCGGAAAGGAATCAGCACAGCGGTGCTTTCGGTGGTCAGGGTACGGATGGCTTGGATTCTGCGCAAACCATAAGGAAGCACAGTATCCAGCCCATCCTTCTGCTGCCAGCGCAGAACACTCATCTGGCACAGATGTTTTCTGGCTGTTGTGAGGATCGTTTCTGTGTCACTGTCCAATTGTTCCTTGGTGTCAGCCAGATGGACCATGGTCACGAGACCGAACATCATTCTTTGATCCCTGTTGGTCAGATCGTCCAGCATTTCCTTGGTTTCTTTTCGCTGCTGTTCCATGTCGTAAGGAAGGACAGCGGAAAAGTTGTTGGCTGCGTTCTGCTTTCGCTGCCAGTTTGCCGCATTCGTTTCCACACCCAAGAGCTTGTTCTGGATTTCCCTTACTGCTTCATCGGTGGGAACAGGTAAAATATCAATGAAGAACATGAGGCTGCGGTCCATATCGCAGAGTTCAGCAATCATGGAATCTTTGATATAGCTGGCATACCCTTGTAAATACAAAACCCTGCCCCAGCGGTCGTTCAGGCGGAAGTGGTCTTTCTGGAATTCCATGCTGTCCGGGCAAAGCCAATCTTTAAAGCTGTGTCCCTTTTTCATCTGTTCCTTGAGATCAAAGGCAAAAGCGGCCGGCTCATTGCCCTTAAAGAAATCTCGGAACACCTGCAGGCGGGTTCCGGCGTCCAGTTCCCGTCCAATGGAGGAAAGCTGGGACAAATGGGTGATCAGATCCGTACCCACACGGGAGAAATAGGTGCGGGCTTCATCGATGTTCCGTTTCGCTACCGTGATGGTGATGTAACGGTCCTGCACCACACTGTTGTTGGTGCCGGTTACCTTGGAAAGCAGCATTTCATTGTATTCTTTGCGGAAATGGTCCAGCCCGTCCTCTTTCATGGGAAGCAGCAGGGATTTCTCAAATTCCGCTTTATTGATTTTCCGGTTGTTGATGGTGATCTTGGCGCTGGCTCCGGAATCCAGCGCATTGAGGAGCTCTGAGTAATCGAGAAACATCGCTGTCTTATCCTCTTTTCCGGCGATTTGATAGTTAATATCGGTAAAGGAAAAGGTTTTGGAAAACCTGCTTCCTACCTGAAAAATCCCATCCGGCCAGATGCGCTGGATGGGGATGGCGTCCTGTACGGACTTCGGGATTTTGAATTTCTCTTTCTCTAATTTCGTTGCTTTGAGAAGCGTTTTGATAATAGGCATCCTTCCTTTCAGTGCGAAAAATGAAAAAGGTTACTGTTCTTTCCCAGCAGGTGGCTGAGACTTACGCTTTTTCCTTTTGCGTGGCGGCTTTTCGCCCTCTGCAATGGCATCTTTCAAGGCTTCGTAGTAGAGATTCTCAGACTTGAACACAAGCTTTTTCGGATACAGAAATTCTGATTTAAACCAAGCCCATGCCACTTGTTCGGCGGTCATCCCATGGTACTTAAAGAAGCCGCAGGCAGCGAATGGAGCTGCTCCAAGAATGCACATCCAGCCAACTTCTTCGCTGCCAATCAGCGGGCGCAAACCAAAATACAGACCGACTGCTACCCCTACTGCAAGCAAGGAACAGATAAACTGTCGGGTGGAAAGTCCAAAAAAGATGGACTCCTGATAATCCCGGATTTCCTTTGGTACTTTTACTTCTATATTGCTTCACTCCTTTCACGGCCTTACAGACCTAACAATTCCTTGACGATCCGGTCGCTCATCCGCACAGTTCCTACTAAAACCAAAAGGTTAAAAATGAGCTCGCCTACATAACTCCATACGGCGGTAACGGCTGAGACGTTAGGATCAACCGCTGGCGGAGAAGCCGCCATAACGGAAAAGATAATACAGGCAAGGGCAATAATAGCACCTTCCAAACATACCCCGGCATAGGAACGCAGGAAGTTCTTGCCCACATTGCTGGTTGGTTCTCCCGCAAAGCTGGAGAGAGGGATAGGCGCAAGCGCTGTGTACATATAGAGTTTAAACATACGGGAATAAACCGTTAAAATCATGATAAAGGACAGCACTGTAATAAACAGACCGCCTAAAAGGGTTACCGCCCACAAAGGGATACTGTCCCAAAATCCTACGTTATTGATTTTATCGATGATTTCCTGCGGGAGCGTGGTGCCGCTGCTTCCTGACAAACCCGATTGGGTAATAATGGTGGAAATGATTCCTTGTACGATTTTAAATACAGCAAGCATCAAATCAAGTCCGTATGTTACAGCAGCCTTCGCCAAAGCAAAGCGAATGAACAATTTTAAAGCGTGTTCCGGGCGCTTTACATCGGTAAAAGAACCACAGGTTTTAACGACACCAACCGCAAAAAACAGTACCAACAGACCATATCCGATGGCTTTCAGTGCGCCATTGATGTCCAGCATGACCTGCCAGATTCCGCCGCCCTTGAAAGTGGCGGGGTCCTGTGTGAGCAGTGTCCAGATTTCAGCCAGTTTGTCATTCCATGTACCCAGCGCTGAATTTAAGTTATCTATGATCCAGTTTCCGGCTGGTCACCTCCTTAGTTATTTAATTTTTTTCTGAAATATGCTACACTTAATAAAAATGGTCTGAGGCAGGGAAACCTGGGTTTGGGAGCAAAATTGAAAAAAAGGGGTGGTCAAATGATGAACTTTTTTAAGAATGGCTGGCACTTTATCAATAATCATTTCACCGGGGTCACTCTTAACATTGGCTTCATTGGACTTAACTTCAACAGGCTCCCTGCCTGAGACCATTTGAACAACTGTCAGCAGACAGTTGTTTTTTTATGCGGTAATTAAATCAAGGATTTCCTTGGCGAAGGTGATTACCAGCCCACCGGCCAAGGTCAGGAACCCCTGCGAACGCTGGGAGGGATCATGGCTCTGGAAGGACAGGCCGACCTGTACGACACCCCAGCCCAGCAGGATCATACCAATGGCACGAATCAGAGAAAAGATAAACGTGGAAAGGTTGTTCACCACTCCGAGAGGATCGCCGCCAGCTGCAAAGGCTGTGGTGGAAAGGCAGCAGGCGCACAATACTACAGCGGCATAGCTGGAAAATCCAAGGCGTCCCTTTTTACCAAGCGGCAGAGCATTGGTGGGTTTGTTGTCCTTTTTGCGGTTCGTCAGAGAACCATTTTTTTTCAGAAACTTATTCAGAAGCATTCCTCCAATTTCATGTGAATTATTATGGTTTGAGAAAATCCTCCGGTTCCAGCAGTTCGAAATCCTCATACTGGTCCGGGGAATAATCGAGATCGTCTGAGGCGTCCTTCGCCTGTGTGTAGTCGTAGGGCGCAGCGCCGCCATCCTCTGTTAGGTGGATGTTTGGGTGATGCATCAGGTCGTATTTGTCATCCAGCATGGGCCTTTCACCCCTTACAAAAAGAATGGCTTTGCGGTTATCCAGCATTCGGACTTCATCGGGCGTTAAGAGTTCCCGGCCTGTCTGCTGGTCGTTGACACTAAAGCTGCCGCTTCTTCCACGGCTATGACCATAGGTGTTGGTATCCAATGTTTCCTTGCCCATGAGTTCGGAAACATATTTGTGAGTTTCCTTCTCGTTGCCGCCGAGGTAGAGAAACTCATCGCACAAGCCCACCAGCGATTCCCACTGTTCCTTGAACAGCGCTTTAATCTGCGCCATGTTCTGAGCGATATAGCTGCAGAAAATGTTGCGGCTTCGCATGGTGGAAAGCCAAGGCAGGAAGTTATCCGTGGGCAGGGCGATATTCGGCGCTTCGTCAATCAGCAGATGGACCGGCACCGGAAGCCTGCCTTTGTATTTCCGGTCGGCTACAAAATAGAGGGTTTGGATGAGCTGCCCGTAAATCATCCCCACAAGGTAGTTGAGGGATTTATCACTGTCCGGGATACAGCAGAACAGGGCGATCTTCTTTTCGCCCATTTCTTCCAGATGGAGGTCGTCGGTATAGGTCAGCCTTGCGATCTGCGGCAGATTAAAAGCAGAGAGGCGGACGCCGACACTGATTAAAATAGATTTCAGAGTTTTTCCGGCTCCCATCTTAAAGACATGGTATTGCTTCACGGCAATGCTCTCCGGGTCCCGCATTTCAAGCCTTGCGAACAGGATATCCAAAGGAGACTCGTATTCCTCATCTTCCTCCCGGACTTCCGCTGCCGCCAGCATTTCCATTACCATGGCAAAGTTCTGTTCTTCCGGCGGCGCTTCATGCATCAGGTACAGCACCAGCGCCTGCAAAAGCGCTGTTTCGGATTTCGTCCAGAAAGGGTCCGTGCTCTGTGCTCCGGGCGGAGTGGTGGATTGGATGAGGGTTTCAATGAGGCGAAGAACATCCTTGTCATCCCGCACATAAGCAAGGGGGTTATAGCAAAAGGAGGCGTCGGGGTTCAGCAGATCAAACACCCGCACCTCATATCCGTTCGCTTTGAGCGCACCGCCTGTTTTTCGCAGGATTTCACTCTTTGGATCGCAGATTACCAGAGAACAGTTGCCGCAGTTTAAGGCATTCGGGATAGCATAGGATCGGCTTTTACCTGCACCGGAGCCGCCGATCACCAGCACGTTGGTATTGCGCTTGTGCTTATGACCATCCATCCCCATTTGGAAATGCTGGGTTAAGATAAGGTTTTGTTTGGGGTTCTTTTTATCCCGGTATTTCTTGGCGATCTGAAACACATCGCCCCACTTGGCAGAACCGTGTTCTTCGCCACGGCGGCGGTTTTTCTGGTTGGAGGTCACCACAAGGGCGATCACCCCGTACCCAAGGGAAAAGAAAAACAGGCACCGAAGAGAATAATCTGTCCAATGAATGGAAAGGGGACTGTTAATCGCTGCCGAAAGCTTTCCCAGCAGATCCACAAGACTCATTCCATCCGCCCAGCTTCCAGCCATCAAAAGCGCTGCCCACCAGACGATGGGCAATGGCAGAAGCCATACCCACCATGGATTTTTTCGTTTTACAATTGAGTCAAAAAATATCCTTCCTTTCTTCAGATCAAAATAAAAAAGAAACCCCGGAGCCTATGGAAAAGCATTCCCACAGGTTCCGGGGTAACGGGCAACCTTAAATCTTATCGAACCGGCACGTTCCGATATTTACTGATCATGAGCTTTGCGAGGACACGGTCAATACCGCCGCTGCTCCTGCCAGCAGACAGATAAGCGTTGCGCATCCCATTTAAAGACTGCGCCGCATACTGGAATTCCGTGTCGCTCAGGTACAGCTTTCCCTTTGGCGCATTGACGGTTTTATTAATAAGACCCTGCACCTCGCCGGAGGTTTCCGGTCCGGATGATTTTTGTGCGTCGCAGAGTGCCTTGACCAGAAAATTCTTTTCCAGCATTCCCATCTTAAAGAGACGTTGCTTTTCCAAGGGTATCCCTGCCTTTCTCTGTATTTTCTTTAGCTTCACCATACCACAGCGGCGGACAGAAAGCTACCGCACAAAAGAAAACAAACGGAAAACTTCCGGCGGTTCGCTTTCTCATCGTTCTGCTTCCTTCTCCGGTTTGGATTTGGGAGCTTTGGCAGGCTTCTGCGTTTCTACCGAAAACTCGTCTGGCTGGACTGTCTGCTCCAAATCCCGAAAGCTGCGCTGTATATCCCTGCCTATGGAATAAGCCGCCCGTTTCACATCGCTTATGAAACCACGTTTTTCTTCCGGAGTCATTTGAGCACAGCTTTCGCATACCTTGTCAAACCGGAAGGCCGAAGTATCCAGCCCGCACCGCTGTGCGACCACATAAGCGGCACAGTAGCTCTGTGCCGCATACGCCTGACGGTAGTAACCGCTGCCGACAGTATCGAAGCTGGCATGGGCCTGTTCACGGGCAATGGCGCAAATGGTGGTGGTTTCATCCATCCCGTTGCGGACAAAAATCGTATGCTGTTTGGGAACATACTGTGCCTGTACCCCTTGGGGAAGCTGATCCGAGATGGCAAGCTGAACCGGACTCTGTTCTACCATAGCGGCAATGATTTCTTCCGGCAGATGTTTCTGCGGCGGCAGAGGCTGTGGTCCTCTGGTTTGGGAGATATCATAGGCTTTGGTAATGGTATAACCATTCGCCATGGTGCCGTCCTCTTTGGTATATTCCTGATCCGCAAAGAAGGTGTATCCCTTTTCACCGGAACGGATGGAGCGCCCGGCTTCCTTCCATTTATCAAAGGTGCGGGGATGGGTGATCTCCTTGTTCTGGTTATATAGGATGAGAAGGTTGCGGGTGCTTTGCGGGGTACACTGAGCCATAAAACCTAAGAAGCCCTTCATGGAAGCGTCATCTTTGAACACTTCCTGTGCCTGCGCATCCACTTTTGCCCATGCGTCCTCACGTTCAGCCTGCTTCATGGAGGCATATTCTTCCTTGGTGTACTGCTGTTCCGGCTGAAGCTGAGTTTCCTGTTTTCTGCCGATCAAATTTGATAAATCGATACTGCATTACCTGCCTTTCTGTTTTTTCTTCTTTTTACGGGAATGGCCCGGAGTAGGATGCTGACGATCCTGCTGTTTGGCCTTTTCCTCTTTTTTCTTCACTTGCTCCTGCTTGATCTCCTGCAGCTCCTTTTTCACCGAAGGTTTTTGCTCCGGCTGCTCACGGTTTGTTAAGCCGGGCGAAGAGTTTTTGCTGGGCAAGGAAGGCTCGGACGGACTCTTTTCCGCTGTCGGGGATTCTGATTCCTTCTCCCGGCCAGTGGTAAAATTTCCGGCTTCACCCTGCCCGTCAGGACTGATATTGAAGTCATCTTCAAAGCCGCCCACCTCGAATTCCACAGCGCCCTGCTCGGTTTGGACAGTTTCCGTTTTGCCGGGTTGGGAGGCGGCAGGGGCCTGCTTCTCCTGTTCCACCGCTTTCTCCACAGTGGCTTCTCCGGCTTCTGCTTTCACATAATCCAAGCCGAGATTGTCATAGATACGCTGAATCTTAGCAGCGTCATCCGCAAATACCACCAATTCGATGTAATCGCCTTTTTGTTTGTTACGGATGGGCACATACAAAAGACCGTGCCCTTTGGCTTCCCGCACAAATTCTTTCATGTGCGTTGCAGGCAGATTGAAAAACTTAAACGGACGCTGCTCCCGAAGCATTCGGACAAGCCTTGTCTTGCCATGGGTTTTCTTTTGGTCTTTCAGCACTGCATAAACAAACAGCGCAAAATTCTTCGCCGCCAGTCCCGACAGCTTGAGAGCTACTTCGGTCCCTTCAAGGGTAAATCGGACGATCTGGTCGGCAGGATCGCTTCCGTAGTTCAGTCAGCATTCTCCTTGTATAATAAATTTAGGTTGATAAGGGAGCCTATCTCCCAAAATCAACTGTATAATTATTCAACATAATGTTGTATAATTGTAGTTATTAGATAGAGGATG
>NZ_NFKS01000024.1 GCF_002160515.1 Anaeromassilibacillus sp. An172 | reverse complement strand
TGCTCTCTGTTTTTTCTGTTTTTCTCTATCATTTTTATCACCTGCTTCTATTTTACCACTTTTATCGAAAAAAGCCCAGCGAAAGCTGAGCTTTTTCGACAGGCTGAAGGGACACTTCACATAAGGAAGTGTCCCTTGCGGCATTTTAAAGAATTTGTAATGATGGTTGGATGTGATGAATTTGTAGTAAATCGAATAAATTACGGAGGGAACTACAATGAAATCATTATTTGAACAATTTGGTGGCGCATACCACAAAGAAAGCAATTATTTAATTCCTAACCTTACACTTTCTGCAAGTGAAGAGATGGATATTGGTATTTATGGACAGCAACATTTGCAATATTTACAGAAGTATCGCAGATTGACTTATATCAATCTGCTCACAAGTGGAAAATTATATAAATATCTTTCTGAGATTGATAATCAAGCCCACGAAAGATTTTTGCGGATTGTGAAACAGGTGAAACAAATGCAGGGGATTACCGAACAGCTAAAAGAAAATAATCCCATTGAGTGGACAAGAAAAGTGAATTGTATTCGACAACAGGCAGAAGAAACTGTTTTAAGAGAATTGATTTATAGCTAAAATGTATAGCGGCATTAGCGTCAAGCTGATGCCGCCTTTAATGTTATTTACAGAAAAAATCTTACCTTTTGTAGGCTGGCTATTGATTTTTGAATAACAACATGCTATGATATAAACAACGTTGTTTATTTTGTTGTTGATAACAAGGAGGACTTAAAATGGCAACTGCAAACGATCTTTTAGCTCAAGCTATAGAAGAAACAAAGCATCTGCATACTAATGAGATTTTTCTTGTACGTGATTTATTTAAAGGCTATGAGTGGAACCGAATATCCCGGAGTGACAGATTGTTATTAGGGACTTTATTTTTAAACTATGTTCATACATCTGGAACTTATTTAGAGCCAATTGAAAAAACTTCCTCTGGACAGCAAAAGTATAAAGTCAGCAACAATTGATGATTTTATACGCTATCAAAATGACAATTATTCGAGAGGAAGGATTAGCTATATGAAAGCAGAATTATATAAGAGATTATTTCGAGCTATTTTTTCTGAAGATATACCATCATTAAAGAAAATAGCCTTTACGATCATTCAAGAGGAACGCAAACTCGGCCATAACGTTCTCGCAGACTCATTGGAAAAAATCTCAATTACTGAAAAGCCAAAATACACACTGTTTGAGAGCAAAAAAAGCGAAAGTGGATTATCTTCTTTGCCCAAGAGCAAGCGTACAAATTCACAATTGGTATCGTATATTCCGAGAGAACAATTGAAACATCATATGATTCTACCGAATGAAGTTGAAGAACGCCTACTTTCGATTGAACAAGAATATGTAGCGCGCGAAAGATTAAAAAAATTCAACCTTGTACCTAAAAGAAAAATACTCCTCTATGGCCCTCCGGGGTGTGGCAAAACTTTAAGTGCCGAACGAATCGCTTGGAATCTCGGATTACCTCTATTGAAGGTTCGATTTGATTCTTTGCTTTCTTCTTACTTTGGAGAATCAGCTTCGAATCTTAGAATGGTATTTGATTATTGCAAGAGAGAGCCTGTTGTTTTGCTTCTTGATGAGTGCGATTTTATTGCTAAATCTCGAATTACAACGCAGGATGTTGGAGAAGTCCCTCGAATCGTCAATATGTTACTCACTTTGTTAGATGAATATGATGCTCCGGGATTGGTTTTAGCTACCACAAATTTGAAGGTGTCGCTTGATGAGGCTCTTTTCCGTAGATTTGATGATGTTATTGAAATGCCAATGCCAGGGAAATCAGAACGTAAACGCTTATTGGAGATGACTTTATCTGCAATACCAGTCTCTCCAGATGTTGATATGGATCAAATATCAAATCAATTGGATGGATACTCTGCCGCCAATATTGTTTTGATCGCGCAACGGGCTGCAAAGATTGGTGTTCTTGCAGGGTGTAAAAAGGTATGTAACGAACATTTTGTAAAAGCATTGGAAGAAAGCTCTAAATTTTAATCTGTAAGGAGGTACGACAATGGCAGAGAATAATGACTTTACGCATTTACCGCTTCCACTATTATTTCAAGGGAAACCGAAATTGCGTGGTGGCGGCGCAGCATCTGCTCAGACAAAGAGGAATACTGCTAATCGAATTGCTCATGGTGGCTATGTGAAACGTCGCTCTGCTGAATTGTCCCGTTTTTGGAAAGAGCGTCGAGCAGAACGTTCAGAAAATGCCCTGCCCGAAATAGAAACTGGTATTCCCATACTGCTAGAAATAGATCCTTCTGTTGATATTGATTTTCTGCGTGGACTAGGATTTGAAATTGTCTGTGAAATTGAGGAAGGATTTATTATAGTTGCTACAGAAGATGTTGACCTTTCGGTTTTAAATGAGAAAGCAGATGCTTTTATTGCAAATGTAACTGCAAGGTGCAATTCACCAGCAAAAGTTTATGCTCTCTGCGAAGATGGTGATAGGCTTAAGAGGATTTTGTCAAAAGAACTCTATGCAAAATGGGCAACAATTTCACCAGATGCAATATATATTATCGACATTGGCGTTAGTTGCTGTGGAAACATCGAGTTGCCAAAACGGCCCGATCGAAAAGATGATGAAACCGATGAACACTATTCTGTTCGTGAGCAACGGTGGATAGAAAAGTTTAACACCGCCTATATGGTTTGGGACGAAATCAAGATGCAACGAGAGGAAACAATAGAAAGTTTTGTTTCTGATTATAATGGTAAAATTATGGAACTCGCTGATGGCATATCGGAGATAGCCGATTTACCTGACAGTTTCTCGGCACGCTTAAGAATATCTGGTAAATGTTTGCTTGACTTAGTGTTGAATTTTGCATATATATTTGAAGTATCCGAAGCTGAGACAATAGCTATGGGAGATGCTCCCGAAAATAACGACAGTCTCACCGAAACCGTACAGATTGAGGCTCCTACCCAACCCGCTCCCATTGTATGCGTAATGGATAGTGGTATTCAGGAGGAACATAAGTATTTAGCACCAGCAATTTCTAGTGACGAATCTATCAGTTTGCTCCCCAATAATACATGCATAAGTGATGAAGTTGCCGGAGGAGGACATGGGACACGTGTGGCTGGTGCAGTCTTGTATCCAAAGACAATTCCTTTAGATGGAGTTTATCAACTTCCATGCTGGATTCGCAACATGCGAATTCTTGATGAAAACAATTGCCTGCCAGAAAATGTGTATCCACCAAAGGCAATTGCTATTGCCGTGCAAAAATATAATGTTGAGAACCCAATCCCAACTAAAATATTTAATCATTCTATTGGTAGCCGTCGATCTTGTGAAATGAAACACATGACGCCATGGGCGGCTGAAATCGATAGTCAGTCTTACAATCATGATGTCTTGTTTATACAGGCGGCTGGAAATATTTCCACAGATGTCATATCGGCCTATTGGCAGGCGGGATATCCATATCCTGAATATCTTGACAGAGAGTTGTGTAGAATTTCCAATCCAGCGCAGAGCCTACAAGCAATTACCGTAGGATCCGTGTCGACGGCTGAGTTAGAAACTGATGATTTTATCGCATTGGGAAAGCATATGGAAGTCTCTTCATTCTCACGCTCAGGACCAGGTATTTGGGACGTCTTAAAGCCAGAAGTTGTCGAATATGGAGGGACGCACGTGTATAATAAAGGGAGTGTCCCACCTCAACTTACAACGCCTCCTGAAGTATGTCCGGAACTAATTCGTAAATCTCCAGAAGGTCCAGCTTTTGCACGTGATGATGTTGGCACGTCTTTTTCAGCGCCAAAAGTCACCTATATTGCATCACAGGTTGAAAAGGCTTTGCCAGAGTCTCCTGCGTTGTTGTATAGAGCATTAATAGCCCAATCTGCCCGGTGGCCCAAGAATATCAATGAAGTTAGTAAAGAAGAATGTGTTTCCACATTGCGCCATATAGGATATGGTGTTCCAGATGTCGAACGTGCGACTCATAATGACGAGTATCGAATAACATTGGTAACACCGTCCCTTATGGAACTTGGAGATGATGAAGCTCATATTTTTCAAGTCCCTATTCCGGAAGAATTATCTAATGTTGGTGAAGATTATGACATTTTGGTCGAAGTTACTCTGTCTTACGTAGCGAATCCTCGCCGGACTCGACGTTACGTAAAAGGGTATTTATCAACATGGCTAGACTGGTGCTGTAGCCGGATTGGAGAGAATGCGGAGACATTTGCTCGTCGTATCTTTGAAACGGGCGCTATCATTGACGATGATGGCGATTTTAACTGGGTACTAGGAGAGTCAACCAATCGGGGTGCAGCGGAAGGATATTCTCGAAAAAATGGTACTCTTCAAAAGGATTGGTGTATAATCAAATCCAATCAATTGAGTGATGCCTTTAGCATTGCGGTTCGCGGTCACAAAGGTTGGGGAGGTCTGTTTAAAGCAAAGTATTCTTTAGCTGTTAGTTTTGAAGCTATCAATCAGGATATACCAATCTATGAACCAATACGAACTGAAATTGAAGGGATTGTTGAAAACAGTGAAATCGAAGTTGAAATGCCCGAACGTAATAAGTAATATCTTTAGCTAGATGTTATGTCTTACCAAGCACTGAATTTGGTTATCCAAATTCGCTTATTAGGGACTTCTGTCCCTAAAACCCTGTTAAATGTAAAGAGCCGATGAACTTGTGAGGTAACTCACAACTCATCGGCTCTTTCATGCACTTATACTAATCGTTTTTATTACAGCTTTCAAGCAAACGGTTTGCTCCTGTTATTTCCGCATCTACTAAATCAATCATTCTTTTTACATTTGCAGAATGAGTAGCAGAAACTTCATTCTCCCATAATGGATTTACTTGCTTTTCAATTCCTGTACGGTATTTTTGCAGGACAGCAAGGCGTTCCTGTAAAAGCTCCTGTTGTTCTTCGGGTGTAAATGTATTCAAGAAAAATGCGGCAATGGAAAAGATGTTTGTATCATAATTAAATTGTAAAATAGACGCCTTTAGTGTAGCGATAAACTCGTCTTTCCCTTTATCAGAAAGGCTATAAACGGTGCGGTCTGGCATATTCCCTATTTTTTCAGTAGTACCCAATATGTACTCCTTTTTTTCGAGAGTTTTCAGCGTAGAATACACGGTTGAATCAGCGATATTAAACCACCATTTTACATTCATGTAGTTTAAGAGCTTTATTATCTCATATGCGTTAAGCGGTTTTTCATAAATTAGACCTAAAAGCATTGTGGCAGGTTTTGATAACATACAGTTTCCTCCTTGACATCCTGTTGCATTTGTAGTACTTTATATATAAAGTAGTTTTTATAAACACTACTATTATACCACAGTCAAATTGAAAATGGAATACTAGAAAAGGAGGTTTTTATGCCACAGCTTAATAAAGGCGGTAAATTTGTATTTGGGCTTTCTGTTATACACCCAGATTTAACAATCCATATTCCACCACAAGCATTGTCGGAGTACGATGCAACACGAGATGGAAAAATTATTATCTTTACAGGAAGCAAAATAACAGGCGGTTTTTGTGTAACTACATATTCGTTGCTGCGGGGTTCAAAGTTAAAGCATATTTTAGAGGATTGTCCTGCATTAAGGGATTGTTTGCTTTCGGAGGGCGAGTTTATGCAATATAAAGGGCGTAAATATGCTTGGTTTGATATTGATAAAAATGGTGTGATTAAATTGCCGTATAGCACTTTGGCGGTCTTAGAACTACAATTTGGAATGGAGTTGTTATCTATTCGTAGCAGTGATATTGCCTTTACAATGGGGGCAAAAGGACCGCTGTTGGAAAAAGCCCATAACTTTCAAGGAAGTATAGAGAAATATTAGGAGAATAACGAAATGAAAAACATAGCAGACAATAGGTTCTTTAATATGATTTTGTTATTCACAATCATAGGCGAGTTTATTGTTCCGTGGATATTGGAACAATTTTATTCTGAATATAACGGCAAGATAATGGTTATGAGTGCTTTAGGAAGTCCGCAAAGCCCTGTCCGACTTATTTATAATTTATGGCTTGTTTGGCTTGGTGGTTTCTTAGCTTACACAGCGGGTGCATACTTTTTGTCATTAAGGGCAAAATTTCCTATTCTGGCGGTTTTCATGCTTCTTTCGATTGGGATTTTTGCTGTTGGTGCAGGGCTTATTTCTGGATTTTTTAGTGTAAACGAGAGCAAAGACATAGTTACTACAGCATCAAAGATACATGGAGTAGGTGCTGCAATCGGTTTCATGGCTTTACTGATTTTTTCGTTGCTAAATGGTATTGTTTCATTTAAGCAAAATAACATGATTGAGGGCATCATCAGTATAAGCTCATTTGTTTTATCGCTTATTTTCTTTGCCTGTTTTGTTATGGGAGATAAGGAGCAATTTCAAAATACCATTTTGAAGTATGAAGGATTATGGGAACGCCTTGCTTTGTTTTGTATGTATATTCCTTTTGTTTATAATTCTATGAGCAACTTGTTCTTTTAGATCGATAGTGAGGTATTAAAATGACAAAAATAGAATGGATACTCTGTCCTGTTTGTGGCAATAAAACTCGTAATCAAATCAGAGAAGATACTGTTCTTTTGAATTTCCCCCTATACTGTCCGAAATGTAAACAGGAAACATTGATTGAAGCAAAAAAACTTCAAGTAACGGTCATTGAAGATTTTGATAAAAAGCGAGATGATAAGGAAAGGTGAAAACAACGCTGATGGATGAAAGATTATATCGTGAACTTGGTCAACTGACAAAAGATAAAACTATTTGGAAACAAAATATCCCCTATGTAGCTTCTTTACTTAAAAATCAATCCCCTAAAATAACGGCTAAAGCAATGTGGTTGCTTGGAGAGATGGGATTGATATATCCGCAGGAAGTCGCACCATATACAAAAGAAATTGCTTCTTTTATCGTTTCGGAAAATGACTTACTAAGAGAGCGTACCGCTAATGCTTTAGGACGAATTGGCAGAGCAGATTACGACCTTGTTGCCCCTTATTTTGAGGAACTATTATCCTTGGCAGGAGATAAAAGCCCTAATGTACGGTTAAGTTTTATATGGGCTTCGGAAAACATTGCGACAAATACATGGGCGGTGTATGAAGATTGCTTGCCAATATTTGCAGAGCTTCTTAACGATGAAAACGAAAGAGTCCGAATAGAAGCACCAGAGATGTTTCGGGTGTTAGGAAAACGAAAGCCTGAGTTTGTGCGACCATATTTAGAAAAATTAGAATATATAGCAACGCACGATGAGGTTAGCGTAGTTCGTATTCACGCTAAAGGGGCAATTAAAGCTACATTATCTAAAACCATCAAAGAGCCAGACGCTAAGACGCAGAGCCGATGAATTTGTGAGATACACACAGTTTATCGGCTCTATTTTTATATAACAATAGGTAGGACAAGCCCACCGAATAAAAAAAACGGTGCTTTTGGTGGGCGGTTTCGTTATGCCAAGATGAATTACTGATACCCTCCAGACCCGTTTGAGTTTGGAGGGATTTTCTATGCGTTGGTCTAAGACCGTCGCTCTGCTGCTTATCCGAAGCAGCAGCTACATACATTGCATCATGGATTTGTGGGGATAACCCGTCAAAAAAATTCTTGCTTATGCAAGGAACTCTTACACCCTCAAAGTAGAAGCCAAATATCTACAAAATAGAATTTATATATCCGAAAGCCGTGGAGGTCTGACAGCCTCTGCGGTTTTTCTTTTGTCGTTTTTTGAGGAACGCTGCAAGAAGCCGGTTTACGGCGTAGGATGCCGTTCTCCCCCTCTCCATCTGGATTTTTAGCATTTCAAAAATTCAGATTGGAGGACATATGAAATGGCATATAACCACGGACGGGAAGAACGCAAATGGCATATCTGGAAAGAGAACGAAGAAAAGATATTGCGAGAGTGCGGCGTTGACGAAAGCACGATTGAGGAAATCCGTACTTATGACAGAGCAGATTTTAATTCCAACAGGCGATTTTACCGTTGGACAAATGATGTAGCGGAGTACCTTGAAGAAATGGCGGATAGAGAGTCGCAGGCAGAGATACATTCTGTCGATGAATTGTTAGATGAAATCGAAAACGAAACGCTTTATCGTGCATTGCTTACGGTGGACAAGCGTACTCTGCGTATTCTCCTGCTGAAAATGCAGGGCTATTCCATAAAGGAGATTGCGCCACTTGTCGGTCTGACAACAGGAGCTATCTACGCAAGATTAGACCATCTGCGGAAAAAGCTGAAGCAATTTAAGCGTTAGAGGGTAATTTTCAGCTTTTTCAAGGACTATAGAGTGAGGGAAATTTTCTCTCACTCTATTCTTTATAGGAGGATTATTGCATATGAACAGCTATATAGACGAAACAACAAAGGAACAATTTATCGAAGACACTACTATCCGAGAGGCAATCAACAACATTTACGATATGCTTGCAGATATGCCGAAGGAGAAGCGACTTGCTTTCTTCGAGCAAATTTCAAAACCAAAAGATTTAGATTTTGTAAAGAAAATGGATGGTATTTATTATGTCGTCTGCGCCCACTTTGATAGGGAGCAAAGAGAAGATATGATAACCAAGGTCAATCGGATATTAGCATAGAAGTGTAAAAATATTTCAAATTCACGCTTTAAAGCATTGAAGCAAGACAGTAGATATGGTAGAATAACATCACTACAAACATCATATTCGACTGTCGGAAAGGAGTTTATTTTGAACAGACAGTCAGAAAAAATTACTGCTCTCTATTGCAGGCTTAGCCGTGACGATATGCTGCAAGGGGAGAGCAACAGCATTACCAACCAAAAATCTATTGTCAGCAAGTACGCAAAGGATAACGGATTTCAGAATCCCCAATTTTTCGTAGATGACGGATATTCTGGTGTCAGCTTCACAAGACCGTCTTTTATGGAACTGATGGAGCTTGCCGAAGCGGGGAAAATCGGAACAATTATTGTCAAAGACCATTCAAGGCTTGGCAGAAACCGCCTTGTTGTCGGTCAGCTATTGGAAGAAGATTTTGTCCGTCTGGGAATCCGCTATATTGCTATTATGGACAATATTGACACAAAGGATGGATTGAGTGATTTTCTCCCTGTGCAGGACTGGTTCAATGAGATGCATGCTAAGAATACTTCAAAGAAAGTACGGGCAGTATTCCAGAACAAAGGCATGTCGGGAAAACCTCTTACAACGGTTATCCCCTACGGTTACAAGAAGAATGAAGCTGAGCCTGCCCATTGGTTAATTGACGAAGAAGCCGCCGAAGTTGTACGCAAAATATTCCGCCTATGCGTTGAGGGCTATGGACCGACACAGATAGCAAATATTCTTTTTTCGGAGGGTATAAAAACGCCAACGGAGCATTGGCAAGCACAAGGTAGAAATACCTCTGCGCTTCCTACCATACCGCATAAATGGGCGACAAGGACGGTTGCAGATATTCTGGAACGGCTTGAATATTGCGGTCATACAGTCAACTTCCGCTCTACTACTCGTTCATTCAAGGACAAGACCATGATACGCAAACCGAAAGAGGAATGGAAAATTTTTGAGAATACCCATGAAGCTATCATTGACAGCGAAACTTGGGCACTCGTGCAGGAGCTTAGAAGTCATAAACGCAGACCAAACCGCACAGGTGAAATAAGTATTTTTTCTGGATTACTCTATTGCGCTGACTGCGGGGGAAAACTGTATTATAGCGTGACGAACAATTACAGCCGAGAGCAGGCATACTTTTTCTGCTCTAACTACCGCAAGAATACGGCAAACTGTACGGCACATTATATTCGCGAAAAGGTTGTCCATGCCTTAGTGCTTGAAAGTTTGCGACGTGTCCTGTTCTATGTGCAGGCATTTGAAAAACAGTTTGTGCAGGAGCAGCTTGACAAATCAAGCGAGGAACAGCGGAAAGAAATTGCCAAGAAGCGGCGGAAATTAGCCAAATCCGAAAAGCGTATTGCGGAACTTGACGTATTGTTTCAGCGGATTTATGAGGATAACGTAGAGGGCAAACTGAGCGATGAGCGTTTTGTAACAATGTCAGCAAACTACGAAGCTGAGCAAAAAGCCTTAAAAGAATCTCTTGTCCAGTTAAAAGCAGACATTGAAATGCAGAATGACAAAGCCGCAAATGTGTCAGAATTTGTGGAGAAAGTCAGGCGTTATACGGAAATCAAGGAACTTACGCCTGCCATCGTCAATGAGTTTATTGACTACATTATGGTATCGAAAAAGCAAGTCATAGATGGAAAGACCGTATACCCTATTGATATTTACTATAATGGTATTGGTATTATCAATGCTCCATCTGCTGAAGAATATGAAGAAATGTTTCAAGAACGCTTGAAACAGAAACATTTAGATAAAGAAAAAACGGCATAGCCACAAAGACTATACCGTAATTTGATGCAGAGATGCCCTCGTACCCTTCACTTCCTTATGTGAGGGGTACGAACTCGTCCTTTTGTTTTTGCAAAATATTTTTACTTAATACCTGCTGCTATAAATCCGATAATTGTGGCATCTGTAACAGTAATTCTGCCGTCATTATTCAAATCTGCAAGGGCTGCATCGAAGTTTTCCAGCTTCATTTTCACACAATACTGCTGAACCAGTGTTGCGTCATTTATATCTATTTTTGAATCATGGTTAACATCACCAAGTTCATAGGCGTTTTGCTTTGTTGTAATTTTAAACTGATATGCATCCTGAAGATTATTAGGATGATCAAGCTCATGAGTTACAGCCAAAATGTCATATTCTGTACCAGGCTCTAATCCTTCTATTACAAAGCTTTCAACATCGTCTGAAACTTCAATCTTTTGAGTTCTGTTAATCACTACATAGTCTACTGCAAGAGGATGACCTGCATAATCAAGATAGTCTGAATCCCACTCAAGTGTTGCAGAATCAACGGCTGTAGTAATTGTAAAAGGATTATATACTATTGTCATTTCTGACTCGAGAATAGCATGTCTGTAAATCTTAACATCATCAAAATATGCGTCCTTAACGCCGCAGTTTCCGTCAGCGTCTGCTCCTAATATCAAATGCTTGCCGTCAGCATCAAGTGATATACCAGCTGAGGATACATCCTCCTCACTTACCTTTATACCGTCTGCATAGTATATAGCCTTGCCGTCACGGTCAATAGTTACAGCAAAGTTATGCCACTTGCCGTCCTGATATCTCGCACTTGACTCAGAATCAAAAGCGCCGTCTCCTGTGCTGAAATCAATGCCTTCCGCTGTCTGTTTAAATGAATATCCTGCATCTGCATCGTTTGAAGAAACATTTCCGAAAATAACTTGATCCTCAAATGTTTTTTCGCCGGCTTTATAGTTAAACATTATTGTTACATCACTGTCGTCAAGTTTCAAGACGTCACCGAAATCAATATACTGCTGAGCCTTGCCTGTACCATCATTTACAATGTGAACCGCTTTTCCTGTGTAACCCTCAACGTATTCAACATCGCCAACTACAGTGCCGTTATTTCCGTTATCTGTTCTGTCGTCTGCTGTTTCATTGTCAAAGTTTACATCAAGTACCTTACCGTTTTCAGCAGCGGGATTTGGAAGCTGGGCAACCTTATCGTACTCGCTTAAAACCTTATTATTGGCATAATCATAAAGGCTGAATTCTACTCTGTCGCTGTAAACAGATACATGATATCCTATCTGTCCGCTGTATGGAATTGACGGAACATCAACCATATAACCAAAATCAGTAGGCAATACAGTTGTGGAAGTTTTGGTTGCGTGAATGTGTCCTGTAAATAAAAATGTGTTTGGATAATCTCTCAAAACCTCTTTGATTTTATAATCCTGAACACCTATTCCGCCCCATTCAGAGCTCTTTTCAAAACTGTCTCTTAAAGGCGGATGAGCTATAACAAATACAGGCTTGCTTCCATCCTCATTGTTTTCTGCTATCTTTTCTCTTAACCACTGAAGCTGCTCATCGGATACAAACCATCTATCCTTTGTATCCCATTCTGTATTCATGACAATAAAATGGCAGCCATTTATCCATTCATCATAATATATATTATCAGAATCGTCTGTTCTGAATGGCTTATTAAGACGCATATATCTTTCATAAACCTCATCGTATCCGCCGCTCTTCCATCTTATATCGTGATTGCCGAGAGCATTTATAAACTTGAAATCATCGCTGAAATCATCAACATACTCGCCGAGCAGTCCAAAATATGTTGACATCTCTTCCTCGTTGCCATAGTCGGCAATATCTCCGCAGTTAATGATTGCAGACGTATCAGGGAACTGCTTTTTAATATCCTCAATAGCATCTGTAAGGTAGCGATAGTTGCCTGAATTAGTGTCAGTACCGGAAACATGTGTATCGCTTATAACTTCAAAAGTGGCAAGAGGTTTTTCAACAGGAGCCGGAGCATAAACATAAAGCTCTGAACAAGCTGCATGGTCGCCTTTGCTGTCGCCGTCTGTATCTGTTATAACGAATTTGAATGATTTTGCCTTTATTGGGTCAAATGTAATAACACTGGGGTAACAAAAATCTTTTTCGTCCTCTGTATATCCCATGTCACCATTTTCAATTACGGTTATTTCGTTTCCATTTTCATCAGTGACAATAAGGTTGTATTTAAGCCAGCGTCCGTTTGCTTGGTTTGCTCTTGGCTGGTATGTAATCTGAGAAATCTCCTTTACCCCGCCTAAATCCACTGTTATCCAGTGAGGATGATCAGGTGTTATAACATGAGCAGGACTTCTCCAATCTGTGTGCCACCATGTTGCAACATTATTATCCAGTACAGCATCTGCACAGGCATCTCCGTCCTGAATTTTATCGGTGTACTGAGAACAGGCTTCCGCACTCATATCAGCTCTGTCAAGCTCCAATGGCTTAACAGCTTCTGCGGCGTCATTAAAGGTTTTTATTGCTCCACGGAGATCTTTAGCGGCCGTTTCAACATTTGCATCATCTCCGGTTTCCTCAGCCTCTGCTAAAACCTCTTCGGCTTTAGCTATAGCATTTAAAAGTGCGTATTTTGCCTGAGTAGTTTTTTCGTCTGCATTGAGCTTTTTAGCTTCTGCAATAACTGATTTAAGACTGTCAATAGGATTTGCAGGTCCGTAGAAATAAAGCTCTGCACAATCAGCATGATCCTGAACTCCTCCCTGACCGTCTGTATCGGTTATAAGAATTTTAACGGACTTTGCTGTTACAGGATCGAATACTATATCTCTTGAGGTAAAATCTCCATCGTCCTCAACATAATCAAAAGTACCATTTTCGATAATCTTAACTTCCTTGTCATTTTCATCTGTAATAATAACATCAAATTTGAGCCATCTTCCATTGGACTGAGTGTTTCTCGGCAAATATGTGATTTTAGAAATTGTCTTAGCCCCGTTCAAATCAATATTTACCCAATGATATGGATGTTCCGGTCTTATAATGTCTGCCGGAGAATTCCAATCGGTATGCCACCATGAGTTTTCATTACCGTCGAGCATTGCCTGAGCACAGCTGTCGCCGTTACAAATATAATCTGTATACTGTGTACAAGCCGTGGCAGTCATGCCTGTTCTGTCGAGTTCCAGATATCCGTCTGTTCCGGTATTTTCAGCAAAACCACTGAAAACAGAGCCGCAAGCAACAGATGTAAGCATTGAAGCCGAAAGCAGAACAGAAATTACATTTTTCCTTGCTAATATTTTCATTTTTTCCTCCTATTAAGGTATACAAATAATTTATAAATAAAATTAGATTTATTGTTAGCAAAATAAGGATATTATCACACAATTATAAACTAATATTGTCATTCATCTTCTCTTAATCAACGATAAGCTTACATAATAATATTTCCAAAATTGTTTTGCTGCACAATCATAGCCGATAGCATTACAGCTAAATCTCTGTTAATTATTCGCTTATATCAAAAACTACCTCCCTTTATCGGATTTTAAAAATATGCCCTTCTCATCAATTTTCATAAAATTATTATAATTATTATTTAAAATATATTTTCGTATATATTATATTTTTCAAGTGTATTATTATTTATTAGTAAATTGAGTTTAAGGCCATATCCTATCCGTTTCTTTTTTATATTTTTTCCAAACACCACTCCTATCGTTATTTATTTTTCTCTTTGCAGTTATAAAAAATGAAATAACAATTTTTCTATAAATTTATTTTAGCATATATGCAGCTCTTCTTCTTTCAATATTTCATTTATTTTTTCAATATTCGATATTTTTTAATAAATTTCACATTAAGGTATAATCAACTATATAATAAATCCAGCCGTCGGCTTTGTTTGTCCGACGGCTGGATAATTTTTATCTTTTTATTATTTCAATTTTTTCTCCAATCTTTACTGCCTTTGAAAATGGGCTGTGACCTATTTCTTCGGTTTTGACAACAGGTGTCTTTTCATCAATAAAATGCAATGCTATTTCCTCTATGGCTTTTGTTTCCTGTTCCTTTTCAAGCTGTGTGAATGTTCCAAGTATTACTCCGTTTACTTTTTCAAAAGATTTTAAGCTTTTAAGCTGTGCAAACATGGAAGTGATTTTTGGAACATCCCCTCCAAGGCTTTCCAAAAGGAGAACCTTTCCGCTTAGGTCAGGAAAAAACTCCGTTCCCGCCAGTTTTAAAAAGCACCTTATATTTCCGCCTATCAAAATGCCTGAAAAGCTTTCTCCCCTTAAAAACCTGTATTTAAAATTCAGAAAATCATCGCTTATACTCTTATTAAAGTCATTAAACCTTTGTAAAGGGCTTTCTGAGCCGCTGTGCTTGATTATATTTCTTATTTGATACAGGAATGAGCTTGCTGAAGTTTTGCTGTACAGGGCGTTTATAAGGGCTGTAAGATCACTGTAACCAAAAAATGGCTTAGGGTTATTTTTTATAATATCAAAATCCAAGTAATTTAAAATTGTATTTGATAAATCTCCCCCTGATATGTCGAATATGGCGTCAACTGTTTTATCCTTATAAAAATTTAAAAGTGCATCTGCCCTGTTTTTTTCTGTTTTTAAAAATGACAAAACATCATCTGAAAATATGCAGGGACTTTCCGCTGTTTCTATTCCTATTGTCTGCAATATGTTTTTTAATTTTTCTATCTCATTTTTTCTATCTGTTGAAATGGGATTTGAACAGCACACAAGGGCGGCTTTTCTTATTCTCTGCATAATTTAACCTCTCTTTTTCAATGCATAAATACCACACGCAACGACACCTAAAACAGCCTCTATAATTATGGGAACACTTATAGGTATTTGAATATTAGGATAAAAAGAAAACACAACCATATAAATCTGACATGTAAACAACACTATAAGAAGTGTAAAAAGAACAATCGTTGAGAAAGTCATAAATCTGTTTTCAAAATAATTCATTAACGGAATAAGCATTAAACCAATTACTACAGGTAAAAAGATAAACCATTTACTTCCGTATGAGCTTGCCTGAGTGCCGTTCCACTGTATGGCGATATTATACGGAAGAATAAAAAATGATATTACAGCAAACACAGCCATAACAGAAATACTGATAATTTCACAAATTGATTTTTTATCTTTTTTAATCACTACTATCACTCCGTTTCATAAGTCAATTATATCACACAAAACAAAAAAGTACAGCAAAAGCCGAAGCCTTTGCTGTACATATATTAAGATATTCTAAAGGAGTAAACTTTTTATCAATACATTCCGCCCATATCAGGTGCAGCTGGAACTGCTGGTGCAGGCTCCTTAATATCTGTTACCAATGACTCTGTTGTGAGAACCATTGCTGCAACAGAAGCTGCGTTCTGCAATGCGCTTCTTGTAACCTTAGTTGGGTCAACGATACCTGCAGAAATCATGTCTGTGTACTCTTCTGTAAGTGCGTTAAAGCCGTATCCAACCTTACCGGCTGATTTTACGTTGTTAACGATTACAGAACCCTCAAGACCTGCGTTAGCTGCAATCTGACGAAGTGGCTCTTCCAAAGCTTTAAGAACAATCTTAACGCCTGTTTTCTCATCGCCCTCTGTCTTGTTGTAAAGCTCTTCAACTGCCGGAATAGCGTTGATAAGTGCGATACCGCCGCCTGCAACGATTCCCTCTTCAACAGCTGCCTTTGTAGCTGCAAGAGCGTCTTCGATTCTGAGCTTCTTTTCCTTCATTTCAATCTCAGTAGCTGCACCAACCTTGATAACTGCTACGCCGCCTGCAAGCTTTGCAAGTCTTTCCTGAAGCTTCTCACGGTCAAAGTCAGATGTTGTTGTTTCAATCTGTGAACGAATCTGTGCAACTCTTGCTGCTATCTGACCCTTATCGCCTGCGCCGTCAACAATGATTGTATTTTCCTTGTCAACCTTAACCTGTCTTGCAGTACCGAGCATGTCAAGTGTAGCCTCTTTAAGCTCAAGACCAAGCTCTGATGTGATTACTGTACCGCCTGTGAGGATTGCGATATCCTGAAGCATTTCTTTTCTTCTGTCGCCAAATCCAGGAGCCTTAACTGCTACGCATGTGAATACGCCTCTGAGCTTATTGAGTACCAATGTTGTCAGTGCCTCGCCCTCAACGTCCTCAGCGATGATGAGGAGCTTTCTGCCTGACTGAGCGATTGGCTCAAGCAAAGGAAGAATTTCCTGAGTATTAGAAATCTTCTTATCTGTGATAAGGATATATGGATTGTCAAGCTCTGCAATCATCTTATCTGTATCTGTAACCATGTAAGGTGCGATGTAACCTCTGTCGAACATCATACCCTCAACAACGTCGCTGTATGTCTTTGCTGTCTTTGACTCTTCAACAGTGATAACGCCGTCCTTTGTAACCTTCTCCATTGCCTCTGCAATAAGGTTACCGATTTCCTCATCAGCAGAAGAAACTGTTGCAACTCTTGCGATATCGTTGCTTCCCTCAACAGCCTTGCTGTTCTTTGTAAGAGCCTCAACTGCTGCCTCAACTGCATTTGCGATACCCTTCTTAACTACCATTGGGTTTGCGCCTGCTGTAACGTTCTTCATACCCTCACGGATGAGAGCCTGTGCAAGCAATGTAGCTGTTGTTGTACCATCGCCTGCGATGTCATTTGTCTTGATTGAAACTTCCTTTACAAGCTGTGCACCCATATTCTCAAATGGGTCGTCAAGCTCGATTTCCTTTGCGATTGTAACACCGTCGTTTGTAATAAGCGGTGCGCCGAATTTCTTGTCTATAACAACGTTTCTGCCCTTAGGACCAAGTGTAATTTTAACTGTATCGGCAAGCTTGTCGATACCTTTCATAAGTGACTTTCTTGCTTCCTCACCATATGCTATTTGTTTTGCCATGATAAATTGCCTCCATTTATTTATACTATTCGCTTATTATCTTTTTAATTATTCTACAACTGCGAGAATATCGGACTGACGAACGATTGTGTACTCTTCGCCGTCAAGCTTAACCTCTGTGCCTGCGTATTTGCTGGAAATAACCTTGTCGCCGACATTTACATACATCTTAACCTCTTTTCCGTCTACAAGGCCGCCAGGACCAACTGCAACGATTGTTGCAAACTGTGGCTTCTCCTGAGCTGCAGAAGAAAGGATAATTCCGCTCTTTGTTGTCTGCTCAGCTTCCTCAACTTTAAGTACTACTCTGTCAAGCAATGGTTTAATATTCATAATATATATGTCCTCCTTTAAATAGCTATCATCGTTTAGCACTCTTTATCCTTGAGTGCTAAGTATATTTTATACCATATCTTTGAAAAAATCAAGTGTATTTTGACCTTTAAAGGGAAATTTTTTAAATTTCATAAAACTGACACATTGTCATATCCTTTACAAACACAAAAAAAGCAGGAAATAAAAATATACTCCTGCTTTTTCTAAATTATTCTTTTGTCTTTTATTCTTCGCTTTTCTCAGGCAATAAAACAGCTTTATTTTGAAGTGTTTCGTCAAGCTCAAAGCCAAGTTTTTCTTTTGCTTCCGTATTCACATAGAGAATAAGCTCGTTTAAGTATCTTACCGGCATCTCAGCAGGTGTTCCGTCATTTTGAAGAATTTCCACCGCCATAAGCGCAGACTGCTTACCTACATCCGCATAATCAATTCCGTATGCGATTGTACAGCCCTTTTGAACCATCTCTTCATTGCCGCCCACAACAGGAATTCCGTGCTCGTAGGCTACAGCGGTTATTTTATCTATATTATCTATCAGAAGTTCATCGTACGGCAGATATATAACATCCACCTTTTCAATCATATCAGTTATATATGAATCAAAGTCAGTGGTATCATTTACAGGATATTTGTCAAATGTCATTTCATTTGTCTGTGCCTGTGTTTCTGCCAGAGAAATCTGTGTAACTGAGCTTTCGTTTAACTCATCATATACAGCACCCACTGTTTTTGCTTCCGGGAAAACTGTTTTTATTAAATCTATCTGTTCAATACTCGGTGAATAATCAGATACTCCGGTAACATTGGCTCCGGGCGCTTCATTGGTGTCAATAAGCTCTGCTTCCTCCGGGTCATTTACAGCGCCGAAAACTATCGGGATATCCTTTGTGGCATTGTACGCTGCAACTGCGTTTTCTTCGGAAATAGCAAATATCAAATCAACGCCGCTGTCTACAATGCTTTGAGCCATATCTGAACACTTTTCGCTGTCACCCTCTGCGTTCATATAAACATACTCTACATTTACGCCCTCGGTAAAACCTCTGTGTTCCATAGCCAACACAAACTCATCGTATACGTCGCTGTATTCCTGAGAATCGTCAAACTGCATTATTCCTATTTTATACTGACTCAACTCTTCGGTAGCTGTCATTGTTGTCTGTGGTTCAGTGGAAACAGGTTCGGTAGTATCAGTATTATCTTGATCTGAGTTATTGTTTACAATATACATTATTCCAAAAATTATTGCCAGCACGATTAAAGCTGCAACCGGTATGATAAATCTAAGGTTCTTTTTCATGTAATCATTAAGTACAAACATGTAATCATTCCTTACAAAATAATTTGCCGCAGATTTACACGACTACCTATATATTAACCAATAAGAAAGTTTTTGTCAACCTTAGCGGATTTCCGTGTCCGGTTATGAAAAAAGACAACTATCCAAAAGGGATAATTGTCTTAAAATCTCATATAAAAACAAACTGCACCAAAAGCATATAGAGTACAGTTCCTCCGCCTACTGACAGGAGGAGATTGTGTTTCCATTTATGGAGTATTACTATAACCACTATAGCTATAAGCTCGGGCAAACCGTATGTTCCTGAAACAAAAGAAACATCTTTTAAGCAGTAAACCACAAGCATACCGATTACCGCAAAGGGTAAAACCTTTCCAAGATATGATATAAACGGAGGAACCGGTTTGCTCCCTCTGAAAAGCATGAAAGGCAAGGCTCTCAAAACAAATGTAACTGCCGCAATAATCAAAAGAGTTATTACGGACTGAACAGCAGTCTGGGTCATCTGGAAAGCCTCCTTTCAAGAGGCGCTCTGAACACTGTCAGCGCTGTAAATATGCATATCATAGCAGGAATAAGGAAATATGTAGATAAAAGCGGCAAAAAGCTTTTAAAAATTATAAGACACAAAGCTGTGCATCCCACACCGATAAGCGCCGGACTGTGTTCCTTTGTGCTTTCCCACTGCTCAAGAAAAATAACCACAAAGAGAGCCGTCATAACAAAGTCTATGCCCTTTGCATTAAACTCTACAAACTGTCCTATAATTCCTCCAACAGTACAGCCGGTAATCCAATAACAGTGGTTGAGAAGTGTGGTCACGAAATAATATCTGCCTTTATCTATATATTCGGGAACGTATTGAGAACACACAAGAGAATAGGTTTCATCTGTCAAACCGAACATGCAGTATATTTTTTTCACCCCTATTCCCTTATATTTTTCAATAAGGGACAGACCATAAAACACATGCCTTATATTTACCGCCAAGGTCATTATCACAGCGTTGAAAATACTGAATGGCTTATTCAGCAAATCAACCGCTACATACTGCATTGAGCCGGAATAGACCGTACTCGCCGTAAAGGTTGTCCACAAAAAGTGATATCCGCTTTTTGCCAAAAGCACACCGAAACCACATCCAAGAAAAAGATACCCGAATAATATGGGTATTGTCTTGGGGAAGGCAACCTTAAATACATCTTTGTAAGAACTCAATTTTCATCACCCGCAAATTTTGTACATAAAATTAAAGCTTATTTCTTTTTAACGCCATACATATAAACCTGGCATTTTATCATTCCGTTATAAAGCTTTCTTCTTTTATCGGCTTTTCTGCCGAAGCATTTTTCAAAGTCATCATCAGGACTTATAACTGTATATCGTATATCCGGAGTATGTTTATAGTTTTCTCCCAGCACCTTGTAAAGCTCTTCGGCACTCTTCAAATCCAGAAGTCTTTCACCGTATGGAGGGTTTGTTATAACCGTACAGCGTTCCTCAGGACATCTAAACTTTCTCACGTCGCCGTATTCAAATTTAATCATATCTGCGACGCCGGCTTTTTGAGCATTCTCCAAAGCAGTTTTTAAAGCTTCTCTGTCTATATCGTAACCGTAGCCCCTAAAGGTGCAGTCCTCACGTTCTGACTCCTTTGCTCTTTTCCTCTCCTCTTTCCATATATAGGAAGGAATCTGACTCCATTTTTCGGCGGCAAAATACCTATTTATACCCGGAGCGATATTTTTCGCCTTTAAAGCAGCTTCAATCAATATTGTTCCGCTTCCGCACATTGGGTCTGCAACCACATGATTTTTTCTGACGCCGGATATTTCAGCCAACGCTGCTGCAAGGGTTTCTTTAATAGGCGCATCGTTTGCCTTTTCTCTGTATCCACGTTTGTGAAGTCCTGCTCCGGAAGTGTCAATCATCACGCTTACTCTGTCCTTGAGAATAAGAAACTGTATCTGATGAACCGCTCCGGTTTCCTCAAACCATGGAAGCATGTATTTTTCTTTTAATCTTTCCACAACCGCCTTTTTGATAATCTTCTGGCAATCCGGAATACTGTGAAGCTTAGAGCTTAAACTTCTTCCCTTTACCGGGAAAGCATCGGTTTTTGATATAAATTTTTCCCATGGCAGGGCTTTTACACCCTGAAAAAGCTCTTCAAAGGACAGAGCTTCAAATTCGCCCATGAGAATCTGTATTCTCTCCGCATATCTTGAGCAGATATTTGCTCTCGCCATCATTTCAAAGTCACCTTTGAAAATTACTCTGCCGTTTTCCGGGGAAACTTCCTCTGCCCCTAAAAATCTAAGCTCGTTGCCAACCAGACCCTCTATTCCCAAAAGGCATGGCGCTGAAAAGGTATATTTCGGCATATTATTCTCCTGTCGTTTTTATATTTTTAAAAACAGCCACAATTAAGGGTACCGGGAAATCCCGATACCCTTTGTTCTCTGTTTAACCGCCCGAAGGCTTATTTATTTCTGTATCGTCATCAAATGCTTTTTTATTCACGTTAAGTCGTTGTACCTCAGAATATCTATTAAACAAAGCGAATTTTTACCTTGCCGCTGTGCGGCAGTAATGTTATTCTTCGATGGTTGGCTCCAAAAGTCCGTATGCGCCGTCCTCACGCTGATATACAACATTAGCTTCGTTGGTATCGGCATTTACAAACATATAGAACTTGTGACCAATCATATTCATCTGAAGAATTGCCTCGTCTACAGTAATTGGCTTAACGGGAACCATCTTTCTTCTAACAAGATGATAATCGTCCTCAACGTCTTCAGGTTCTGCAGTATCTCCAACAACAAGGTCGTCGATTGAACCTTCTCTCAACCTGCGGCTGAGTTTCGTCTTGTTTTTTCTTAACTGCCTTGACAACATATCTGTTACTGTATCTAAGGCATTGTTCATCTCAGCCTGTGAATTCTCAACACGATAAATCATACCGTTATCTCTGATTGTGATTTCAACAGTCTGACGATTTTTCTCAACCGTCACAACAACGCTTGCTTCTGCATCCTCGGAAAAAATCTTCTGGAATTTTGAAAGCTTCTTTTCTACCCTCTCTTTGAAATTATCTCTGAGTGTAACTTTTCTTGCTGTGTAAGTAATCTTCATAACAATGCCTCCTTTTAAGACCTTAAAAAATCCAAGATCTTATTTTTACATTATTTATTTTTTATCTTCTGCCGTTGCCATTGCCTCTGCGGCTGTAGCCACGGCTTTCTCCGGCTCGTTTAAGGTCGGACATCTTGTCCTCGCTTGTCTGTTTAAATTTTGACATCATATCTTCAAAGCTTACCGGACCATCAGATCTTCTTGAGGGCTGCCATTCAAAATTTCCCGGTGATGTTACAGGAGCTGCCGCCTCTCGTGGCTTTCTCTTTGCAGGTTTTTTCTGTTCAACTGCCTGCTTCATTGAAAGACTTACCTTTCCTTTTTCTCCAAGAGAAAGAACCTTTACCTTTACAACCTGATTTTCCTTTACAAAGTCTCTGATTTCACTTACATATGTAGAAGCTACTTCTGATATGTGAACCATACCTGTTGTACCGTCCGGCAAATCAACAAATGCGCCAAACTTAGTAATTCCAGAAACTTTGCCTTCTAATATGCTGCCAACTTCAATTGCCATAAATTAAAATACCCCTTATGTTTTTAAAAATCCTTATTTATATAACAGATTATTTTATGAACCTGTAACATTTACAAAAACTCTTTCGCCGTTTTTAACATAGTCCAATTCGCTTCTGGCGATTTGCTCCATGTATTCGGCGTTTTCCTCGTCACTGTAATTTTTCACATTTTGAATTTCCTCAATTTTGATTTCCTGAACCATAATATCGGTTTCAAGGTCGCTGAGAGTCTGCTGTTTTTCAAGAATCTCAATATGCTGATTCAAAAGTGTTACTACGGCATAAACCGCAAAAACAACAAGTGCTAATTTTATTGTAAGACCAATTTTATTGATCTTTTTCTTTTCCGGTTTTTTTATTTCTTTAAGCTCCGGCTTACCGTATGTTTTGGAAGCGGAGGATTCCTTTACAGTTCCGGAAAGATTATCCTTTTTATCAGCAGTGGTTTTTGTCCTATTTTTTACTGCCAAAAGACTTCACCTTTTTCCTTTCGATAAAAAAATCTTTCTATATACCTTTACAATATTATACAACATTTTGTTTATATTTTTCAATAGTGTTTTGAGAAACTTTTGAAAAAATTTCTTTACAGCGGCGGAAATTTTTGCCGCAGCTGTAAAAATAAAACCGTACAGTTTTCCGGTCAGCTGTCCTATGGTCAGCCTCAAAACAGCAAAGGAAAAAGCGCAGGCAAATATTGTGTACCAGCGCACCACTCCGCTGCTGAATCCCAAAGCAAATGTAAAGACCGAAAAACCTGCCGCAGTCATAAATAGAATGTCGCAGATAAAATTTGATATAAAGCTATTTGAAAAAATCCTGCGTATCAAGCGAAAAACCTCATATTCCCCGTACACAAAAGCTCCCAGCACAAATGACCACAGCAGGCAGTGGTATTCCATTTCTATAGTAACTTCCATAAGATACCGCCTACCTGAACAGCTTGGAAACAAGACCCTTTGAGGGTGTACCGGCTGTTGTATACTGCATGGCGTTTACATTGCCCTCAACGGTTACATCGCCTGTATCAAGGCTCAGCCTTGTTATATGCAGTCCTGTGCCCTTTATCACAAGGCCTCCCATTTCGGTTATAAGACTTACGGTCTGCTCGTCAAAACCCGAAACATCACGGACGCCTGTAAGCTCCATTTTTCTGCGGTTGTCGATAATAACGTTATGTGGTTTGGTCTGTATGTTATTTTCGTTCATAGAATCGCCTCCTGAGTAAATTATATGGAAACGATTTAATTTATATAACTACATTATCAAACCGCTTTATACATGCTTCCTGCATCCTCTTTTTTTGCGTATTCGTTAACACTTACCACTTCAATTTTGATGGTGCGGGCTCCGAATGCTATTTCTATAACATCGCCCACCTTTACATCATAGGAAGCTCTTGCAATTTTTCCGTTTACCTGAACCTTGCCTGCGTCACAAGCCTCATTTGCAACTGTTCTTCTCTTTATAATTCTGCTGACTTTAAGATATTTATCAAGACGCATTTTCTTTCTCCTCTTTGTTTCCATATTTGATGTTATAACCATCTGTTTAATTAAAACTTAAAATTTTTAAAAATATAAAAAACAAAGGACCGACAAAATGCCGGTCCAAAAAATTACTCCTGTGAATCCTTATTTACGGCATCCTTGAATGCTCTTCCTGGCTTAAAAGCCGGTACCTTTGAAGCCGCAATTTCGATTGGCTGGTTAGTTCTTGGGTCACAGCCTGTTCTTGCGTTACGGGTTCTCTGCTCGAAAGTACCAAAACCTACAAGCTGAACTTTCTCACCTTCAGCAATGGTCTCTACTATTGTGTCCAAAACAGCATTGATTATCTTTTCTGCGTCCTGCTTTTTTACTTCGCACTTTTCTGCCACCGTTGAAATGAGTTCTGTTTTTTTCATAATTCTTCCTCCGTAAAACAAATATATATTAAAAATTTAATTACTGATTTTTTTAGCTTCATCCCAAAGTTCATCAAGAACTTCAATTCCCGCTTCCTTCATATTTATATCCTTTTCGGAAGCAAGCTCTTCAACCTTTCGAAATCTCTTGGCGAACTTGTCACAGGCATCGTAAAGGGCTTTTTCTGAGTCCTCTTTGAGAAAACGTGAAACATTTACCACTGCAAACAGCAAATCGCCCAATTCCTCGTGGATGTTTTCTTTGTCTGAGCTTTTTACAGCTTCTTTAAGCTCGGAAAGTTCCTCGGAAACCTTTTCCATTGCTCCGTTGACGTCGTCCCAGTCGAAGCCTACTTTGGCGGCTTTCTGCTGAACCTTTGTGCTTCTCATAAGGGCAGGAAGGCTCTTTGCCACGCTGTCAATAGCGTCGGACTGAGTTTTCTGTGACTTTGTTTTCATCTTTATGTTGTCCCAGTTTGTGAGCACCTTATCGGATGTTTCGGCAACAACATCGCCGAAAACATGTGGATGTCTTACGATGAGTTTCTTGCAGACACCGTCGCACACATCGTCTATATTGAAACCGCCCTGTGACTGTTCAATCTCAGAGTGAAAAACAACCTGAAGCAAAACGTCTCCAAGTTCCTCTTTTAAAAGCTCTGAATCTTCTGTGTCGATGGCTTCTATTGCCTCGTAAGTTTCTTCAATAAAGTTCTGTCTTATGCTCTTATGGTCCTGCTCACGGTCCCAGGGACAGCCCTCGGGGGATCTGAGTATTTTCATTATTTCAACCAGGTCGTTAAAACCGTATGAATCCTTTTTTATGTAATCCAATACAATCACCCCTAAAAAAACAATACATACATTTTAACCTAAAATACTTCATTTTTCAAGTAGTTTTTCGATTTTTTCGCCCCCGGGAAATATTTTCATTTCTTCGGCAGAAAATGTCCGCAAAAGCACCAAAAATATCGAATAAATCACCGCAGAAACAGCAATAGATAACAAAACGGCAATTTTTTGAAACATTACCGAGGCAAATACATTATATATTGCCGCCGCAAAAGAGCAACATATTATAGCTGAGATAAGGGGTTTCAGCACACAATTAAGCAGATTAGGCCTTACTTTTGCGTGCTTGCACAGACAGTAAAAAAGCCCGAAAAAGATGTATATATAGGCAAGAAGCGAGCCTACTGCCGCACCCTGAATATTTAGATTTACGTTTCTCACAAATAGGTAATTTATAAGTATTTTTATTCCCATTCCCACAACAAAAAATTTAAGAGGAAGTGATATTTTACCTATTGCCTGAAGCATACTGCAAACAGGCGTACATGCGGCAATAAATATAACAGACAGTCCCATAATTTTCAGAACTTTTGCGCCGATTACAGCCACATTTCCGCCGAAAAACAGACTCATAATCGGATACGACAAAAAGAACAATCCAAGCCCCGAAGGCAGTACAATCGCCATTGTAATTCTTATCACTGTTTCTATGGATTTCTTTATTTCCCTTTTGCTTCCCTTTGTAAAAGCCGTTGTGACGTTTGGCATTGCGCAGGTTCCAAGCACCTGAGTAAGGGCTGTTATAAGCTGCATTATCGTCAAACTACAGCTGAAACATCCGAACAGATAGGTGTGAATGGTTATAGGATTTTCCGGCGTTGGAATGGCTGGTATTGTGTGGTTTAATGCTCCGTCAAAACATCTGAGCAGCTGCTCTCTGTTTTCCACTGCGGTATGATAAATCACATGCTGTATAATGGCTGAATCTACCGTTGAACTTATGCTCATTACCAAAGATGTTACGCCTATAGGAATAGCAGTTTTAAAAATCAAAAGAAAGGTTCTTTCACTTTCTTTTCTTTCAATGGGTTTTAAATAATACTCCTGGGGAATACCTCGCCTTGATTTTCTGTATTTGCAGATAAGATACAAACAGGAAAAAATACTTCCCAGAGTAATTCCTCCGATTGCCGCCGCAACGGATATTCCAGCCAAAGTATTAACCGCCTCTGCTTCCGACTCAAAAGTCATTCCGAAAAAAGTCCCTGTCTTTTGATAATTGGCTGTTCCTGCAAATACCACTGCGGCGGCAAGTCCCAAACCTACAAACAGCTTGCACAAGGCCTCTATAACCTGGGAAACTGCCGTCGGCGACATGTTTCTAAGTCCCTCGAAATATCCACGGTAAACCGAAGCAACGCATCCGAAAAAAATCGTGGGCGATAGTACAAGCATTGAGTAAATTGCATAGGGCTGTTCTATAAGCTTTACATAAAAAAAGCTGCCCGTAGCCATTATCAAAAAGCATATTAAACCGGTGACCACAAAAAATGGCTTTGCGGATTTAAAAATTTTTCGCACCTCACGGAAATTCTCCCTTGCGGCGCTTTCCGAAATAAGCCTTGAAACAGCCACCGGAAAACCCGCTGTGGCTATGGTAAACAATGGTATGTAAATTTCGTAAGCGTTGCTGAAAAGTCCCGTGCCTATTCCTGCAAAATCATCTCCGAAAACGGCGAAAATTCGTGTAAGAAATATTTTGAAAAACATTCCGCATATTTTTACCGCAAACATCGCTCCTGTAAGCAGAAAGGCTCCTGTTATAAAATTAGAGGTCACGCCTTTTGCGCTGTTATTTTTTACTTTCATAATTTATCACCTGTAAAAAATGGGCGGGCACAAAGCCCGCCTCTTATGTGCTTATTAAAAAATATGCACTACTTGTCTTTTTATTACAGGTTTTAAAATTAGTCTTCGCTTTCTTCCTCAAGAGAAGCTCCGCACTTATTGCAAAAGCTTGAATCCTTTGGAACTGCGTTTTTACATTTTGGACAAATTTTTCTGTTTCTCATTGAAGCACGCTTTGCCTGAACCGCATGTAACTGCTCCATGAGTATATCTATTTCCCCTGTTAAATCCTCAAGGTCGTCCAAATCCAATGAACCGGACTTTACTTCGTTATAATAGATTCTGCCCAGCTCCGTGTACTTTTTCTCAATCTCGTTTTTGATGTTGTTTGCGCTTATTGCCAAAACAGAACTGTCGGCAATATCTGTGGCTTTTTTTCCGAAATCATCTATAGCCGCTTTTGCATTTACCATTACATCGTCAAGAATACTCATATTACTGCCTCCTTTTTATATTAAAAATATTTAGCATAAAATTCGGTTATGCCTTTTTTTCTTTCTATTATTTCATCAAATCTTGTATTGTATTCGTATGGATACTTAAAATTAAATATTCTTTCCAGTCGGTCTGTTCCGAACTCTTTAAGCTTGGTTACAGCTCCTGCTCCACATCCCAAAACCGTATGGGTTTCGTCCATTACAAACACATTGTAACTGCTTTCAAAGCCCTCTTTCGCCCAACCTACATTTTCCAGATTTCCAACCATTCGGCTCTGTCTGTAAAGATAGTAGGGCTTATATCCCAAGGCTGAAAGCTTTTCTTTTGTGTATTCCAGCATAAGTGAAGCGGTTATGCCTTCCTGCTTTAAAATCTGTTTACCCTCTGCGGTAAGTCCGGAGCTTTTCTTCATGGAGAGAGTATGGACTGTTATACTCTCCGGGTCAAGCTCGCATATACCGTCAAGTGTACTTCTAAAGCTTTCTATTGTATCTCCCGGTAAGCCTGCTATAAGGTCCATGTTTATATGTCCCACTCCCGCCTGTCTGGCAAGCTTAAAGGCGTCTATTGCCTGCTGAGCAGTATGACGTCTGCCTATATTTTCAAGTACATTGTCGTTAAGTGTCTGAGGATTAACGCTGATTCTGTCTGCTCCGCCCTCTAAAATAGCTTTAAGCTTATCAAATGTTATTGTATCAGGACGTCCGGCTTCTACGGTAAATTCTCTGCAATTGCTTAAATCAAAAGAGGATTTTATTGCGTCCAGCAGGATTTTAAGCTGTTCAGCCGACAAGGTTGTGGGAGTACCTCCGCCTATATAGACAGTTTCCAGATTAAGTTTTAAGCTCTCTGCAATTTCCGCAGTTTTCTTAATCTCTTTTACAAGCAATTCAAGATAGGGTTCTACAAGGTGTTTTGCCTTTTCCACTGACTGTGAAACAAAGGAACAATAGCTGCACCTGCTGGGACAAAATGGAATTGAAATATAAAGGCTGAAAGAATTTCTCTGAGAAAGGTCTAATATCTTTCTTTCATTCTTTTCGGTTTCACAGGCAAGGTCTGTTTTTTCTTCGCTTACAAGAAGCTTTTCTCTGAAATATTTTTTTGCCTCTCCCTCACCCATATCGTCCTTTAATCTTCGCATGAGCTTTATGGGTCTTACACCTGTAAGAAGTCCCCACTTAGGAACATATCCTGTATATTGAGTAAAAAGGTCAAAAACCAGAGTCATCAGTGCAAGCTCTTCGTCACCATCTGTCAGCGGCGCTGTTACGGTTTTGTCAAACTCACCGTCGAAGAGTCTTGCTTCCATTTTATCCTCTGTTATTGCGGTGTATACAAATGGTGGTTTCATATCTTCTCCACCCATATATTTCAAAACCGTTATTTTGTCGTTGGGGAAAAACACCCTTGTCAGGTTTTCAAGTTCATATAAATAATCGTGGTTAAAGATATATACTTCCATTCCTTTAATTCTCCGTAATAAAAATTTGTAAATTTATCAATCCATATATATATTATATTTTCTCTCGTGGTCAAGTGTTGTAGGTCTGCCGTGGCCCGGGTAAACTCTACAGTTTCCGTCAATAGCTTTAATTTTTCCAAGAGATTTTAAAAGCATATTCATATCTCCTGTAGGCAAATCTGTTCTTCCAACTGACTCACAGAAAAGCGTATCTCCTGAAATCAGATTATCTTCAAACAAAAGGCAAATTGAACCTGCTGTATGACCGGGAGTAAGCATAATTTTAATATCGGTATTTCCAAGCTTAATAATACTGCCGTCATCAACAAGCATATCAGGAACTATCTCTTCCATACCCTTTGGCGGCAAAAAGCTGCTTGAAAGGTTTATATCATTATCACCAAGGCTTGGCTTCTCCACTCGGCTTATTACAATTTCTGCATTAGTAAGCTCTTTAAGAGGAGCAGTACCATAAATATGGTCAAAATGGGCGTGGGTTAAAAATATATATTTTATTTTTGAAAAATCACAGTTTAAGCTTTTGAGAATATGAATAATCTCATCAGTTGCGGGATCAACAACTGCCATTTCACCGGAAATTGTTTCCTCAAGGAGATAACAGTTTGTCGCCAAGTCGCCCAAAGTGAATGCCTTTACATCAATCATTTTATCAGCTCCTTTGAATCTATGGTTATTGTCACAGGTCCGTCGTTCAGCAGTTCAACCTTCATATCTGCGCCGAATACTCCCTTTTCAACCTTTTTAACTCCGTTAGCTTTAAGCTCACTGCAAAAAAGTTCATAAAGAGGTTCCGCTGTTTCCGGTCTTGCGGCGTTTATGAAATTAGGTCTTCTGCCTTTCCTGCAATCTGCGCAAAGGGTGAAATTGGATATAACCAAAGTTTCACCCTCTACATCCTCAAGAGAAAGGTTCATTTTGTCGTTTTCATCTGTAAAAATCCTCAATCCGGATATTTTTGCGGCGAGAACCGCCGCATCTTTATCCGTATCCTGAGAATTTACTCCAAGTAAAATTAAAAATCCTTTATTTATCTGCCCCTTAATCTCACCGTCAACGGTTACAGAGGCATTGCTGACCCTTTGAAGTACAGCCAACATTAAAAATCATCCTTTAAATATTATTTTCTTGTAATTGATATTGTTCCGTTGATGTTGGAAAGTCTTGCCACAATAGAGTTAATGTGGTCAATGCTCTTAACATCTATGGTAAATGTTATGATTGCTCTGCCGTCATTTAGTTCATGTGAATTTAGGCTGTGTATAGACAAATGCATTGCTGAAATATGCACAGCCAAATCTGCAAGATATCCTGTTCTGCCGTCGCAGAGAATTTCAATAGTTCCGTGGAATGTATCCTTTACGCTGTCGCTCCACCTTGCTTCTACCCATCTTTCAGGCTCTTCAGTCTTTGAAATGTCCTTAGGCACGTTGGTGCAGCTGCATTTATGGATTGATACACCGTAACCACGTGTTATAAATCCGATTATATCGTCGCCTGGAAGAGGATTACAGCATTTTGAAAGCTTAATCAAAACATCGTCCATACCCTCAACAATAATTCCGGAGCTGATTTTCTTTTTCTTTTCCGGCTGTTTTTCGAGAATTTCGTTTATGTTATCCTCTTCGGTTTTCTTGTATTTTTTAGAGTATTCCTCTTTTATTCTCGGCATAAGCCTCCAAAGCTGTATGCCTCCGTATCCTATTGCAGCATAGAAATCATCCATTGTATTGCAATGCTGCTTCACCATCATCTTTGCGAAAAATTCCGGAAGTTCTTTTTCCGGTATATACATCATATTCTTTCGGAATTCCTTTTCAAGCTCTGCTTTTCCTTCAAGAATATTTTCATCTCTTTTTTCATGCTTAAACCAATTTCTTATCTTGGTTCTTGCCTGAGAAGTTTTTACAATTTTCAGCCAGTCTCTTTTTGGACCGCTTCCCTCTTTTTGTGTGAGAATTTCAATTATCTCACCGTTCTTAACCTGATAATCAATAGGAACTATTCTTTTATCGGCTTTAGCACCTATCATGCTGTTTCCTACTCCGGAATGTATGGCGTAAGCCATATCTATTACAGTTGAGCCGGCAGGAAGTGAAATAACATCACCCTTCGGTGTAAATACATAAACCTCGTTAGGGTCAAGGTCGTTCTTTATGGTTTTAATAAGGTTTGTGGAGTCGGCTTCCTGAAGCTGACTTTCTATCATCTGTCTTATTTTTTTAAGACTTTCATCAAGGCTGTCGCCTTTTCTCTTTCCTTTAAGTCCAAGCTTATATTTCCAGTGGGCTGCAATACCGTATTCAGCTGTGTAATGCATTTCCCATGTTCTTATCTGGATTTCAAAAGGTATTCCTCTTTTATCTATAACTGTTGTATGCAAGGACTGATACATGTTTGACTTTGGTGTGGAAATATAGTCCTTAAATCTGTTTGGAAGTGGCTGGAAAAGGTCATGCACAACTCCCAAAACATTGTAACAGTCGTTTACAGTATCAACAATTACTCTGACTGCATATATATCAAAAATCTGGTCAACCGTCTTGCCTTGCATATAGGTTTTTCTGTATATACTGTGAACACTCTTAATTCTGCTGCTTACAAAGACATTAGGAATTATCTCCTCGGTTTTCTTTTTGATTTTCTGAGTTACATCATTCAAAAATTCTTCTCTCTGGTCTGCTGTAAGAGCAAGCTCCTGTTCTATCTCCGCATATCCTACAGGGTCAAGGTAACGAATTGAGTAATCCTCAAGTTCCTCCTTTACCGCCTTAATACCGAGACGATGAGCAATAGGCGCATACACCTCCATGGTTTCACGGGCTTTATCACGTCTTTTTTGGTCTTTCATACACTCCATAGTACGCATATTATGAAGTCTGTCGGCCAATTTAATGATTATTACCCTTATGTCATTCGACATAGCTATAAGCATTTTTCTGACGTTTTCCGCCTGCTGTTCCTCTCGGTTGGAATAGGGAATTTTTGATATTTTGGTAACCCCGTCAATGAGGTTTGCAACGGTTTCTCCGAAAAGCTTTGTAACCTCTTCTATAGTGACCGGTGTATCCTCAACCACATCGTGGAGAAGTGCCGCCACTACCGAATCGGTATCCATTCCCAATTCCACCAAAATACAGGCGACTGATGTGGGATGTAAAATGTACGGAACTCCCGAAACACGTTTCTGATCCCCGTGAGCTTCATCAGCAAACTTATACGCCTTTTCAATTTTTTCCAAATCATATTGATTTCCCTGTGTTATGCTTTTTTCGATTAAAGCTTTTAACTCCTCGAAATCACGATAACAAGCTACTTTGTTAAGTCCACCCATCACTACGCACCTCCGATAATCTTTTGATGGAAAGGGAATCCGATAAATTCACTTTTCCTTGTATACTGTTAAGATAAATCCTTTCAGATTTATCGCTTCTTTCAATGCTGATAAGATTAAGCTCTTTCATCACGTCAAGAATCAGACAAAGCTTTCCGAAAGTTATGCATTTTCCAAGTCCGCAGTACAATATTTCCTTTCCTCCGAAAACACCTCCTGCTTCCCTTATATATCTGTATACCTTAGCAAACTCTTCCCTTGTGGGCATTAAATAGCTAAATGTATTGTCATCAGCCTTTTGTGAGGCCACGAAATTTTCATATATTCTGTAAGATTTAATAAGCTCGCTGTAATCAAGATTTTCAGGTCTTACATCTACAGCTATTATTGAAACGCTCCCTCCGGAAAATTCGCTTATATCAAGCTTAACGGCGAAGTCGGCAACATCTCCTCTTTTAAAAGGAAAATCCTCTTTAGCTGTAAAGAATTTCATTATATTTACTCTTGTGCCGTTCTTTTCTGCCGTTATTCTAAGATGCTTGTTTTCCGAAAGTGATTTTACATCCACAATTCTCATGGAATAAAGACCAAACACCGGTGTTGGGTTACCTGCACCGTATGGCTCCAAAACTTGCAGCTGTCTTATAAAGTTTACGTTTATTCCGGCAGGATTAAGCTTGCAGTCAATGTTCAAAGTGTCCATAGGCATTTCATCAAGGCTTAAAGCATATTGGTTTATGGCCTCTCTGAAATTTTCAACCTGTTCTCTCTTAATACCCAAGCCTACAGCCATTGGATGACCTCCGCAGTGGGTAAGATATTCACTGCATGCAAATACAGCGTCACACAGTGAAAATCCGGCAACACTTCTTCCCGAACCCTTGCCCGTATCACCTTCAAAGGTTATAACAATCACGGGCTTTCCGAAAAGCTCTTTTATTCTCGCCGCCGCAATTCCGATAACTCCCTGATGCCAATTGTCGGACTCAACCACTATAACCGGCATTGCAAAAATTCCCGGTCTTTTTTCCTGTTCTTTAAGTATTTCATCTATAATTTCTTTCTCAATAGACTGTCGTTTGTTGTTGTCCTGAGAAAGCTCTTTTGCTATTTCTTCGGCTTCCTGCATGTCATCAGTCATCAATAGATTTACTGTTTCAAAGGACTCGCCCAGTCTGCCTCCGGCATTTATTCTGGGAACAACCGAAAAAGCAAGACTTCCGGCAGTAATCTTTTTTCCTGAAAGTGAGGAAGCTTCTATAAGTGCGTTAATTCCGTAACGCTGAGAATTTCTAATCAAATTCAATCCGTGTTTTACGATGGTTCTGTTTTCGCCTCTCAAGGGAACTATATCCCCTATTGTTCCTATTGCGGCAATGTCACAGTAGTTGTCCAGTATTTCTTCTTTGTCCATCTGTCCCTGTTCCATTGCAAAAATCAATTTTAAGACAACACCCACTCCGGACAGTTCTTTAAACTTTGAGGGACAGTCTGTTCTGTGCAAATCTACCACAGCTACAGCATTTGGCATTTCCTCTGAGACAGGCTTATGGTGGTCGGTAATGACCACATCCATGCCCAGCTCATTTGCCAAGTCCACCTGCTTATGGGCGGCAATTCCGTTATCCACGGTTATTATAAGGTCTGCGCCTTTTTCATGTATTTTTCTTACTGCATCGTCGTTCATTCCATAGCCTTCGTTTTCCCTTGAGGGTATATAGTAGAAAACGTCGGCTCCTACTGTTTCCAGATAAGTGCAAAGCAACGCAGTGGAGGACACTCCGTCTGCGTCGTAATCACCGTAAACACATATTTTCTCATAGTTATCCAAGGCCCTGTTGATTCGCTCCACAGCTTTATCCATATCCACTGCGTCAAAGGGATTTTCAAACCCCGTATCATCTGATAAAAATTCCATGATGCTTTCCTTTGTATTGAAGCCTCTTATCATGAGAATATAAACAATAAAAGGAGGCAGTCCGCACTGAGCAGACAGCATTTCTGCCGCCTTTCTGTCTGCACTTGCAACAAGCCAGTTTTTCATGTGGACACCTCCTGAAAATCTAAATGTATAATATATCTATTTTATTCTTTTTTCACACGTTTGTCAAAACAAATTTACAAATTTTTGCCTTCTTCAATAAGTTTTTTAGCGTGTTCCAATGCCGTTCCGCCTACTTCAGCACCTCCGATTAGTGCGGCAAGGGATTTTATGCGGTTTTCATCGTCCAGCTTTGTAACCTCAGTATATGTTCTTTCGCCGTCTGTTGACTTTTTGATAAGGAAATGTATGTCTGCAAGGGCGGCAATCTGAGGCTGGTGAGTAACACAGATAACCTGTCTGTTTTTTGAAACCTGTTTCAGCTTCATGCCGACTTTCTGGGAAGCGGAACCGGAAATACCTGTGTCAACCTCGTCAAATATCAATGTGCCGGTGATATCGTTCTTTGAAAGTACGGTTTTTATCGCCAGCATCATTCTTGAAAGCTCGCCGCCTGAGGCAATCTTTGAAACCGGCTTCGGCGGTTCACCCGGGTTTGAGGATATCAAAAATTCAACCTTATCCCAGCCCTTATCATTGAGGGGAACTTTCTCCACTGAAACCTCTATTCTTACGCCTTTCATATTCAAAAAGGCAAGCTCTTTTTCCACCTCTTCCTTGAAAATTTTACCGGCTGCTATTCTCTTTTCTGTGAGCTTTTCCGCTGTTTTGGTAACCTTTTCAAGGGCTATATCATAATTTTTCTGAGCTTCTTTTCTGGTGTTTTCAAAATTTTCCAGCTGGAAAAGCCTTTCTTCCGACTTTTCCAGAAAAGCAATCATTTCTTCTTCGCTTTCTCCGTATTTTCTTCTGAGCCTGTAAAGCAGGTCCAATCTTTCTTCAATTTCATTTAATCTGTAGGGGTCAATATCTGCGTCATCTATAAGAGCTTCTATATCCTCGGAAATGCTCCTCAATTCGTAATAAACGTCCGTAAGTCTTGAGGAAAGCTTTTCAGCCTCCGGCATGTAGCCGCTGACTACGGAAAGCTGTGAAGAAGCTTCGTCTGCAAGCTCGCAGGCTCCTTTAAAATCTCTGCCGTCAAGCATCATTTTTGAGTCAGCCAAAGCGTCCCTTATTTTTTCGCTGTTGCTAAGCTTAATTTTTTCCGCTGTAAGCTCGTCAAATTCCCCTATTCTGAGCTGAGCGTTTCTCAGCTCCTCAACCTGATATGTGAGAATGTCCGTCTCCCTCATTCGCTGGGCTTCGTCAGTCACATTCTCCTCAAGTATTCTTTTATACTCTTTATATTTATCAAATTCTTCTTTATACTGTTTCAGCAGTTCTTGGTAATCACCCATTGAATCAAGGTAACCCAAATGTCTGCTGTCGCTCATAAGCTCGTAGCTTTCGTGCTGACCGTGTATGTTTATCAAAAAAGGAGATATGGCTTTCAATACAGACAAAGGAGCCGGCATACCGTTTATACGGCAAGTACTTCTGCCGCTTGAAAGTATTTCACGTGTTATTATAAGCTCTTCGTCACAGCTGAAACCGTACTCATTGAGCATTTCCTCACATTCTTTTGGAACCTGAGAAAACTCGCCGGAGACAACTCCCTTTTGACATCCTGTGCGTATCAAATCTTTGGAGGCTCTGCCGCCTATTACGCAGTTTATGGAATCAATAACGATACTTTTTCCCGCTCCGGTTTCACCGGTCATTATATTAAAGCCTTTTTCAAACTCGATTGCGGTCTTTTCTATAACCGCAATGTTTTCGATATATAATGTGTCAAGCACGATAAATCACTCCTGCTATGGATTTTATCCTCAGCCGTTATATTTTTTAAGTTCCGCCGCCAAGCTTTGAGCCGCTTCGTTTGAACGGCAGGCAACAAAAATTGTGTCATCGCCGGCAATGCTTCCCAAAATGGAATCAAACTTCATTGTATCAAATCCAACGCACACCGCCTGCGCCATACCTGTTGATGTCTTTATAACAACAAGGTTTCCGGCATAGTCCACGCTGGTGACGGAATTTCCAAATAGACTTTGAAAATTATTTTTTATATCCACAATATTTGAAACGCCGGCGGTATATTTATACCTGCCGTCGTGGGTCATGGTCTTTAAAAGTCTAAGCTCTTTTATATCCCTTGAAACCGTGGCTTGTGTTACATCAAAACCACTGCTGCGCAAATATTTCAGCAGTTCTTCCTGGGTTTCAATGGAATGTTCGTTTATAAGCTTTAGTATCCTTTCATGTCGTCTGTTTTTCATTGTTATTCACTCCTGGGCAGTTTCTCTTTTAAAAGCCTGTAAAAATTTTTATCTTTCAGGTGTATCATGGACAGATACACACTTGAACATTTCACCGTTATTATATCATCGTCTAAAATTTCTTCAGATTCCTGTCCGTCAATGGTTAAAAAACCGGTGCTGTTGTCGGGGGAATGTACTTTTATTGAGAGCTGCGCTTTGTCTGACAACACCACAGACCTTGAAAACAGAGAGTACGGACACAGAGGCGTCATTATCAGACAGCTCATATTTGGGTCAACTATAGGCCCTCCGGCAGAAAGTGAATAAGCCGTGGAACCTGTAGGAGTTGAAAACAACACTCCGTCGCCTCTGTAGCAGCAGAAGTTTTCTCCGTTTAAGGAAACTTCCATATCTATTATCCTTGAAAGACCCTCTCTTGAGATAACCGCATCGTTTACTGCGATAAAAGTCTTTTCACGGTCACCTTTTTTCACGCATACATCAAGGAGCATCCTTTTCTCTGTATTATAATCGGATACAATTATTTTTTTAAGTTCTGAAATCTCGTAGGTTTCAAGCTCGGCGGCAAAACCCACTCTGCCCACATTTACGCCCACAATAGGTTTTCCTGCCAGAGCGGCGTGCTTTGCCATATGTATTATGGTTCCGTCTCCTCCAACAGTGACCGCAAAGTCGCACCATCCGGCAAGCAAGCTGTGATTTTCAAAACACTCAACATTCGCCGCAAGCTGCGGGTCAATACTTTCCATTGTTTTCGCATTTTGACGGTTCATACCTACCTCAACACCGTCATCAGAAAACATTTTGATTATTCGGGCAGCGCATTTTACCGCTTCAATTTTTTTATCGTTTACTACAAGAGCCAGTTTCATCTTATTCTTCCTTTGGTTTGATAAATTCAATCAAGACTTTTGTGTGAAATCTCCACCAGTTCTTCCGCATTTGTCTTTGCAAAATCCTGAGGATCCTCACTTTTTCTTATGTGTATAAGGTATTCAATGTTGCCCTGAGGCCCTTTAATAGGTGAAAAATCAGTGTGCAGCACATCAAATCCATTGTTAAGACAAAAGTCGTAGATATCTTTCACAACCTCCACATGAACCTTGCTGTCTCTTACAACGCCTTTTTTTCCTACCTTACCTTTTCCCGCTTCAAACTGTGGCTTAATAAGACAAACCGCCTCGGCGTTTTCTCCCATAAGCTCACGTGCAACAGGAAGCAAAAGCTTTATTGAAATAAATGATACATCCATGGAAAAAAAGTCAATAACATCGGGAACCTCTTCCCTTGTGACCTTTCTCATGTTGGTTCTCTCAAGGTTTACTACTCTTTCATCATTGCGAAGCTTCCAGGCAAGCTGACCATAGCCCACATCCACTGAATAGACTTTTACCGCTCCGTTTTGAAGCATACAGTCGGTAAATCCGCCGGTAGAAGCTCCGATATCCATACATATTTTTCCGCTGAGGTCAAGGTCGAACTGCTCCATGGCTTTTTCAAGCTTTAAACCTCCACGGCTTACATATTTAAGTGTCTGACCTCTAAGCTCGATACTTGCATTTTCATCGTAAGTATCGCCGCATTTATCGGCCTTTTGATTGTCAACATATATCTGTCCCGCCATGATTACGGCTTTCGCCTTTTCACGGCTTTCAGCCAAGCCCTTCTCACATACGAGAATATCAAGTCTTTTTTTCATACCCTTTTTTTACTTCCTTTATTCCGGCATTTTCTATATCAGAATTTTAATTATTAAAAAATCTGTCCATTACAAGTTTTTCAACAGACTGGCTGTCAAGTCCCAGACGGCAAAGCAAGGAGTTTACTTTTCCGTGAGGAACAAATTCATCTTCAATGGCACGGATTATATATTCACCTTTATAGTCTCTGCTTTCAAGATTTGAAAGGAATGTTTCGGCTATACCGCCGCTTAAAATTCCCTCTTCAAAGAAAGCAATCTTTTTAAATTTCACAGCGAACTCAATAGCTTCCGGATTTATCGGCTTAATTCTGCAAAGCTTCAAAATACATACGTCTTTATTGTGATTTTTCTTTAAAGCTTCTTTTGCAAGACAGACATTTGAAAATTCTCTTCCGTATGCAATAAGCAAAACTTCGCTGTTTTCGTCGCCATAAATGTTGTAATCTTCATTTACATCCACTAAATCCTTTGGACGGTAAAGCTCTCCGCCTCTTGGATATCTTACAGCCGCAACACCCATATCATAGTACATTGCCCTGTTCAGAGAAAGGCCAAGTCCCTCAAAATAGCAGGGAGAATATATTGTTGCTCCCGGCACTGAATTGAGAAGGCTTACGTCGAATACTCCCTGGTGGGTTTCTCCGTCCTCGCCTACAACTCCTGCTCTGTCTATAGCCAAAACTATATGGAGCTGCTGAGCTGCGGCATCGTGAAGTATCTGGTCATAGCTTCTTTGTAAAAATGTGGAGTACACGGAAAATACCGGCATCATGCCCTTTGAAGCAAGTCCGCAGGCAAAAGTCACCGCATGTTCCTCTGCAATACCCACATCAAAAAATCTGTTTTTATAGGTCTGTGCAAAGTTATTAAGTCCTGTTCCTGATTTCATTGCGGCAGTTATTGCGCAGATTGTTCTGTCCTCTTTTGCCGCATCTGTCAAATAATCCCCGAATACATCGGAAAATCCAACTCCACTTGACAAAGGCTCTCCTGTTTCAACATCAAAGCTTCCTATACCATGGAAGTTCTTCGGGTCATTTTCTGCATACTGATAGCCTTTACCCTTTTTAGTAACAACATGCAAAAGCACAGGAGAGGTCATTCTTTTTGCCGCCTGCAAAGCTTTTTTTAGCTCGTCCATATCGTGTCCGTCAACGGGACCGTAATAGGTAAAGCCCATGCTGTCAAAAAATGTATCCTTATAAATAAGTCGTTTTAACTTTGATTTGCTCTTTTGCAGGTGTTTTTTCAGGTAGCCTCCCACAACAGAAAAATGTGAAAGTCCGCCTTCAATATATTTCTTCACCCTCAGATACCATGGCTGTATTCTCATATTGCTGAGATATCTGGCTATGGCACCCACGTTATGAGAAATTGACATTTTGTTATCGTTGAGGATGACGATAAAGTTTCTGTTAAATCTGCCTGCATTGTTTAAGCCCTCGTAGGCAAGTCCACCTGTCAAAGACCCGTCTCCTATTACCGCTATTGTATAGCTGTTATCGCCCAAAAGGCTCTTCGCCTGAGCAATTCCATAAGCGGCAGATATAGACGTACTGCTGTGACCTACATTAAAAGCGTCGTGCTTGCTTTCGCTTCTTTTAGGAAAGCCTGAAAGTCCGTTTTCTGTTCTTATTGTGTCAATCTGTCCCAATCGACCGGTCAGAATTTTATGGGTATAGCTTTGATGGCCTACATCCCATATAATACTGTCCTTCGGTGAATCAAAAACATAGTGAAGCATCACTGTAAGCTCCACTACTCCCAGATTAGGAGAAAGATGACCGCCGTTTACAGATACGGTTTCAATAAGCTTTTCACGTATCTCTTCACAAAGCCGGGTAAGCTGTTTGTCATCGAGGTTTTTAAGGTCCTGTGGAGAGGTGATACCATTTAGAATTTCATATGATTTCATGGTCTTTTCCTCACTTAATATCAGAATGAATCACCGCCTATATTTTGCGGCAATTTCTCTGTAAAAGTTCATTATAACAGATTTTTCCTTTTCAGGCAAGATTTTAGTTAGTTCTGTTAAGCAGACTGTATGCAAAATCTTTAAGCTCTTTTGTATCGCCTTTAAATCCGTCGAGAGCCTTTACCGCCTTATCTGTGGCTTCCTTTGCAAGTTCTCTGCATTTTTCTATACCCAAAAGGGACACATATGTGGATTTATCGTTTTCCTTGTCGCTCCCGATAGGCTTTCCAAGTTCCTGGGAAGTTGAAATCACATCCAGCATATCGTCAACTATCTGGAAAGCAAGTCCTATATTGTCGCCGTATTCCCTTGCAAGGGCTATTGTTTCCTCGTCGGCTCCGGCGGCAATACAGCCCATCTCACAGGCAGCTTTTATAAGCGCACCTGTTTTCTTCTCGTCCATTTCCCTGAGTATCTCTATTCCGGCTTTTTTCTCTTCATAGAGTATATCTATCATCTGACCGCCGCACATTCCCACGGCTCCGCAGTAATTAGCAAGAGTTCTTGCAGCCTTTACGCATGCATGACTTCCACAGATCTTCTCCGCTTCCTCTGACAAAACTGTTTCAAAAGCAAGGCTCTGCAAAGCGTCTCCGGCGATAATTGCAGTGCTTACACCGTAAACTATGTGGTTTGACAGCTTTCCTCTTCTCATGTCGTCGTTGTCCATATCCGGAAGGTCGTCATGGATAAGTGAATAGGTATGAATCATCTCCACACCGCAGGCAAAAGGAACAGCCTTTTCCGGATTTTCTCCGCAGGCTTTGCAAAATTCCAAAGCAAGACAGGGTCTTACCCTTTTTCCGCCTGCTTTAAGGCTGTAATCCATAGATTCCATCAAAACGCCTTCTGTGCAGTCCTTTGACGGCAAATATTCCTGTAATTTATTTTCTATCAATGATAAATACTCAGTCACGTTATTTCCCCGCTTTCCGAAACATCAATCCTTGTCAACAACTTTGATAACGCCCTTTGCCTGTTCAAGCATTTCATTGCAGGCGTTTAAAATCTCGCTGCCTTCTTTATAAAGCTCTATATTTTTTTCAAGAGTCACTTCGCCCCCCGACAGCTGTGCCACTATCTCCTCAAGGCGTTTGCATCCCTCTTCAAAAGTAAATCCTTTATCGCTTTTTTTCTTTTTTTCTGCCGCCATCATTTTCACTCCTTATCTTCCACGGAGCCTGCTCCGCTGATTGACTGGGCAATTTCCATGATTTTTTCAAGCCTGTGGTTTACACCGCTTCGGCTTATGGGAGGTGTGAGCATTTCTCCCAAACCTCTCAGTGAAAGCTCCGGATTTTCCATCCTTATTTTTGCAATCTCCTCAAGCTCCGGAGGAAGTGCGTCAAGTCCGCAGCTGTTTTCGATTATTTTTATGGCTTTCATATGCTTCAGATAGGCGTTAGCGGTCTTTTTTATATTGGCAACCTCTGAGTTGCTCAACCTGTTTACGCTGTTTCTAAGCTCTTTTATATTCTTTTCTTCTTCAAATTTCTTTAAACTTTCTTCGGCGCCGGCAAGCTTCAAAAACTCGTGTATTTGTGAGCTTTCCTTTATGTATATAACATACACGCCCGAACGCTGGATAACCTTTGGCTTTATGGAATAGTCTCCGGCATCCTCTATTATTCTGCACAAATCTGTGCAAAGACTTTTTGTTGAAACAATAAATTCAAGGTGATAGGTTTTTGCAGGGTCTGTCACAGAACCGCAGGACAGAAAAACTCCTCGCAAAAAGTCCGATACTGTATCATCGTCAATATTTGCCATATTTATACGCAGGTTTATCTGTGACCTGTCATGACCGAATTTTTCAAAAATTCTCAGACATTCATCTGTATTTACCACCCTGACAGTATAAAGCCGTATTTCATTATTTTTTGTTTTTAAAGACCTTATAGTATCAATAATCGGAGGAGGTGAAAAAAGTCCTGTGAGAAAATTTACAAATTTCCCCGCCGTTGCACGGCTTTCAGTTGCAAGACTTATTTCATTAAAGGAAAACTTTTTTCCAAACAGCAGCATTCCGTAACACTCCGCCACTGTTCTTTCAACAGCCAAATTATCCTCCGGATTTATCTGCAAAGAGCAAAGCTCTTTTTTTACATCTGACGAAAAAGACATTAGTTACCTCTGGTGAAAATATTTAAGTTTTAAGGCTTCCATATATCACGGTGATGAATACCGCTTCTGTATCCGGCCTCGGTAAGCTTTGTATTGAGATAGCAGGCAATAGTTACGGAACGGTGCTTTCCTCCCGTACAGCCGACCCCAATAACCAGTTCGCTTTTGCCCTCTTTTCTGTAAAGAGGCAGAGTGTATTTCAAAAACTCCAGATATCTGTTTGCCATCTCCACGGATTCCTCAAAACCCATAACATAGCTTCTGACCGGTTCATCAAGGCCGGTCTGTTTTTTAAGCTCATCTATGTAAAAGGGGTTTGGCAGACACCTTACGTCAAGCAGCAAATCGGCTTCAAGTGGAATACCGTATTTAAAACCGTAGGACATACAGGTGACAATAAGCCCGTCTTTGACATTTTCCAAAAACAATGTTGCCACACGCTCACGCAGCAGCTTCAGCGACATGTTTGTGGTGTCTATAATGTAATCTGCGTTGGCTTTTATCGGTTTTAAAAGCTGTTTTTCAAGCTCTACCGCATCTTTAATTGTTATGTTTGAGTACAAGTCCGTCAATGGGTGCTTTCTTCTTGTTTCCTTATAGCGTATAAGAAGTGTATCGTTTTTGGCGTCCAGGAAAAGAATTTTTACATTTTTTCCCTCCTTGCGGAATTTGCTCAGCTCCTTTACAAGGGTATCAAACACGTTTCCTCCTCTTACGTCTATAACCACAGCAACACGCTTCATTCTTTTGTCAGAAGTTGTGTTGCACAGGTCATAAAGAGTAGAAAGCAGCGCAGGCGGTATATTGTCCACGCAGTAAAATCCTATATCCTCCATCATATGAAGCACGTTTGTTTTTCCGGCTCCTGATGAACCGGTTATAATCACAAATTCCATTTACACTCATTCCCTTTGACTAACTTCCCGATTTAAAAACCGCTTTTCTTCTCAGCGGTTTTAATCAATAAATATATAAATCATTCCACGATTATCAATTCTCTTTCCAGCTGATAACCTGTTTCATCTTTAACGGTTTTCTGTATCAATTCTACCAGGTCGCAGACATCCTTGCAGGTTGCTCCGCCCTTATTGACAATAAAACCTGCGTGTTTTTCGCTTACACATGCGCCGCCAACGGAAGTTCCTTTCAGTCCGCACTGTTCAATCAGTGTTCCGGCAAAATTTCCCTCCGGTCTTTTAAATACACTTCCGGCGCTTGGGTATTCCAAAGGCTGTTTAGAGGTTCTTCTGTTCATAAAGTCTGTCATTTTTGCCTTTATGTCCTCTTTATTGCCTTTTTTCAGTTTGAAAACGCAGTCTAAAATAGTCCACTTGTTTTCTTTATAGATACTCTTTCTGTATCCGAAATTAAAATCATTTTCTGACAAAGTCACAACCTGACCGTCCTGTGTCATGTGACGGCAGGTTTTAAGCACATCTTTTATCTCTCCGCCGTAAGCGCCTGCATTCATAAACACAGCTCCCCCGACGGTTCCCGGTATTCCCCAGGCAAACTCAAGACCTTCAAGAGAGTTTTCAAGAGCAAAGGAGCTGAGTTTTGCTAAAGTTACACCGGCTCCGCAGGCTATTGTATCCTCTGAAACAAGTCTTATATCTTTAAATTCTCCGCCCAGTGTAATCACTGCGCCCTCTATCCCCTTGTCACTGACAAGAAGATTGCTGCCGTTTCCCAGCAGCATATATTTTAATTTGCTTTCCTCAGCCCAAGAAACCAATTTTTTCAGAGTTTCAACGGTTTTTGCTTCCACAAAAATTTCCGCCGGTCCTCCTATTTTAAAAGTGGTGTGCCTGCTCATGGGCTCATCCATAAGCAGGTCACAGCCACATTCAAGGGCTTTCTCGCAAAAAGTATTTTTTATCTGAGAATCTGTCATAAATCCTCCTAATAATAATTAGAATATTAAAATTTTGGATTATGCCTTCCAGTTTGTGATAATTTTTTTCTTATGAACCTCTGTTGGGGTAACATCCATACCCAAGCTCTGCAAAAGCTCCTGAGCTCCGTTGTAGCCCATTTTCTTCTGACGGTTATTCATGGCAGCAACTTCAATAATGATAGCAAGGTTTCGTCCGGGCTTAACAGGGATAGTCAAAACAGGAACATCAATTCCAAGTATCTCCATGTACTCATTTTCAAGACCCATTCTGTCGTAAACCTTTGTGCTGTCCCAAAGCTCCATATTTATAACCATGTTGATTTTCTCTGTAAGCTTTACAGCACCCATACCGAAGATTCTGCGGGCATTTATAATACCAACGCCTCTAACCTCGATAAAGTGTCTGATATTGTCAGGAGATGAACCAACCAGAGAAGTTTTTGAAACTCTTCTTATTTCAACGGCATCATCTGCAATAAGACGATGACCTCTTTTTATAAGCTCAATAGCTGTTTCGCTTTTACCAACACCGCTGTCGCCTATAAGCAAGCAGCCTTCGCCGTATACCTCAACCAAAACTCCGTGTCTTGTAATTCTCGGAGCAAGCTCAACGCTGAGGAATGATACAAGTGAAGCGGAAAGAGATGATGTTGAATCAGGTGAGCGAAGCACCGGAATATCGTAAAGCTTTGCTGTGGATAAAATCTCATCCTTTTCCGGAAGGTTTCTGGCGATTATAATTGCCGGCGGCTTCAGCTTGAAAAGATTTTCAATCACATGTCTTTGCTGTTCGCTGCCGAAACGTGCAAGGTATGAATATTCGGTTTTACCGAAAATTATAATTCTTGTTTTATCAAAGAAATCAAGATACCCCGTAAGAGCAAGACCGGGTCTGTTGACATCCATTGAACTTATCTGAATATTTTCATAGTCATCCGGAAGAAATAACGGCTCCAGCGACAACTCTTTAACAACTTTTGTAAGCGGAACTTTAAACTCAACAGGCATAATAACACCGACCTTTTCTAAAATTTATTATAAATTATCAGTCTTTATTATACCTCAAAGCAATATTTTTTTAAAGCCTTTTATTGTATAAAAATAAAATTTTTTTGAAAATCTCTCTAAATTCGTTGAATTTTTAGTTTTTCATTGACACATTAACAAAAAATATGACGTTATTTTTGTATATTTTTTCAGATTGTTCTGGTTCCTTTCTCAGAAAGTCCCTCCTCTTCTATGGTAAATACAGGGAAAATATATTCATATAATTCCTCTTTTGAGGCTTTTTCCGCTTTAAAAAGTCCGGTTGTCTTTTTGCGGTTCTTCGCATTGTATATTTCTATAAAATCCACGATGTGTTCCGATGTTATCTTTTCTTCACGGATATAATCAAAAGCTTTATCGTCGGCAAAAAAGAAAACGCAGTCCTTTCTCCATTCATAATCAGCCGACATATCTTTAAGAACTTCTTTTACCTGTTCTGAATTAAGATTGTCCGATAGAATAACATATTTGTTTTGACCCGGAAAAGGCTTTTTTGCCGTCACTTTCTCCAATCCGTCAAATGCTGTTTCCAAATTTTCCGCCGTAACCGTTATATATTCCTGGGTAATCTCTTCCTCTTCATAAAGAGGCACTGCAAAGGTATATTCAAGCTGTCCGCCCGATTCATTTACAAAAACTCCCTCAATTATCGCCTTTTCGTTTACTTCTGTTATTGCGCAGGAGGAAAAGGAAAGCACCAGCATAAAAGCTATAAAAGAAAGATAAACCTTTTTCATTTTGTCCCTCCTGTTACCGACCTTTTAAAAAATACCGCCGCAACCACCGAGATAAGCACAATTCCAAATATAATTCCATATGCAAAAATATCCGCTCTGAGCTTTAAAAATTCATAGAGAATTTCACTTATGACAAAAGTCAGCAGGCAAAAAACGATACTGCTCTTTCTGCTTCCGCTTCTTTCAAAAAGTGAAGAAAACCCTATTGCATATCCCGAAAGCTCTAAAAATACAAAGGCTGTTCTTACTATAAAGAATAATCCGTCATTTTCCTCAATTACGCTCATTCCCGAAAGCTTTGAAAGAGCGTAAAGAGGGTTATTCTCCTGAAGTGAAAACACACCGAGACAAACAATTACAAAAACAACTGAAATAATCGCAGTAAGATAATAAATTAAAAGAAAACCTGCGGCAGAGCGTCTGTTGTTGCCTTTAGATTTTTCTGAAAGGATTATACAAAGAGGCAAAGCGCTCAACCCTGAAATCAAGTACACAAGTGAACTTAAAACAGAAAAAATTCCCGTTTCAGAAAATCCTGCAACAGTGCCTTCATCAATGCTGATTTGAGGAATTAAACCGATAAACAGCACCGTAAGCAAAATCACGCAGACAGTAAATATAATGCCGTTTGCTCCGCACATAGCTTCAAGGCCTTTACAGCTTCCGTAAAGAACACCGCACATTGTAAGAAATATAAGGATTACAGGTGATACTTCCTTATTGATACATTCAGAAACAAAATCCGTATACCTCATAACCGTTATAATGGCGGCAAGAAGCAAAAATACGCTTAAAACGTATTTATAAACAATAGCTGATGAGGGCAAACCTTTTTTCAGAGCTTTTGATGTGTCGCTTCCATAGTTATCAAAAAGCTTAAAGGCAAAGCACATAATAACTGCGGATATCACAAAAACAAAAGGCAGAGCTAAAATTATCCCGTAAGCCGTCACTCCTTGAGGTAAATGGGCAAAAAATCCGAAAAAGGCAGAAATCTGCACCACCGCCATAAAAAGATAAAAGCTAAAAGAACGAACATTTCCTTTTAATCTCATTGCTCTTCATCAGCTCCTTTGACATCTTGAATTTTCAAAACCTTTTTAGCAAGCTTTTTCCAGCTTGCCCTTATAAAAGTGTCACGCATCGCCCAGGGCATAAAAGGCGCAAAAGGCGAAGCGTAAGGAACACCGAAGCTGTTTTTTCCGCAGAGATTTAAAAGCATAACAAATGATACAAGCACTATTCCCCACAACCCCAAAATACCTCCGCATATTATATACACAAGTCTTAAAATTGTTATACAGGGGTACAAATCCGGTATGGTGTAGGAAGCGATTGCCGCTATTGCCACAACCATAAGTGTCGGAGAACCTATAATTCCGGCGCTTACGGCAGATTCGCCTATTACAAGTGCGCCCACAATACCAACCGCATGTCCTAAAGGTTTTGGTATTCTCAATCCTGCTTCTCTCATAATTTCATATATAAAATGTATAAGCAAAACTTCCAGCATCAGCGGCAGAGGTGTCTGTGTAACAGAGCTTACTATTTTTGAAAGTATTCCAGGCGGAAAAAGCTCCGGATGAAAGGTTGCAAAAGCCACATAAAGTCCGGGGATATAGATAGCCGCAAGAAAAGAGATATATTTTAAAATCCTCGTAAAAGCGGCGTAATATGGTCTGTTGGAATAGTCATCAAAGCTCTGAAAGTTTTCAATAAAAAGCTTCGGTACATAAAGCACAGAGGGCGAACCGTCAATCATAATTGCAATTCGTCCTTCCGTGATTTTTCCGCATACTGTATCCGGTCTTTCAGAAATTCCCACACCTGTAAACAGAGATTTTTCCTCATTTTCCTCTAAAAAAGGAACAAGATATCCCGCCGCCAGCACTGTTTCCAAGTCGCATTTATTAAGTTCCTCTTTCAGCTTTTTTAAAATCTGCTTTGAGGTTCTGTCTGAAAGATAACATAAACATATTTGAGTTTTTGAAAGTGTTCCCACGGTCATAGTTTCAAACACAAGCTTAGGGCTTTTTATTCTTCGTCTGATAAGGGTCATATTTATTCTCAGAGGTTCTACAAAGCCTTCCCTGGAGCCTCTCTGTATGGTTTCTCCGGATGGTTCGGATACACTTCTGAAAGAAAAACCCTGCAAGCCTATTGCCAACATATTTTCGCATCCGTCAACGGCAATTATTGCAAACCCCGACATAAGCAGTGTAAGAAACATTTCCGTGTCCTTTACATCCACCATTTCCGAGGCTGTTATAACAGAGGTTTTTATAACTTCGAGGAGTTCACACCCATTGTCACTTCTGTATCTGCATCCCATAATGGGGTTTATAACGGAAATTGCCAAGGTTTCCTTGTTGCACATTCCCTCCATTGTAAAGACGGCGGCATTTTTCCCTTTAGGTGTGTTAATCTTAAACTCCCTTATGGTAAAATCCGCCGAAGAAGAAAACATCTCCTTAAAATCCAAAATATTTTTTTTAAGAGATTTATCCATATACATCACCAATAAGAGCATTGGCAATTTTTACTGTATTATACTTTTTTTGTATCTGTTTACAAGGAATAAAAATAAGGACAGCGGGAATAATACATTGGAAAAAGGAGGAATACCATGTTTATTTCCGCTGTCAGATCTGCGCTGATATATGTTTTTATAATAGCCGCCATGCGCATAATGGGAAAAAGGCAAATCAGCGATATGCAAACCTCCGAGCTTGTAATAACACTGATAATTTCCGATATTGCCGCAATACCTCTCCAAAACACTTCCCAACCTCTTTTAAGCGGCATTATTCCAATACTTGTGCTTATGTCCATGGAGATAATATTCAGTGTGATTATGCTGAAAAAGAGCAAATTCCGCAAGCTTATCTGCGGAAGTCCTGTACTTCTTATTGAGGACGGAAAGCTTTTAGAAAGTCAGATGAAAAGGCTTAGAATAAGCACCGAAGACCTTTGCGCTCAGTTAAGGCAGTTAAATATTTTTTCACTAAACGAGGTTCAGTACTGTATCGCCGAAACTAACGGCTCAATAAGTGTTCTTCAAAAGCCTCCCTACAGAACTCCAAACTGCGCACAATCAAAAATCAAAACAAAAGATGACGGCATAGAGGCTGTGGTTATCAACGACGGGGAAATTTTAAGCAATTCCTTAAAGCTGTGCGGCATGAATGAAGAAATTCTTTTAAAAAGACTTTCAGAGCTTAAACTTAGAAAGGAAGATATTTTCATACTTACTGCGGACAAAAAGAAAATAACTTCAATAATCCTGAAAGAGAGCAAAAACATATGAAGAGAATTTACCTTGCCGTAATTTTTTTGATTTTCACAATTGCCGCCGCTTTTTTTGAACTGTATGTTGTTTTCAATCCTGCAAATGAAAGTATACGCCTTATTGAACAGGCAACAGAGCTTTGCAGAAACGACCAAACTTCGGAAGCTGTAGAAATCTGCCACGAGGTTTCCGACCTTTGGACTAAATCCAATCCCACAATAAATATGTTTATCCAACATGAAAAAACTGTTGAGATTTCATCTGATATAAAAGAAATGACATTCTGCCTTGAAAACGGTGAAGAGTTTGATTTCCTTCTGACAGCAGAAAAGCTCAAAGAGGATTTAAAAACCATAATGGACAACGAACTTCCGCATATTTCAAATATTCTTTAGGAAAACAAACAGCAGCCCGACTTTCATCGGACTGCTGCTGTTGTTCATAATAAAGATTCTCATTATCCGCTGTTTGCGGATAATTTATTGAGATTATTTATTTGCAATAATTGTCTGAATCAATGATACATCGTATATTGAAATTTT
>NZ_NFKS01000023.1 GCF_002160515.1 Anaeromassilibacillus sp. An172 | reverse complement strand
TGCTCTCTGTTTTTTCTGTTTTTCTCTATCATTTTTATCACCTGCTTCTATTTTACCACTTTTATCGAAAAAAGCCCAGCGAAAGCTGAGCTTTTTCGACAGGCTGAAAGGAGCAGATTTCTGCTCCTTTATTTTTTGTAAAACACCTTCATATATTTTGATGTTTGTAAATGCTAAAAAAAGAATATTTAAAAATATTTTAAAAATTTTTATTGACTTTTGGAAAAGCGATGTTATAATTTACATATCGCTATATATAGCGAGTAAAAACAGAAAGAGAGTGGTATAATGAAAATTGCAGGTATTGTATTAGGAGTGATAACTGCACTGTTGGGAGTTTACGCTTTTTGTGTTCCGCTTGGAGTATTTCTCGGAATATCCTGGGTTATTGCGGTACTTATAATTGTAAACGGTGTTGAGTCGATTGCTGACGGTGTTGCTTCACAGCCAAAGAAGGACACAGGTAAAATTGTTTTAGGTGCATTGATTGTGCTGGCAGGTATTTTCCTTTTGTTCAGCGGAATTTTGAGATTCCTTACAGATATGATGATGGTTTACCTGATCGGCGGCGCTTTGATTCTTTATGGTATTTTCCAGATTGTTGCGGGCTGGAAGAAAAAGGAGATTTCTACAGGCGCAGGCGTGATTTCTATTATCTGCGGAGTTATTTCAGTAATCGGTGGATTCTTGGCTTTCGGACATCCTTTCCTTACAATGATTTCCGTTGGTTACATAATAGCTTTCAACCTCATTATGCAGGGTGTAAACATGATTGTTATTGCCGTAAACAGAGATAGGTTCTAATTGAATATTACGGCACTTAAAAAGGCTGTCACAAAATTTAGGTGACAGCCTTAATTTTATAAATATTTCTTTTTGTACCGCTGGTCAAGCTTGCTTCCCACAAAATTATACAGGAGATTAAATACTACAAATGAAACCACAATCAGCGAAACGGTAATAGTCAAAGTTGTGGTGGTGAATGGAACTATATTAAACAGATTTGAAAATACAGTCATTCCTATCACAAGTCCCGACACTATGAAAGCCACAAGGGCGGTTCTTATAGGATTAAAGGGGATACAGATTCGTATTATGAGAATTACTCCCGTAAATGAGGTCACTATGGTGGCGATTGTGGAAATCTGTTCGTCCGTTATATGCCAGACCTCAGAAGCAATACACAGGAATATTATGTTTAAGATTATTGTCACAGCTCCGGGAATTGCACGTGACAGAATGTTTAAAAGAAAGTTTCCTGTAACTCGCTCTTTGTTCGGTTCAAGTGCCAGCACAAATGATGGTATTCCTATTGCAAAAGCTCCGAACAGCGACATTTGAATTGGCTCAAAGGGATAACGAATATTTACAAAAATAAACATTACGCTTAAAACCATTGAGAAAAGTGTTTTTACAAAAAACAGGGATGCACTTCGCTGAATATTGTTAATAGAGCGGCGACCCTCTGCAACTACACGGGGCATGGCTGAAAAATCGTTGTTTATAAGCACAAGCTGTGCCACATTTCTTGCAGCGTCGCTTCCCGAAGCCATCGCCACGGAACAGTCAGCCTCTTTCAAAGCCAAAACATCGTTTACGCCGTCGCCGGTCATTGCTACAGTGTGTTTGTGGTGCTGTAAAGCTTTTACGAATTTTAGCTTCTGATGAGGGGTTACTCTTCCGAATACAGAATATTTTTCAACAGCGTTGTCTATGTCCTCGTCGGTTTCAAGGGTTGTGGCGTCAATCGCCATTTCGGCGTTGGGAATACCTGCGGCCTTGGCAATGTTGGAAACGGTTTTTACATTGTCTCCGGAAATAACCTTTAAGGTTACACCCTGCTCGGTAAAGTATTTTATTGTCTGAGGTGCTTCCGGTCTTATTTTGTCCATAATGAGAACCAAAGCTATCGGCTCAGGCTCACCGATAATATTGCCCTCGTCGTCAAAGCCTTTGGCGGTGGCTACAGTTATAACCCTGTATATTCCGCCGATTTTTTCAATCTCCTTTGAAATAAGGGAATATCGGTCTTTGAGAATAAATTCTCCTGCGCCCATAACTATAGCTGTTCCGTCCGATAAAACTGCGCCCGACCATTTTTTCTCGGAAGAAAAGCTTATGAAACGCTGTGGCTTTTGGGCGTTTGTATTTTTGTCTTTGTAGTAATTTATAAAAGCCATTATTGTGGCGTTGTCGTCGTCTGTGTACTTGGCGATTGAGCTTAACGCAAAGTCCAGCTTTTCTTTTGAAGTGTTGCCGAGGATATGTATTTTCTCGATTTCCATTTCCTCGTTGGTTATAGTTCCTGTTTTGTCAAGGCACAGCACGTCAACCCTCGCCAGGTTTTCAATACAGTAAAGCTCCTGAACCAAAACCTTGTATTTTGAAAGACGGATAACAGCCACCGCAAGAACTGTACTTGTCAAAAGCACAAGTCCCTCGGGAATCATTCCGATAAGGGCGGCGACAGTGCTGACTATTGCGTCGTTAAATTCAACACCGCCACGGAAATACTGATTGCAGAAAAGCAAGGCTCCCACCGGAAAAATTACAAAAGAAACAAACTTGATTATTTTGTTGAGGGTGGTCATAATTTCCGACTTGACCTTTTTGATGTATTTGGCGCTGTTGTTGATTTTAGTGGCGTAATTGTCTTTTCCAACGTGGACGACCTTTGCCACACATTCGCCCGAGGAGATAAAGCTTCCTGAAAACAGCATATCTCCGGCTTTTTTTGATACAAGGTCGGACTCGCCGGTCAAAAGGCTTTCATTTACGCTTACATTGCCCTCAAGCAAAATACTGTCTGAGGGTATTTGGTTTCCTCTTTTAAGAATTATAATGTCGTCAAGAACAATTTGATTTATTCCTATTTCTTTTTCAGTGCCGTCACGCATTACCGTTACTTGGCTGGAAACCATAATGGAAAGCTTGTCAACCGTAAGCTTTGAGCGTATCGCCTGAATAATTCCTATAAGTGTGTTGCATATTATTATGCCCATAAACAGCACATTTTTATAGGAGCCTGCCATAATAACAGCGGCGGCAAGGATAAAGTTTATAATATTGAAAAGGGAAAAGATATTTTCCGTCAGTATTCGTTTTATTGATTTTGTTTTGACATCTGTATCGTAATTGACAAGACCCTTTTTTTCACGGCTTTCAACCTCCCGGGAGGAAAGACCTTTGAGATTTACTTCCAATTAAATCACCGTCCAATTATATAAGAAAAAAGGAATTGAATATCTGTTTGAATATTACAAAATATATGTGATGAAAATGTGATTGTATTATGTTGATTAGTACAAATATACATTTTAAAAATATAAAAAAACAGAACCAAACAGGGAAACAATCCATGTTACCCTTTGCTTGGTTCTGTGCAGTTCAAAATTAAATATATGTTTCTGCCGAAAGTTCTTCTATGGTTTGGTTAAGGCAGTCAAAGAAGCTTTTTTCAGTTTTGCTCAGTTTATAGTCGGTTCTGTGGATAAGTATATCCTTGCACATATCGCCTACGTTTACGCATCTTCTTTGAACCAGCTTATGTTCCTTTAGAATTTCCGAAGGCAGGGGAGATACCCACATATATGTGGTTGGAACTCCGTTTAAGAGGTCAAACTGGCTTCCTCTTTCATATATGTATATTCTGCTTTGGTTTTTCGGCTGTGCGTCGTTTTTGTAAAGCTGTGTGTGATTTACAGAGGGAACCGAGAAATCGCCGTGGGTTATTTCTGTGAACAGCTCCAAATCCTCAAGTCGGATTTCCTTTGACTTGGCAAGGGGGTTTTCCTCTGACATCAACACAAGGTACTCAAACTCCCAAAGCTGTTTGCGCTGAAGACTTTTGTCAGCCATTATGCTCTTAAAATATTTTTCGTGTCTGTTGCTGTATCTTATGATTCCCAGATTATACTCGCCGGAAGCCACGTTGTTGATAATTTCCGTTGAACCTGTTTCCCTGAAATCTACATTCAATTCTTTTTTCTTTACAAGCTCGTTTATAAATTTGGAAAAGGTGTAGGTTATGTAGCTTGCTCTTGGGACACAGATATTAAAGTTTACCATGTTGGCATTGTTTTGTGAATAAAGGGCTTCCATTTCGTCAATAAGAGAAATGATGTTTCTGGCATAGCTTAAAAATTCTGCACCCTTTTTTGTGGGATATACGCCGTGCTGTGTGCGCTTGAATATTGCAAAGCCCACAGAGGCTTCAAGCTTTTTAATCGCTTTTGTAAGATTAGGCTGTCCCATGTAGAGATTGTTTGCCGCCTGAGTTATTGAGGCGGTTTTTTCAACTTCCAATGCGTATTTAAAGTAAGTTACATTCACTTAAAAACCTCCGTTCAATAATTACAATCTTAAATATTTACATTCAATCGTTGTCCAAAATTTAATGACTTACAAATATAATACAAATTATTTGTAAGTCTGTCAATGGTTTTGTGAATATTGAGCGGTATTGATTTTTTTTATACCTTACTATAAAATAAACAAAGAATATGAAAAATCAGAAAGGCTGGTAATATGGATTTTCAGAAAAAGGAAATTTTCTCAAGATGTGAAATGACCGTGGGACAAAACGCCATGGAAAAGCTTTATTCATCCCGTGTTGCCGTGTTCGGTGTGGGCGGAGTAGGCGGATATGTGGTTGAAGCTCTTGTGAGAAGCGGAGTGGGAACTATAGATATTTTCGACAAGGACGTTGTGTCCGTTTCAAATATAAACCGTCAGATTATAGCCGACTGTGAAACAGTGGGAATGGCAAAGGTTGAAGCGATGGAAAAAAGGGCTAAAAAAATAAACCCTCATGTGGTAATAAACCCACACAGGATTTTTTATCTGCCTGAAACTGCGGACAGTATAGATTTGTCGGTATACGATTATGTGGCGGACGCCGTGGACACTGTAAGCGCAAAGATTGAGCTTATTACAAGGTGCAAAAAAGCCGGGGTAAAAATAATATCCGCAATGGGCGCCGGAAACAAGCTTGACCCAACAGCCTTTAAAGTAAGCGATATAAGCAAAACCTCCGTGTGCCCTTTGGCAAGGGTTATGCGCAGAGAGCTTAAAAAACGTGGAATAAAAAACGTAAAGGTGGTTTACTCCACGGAAGAGGCGAAAACTCCCATTGACCCCATAATCGACAGCGAAAGCAAAAAGGCAATCCCGGGAAGCTTTGCTTTTGTTCCGTCGGTAATGGGACTTATTATGGGCGGCGAAATTGTAAAGGATATTATTGCAGAGGCAGAAAATAAGGAATAATAAAATAAAGAGAGGACAAAGCGCAGGAATACAAAGCGGCGGCAAGCACGTCACGGACAAAATGTACACCTGCAAAAATCCTGCTTAAAGCTACAAGCAGGGCTAAAATAGTGTAAAAAATTCCCGGATAAATATTTGTGTAGAAAAATGCTCCGGATATTGCAAAGGCGCTGGCGCAGTGGCGGCTGGGAAAGCTTTCTCCCTTTTTATCCTTGGAAATCAGCGGCGGCAAGTCCATTTTTTCGTATGGTCTTTGAAAGTTAAAAAGCTTTCTGAATACAGTGACGGAAAGAAAAATAACCGCCGGTACAATCACTGCAAGAATAATTTTTATATCCCATGTTATGGCGAGAAAACCGAGCAAAAGCAGGTATGAAGCCGCCATAAACATGGGAATTTTTTTATATATGAATTTCAGAATTTTAAACTGTATTCCTTTAGAAAAAAACTCGTGGATTTTTTGATAGAAGCTTTTCAAGATATTCATCCCCTTTGTTATGCTTTGATTTTAACATTTTATCGAAAGCATAACAAGGGATTTTTTTATATGAGAATTTCCGGCTGGTATTTTTCGTACCACATTTCCAGTTCAGCTATATATGCAAGAATCTGAGGAGCACGCATGAGCTGTCCGTACCAAGGTGAAGAAATCTTATCTGGATTTTCTATTATTGACATGACGCCCTCACGGTCCAAAAGCTTGGAAATAGGCGAACCGCTGTCCAAGGCTTTTACTGCCATTTTTGAAACAAGCTCCATATACTCAGGATTGTGGGTTTTGGGGTATGGGCTTTTCTTTCTCCAGACGATTTCTTCCGGCAGAAGCTTTTCAAAGGCTTTGCGGACAATTCCTTTTTCTCTTCCTCTTAAAGCCTTTATTTCCCATGGCATGTTAAAGGCGTATTCAACAATTCTGTAGTCGCAGAAAGGAACACGAACCTCCAAACCGCTGTACATGGAACAGCGGTCTTTTCTGTCCAAAAGACACTGCATGAACCAGTAGAAATTCAGGGCGAACATTTCCCTCATTCGGCTTTCAAGCGGAGAGTCGGTTTTCAGCTTTTCGACTGAATTTATTGTTTCAAGATACTTTTCCCTTGCGTATTCCTCGCCCTTTGGCAGAACGTCTTTTTTCAGGATGCTTCGTCTTATTGACGGGTCTTTTGACCAGGGGAAACAGTCCTCAAAAAGGATTTCTTTGTTGTGATACCAGGGGTAGCCTCCGAAAAGCTCATCGGCACATTCTCCGGATAGAGCTACGTCAAAATTTTCCCTGACCTTTTTGCAGAACAGCAAAAGGGAGGAGTCAACGTCCGCCATGCCCGGCAAATCCCTTGCGTATACTGCGTCCTCCAAAGCTTCCGCCAAATCTTTGTTGGAAAGAATTATTTCACGGTGGAGAGTGTCGGCTTCACGGCTCATCATGCCGATGTATTCAAAATCGGCTGTGGGCTGGAAAAGGCTTTTTTGAAAATATTTTCTGTTGTCCTCGTATTCAACACTGTATGTGGAAATTTTTCCCTTGCCCTGTTCCTTGTAGTAGTCGGAAGCGGTTTTGACAATTATACTGCTGTCCAAACCTCCCGAAAGGAAAAAGCACATGGGCTTATCTGTGACAAGCTGGCGCTTTATAGCGTCCTGCAAAAGATAGCGGACGTTTTCTTCCGTTTCCTCAGGGCTGTGGGTGTGAGGTCTGGCACGGAGTTTGAAATATGTTTTTCTTGTAAGCTTTCCCTTTTTAAAAAATGCGTATTCTCCCGGCTTAAGCTCCTCTATATTTTTGAAAACTCCGTTGCCGCAGGTTCGTGCAGGGCCTAAGAAAAATATTTCGTTAAGTCCGTTTTCATCAATCTGAGGTTTTACCGCTCCCGTGGCAAATATAGCCTTTATCTCCGAAGCGAAAACAAAGCCTTTTTCGTAGTCTGAGAAAAACAGCGGCTTTACGCCTATTCTGTCACGGCAGAGGAAAAGAGTTTTTTCTCTCTCCTCATAAATTCCAAAGGCAAAAATGCCGTTGAGCTTTGTCACAACATCGCTGCCCCAGTGGATATACGCTTTCAGAACCGCTTCCGTGTCGCTGTGTCCTGAAAACTGAAAGCCTGCATAGACAAGCTCTTTTCGTATTTCCTCGGTGTTGTAAAGTTCCCCGTTGTACACTATGGTGTATTTTCTTCCGTGGTATGAAAAGGTCATGGGCTGGCGGCCTTTTTCTATGTCGATAATGGCAAGCCTTCTGTGTATCAGGGCAAAGCCTCTGCCTATATATTCCCCTTTCTGGTCAGGACCTCGTGATTTTAAAGTCCTTGACACAGCGGCAATTTCTTTTCCTTTTGTATAAAAATCCATTTCGCTGTCAAGCCAGCCTGCAATTCCGCACATAATTTTACCTCCTGCTGAAATTGAGTTTTTCTTTTAATTGTGTTATGTGTTTTGGTTCACAAAATTTCTGCCCCAAAGAAAATAAAAAGCAGAAACAAACAAAGATGAGAATGATAAATTTTAACGGGTTTTCTGCATCCTCCGGCAGAGGTTTTTCCGTAACCGAGGAAAAAACACCGGCTGTATTTTCAAAAACCGGGAAGAACATTGTCAAAACATTGATTACACAGCCGTTTATAAATCCCTGCATCACTCTGAAAATAAAAAACAGTGATTTTGAGAAGCTTATGTCCTTTGCGGCGAAATAAACCTGCAAGTGGACGCAGATTCCCCCAAAGCCTGTTATGAACCCCAAAAACCATAGGGGCGCAGAGTTTGCAAAATTCTTTACTCCGGCGCTTACCTCCCACAGAGCTAAAAAATTATCCCTTAAAAAACTGTAATATGACAGAAGAGGCAGGATTATTCCCGACACTGCGGAAAATAAAACCACTATAAGGCACATGCTGAAAGCCGATTTCCCTGCGGTTAAAGCGGACTGAAAAATCAGAGAAAACAGACTTTTTTCTTCCCTGTCTATATTACTGTGATTTTTTTTATTGTGTTCGGGAAAAGTAAAATTTTTTTCAGCTTTAATCTGTTTTCCCAGTGGTCTTAAAAAAATTCGTGATAAAAGAACCATAAACAAAATTGTGATTAACTGAGCTGAAAACAGCAAAACTCCTGTTTCACGGGAGGAAAGCAAGTTAGCTCCCGTATAGGATACAAGAAATCCCATTCCGCTTCCGAAAGCTATGTATATCATAAACCGGGACTGATTTTCCGTAAGGACACCTTTTTTGTAAAGGTTGTTTACCGTCACCGCTCCCACGGGATAACCTCCGAAAGCGGCTAAAAGCAGAGATTGCACACAGGAAAAATCAATTCCCAGAACCTTCTGAAAAAAGCAGTCGAGTTTTTTGTGGCTGTTTTTTGTGCTTACCGATGAGGAAAACAGGGCGCTTACAAACATAAAGGGAAACAGGGAGGGTAAAAGTGTTTCTATGCACAGATTTATTCCCTGTAAAGTTCCCTTTGAGGATTGGGCGGGAAACATCAAAAGCAGTAAAAAGAATAAAAGGGATAGAGCCATTGCCAAAAGCTTTCCATGGCTTTTTTTAACCTTTGTCTGTTGTAAATATTCGTTTTTTTCACCTTGTATGGTTTTATTATTTTTCCCGTTTACATATATCATTTAGTATCACCGATTTATTTATATGCGCCCTGTTGCGCAGATTTGATAATGAATTTTATGTGAGCAAGGGATGGTTTTATGAATAAGAGAAACAAAGACGGAGGCGGATTTTTGAGGGATTTTGATTGCAGACAGCCGGTAATTGAGTTTACCGGAAACAGAAACGCCGTAATTTACGGATGCAAAGGTGTTGCCGAATACGGCGAGGACGTTATAAGAGTGAATACAGGAAGTCTTATTGTAAGCTTTTTCGGGAAAAACTTGGAGCTTAAAAGCCTTAATACCACCACGCTGGAAATAGGCGGCTTTATTAACGATGTTCAGTTTACTTACTGAGGTGTTTGAAATGTTTAGCGAGCTTATGATTTTAAGAATGATAAGAGGTTATGTGGATTTTTCAGTGTCGGGAAAATACCCAGAAAGGTTTCTAAATTCCGCTTTTAAATCCGGTGTTAAAATCTGGTCGCAGAAATCATCAGGCGGCAAAGTTACCGGAAAGATGTACGTAGGCGATTACAAACGATGCAGAACAAAGGCAAGAAAAACAGGGGTTAGATTAAAGGTTTTAAAAAGGCACGGCCTGCCTTTTTTTGTCCATAAAAACAAAAACCGAGCCGGACTTTTAGTTGGTGCGGCTGTGTTTTTTATAATGATATTCTTCATGTCATCTTTTGTGTGGACAATAGACGTGGAGGGTGTTTCAAATATCAGCGAAAATGAAATACGAACTTTGCTGAAAGACTGCGGGGTTTATGAAGGTGCTTGGTCTTCCTCAATAGATGTGCAGTGGGCAAAACGCCAGCTTTCCCACAAATACCCAATGATAACCTGGGCTGCAATAAACATATACGGAAGCAATGTTGACGTTATTGTAAAAGAGGGGCAGGAGAAAAATAAACCGGATATTTCAACACCTGCAAACATTGTGGCGGAGAAGGACGGTTTTATAATAGCCATGGAAACCCGTGACGGTACAAACCTTGTAACACTGGGTCAGTCGGTTCTTGAGGGGGAGCTTTTGGTAAGCTCAGCCATAGAGATTGAGGGTCAGGAAACACGATTTGTAAGAGCTCAGTCAAAAATAACCGCTCAAACCACCGAGATTACGGAGTTTTCCGCAGATAAAAATATCGGGCTTATAACCTCAAGGGAAGAGGCTGTAAGCCGTCTGGGAATATCCTTTTACGGAGCTGATTTTCCCGTCACCCTTAATCAGATTGACGGAATAAATTATTACAGGGTGCTTGAAGAAAACTGCCTTGTGCTCAACGGCGTTTCTCTTCCGATAAGTCTTATAAGTGAAAAAAATTATGTCTATGAAAAAACTCAGATTGAACGAACCGACGAGATGATTGATAAAGCCTTGGAGATAAAGGAAGCTTTGTACGAAACCTTTCAAATGCAGGACGCTGTAATTACAGGCAGAAATGTCTATGAAAGCAGTGAAGAGGGAAAAGCTGTGAGAAAAAACGCCTATTCCTGCATTGAGGATATAGCATTGACATCGCCTTTGGAAATTGAGCAGTAATGTAAATATCTGTCGGGAAATGATTTATCAAAGGCTAAAAAATACGGAAATGTTTTTTGGTTTAAGAAGTGAAAATACTTTGCGGGGAAATATTATAAAGAAAAAGTTTTTGTCGGGAAATAGAATATTGCGCCGTCGTTTTGTAAAATAAAAATTTAGATATGCTTTTTCTTTGAATGAAAGGTAAAATATGATATAATAATAAATAAAATCTGATAAGGAATTTAAAGGGGAATAAATCTTATGAGAATACTATGCATAGGCGACGTTGTGGGAAGCGTCGGATGTAACTTTTTGAGAAAGCATCTTCACTCTGTAAAAAAGCTTCACGGCGTTGACCTTGTTATATGCAACGGGGAAAATTCCGCAGACGGAAACGGTATAACTCCCGTGTCAGCACAGCATCTTTTTACCAGCGGCGTCGATGTTATTACCCTTGGAAATCACAGCTTCAGACGAAAAGAAGCCTATGAAATGATTGAAAACGAACCATATATTGTAAGACCTGCAAATTTTCCCCCTGTCTCTGCACCGGGAAAGGGAATTACTCATGTGGATATGGGAAGAACTATTGTAACGGTTATAAATATTATGGGAAACAGCCATATGGAGAACACGCTCAGATGTCCTTTTGAAACTATGGATAATCTTTTAAAACAGGAGTGCGGAAGGGTTATAATAGTTGATTTTCACGGTGAAACCACCAGCGAAAAAAGGGCCATGGGATTTTATCTTGACGGAAAGGTTTCTGCGGTTTTCGGAACTCATACCCATGTGCAGACTGCGGACGCTCAGGTTTTGCCAAAAGGCACAGGCTACATCACCGACGTTGGAATGACAGGAACCATTCAATCTATTTTGGGCGTAAAGCCTGAAATCATTATTGAAAAGTTCAGAAGCGGTATGCCTGCAAGATTTGATTTGGCTCAGGGCGATTGCAGAATGGACTGTGTGTTGTTTGAAATCGACGAAAAAACAGGAAAATGCATATCCGCCGAGCATTTATCTGTTCGTGATTAAGGTGGTTATTTTCCACAAAAATAAATTGAGTTATATTTGTTTATTAAGAATTGAAAACTATTGAATTAGTTAGGGAATATGTTATAATATAGAAGATATATGCTTTTGTAAATTTTAAGAAAAAAATTATTTACATTGGTTTGTATGTTAAAAAACTTGTATGTCCGTGAAAGTGGACGCTTAATTGATTAAAAAAATATCCGCCCGGCGGATTAGATATGGCAAAATTAAATGTAGAAGGAAGTGTTTTGTATGATAAACAGTCGTATGCTGAAAAATGCGGTTATATCAGGTGCAAACAATATTTGCTTGCAGAAAATTCAGATAAACGATTTGAATATTTTCCCTGTTCCTGACGGCGATACAGGAACAAATATGTCTATGACCATAACCGCTGCAAAGACGGAGCTTGAGAAAAAGGAATTTTCTACCGTTGGAGAGGTCAGTGCTAAGACTGCTTCCTCTATGCTTAGAGGAGCAAGAGGAAATTCAGGCGTTATCCTTTCCCTGATTTTCAGAGGCTTTGCAAAAGGCCTTGAGGGAAAAGAGGAAGCCGACGGACTTGACCTTGTAAAGGCTCTGGGACTTGGCGTTGACGCCGCTTACAAAGCTGTTATGAAACCTACCGAGGGAACAATCCTCACAGTTGCAAGAGTTGCTTATGAAAAGGGTCTTACAGCCGCTATGGAAAGCCGTGACGTGGTTTATGTTTGGAAAGAGGTTTGCGCAGCAGCTTACGACGCATTGGATACAACTCCTGAACTTCTGCCTGTTTTGAAAAAAGCAGGTGTTGTTGACGCCGGCGGCAAGGGCTTGTGCGTGATTTTTGACGGTATGCTTTCTGTATTTGCAGACGGAAAGGTTATCGAATACAATGGTGACGAGGTTAAGACAGAAGAGGTTGACGAGTTCAGAAGCGCCGCCGCAGAGTTTGACGACGACATCACTTTCACATACTGCACAGAGTTTATTGTGGGCAGAAACCCTGATGTTAAGACAGAGCCTAACGAGCTTAGACTCTTCCTTGAAACAATAGGCGACTGCGTTGTGGTTGTTGACGACGACGAGATTATTAAGGTACACGTTCACACTGAACAGCCGGGAGACGCTCTCAAGAAGGGTCTTGAGTTCGGTTCTCTCTTGACTGTTAAGGTTGAAAATATGAAAGAACAGCATAAGGCTGCAAAAGAAGAAAACGACAAGAAAAAAGCTCAGGCAGAGGAGAAACCGGCCTTTGAACCGGCAGAGCCAACAGAGGAGTACGGTTTCGTGGCTGTTGCAGCCGGTGACGGTGTTGTAGAGCTTTTCAAGGATTTGGGATGTCAGAATGTAGTAAGCGGCGGTCAGAGTATGAACCCAAGCACTGACGACATTTACGAGGCAGTAATGGCTACACCTGCTAAGAATGTTTTTGTACTTCCTAACAACAAAAACATTATTATGGCTGCCGAGCAGACTGCTGCTATTGTTACCGACAGAAAGGTAATTGTTTTGCCTACAAGAACAATTCCACAGGGTCTTACAGCTATGCTTTCCTTTGACCCTGAAATGAGTCCTGAGAGCAACAGAGAGGTAATAATGGACGCCGCATACGGTGTAAGCTCCGGTTCCGTTACTTTTGCCGCAAGAGATTCTGAATTCGGCGGAAAGAAGATTAAAGAGGGCGACATAATTGCCCTTGAAAACGGCAAGCTGACAATCAGCGAGAAAACACCTGTTAAGGCTCTTTACAAGCTGACAAAATCAATGGTGACAAAGAGCACTTCTTTCATCACCATAATCTGGGGTCAGGGAATAACAGAAGAGGAAGCTGCCGAGGCTGAGGAGCTTGTAAGAAATAAGTTCCCACATATCGACGTTACAATGGTAAAGGGCGACCAGCCTGTTTACTACTTCATTCTCGGTGTTGAATAATAACCGTAAAATAGCGTATTTATTCGGGGTGATGATATCATCACCCCGTTGTTTTTAAATTGTTTGAAGGAGGTGTTTTTTTGAGTCTGTTTGAAATTCCTATTGAGAAATTAAAAGGGATAGGCCCTAAAAAAGGTGAGCTTTTCAGAAAGCTTAAAGTAACCTCTATAGGCGAGCTTATCTATTTTTTCCCCAGGGATTACAGCTTCCGTGGTGAAGAGGTTGAAATAAGCAGGGCTGAGGGTCTGGACAAATGTCTTATCAAAGCCACTGTATGCTCTCCTGTTGTGACAACAAGGATTACAGGGGGAAGAACCATAAGCCGTGTAAGCGTTTTTGACCAAAGCGGAAGCTTAAAGCTTGTTTTTTTTAACAACAGGTTTATTTCAGGTATGTTGAGCTACGGCGAGGAATATTATTTTTCCGGGAAGGTTGAAAGAAACGGCGGCCATCTGCAAATGGTATCGCCTATGTTTTATAAAACAGCCGATACACGTGAACTGAACCCCGTGTATCACTTAACCGCAGGACTTTCAAATCTCACTGTTGAAAAGGCGGTTAAGAAGGCTCTTGAAATGCTTCCTGAAAAAATCAACGACCCTATACCTTTGGAAATCAGAGAAAAGTATGATTTAGCTGATTTGGGTTTTACAATAAGAAATATACATTTTCCCGATACTCAGGAAAATCTCTCTAAGGCGAGAAACAGAGCGTCCTTTGAAGAGCTTTTGGTTTTAATGCTGGGTCTTTCTGTTATCAGAGAGAAAAAGCGCAGGGAAACCGCTATAGTCACAGAAAAGAGCTATCTTGAGGAGTATAAAAAGCTCTTGTCCTTTTCTATGACCGACGACCAGGAAAAGGCGTGCAGGGACTGTATTTCTGATATGCTAAAAAACACTCAGCCTATGAACAGACTTGTACAGGGCGACGTTGGTTCAGGTAAAACAGCGGTTGCCGCCGCAGTTGCCCACACCGCCATAAAAAACGGTATGCAGGTTGCATTTATGGCGCCCACAGAAATTTTGGCAAGACAGCATTTTAATACCCTTAGAAAGATTTTTGAGAACACGGATATCAGCGTTGAAATTCTCACGGGAGCAATGACTGTAAAACAAAAAAATATTGTCCGTGAAAAAATCGCCTCCGGTGAAGTTGATATAGCTGTGGGAACTCATGCATTGCTTACAGATAAAACAGTCTTTAAAAATCTGGGACTTGCGGTTACAGACGAACAGCACCGCTTCGGTGTTTCCCAGAGAGCAGCACTCAATTCAAAAGGAAATGACCCACATGTGCTGGTAATGAGCGCAACGCCTATACCTAGAACCCTGTCTTTGATAATTTACGGTGATTTGGATATTTCAGAGATTAGAACAATGCCTCCCGGCAGACAAAAGGTGGAAACGCTTGTTATAGACAGCTCAAAGAGAAAACGTGCCTACGGATTTTTAAAACAGCAGATTGCAGAGGGTCATCAATGTTATATTGTATGTCCTTTTGTGGAGGACAGCGAAACAGAAAATGTGGCTTCTGTGGAAACCTTTGCCCAGGATTTGATGCTTGGGGAATTTTCCGATATTTCTGTTGGTGTGCTTCACGGCAAGATGAAAGCTGCCGACAAGGAAAGCGTTATGGCTGACTTTGTTTCGGGAAAGATTTCCGTACTTGTTTCCACAACGGTTATAGAGGTTGGAGTGGATGTTCCCAATGCCAATGTGATTATGATTGAAAACGGCGAAAGGTTTGGACTTTCACAGCTTCATCAGCTCAGAGGGCGAGTGGGAAGAGGAAATGTAAAATCCTACTGCATAATAGTTTCCGACAGCTCTTCCGAAAATGCGGGCAAAAGGCTTAACACAATGAAAACAATGCATGATGGTTTTGGAATTGCCGAGGAGGATTTAAAGCTTAGAGGTCCCGGAGACTTTTTCGGACGCCGCCAGCACGGACTTCCAGAAATTACCATTGCCGGCCTTAAAAACATGGATATCCTTTTGCAGGCTCAAGAATGTTCTGATTTTATACAAAAAAATAATCTGCTTTCGGAAAAATCTTACAGGGGTTTAAAAACCCAGGTGAACAGATTTTTGAAAAGAGCTGAGGATATAGATTTTAATTGATATTTTAGTATAATTGGGTAACATGGTTTAACTTTGATAAACAGTTTTTTAGATAACTAAAGGTTAAAATCGAAATATTGTTGTTGAAATTAAGTAACGATTATTGTATGATAAATACTATGGATAAAAATTAAAGTTAAAAAATTATCATGCATGATTGTCACAGACAATTTGTTTGTAAGAAATAGTAATATGTTTATGGTTTTATGTTTTCCGTTTCTCTGACATGTTAGTTTTTTCAAACAGACATAATATGATAATTGTGTATAGATTATCAACAGGAGGAAAAAATGAAGAAAAGATTGCTGTGTTTATTTTCCTGTGTCATGATACTGGCTGTGTTGTTTTGCAGCACTTTTATGTCTGTATCAGCATATGTATACGACTTTGAGGGGGAGTACGGAGGAGAAATCCGCTCTGCGTCCGTATTATTTAAAAGTCTTGATACAGGAGAGGTTTTGTACGAGAAAGATGCCGATACAAAAAGATATCCCGCTTCAACAACTAAGATTATGACATATATTATCACAGTTGAAAATGTTGAGGATATTGAAAATACCAGAGTTGAGATTAAGCAGGATATAATTTCCATGCTTGACGGAACAGAAAGCTCTATGGCAGGATTGCAGTATAAAATAGGCGAAACAGTTTCTGTAATTGATTTGCTCTACTGTTTGATGCTTCCTTCCGGAAATGATGCGGCTTTGGTTTTGGCTGATTATGTTGGCGGCGGCAGCATAGAAAATTTCGTTGATATGATGAATGCAAAGGCTGAGGAGCTTGGATGTGAGAATACACATTTCGTAAATCCTCACGGACTCCATGACGATGATCACTATACAACCGCAAGAGACCTTATGAAAATATCTGAGTATGCACTTAACACATATATGTTTAAAGAGGTAACTTCAACTGCTACATATTATTGTGAAGGCGACGATTATCCGATTTATACCACAAACAATCTGATTGATGAAAACCGTGGAGAGGATCAATATTATCCATATGCTGTATGCGGTAAAACAGGATTTACCGATCAGGCAGGAAAATGCCTTGTACAGACAGCGGAAAAGGACGGCTACAGCTACATACTTGTTGCAATGTATGACGATCCGTTTTCCGGAATAACAGGAACGGTTCTCGATGCAATTAACCTATTTAACTGGGCGTTTGATACATTTGAAATGAGAACAGTTGCAGACACTGATGTTCCAATCTGCAATGAGAAGATTCTGTATTCCTCAGGCAAAGACAGCATATTGCTTATTCCGGAGTCCAATTTCGTTACTTTGATGCCTACCGACACAAAGGATACGGATATAGAGATAGTTCCTCAGTTTGAAGAACCGTTACAGGCTCCTGTAAATAAAGGCGACGTTGTAGGAACTGCTCTTATCAAATACAGAGGCGATGACTATGCAACAATAAACCTTGTTGCAACTGAAAGTGTACAGAGAAGTGATTTGAAGTTCTTCTTAGGAACTTTCGGAAATCTGGTTTTGTCACCCTGGTTTATAATAATAGCTGTTGTTTTTGTTTGCCTGCTTTTGGTTTATATTATTGTTGTAAAAACCCTTTCAGACAGAAACAATGCAAAGGTTAAAAAGTACAGAGATTTTAAATAATTAAATATCGGTTCCCGTTATGTTTTCCATAGCGGGAACTTTTTATGTGGAAGAATACCGTGTCACAGACGAATAAAAAATTTTTTGTAAAATAATAATAAAAAAACTTATGAAAAATGTTGACAAGACGGTTTGTCTGTGATATAATATCCACTGTCAGTTGCGATGGAGAGGTGTCCGAGTGGTTTAAGGAGCTAGTCTTGAAAACTAGTGATCCCGCAAGGGACCAAGGGTTCGAATCCCTTCCTCTCCGCCATTTATTTTTTAGCAATTTAATTTGCCATCTTGGAGGATTACTCAAGTGGTGAAGAGGCTCCCCTGCTAAGGGAGTAGGTCGGGTAACCGGCGCGAGGGTTCAAATCCCTTGTCCTCCGCCAAGAAAAAAGCACTTGCATATGCAGGTGCTTTTTTCAGTTTATATAAAAGAAACGGTGATTTTATGGGATATAAGTCAGAAATAATAAAGAAAATCAAAGAGGGCGCAAAAATAAAGATAACAGGCGACAGCCTTTCCGCAGGAACAGGAAGTTCATGTTGTGTCAGAACCGATGAGGTTGTTTTCAAAGACGGTGAAGATATTTTTTACAGAAAAACTGCTCCAAACAGCTGGGGCGGATTGTTTGCAAAATACATAAGCGAAAAATATCCATGCTCATCTGTAATTAACAAGGGCTGTGACGGGGCAAACACAACCCAGCTCCTCAATAACTTTGATAAAATAATTGATGAAGACGACGACATTGTGATTTTGCTTGCAGGGGCTAACGACAGAAAAAGACCTGACGGACTTCATGAACTTTATGATAACCTTATTAAATTTACAGAGCTTATGGAGAAAAAGGGAAAAATCCTTGTGCTTGCGTCCCTTAATCCGTCTACCGAAAGCAATGAGTTCTATATTAACCGTATTCATCACAGCGAGGATATTGAAACAATCCTCACTATGGTGGCAGATGAGAAAAATCTTCTCTTTGTGGACAACTACAGATATATTCAAAATTATCTTGTGGCTTCCGGAAAGAAAATTGACGATATAATCTGCGGCGAGGGCTGTAAAAACGACGGTCTTCATCCAGGTGATTTTGTACAGAAGCTTATGTACATGAATCTTATGGAAACCATAGGCTTTGGAATAAGGCTTTAAATATCATATATAAATCACATGGACGTAATCTTTACAACATATAACAGGTTTATTATTTAATTATGTTAACAATTAAACAATGCTGTTTGAAAGTGAGGAAGTATTATGAGAAGTGCAGTGGTATTTGACAGCAAAACAGGAAACACAAAGCTTTTGGCTCAGTGGATAGCGGAAGAAATTAAGGATTGCGTTTACTGCGGAGATATTGATAACGCAGTTGAGGCGGATACATATTTTGTGGGCTTTTGGACAGACAAGGGCAGCTGTACCGATAAGGTGAAGAATTTTCTTGAAAGCCTTCACGGAAAGAAGATTTATCTTTTCGGAACTGCCGGTTTCGGCGTAAGCGATGAATATTTTGAAAAGATTTTAAATGGCGTCAAGGCTTTAATTCCTGCTGACAATGAAATTATGGAAATGTTTATGTGCCAGGGAAAAATGCCTATGGCTGTAAGAGATAGATATGAAAAAATGCTTGCAGACCAGGATAAAGCGGCACAGGCTCAGATGCTTATTAAAAACTTTGATATGGCTCTTTCTCATCCCGACGAGAAAGACAGGGAAAGCATGATAAAAAAATTAAAAATCTGATATTTATTCCAATTTTATAAGACTTAATTAAGCGGACAGAAAATCTCAATCTGTCCGCTCTTCTTTTTTGTGTTTTTAGAAATTTATTTAATTTGCTAGATGAAACTTTTTTAAATAAATATTTCGTAAATCTATTGAAAAACTTATTGTAATTAGTTATAATAATAACTATATGATGTGTTATTTTGTTTATATTGCTGCATAGACTTGCGGCGTGTGATTTTGTATATTGGTAGTTTGATTCCTTTGGGTTTCAATCGACTGTATAAACATAAAAAGGAGGATAAAAATGAAGAGAGCTAAGAAAATACTGTCTGTTATTTTGGCTTTGGGCATGATTTCCACCATGTGCGTTTATTCATCTTCGGCGGAAATAACTCCTAAGGCTGATATAGACAGCAATTTGACGGCACACTGGAATTTTGAAGAAACCGATGCAAGCGGCAACCCTGTCAATATCGGTTCGGATTCTTCAATTAAAGCTGTGCTTGAGGGAAACAAGGTGTCCGTAAAGGACAGCGGTGACGAAACATACGGAAAGGTTCTGCACTTTGAGTCTAAGGGCGATGCTGCGGAAAATTCCAGAATGTTTATTGGGGATATGTTTAATCCAAAACAGGAAGATTTTTCAGTTTCACTGTGGGTAAACAACTCATCACAGCAGATTACCACACAGAACACAATTATGCTGCAGTTTGCCGATAAGGATGGGGCAACAGGAAAAACATTTTTGTACAGAGGTACTGATGACAAGTACACTGTTTACATGAATGGCACAGACATCGAAACATCACCTGCAACTGCCGATGGAAAATGGGAGAATATCACCATTACAAAGGAAAATCTCGACAATGGAAAATATACTCTCAAGTTTTATATTAACGGAGAGCAGACATACACAGGTGAGTGTGACGCTTCACAGGTAATTGACAAGGTTACAGACCTTATAATCGGTTCTCATAAGAACAAAACCGATAAGGACAACGGTCAGTTTACCGGAGATATAGACGACCTGCGTTTCTATGAGAGAGTTCTCACAGCTGATGATGTAATGGCACTTTATAATGCAAAGACAGAGGAGGCTGTGAATTCTCAGCTTGAAGCTGCAATATCACAGGCTGACAGCCTTTTGAAGAGCGGAAAGCTGGAAATCACACATCAGGCATATGTTTTACTTGATAATTCCCTGAAAAAGGCAAAGGCTGCTTTGGAAGCAGGCACAACAGAGGAAAGGCAGAATGCCATTTCTGACCTTAATGAAAAGATTGCTGATTTTAATACAGCAGTTGACGGCGAGGACGCATTAAATAAGGGTCTTGTGGGATATTGGACAGCAGACAGCGGTTCTCTTGAAAATATGGCTCAGGGCGGCACATTGACAGCTACAATGTCAGGAAGTAATCTTACAATAGCTGAGTCTGATATTGAGAGCATGGGAAAAATGCTTTCATTTGCTAAAAAGACTTCCGGCAACAGCTCCAATGTTACTATTGCCAACGGATTGAATTCACAAAATGAATTTACTATAACTATGTGGGTTAAAAACTCTGAGGATCAGAAAGATACTACCATGAGCACTGTTCTTATTCAGCAGAGCACTGCAACAGGCAGAAGCTTGCTTTTCAGAACAACAAGCGGTCAGTACGGCACATATATTTCTGAGGAAAACAAATATTTCGGAGAGGCCACAAGCTATAATGAGTGGCAGCATTTGGCTCTTGTTAAATCAAACGGAACAGACGGAAATTATACAATAGCTTTGTATCTTGACGGTGTTAAGCTTGGTGAACATACTCTCAGCAAAAATAACGCCACAGCTGTTACAGATTTGATTATAGGTTCTCACAAGCAGCTTGGAAATTCAGACCAGTTTGCAGGAAGTATGGATGAAATACGTCTGTACACAAGGGCTCTTTCTGAAAATGAAGTTAAGGGAATATATCAGCTTAATTCTGCTGCTGTAAACGAGCAGAAGCTTGTGGCTTTAAAACTTCAATATAACGAGCTTTTGACAAAGGCTAAGGAAGCTTTGTCTTCAGGCGATTTGACTGAGGACATGCCGGAGTATATAGCTTTGAAAGAGGCTGTTGACCACAGCGCAGAAATCCCGGAAAATATTATCTACGAGGATATGCTCGCAGAATATGAAGCATTGAGCACAGCTTATGATAATTATCAGAATGCTTCACCTATTGTTGTTACAATAAATACAGATGATGTTACAAATATAATAGACAACGGCGTATTCGGTACTAACCATCGTTTCGGCTTCAACGGTTACGGCACATTTGATTCCGAAACAATGACAATGAAACAGGATTTTGTTGATTTGTATAAGGAAGCAGGTTTTGGTTCTGTCCGTTATCCGGGCGGTTCAATTTCAAACCTCTTCCAGTGGAAGGGAACATTGGGCAGCAAGGACGAAAGACTTGACCAGGTTCACGGTTATTACAACACAAACAGCAACGGTCAGCCTCAGAGAGGTATAGCCTCTAACTTTGGTATTAAAGAGGTAGGCGACTTTGCTTCCGATGTTGGTTCTGAGATAGTTTATGTTTACGGAATGGGCAGAGGCAGCGCCAGCGATGCTGCAGACCTTGTTGAATATCTTAACGCTCCAAACGACGGTTCAAACCCCAACGGCGGAATTGACTGGGCAGCAGTGAGAGCTGAAAACGGTCATCCTGACCCTTACAATGTTCGTTACTTTGAAATGGGCAACGAGATGAATCAGGGCGGCGGCAAGGACGGAGACGGACTTTGGAGCCAGGGCTTCTGGACAAACTATGTAAACGGAAAGGCTTCCGATTATGCATATATCGAGGGCGGCACTGTTGTCTGCGAAAAGCAGTATGCTGTTGCATATGATGACTGGAATTCAATAGAATCAAAGTCAGACGGAACAGCTAACCAGATTTTCTATATGAGATATGCTAATCCTCATCCGGCTTTGGGTATTGCCAACGGAGATATCGGACTTAGAGATATCACAAGCGGCAACAGCGGAGTTATGGAGCAGTATAACTATGACCCTGCGGATTATGCGGACTTTAAAGCTATAAGCAGTAACGACGAAACCACAAAGGTTTATGTGGGCAATGAAGAATGGAAAGTAGTTTCCGACCTTTCAACAGCAGGAGCTAACGACAAGGTTGCAAAAATCGACTATGCAACAGGCGGAATTATCTTCGGTGACGGTGTAAACGGAGCTATTCCTCCAAAGGACAGCCAGATTTTTGTAAGCTACACAGTTGAAAGAGAAGGCTTTATAGATATCAGTCAGGCAATGCGTGACACTATGGAGCAGATAAACAACAACCTCAAGAGCAAAGGCGAAGAGGAAAAAGAGCTTTATATTTACACAAGCTGGGAAACATCAAGCTTTATAAATATTATGCATCAGAAAGGCGCTGACAGCCTTTATGACGGAATGACAATTCATCCATACGCAGGAACACCTGCCGGCGGAAGCGCAAACGAGGAAACAAAGAAACAGTTCTATTACAGCACACTTTCCCTTATTCCGGGAACAGTTTCAAGAGTTTCAAACCTTGTAAATGAAATGAGAACTATCACAGGTGACAATACTAAGGTTCCGGCCATTTCCGAATACGGTATTTATCCGTCTTATGATACAATGGTTCGTTCACAGACACACGCTTTGTATATAGCCCGTGTTCTTATGGAGTACATAAGACTTGACAGCCCATATATTCAGAAGCACTGCCTTGTTGACTGGTACTCATCCGGCGGAGATTCCCTTGGACCTACACAGCAGGCTGTTATCCAGGCGGTTCCGCAGGAGGGCGCAGACATAATTACCGGTGAGGGCGATTATAAGTTCTTCTCAACACCGAGCGCAAGGGTATTTGAAATGTACAACAGTGCTTCCGGTACTGATGTTCTTTCCTCTACATTCAGCGATACAAGACTTCTCGATAACGGAACCGAGCAGTATGCCGCTATGGCAAGTAAGGATGCCGACGGAAACCTATATCTTGCTTTGGTAAATTCAAAGCTTGATGGTAAGGGTATTGTCGATATTAAGGTTGACGGAGTTGACCTTTCCGGAAAAACTTTGGAAATCCAGTACATCTCCGGCGACACATTCTATGCAGAAAATACTATCGACAATCCTGACAATGTTGATGTTATCAGAACCACTGAGACAGTAGCTGAAAACAGCGAAACTGCAAGAGTTGTTGTAGAACCTCATTCATTTACAATAGTGAAGGTTGTAAACGCATTGGTTGAAGAACCTGATACACCTGATGTAACAGAGCTTAAAAACAAGGTGGAAGAAGCTCTCCCGATGGTTGATATGGAAGAATACACAGCCGAGAGCAGAGAGGTTCTCAAAACAGCTATTGATGAAGCACAGGCAATAATTGCAAAGGCTGAGGCAGGAGAAGAGATTACACAGACTCAGGTTGATGAGGCATTAAAAGCCATAGAAAGCGCTGTTAATTCCCTTGAGCTTGTTAAGCCTGATTTCGTTTTGGGCGATGCAGACGGTTCAGGAAGTATGACAATAGACGATGCTTCTTATATACAGCAGTATCTGGTAAAGGCTATTTCAGCAGATAAATTTGTATTTGAAGCGGCGGATACAAATAAGGACGGAAAGATTACCGTATATGACGCAACAAAAATACAGCTTGCTATCGCTTCAAATGAAGACCTGTAAATAAAAATTTAAAACCTAATATCTATCCCCGAAGGATTAATGTGATATCACTTAATCCCTCGGGGATTTTTTTGCATATTTTCCTATTGCCTTTCATAAGTATTTGGTAAAGACAAAGGAGGAATGAGAAAAATGGACAAAACTGCCATGGATTTTGAAAAAGCTTTTGACTGCGCCTGCTGTGTGGTTTCTCAAAGGCTTAGAAGGCGTCTGGTTACTATGCAAAGGGATAAAAAGAAAAATATTCAGGAGGTAAGACTGAGAGCCGGACGACCTTTAATGTTCACTATAAATGGTGAAAACTGCTTTCTTATGGAAAACGGAGATATAACAAATGAGTTTGAACAGAAAAGGTGTGTCACGGTTTTTCCTGAGGATATCTCCGAAACCTTTAAAAATCTCTGCAACAATTCCGTTTACAGCCACAGACAGGAGATAAAAAGCGGATACATAACAATAAACGGAGGTCACCGTGCCGGAATTACGGGAACTGCCGTGTGGGAAAACAACGGGATTTCCAATGTGAAAAACATAAGCGGAATTAACATAAGAGTGGCGACCTCACACAGAGGGTGTTCAGAGAAGCTTATAAGCCTTATCGACAGCGGAGGAATACTTATCTGCGGAGAGCCTTGCTCGGGAAAAACCACAATGCTCAGGGATTTGGCTTACGAGCTTTCAGTAAACCGCAGAATGAGAGTTACGGTTGTTGACTCAAGAGGAGAGATATGCTCTGTCTGCTCGGGAATACCCCGTGAGGATTCCGGTTACTGCGATGTTTTGGACGGTTATACAGTTAAATACGGTGTGGAACAGGCGGTGAGATGTCTTTCGCCTCAGGTTATCATCTGTGACGAATTGGGAGAAGATGACGTGGAGTCATTAAGGCGTGGGCTTAACTCAGGAGTCACATTTGTCACAACGGTTCACTGCAAAAATCCTCTTCAGCTTAAAAAGAGAAGTCAAGGCGCAAAGCTTTTGGAAACAGGGGCGTTTGCAAACATGGTTTTTCTGAAAAGCTGCAAAGAGGCTGGAACAATAGGGGAGATAATAAAGCTGGGGGAATATCCCCATGGTTAAGTGGCTGGGAATTATTTTGATTTTTACAGCCTGCTGTTATTTCGGAGAGATAAGCAGTAAAAATCTATTCCGCAGAAGAAATTTTCTGGGAGATGCCACTGTGTTTATCGGTACTTTAAAATCCAAAATCAGATTTACAGGTGAGGAAATCTATTCAGCGGTGAGGGAGAGCGCTTCCCAGCCTCTTGTGAAAAAATATTTCGGTGATTTTAATGTGGTTTCCGGAGAGGATGATTTTTCGGAAATCTGGAACGATATGTCGGCTGAAGCTGCCGCAGGGTGCAGTTTGACAGCGGATGACCTTAATCTTTTATATGGATTGGGCAGAGGTCTGGGAGCTACAGACACAGAAGGTCAGATAGACCATCTTTCCATGTATGAAGAATTTTTCCGCCAGAGTTATGAGGCGGCGAAAGAGGAGGCAAAGACAAAAGGACGCCTTTACAGAATATGCGGCGTCTGTGCGGGAGCGGCGTTTGCCCTTCTGCTTTTATAAAGCGTTGGAGTGAAAAGTTATGGATGTAGATATGATTTTCAAAATTGCCGCAATAGGAATAATTGTGGCTGTGCTTAACCAGCTTTTGGTGAGAAGCGGAAGAGAAGAGCAGGCATTGCTCACAACCTTGGCAGGCTTGATAGTCGCTTTGATGATGATAATAGGACAGATTGACAACCTCTTTGACACAATAAAATCTGTCTTTGGGCTTTAGCTATGAATATCGCAGGAGTATGCGGAGCGGCGATAGTCTGCGCAGTGCTTTCCCTATTGGTGAAAAAACACAACGGAGAAGCGGCTTTTGCCTTGCAGGTCTGCGGATGCGTTATAATTATCCTTTATGTGATTGGGGAAGTATCTCAGATTACGGAAACTATACGTGATATGGCAGAGAACTTTTCTATAAATCTGGAATACATAGAGGTGATTATAAAAGCTCTGGGAATATGTTTCCTTACGGAATTTGCAAGTGACTGCTGTAATGACGCCGGATGCTCCGCACTGGGAAATAATGTGCTGCTCTGCGGAAAAATTATGATATTGATTGCCGCTATGCCGATGCTTCAAGACCTGCTTTCTTTGGCTTTGGGTCTTTTGTCGGCAGGCTGATTAAATTAAAGGACGTAAAGATTATGATGATTTCCTTTGACTGCAAAAGAAAACAAAGGTGTTTAAAAGTGTTCTGCGTGATTTCAGTTTTGTTTCTGCTGGTGCTTTGGTCATCAATTTTTGTAAGAGGCGAGGAGTATCAGGCAGTACCGGAAACCACCGAAAACAGCGGAGAGGAACAGGGGGACAAGGATGATGCGCTGGATTACATAGAGGATTTTCAGCAGGGAGAGGACTTGATAAACGCTCTTCCCGACGATACTAAGGAGATTTTAAACAGCCTTGATATTTACGGGCCGGACTTTTCCTCTCTTCTTGATTTGGATTTTTCAAGGCTTGCCGGAGAGGTTATGAAGCTTATAACCGGCCAGGGGAAAACGCCTTTCGGTGTTTTTGCTTCCGTATGCGGTGTTATGATAATTTTTGCCATACTGGACGGATTTCGGGAAGGGCTTAAAAGCTCGCCCATGAGCGAGGTTATGGGAACGGTTTCCGTATTGGCTGTGACCTCAATAATAGTTCTTCCTGTTACAAAGCTTATTGAAAACTGCGCCGGTTCACTTATGGTTTCCACAAGCTTTTTGCTTGCCTATCTGCCGGTTTTTGCAGGGATTGTTATTTCCTCGGGAAATTCCGTAAGCGGTGCGGCTTACTATTCGGTTATGATTGGTGTGGGAAATGTTATTTCGCTTTTGGCTTCTCGTGTGATTGTGCCTTTTATGAATGTGTTTTTAGGTATTTCTGTTATGGGGGGAATGTCCCCTCAGTTAAAGCTCGGTGGAATTTCTTCGGCTATTTCAAGGGCGGTAAAGTGGATACTTGCTTTTTCAATGTCTGTTTTTTCGGCTTTGCTGACCTTTAATACCTTGCTTACAAGCTCTGCCGATTCCGTCGCCACAAGGGCTGTAAGATTTACGGTTTCATCCTTTGTGCCGGTGGTGGGTTCAGCGCTTTCAGAGGCTTACAGGACGGTAAAATCAGGTATGGGACTTTTAAAATCGGGAATAGGAGTTTTTGTTATTATCTCCATAGCTGTAATTTTTTTACCGGTGCTTATTCAGTGTGTGCTGTGGCTTTTATCACTTAATCTGTGCAAGCTTGTGGGTGAGATTTTGGGACAGAATACAGCTGTAACGCTGTTAAACGGCGTTTCTTCGGTGCTGGGTATGTTGATAGCTTTGCTTTTGTCCGTCTGCACGATTTTCGTAATATCCACAACAATTATACTGGTTGCCGGAGGTGCGTCGTGAGCTTTATAAGCGAGGTGGGCGGGATAATCTGCCTTTGCTGTGTAATAAGCGCAGCGGTGGGAATTATCGCCCCTTTGGGAAATACAAAGAAGATAATGAACGTAGTTATGGGGATTTTTTTGCTTGCTGTGGTTATATCCTCATTTACAAAGACCTCTGTTGATTTTTCTGAGGAGCTTTATATAATGCCGGACGGAGAAGAGCTTTCCGCAGAGTATGAGGATTACTATGAAAATGAGGTTATATCTGTTGCGGAAGAAAAGCTCTGTGAATATACGGACTATATTTTGAAGCAGGAGGGCATAGAGGCTTCCGACATAAGAATTATTCTTGAAACCGACAGTGACCATGGAATATATGTTGAAGAAATAAACATATACATAAATCAGGAACAAAACCGGTTGTTCAGAACAAAGATAAACAGTCTTATAAAGAATGACTTTAAAGTTTTTCCGAATATTATAACTGTTGATGAAGGGAAAGATGCTTAAAATGGGAAAGACAAAAGAAAAGACGGTTTTTGATCTTGCCGGAAAATTTCCGATAAAGGAAAATACACTGAGGATAATTATAGCCTTGGGAATTGCCGGAATTGTTTTGATTTTTCTTTCGTCACTTTGGGACGGAGGTGAAAGCGGCGAGGCTTATGACGGTTCTCAGTCATCTGTAAGCGCAGAGGTTTACGGAGATAATCTGGAAAAGGAACTGAAAGAAATAATTTCAAAAATCAGCGGGGTGGGAAGATGTGAAATCCTGCTGACAATGGAAAATTCCGTTGAGTATGTCTATCTTTCAAACGGCGATACCAAAACCAAAAGCATAGAGCCTACGGTGCGTGGTGTGGCTGTGGTCTGTGACGGCGGTGAAAATCCCGTTACAAAAGAAAAAATTATTGATGTAGTGACTAAGGCGCTTAATATATCATCCTCAAGGGTGAGCGTCACAAAATTATATGATTATCAGGAGGAATAGAAATGAAAATACAGAAAAGACATGTACTTATGGCTTCACTTGTGCTGGCTCTTGGTGCTGCGGTTTATCTTAACTGGCAGTTTACGGGAAACAGCGACATGCTGTCTGTTGACGCATCCAAAAAGCTTGGAGAGGCTCAGTACGTAAACGGCGACATAACCGACGAAACTCAGGAAGCCGGTATCTTTGACAGCATCTTCGGCGGTGATGATGACAAGTCTACGGATTCCACCAAGGAAACAACCAAAGGAGAGGACACCACAGCAGTAAAGGCTGAGCTTACCGAAAAACAGATAAGCTATTTTTCAACTGTGAGAACAGACAGGGAGCAGACCCAGTCAAAGGTTTTGGAGGACGCCAAAGAGGTATTAAGTCTCAGTGAAAACAGCGAAGAGGCAAAGGAAGAGGCCGCAGAGTCGGTTTCTCAGCTGGAAAAGCTTATACTTGCCCAGTCAAATATTGAAAACCTCTTAAAAGCAAAAGGCTTTACCGATGTGGTATGTTTTATCTCTGATGAGGGCTGTAATGTTGTGGTAGCTTCCCAGAATATGGATGACAGCGGCTCACTTTTGGTAAAGGATGCGGTTATGTCACAGCTTGATATGGGTTCCGAACAGATAAAAATTATACAAATTTAAGTTAAATCCGCCGTTTTAATATTGAGTTATGTTAATTTAAGCAATATTTTACGGCGGATTCAAAAAAGTCTTGAAATCCTACTAAACTTATAGTATTATAGGTATATAGGAGGTGCTTGTATGTTTATATCTACAAAAGGACGTTACGCCCTGAGAATAATGCTGGAATTGGCTCTCAGAAACACAGAAGATTACATACCTCTGCGTGAGCTTACAAAAAGTCAGGGCATTTCCATAAAATATCTTGAAGCTATTATATCTATACTGGTAAAGGCAAACTATGTAGAGGGTTTGCGTGGCAAGGGCGGCGGTTACAAGCTCTCAAAAAGTCCCGAGGAATACACGGTTGGAAGTATTCTCAGGCTTACAGAAGGCAGTCTTGCGCCTGTCTCCTGTCTTGAATGTGATGTGAACACCTGTGAAAGAGCAGACAAGTGTCCCACACTTCCGATGTGGCAGAAACTTCAAGAATTTATTGACAGTTATTTTGACAGTATTACTCTTAAGGACCTTTTAGAGGACAGAAATCTTTCTCATAAAGACTTTGTCTGTGATGATTTGTTTTCAAATAAAAGGGTAACAATAAAGAAAGACGATTGATAATCAATTTGAATTTTGAAAGGAAAATTATTATGAGAATTTATAAATCAGTAACAGAGTTAATAGGTAAAACTCCAATTATAGAGGCAGTTAACACAGAGAAAAAAATCGGCGCAAAGGCAAACATCTTTGCAAAGCTTGAGTACTTTAATCCAGCCGGAAGCGTTAAGGACAGAGTTGCAAGGTCAATGATTGAAAATGCAGAGAAAAGCGGAATTTTGAAAAAGGGTTCAGTGATTATTGAACCTACAAGCGGAAACACAGGAATAGGACTTGCCGCTATTGCCGCTTCAAAGGGCTATGAAATTATTATAGTTATGCCTGAAACCATGTCTGTTGAGCGCAGAAAGCTTATGAAAGCATACGGCGCAAAGCTTGTGCTTACAGAGGGAAGCAAGGGCATGTCAGGTGCTATTGCAAAAGCCGAGGAGCTTTCAAAGGAGATTGAGGGAAGCTTTGTTGCAGGTCAGTTTGTAAACCCGTCAAATCCTGAAGCACACTATCTCACAACAGGCCCGGAAATCTGGGAGGACATGGATGGAAAGGTTGATATTTTTGTTGCAGGCGTTGGAACAGGCGGAACTGTAACCGGTGTCGGAAAGTACCTTAAAGAGAAAAATCCTGATGTAAAGGTTGTTGCGGTTGAGCCTGCCTCTTCTCCGGTTCTTTCCGGCGGAAATCCAGGCCCTCACAAAATACAGGGAATAGGCGCCGGTTTTGTTCCTGAAATTCTTGATACTTCCGTTTATGACGAGATTATAAAGGTTGAAAACGATGACGCCATGAACATGGGCAGAGAGTTCGGAAAGACAGAGGGTATCCTTGTGGGTATTTCCTCAGGAGCCGCTTTGTGGGCAGCAGCTGAACTTTCAAAGAAAGAGGAGAACAAGGGTAAGAACATTGTTGTATTGCTTCCTGATACAGGTGAAAGATATCTTTCAACCCCTATGTTTGAAGAATAAACATATTGCCTATACCTTTAAATAAACAAAAGCAGACGCAGGTAATTTGCCGGCGTCTGCTTTTTTAGAAAGGAAAAACAGGAAGGCGACCAACCTTCCTGTTTTGCATAAATATTATTAAGGATTGAAAGAACAAACTTCGAGAGTATAAAATAATTTCGGAAAATGTATAAAAAGGTTTATGTGTATGGCAAAATAAGTTTGAAATCACAATATACTCAGACAAAGTTCTATATAACAACGAGATTATACCTTTTTTGACATTAGAATAAAATAAACAATATAGGGGAAATGATAAAAAAATTATCACCAAAAGACTATTGTATACCGAAGCTAAAAAATAAATTTCGTTGTTTTTTCAAAGCTTTTCTATAATAATATAAACGGTAACTATCAGGATGTAAGAGGTATCTGAGGTGCAGTTTTTTTATCCGCTGCATTGGCAAGTCTTTCAAGACACAACATGATATTTCCCTGTGATGTGGTGATGAATCTGTAAACAATATCCTCGGGAGTTTCTTTCATTCCGTTTTTAATCCACTGAAGCATAAGTCCTACAAGCACAAATTTAAAATAATCGGTTACAAATTTTTTATCGGCTTCTGTTACGTTAAGTCCTTTTGCCTTTTCATCAACGACATTGTAAAGCATTCTGTATGTGAGATTGTAGAGATATCCCTCAACCTTTTCAAGGCTCAGACAAGAGTATACGTTGATAAAAAACGACTTGCTTTTTTGTACTATTTTGAACATTTCAAGAAATCCCTGCTGCCAAGTATCGAAGGATTTCAGACAATGTAAAGCTTGATGGGCTTCGTTGAGACAAATCCAGTCAACAAGGTCGTAAATATCTTTGAAATGGTAGTAAAAAGTCATGCGGCTTATTCCGCAGTCGTCGGTAATATCGGATATGGTGATTTTGTCCAGAGGTTTTTTAAGCAGTAATTTTTTTAATGAGGCTTCCATAGCCATTTTGGTTCTTATCGACATCTTTTCACTTCCTTTTATGTTTTTGTCTTGTTAAATAAATAAACGTTTAAACTTGTACTTAAATTATAGCATTTATTTGAACAACCTTCAATACAATATTTTGACAATATTATTATTTTTATTCTATATTATGTAAATTTATATTGAAAAAGAAACAGACGGTACAAAAACAGTACCGTCTGTTTCTCCAGCATTCATTGTTGAGGAGGTTATTTTTGTTTAAAATCAGTTGTTATTTTCTTAAACTTCCTCAGCTAAACAGTATAAATATTGGTGTATAAAAAAGGTAAATTGTATAGAGCTGTTTAAAAAATATTTTGAGCGTTTATATAGCTATTTTACAGTGTATTTTTTTATATGACGTTATATTCTTTTAATAACTTTTCTATGTCTGTATTTCTAACTTTTTTAAGGATTTCTTTAAGGGCAATTCTTTCCATAAGTCCCAAATCCATGTCTGTGATTTTTTTGCCGTCACGAAGCTGAACTGTAGCTTTGAGAAGGTCACGTATGTCGTATACGCTTCCCCAAACCTCGGGCACGCCTCTGTCTATGTCAAGAAGTGTGTAAACGGCTTCCATACCTGTTCTCATGGAATACTCGGTGGTGAAAATTGTGTCACGCTTTGTTTCTGCAAACTGACCAAGGAAAGCAAAGTTTACACTTCCGTTTGGAACGACCAAAGGTCTGTCGCCCTCAGCTCTCGGCATGAAAAATGCTGTGATATACGGCATCATGCATGGAACTGTGTTTGCGCTGTTTTCTGCCAGTTCCTCGATTTGCTCGGTTGGTACGCCCAAATGATAGAGCCACTCCATGCAGATTTCCTTGCCTGTACAGTCTCTCATTGGCTTCTTTACGAAGTTTCCGGGAACATTGCTGAAAAGTCCGTAAATCCAGCCTACAAGCTGTCCCTTAGGCTGACTGCGGAACTGAGGCTGACGGTTGAAAGTCCAGCTCAAAAGCCAGTTGGAGTCTTTAACGGTTACAATACCGCCGGTTACGACTCTGCCGCTGAATGGGTCACGCTTGCATATATTCTGAATGTAGGGGACAATTTTCTGGTCAAGTGTTGTTACAGTTGCGGACATCCAGTTTGTCTGCTCAGGGTCATAGCAGAACTTTTCAGGGTGACCGAAATCAGGTGACTGAGCGGCAATTTTCATCCACATATCCCAGCCGCCGCCCGGCTTGATTTCCGGGTTGAACTTAGCCGGCTTGTTCTGTGAACCGATTGAGGAATTTTCAACGCATCCGCCGTTTGTAATGAAAACAAGGTCGTTTTCTGTAAGGTCGATATTTTCTATATCTCCTTTGTGGTCTACCACAATTCTTACAGCCTGTTTTTTCTCACCGTTAATTTCAAATTCCACGTTTACAACCTTTGTGTTGTAGTGGAAAACCACATTGTGTTCCTCAAGATATTTAATCATCGGTAGAATCATTGACTCGTACTGATTGTACTTTGTAAATCTAAGAGCTTTGAAATCGGGCAAGCCGCCTACATGGTGGATAAAACGCTTGATGTACAGCTTCATTTCAAGGGCGCTGTGCCAGTTTTCAAAGGCAAACATTGTTCTCCAATAGAGCCAGAAGTTTGAGTTTAAAACTTCCTCATCGAAAAAGTCGGTTATGCGCTTGTCGTAAAGCTCCTCGTCAGGTGTGAAGAAAAGCTTCATAATTTCCATTGCACCCTTGTCTGAAAGTCCGAATTTTCCGTCTGTGTGTGCGTCCTGACCTCTGTTTTCGGTGGCTCTCATAAGTGAGTAGTTAGGGTCTTTCTTGTTGAGGTAGTAGTATTCGTCCAATACACTTAAACCCTCGGTTTCTATTGATGGAATAGAGCGGAACAAGTCCCACATAACTTCAAAGTGGTTGTCCATCTCTCTTCCGCCTCTCATAACGTAGCCTACGTCCTCGTATTTGAATCCGTCGCAGGCTCCGCCGGGAATAGGGTCTTTCTCTAAAATGTGGATTCTTTCGCCGTTCATTTGTCCGTCACGAACAAGATAACAGGCGGCGGTAAGTGCTGCAAGTCCTGAACCTACAATGTAGGCGGACTTTCTGTCCACATCCTTTGGTTTTTCGGGTTTTACAAATGCTTCGTAATTTCCGCTGGCATAATACATATGTAGTCTCCAATCTGCCGCATATAAGCGGCGCTTTGTTTGTTTTTTTCTGCTGTGACTATATTATATACCATCCTGAAAAAATTAAAACCGACAATGAATCTCCGATGATAATATATTTATCACCGTGGTTTCATTGCCGGTTTTTTCATCATTTATAGTCCAATGATTAAATATCTTCCGACTCAAATCTCTTTAAAGCAAGCTTTAAATCGCCGAGTATAAGGGTATTAAGTTTTTTTACTATCTCCGATGGGTCTTTTTTCATGCCTTCCTTTATCCATGAAAGCACAAGGCCTACAAAACCGTATTTGTAAAAGTCAGCCATAAAGGCTTTGTCCTCCTGACGCACATGCATACCGACGCTTTGCTCCTCTATAACGCCCATAAGCAAATCATAGGTGAGCTTGTACAGGTAACCTTCCACCTGTTCACGGCTTACGCATTTATATACGTTTAAAAAGAAGGTTTTGTTTTCGGAAATGTGATTGAAAATGCTTAGAAAACCTTTTTGCCATGTTTCATAGGTTTTCATTCCGTTTATGGCGATGGCAGCATCGTTTTGCATTACCCAGTCCACCAAATCATAGATATCTTTAAAATGATAGTAGAAGGTCATGCGGTTTACTCCGCAGTCATCGGTTATGTCGGAGATTGTTATTTTGTCCAGAGGCTTTGTGAGAAGCAGCTTTTTTAGGGAAGCTTCCAAAGCTCGTTTTGTAATTGCAGACATTTTCTTTCTAATCCTCTATAAGGTCTTTAAATCATAAGGCTGCAGACAAGGTCAGTGTACTCTGATGGATTTTCCAAAGGAAGTCCGGCGATGAGCAATGACTGACTGTAGAGAAGCTGAACATATTTCTTTGCTTCTTCAATGTTTGTGGTAACTTTATCCTTTAAGGCCTTAACTGCCGGATGGCTCATGTTGATTTCAAGAACACGCTGAGCTTTCATGCCGCTTTCCGGCTGTACAACGCTGAAATATTTTTCCATCTCAAATGAAATTCCTCCCTGAGCTGTAAGGCATACAGGATGACTCTTGAGCTTTTTGGAAGCAACAACCTGTGAAACCTTGTCGCCCAAAGTTTCCTTGATAAAGGTGATGAGAGCGTCCTGACCCTCTTCCTTTTCTTCTTCCTTGTTCTCGCTTTCAATTCCAAGGTCGTCATTGAGAACAGAACGGAACTCTTTTTCCTTAAATGTGCGCAGTGAATTGAGAGCGAACTCGTCGATTTCATCTGTGCAGCAGAGGAAGTCAAAGCCCTTGTCTTTGAGGATTTCTGTCTGAGGAAGTGTTTCGATAATCTCCTTGCTTTCGCCTGTTGCAAAGTAGATGTACTTCTGATCCTCTTTCATTGCTTCAACATACTCGTCAAGAGTGATGAGCTTCTTCTGGTTGTAGGAGTAGAAGAGGATAAGGTCTGAAAGCTTGTCCTTGTGTGCGCCGTAATCGCTTACAAGACCGTATTTAAGCTGTCTGCCGAATGCTGCAAAGAACTTTTCGTAGTTTTCTCTGTCCTTTTTAAGCATGGAAGCAAGCTCGTTTTTGATTTTCTTTTCCAAGTGCTCTTCAATGAGTTTAAGCTGTCTGTTGTGCTGGAGCATCTCTCTGGAAATGTTCAAAGACAAATCCTGAGAGTCAACAACGCCCTTTACAAATCTGAAATGCTCTGGGAGCAAATCAGGACAGTTTTCCATAATCATTACGCCGCTTGAGTAAAGCTGGAGTCCCTTTTCGTATTCCTTTGTGTAATAGTTGTAAGGAGTTTTTGCAGGAATGTAGAGCAATGCTTTGTATGTTACAACGCCTTCAACTGATGTTGTGATTGTGAGAAGAGGGTCTTCAAAGTCAAAGAATTTTTCCTTGTAGAAGTTGTTGTATTCCTCTTTTGTAACGTCCTTCTTAGCTTTCTGCCAGATTGGAACCATGCTGTTGAGGGTTTTTCTCTCAACGACTGTTTCGTACTCAGGCTTTTCCTCTGTGCCTTCCTTAACCTTTGTGGACTCCATGTCCATCTCGATAGGATATCTGATGTAGTCTGAATACTTTTTAATAAGTGAGGAAAGCCTGTATTGCTCGAGGTATTCGCTGTACTTGTCCTCTTCTGTGTCGTCCTTGAGAACCATAATGATGTCTGTTCCCACGGTGTCCTTGTTGTATTCTTCAATTGTATAACCGTCTGCGCCTGCGGACTGCCACTTGTAGCCTGTATCACTGCCGTATTTTCTTGTGATTACGGTGATTTCCTTTGCTACCATAAATGCTGAGTAGAAGCCTACACCGAACTGTCCGATGATGTCTACATTTTCCTTGTCCTCGTCTTTAAGCTGTTGACGGAATTTATAAGAGCCGCTGGAAGCGATTGTACCCAGGTTGTTTTCAAGCTCGTCCTTGTCCATACCGATACCGTTATCTGAAACTGTAAGGGTGCGGTTTTCTTTGTCGGCTTTTATAAGAATTTTAAAATCGCTTCTGCTCATGCCAACTTTATCATCTGTAAGGGAGATAAAGCAGAGCTTGTCTATAGCGTCGCTGGCGTTTGAGATAATTTCTCTTAAAAATATTTCTCTGTGTGTGTAAATTGAGTTAATCATCAAGTCCAGAAGTCTTTTTGACTCTGACTTAAATTGCATTTTTTCCATGTTTATTTCTTCTTTCCTTTAATATTATATAAAATTAAATTACAAGTGAGGGAGCTGCATAAACCCTTGCTTTAAGCTCGTTGTCAAGCATGTAGAGGCTTCTTGGGTCCTCGCCGAAAAGCTTGTACTTTTTGATAAGGTTGTCTGCGTTTTCTTCCTCTTCGCCCTGTTCTTTAATGAACCAGTCCAAGAACTGTGTAGTTCTAAAGTCGTTTACGTCGTGGGCGGCGGCATAGATTGTGTTGATAAGACCTGTTACATACTGCTCGTGGCTGTATCCGGCTTCCAAAACGCCAAGATTGCTTGTAAGCTCTACAGATGGCTTTTCAATGGCGTCAAGTGTTACCTTCATGCCGTTCATCTGCATATAGCGGAGAATGAGCATTGCGTGGTCTCTTTCTTCCTGAGCCTGAATTTTGTACCAGTTGCCAAAACCGTCCAAGCCCGCATCATAAAAATAATTTGAAAAATCAAGATAAAGATAAGCGGAATAAAATTCCTTGTTTATCTGTTGGTTTAAAAGTTCGGCTATTTTTTCATTAAGCATTTTTTCTTCCTCCAAACCTGATTTTAAGTAGTTACAGCGTTATTTTGCTTACGTTTATAATTATAGCTCTATGGTCAGGAAAAGTCAATAGCACTTTCGGCCTTAGAGTGCTAATTTCAAAAAACATGGAAAATTTCAGGTTTTTGTCAGATTATATGTTTTGTTTTTCGTATACGGTTACATACTTTTCGAGAATTTCTTTTGTAAACATGGAGCGGTAAATTTCTTTAATTGCGGAAGCAATCTCGCCGTCGCTTTTTTCACCCTTTCTTGAAATATACATAATTGCGAAATCAGCTTCAAATACTTTTGATGTTGTATTAGAAAGGTAAGCGCCGCATCTTTTATAGAAATTTATTCTTCTGGTGCGTACGGAAAGGTCATCATCGTTTTTTGAAAACTTGGGGTTTTCAACCTCCAAAAGTATGAGTTTGTCCTGAAGCTTTTTGGAAAGCTCTGAAAGAAAATTTGCGCCTATTCCTTTACCACGCAGGGAAGAGTCCACGGCGTAATAATCCAGCAGGATTGTATCGTTGTTATTTGAAAAAGTAAAGGTGGCGTAGGACAAAAGCTTTTCATTTTCGTAAAGTCCGTAGCCTGTATATAATCCCATGGAAAAGCTTCTTTCAAACATATCCCAGGGACGGATTTCCTCCGGAGGAAAATCATTTTCCATTCTGTTTTTATAGATAAATTCAATATCAGCTTTGTTTAATTCTCTTATTTCCATTTTGTCCTCCTTAATAATAAAAGTTATACATTCAATAGTCTATCATCAGTATAACCTAAAATCAAGAGCGGCAGATGTTATCAGAAATAAAAAGAAAGCAATTAGAAAACTTTATAACTGCTTATTTTAAAGCGTTAGAACACTTAAATATATTAAAAATGTTTTGGAATAATTTATTGTGATTGCTTATAAAGTATTTTGTGAAGTATAACTGTAAAATTCATATAAACAATGCTATTTCTATTGATTTTTTTCAAGGTTAATGGTATACTTCACTTGAAAGCGTACTTAATATCTGATTGAATATATTGGAATGAATTTCCTCTTTATTTTGAGGGAATGTTTATATTGTATGGCTAAATAAAAGTGTATGAGGTGTAAAATTATGAGAAAAACAAAAATTGTATGCACAATGGGTCCTGCTTGTGATGACAAGGAAACCTTGAAAAAGATGATAGCTGCAGGTATGGATGTAGCACGTTTTAATATGTCCCACGGAACCTATGAGGAGCAGAAAAAAAGATTTAACACCGTAAAAACAGCTATTGCGGAAAGCGGCAAGAATGTTGCTATCCTTCTTGATACCAAAGGCCCTGAGGTTAGAGTTGGTATTTTTGAAAATGGCTTTGTAGAGCTTCAGGAAGGACAGGAGTTTTCCCTTTTGAAAGAGGGAGATAAGGGAAATGATAAGGGAGTTCCTCTTTCATATCCAAAGCTTGTTGAGCTTTTTGCCGCCGACAAGGATATAAAGGGAAGAGAAATTCTTCTCGATGACGGAAAGCTTTCATTTGTGGTTAAAGAAGCCAACCAGGACGCTATTGTCTGCACAGTTGTAAAGGGCGGCAGGCTTTCCAACAGAAAAAGTATAAATATACCTAACTATCATATAAACATGCCTTATGTAAGTGCAAAAGACCGTGCTGACATTGAGTTCGGTTTGGAGCAGGGCGCAAATGTTATCGCCGCATCTTTCGTAAGATCAGCAGACGACGTTATAAAGCTTAGAGACTACATCGACAGTATCGGCTTTGAGTATGTTGAGATTATCGCAAAGATTGAAAATCAGAGCGGTGTTGACGATATCGACAGAATTTTGGAGGTTGCCGACGGTATCATGGTTGCCCGTGGTGACATGGGTGTTGAAATACCTTTTATCAAGCTTCCAGAAATTCAGAAAACACTTATCAGAAAAACAGTTGTTGCAGGTAAATACGTTATCACAGCAACTCAGATGCTTGAGAGTATGACAAATTCTCCAAGACCTACCAGAGCTGAGATAAGCGACGTTGCAAACGCAGTTTACGACGGAACAAGCGCAGTTATGCTCTCCGGTGAGTCTGCCGCAGGTAAATACCCTGTAGAAAGCGTACAGGCTCTCAATGATATCTGCTGTGAGGCTGAAAGCAACGGCGAATCAATTGCTCTTCAGGAATACATTAAAAAGTATCCTATTACAGAGAGCTTCAGAGAAACAATCTGCCATGCTGCAAAGGATGTTGCAGAAAACATCAATGCAAAGGCTATTATAGTTGAAAGCGCAACAGGTCAGGTGGCAAGAGCTATGGCTCACTACAGACCAAGCTGTCCGATTATCGCTGTTGTTACCTCCGAGAGAGTTTGCAAGAAGCTCTGTCTCAACTGGGGTATCACCGCTGTTATAGGCGAGGAGAAGCTCACAACAGACGCTATCACAAAGCAGGCTATGGTTAAGGCTCTTTCAACAGGCTATGTTAAGAAGGGCGACACTGTTTTGGTTCTTTCTTCAAATAAGACAGTTCCTACTTCCGGCACAGACACTCTCAATATCAGAATTATCTGATAAAATGTTACCAAGTCACAGACAAAGCCCGTATCCTGCGGTATAATACTTCAAGGAAAGATTGACTTTATAACAGCAATTCAGCTTATTTCCCTTGCGGGATAAGATATATTTATAATTTATATAAAGGAGGACGTTGCAATGGTATACGTTTGCGAAGTATGTGGATATAGATACGACGAGGCTCTCGGCGATCCTGATAACGGTATTGCACCAGGCACAAAGTGGGAAGATATTCCAGACGATTTCGAGTGCCCTCTTTGCGGTGTAGGCAAAGACGAGTTCGTTGCTGAGTAATTATCACAGACAATGATTATTAAGGAACAACGGTGGATTTAATCTGCCGTTGTTTTTTGCTTTTTAATATTGAAACTATTGACTTTAAATATAAAAAATAATATCCTTTTTAAAGACTTTTGATTTATAAAAGATTACATATAAGAAAAGGGGATGAGCATATGCTTATTTGTCCTCTGTGCGGGGAAAAGCTTGTTCAAGATGGAAAATCCTATATCTGTCCTAACAGACATTGTTTTGATATGGCACGTCAGGGGTATGTAAATTTGCTTCCTGTTCAAAATAAACATTCTCTGCACCCGGGAGATACAAAGGAAATGCTTATGGCAAGGAGAAGATTTTTGGAAACAGGAAAATATCTTCCCATTTGCCAGGCGGTAAGAGAAACTGCAAAAGAGTTTTGCAAAAGCGAAAATCCGTTGATTGTAGATGTGGGCTGCGGCGAGGGCTATTACACCAGAGCTTTGGCTAATAGCTTTGAAAACAGCCGCACCGTGGGCATAGATATAGCCAAAGACGGTGTAAAAATGGCTTGCTCAAGGGGAAAGGACATAACATGGGCGGTTGCCACCGCTTCACTTTTGCCGGTTGAAAGCGGAAGTGCGGATATTGTTACGGCTATGTTTTCCCTTTTTATGGACGGAGAATACAGCAGAATTTTAAAAAGAGGCGGAATAGCCATAGAGGTAAACGCCGCTACAGAACATCTTATGGAGATGAAAGAGGTTATTTACGATGAGGTTTTCCCTCAGGATAAAAAGCCCTCAAGCCATGATGAAACACTTTTTAAAAGACTTTACAGTCAAAAGCACAGCTTTAAATTTCATGTTAACAATGAAGAACTTAAAGATTTGCTTTATATGACTCCTCACCTCAACAGAATAAAGGAAGAAAATAAAAATAAGCTTTTACAGCTTGAGGGTATGGAGCTTACCGCCGCATTCTGGGTTTCCGCCGATATGCGATTATAATATATTAACCGATTTAGGAGTGATATACTTGCTTAAAAGATTTTTACCTTACTATAAGCCATATTTGGGAATAGTGGTAATTGACCTGCTGTGTGCAGGACTTTCAACTGTGTGCGAGCTTGTTTTTCCGATGATTGTACGTCAGATAACAAATTCTGCCGCCGCAGGAATTACCGACGCTTTTCTTCCCATGGCAATAAGGCTTGTGGTTATTTACCTGTTTTTGAGAATAGTGGACACTGTAGCCAACTATTATATGGCGTATATAGGCCATGTGATGGGCGTTCGTCTTGAAACGGATATGAGAAGGGATTTGTTCGCCCATTTGGAAAGGCTCTCTTTTTCATTTTATGACAATGCAAAAGTTGGTCAGCTCATGTCCAGAATTACCAACGACCTTTTTGACGTTACGGAGTTTTCCCACCATTGCCCGGAGGAATTTTTTATCGCCGGACTTAAAATAGTTGGTTCCTTTGTAATTCTTGCAGGGGTCAACATTTGGATGACGCTCATTATTTTTGCTTTGCTTCCTTTGATGCTTACAGGTATTATATTTTTCAGAAGAAACATGAAACGTGGCTTTAAGGAAACACGTGTGCAGACAGCGGAGCTTAACGCTATGATTGAGGACAGCCTTACAGGAATAAGGGTTGTTAAATCCTTTGCAAACGAGCCTGTAGAGCAGGAAAAGTTTGACAGGGAAAACAATAAGTTCTTAAAAATAAAAAGCTTTGCCTACAGATATATGGCGCTGTTTCAGGGTTCTACAAGATTTATGGACGGCGTTATGTATGTGGCTGTTATTTTGGTGGGCAGTATTTTTATGGCGAATGGATTTATAAACGGAGCCGATTTAGTGGCTTATCTTTTGTATATCCAGACCTTGCTCACCACTATCAGAAGAATAGTTGAATTTGCCGAGCAGTTCCAAAAGGGTACAACCGGTATAGAAAGATTTTTTGAAATAATGGATGAGCCTGTAACCATAAAGGACAAGGAAAACCCTGTTGTAATGGATAAGGTAGAGGGTGAAATAAAGTTTGAAAACGTAAGCTTTTCCTATTCCGAAGAGGGTGAAAAGGTTCTCGACAATATAAACATTGACGTGAAAAAAGGCGAGAGCATCGCTTTGGTTGGCCCCTCAGGGGGAGGAAAAACCACATTGTGCAGTCTTATACCCAGATTTTACGATGTTACAGACGGCAAAGTTACCCTTGACGGTGTTGATGTAAGGGATATAAGCCTTGATTCCTTGAGAAAAAATATCGGTGTTGTTCAGCAGGATGTTTACCTTTTCAACGGAACTGTAAGGGAGAATATTGCCTACGGCAAGGAAAACCCCACAGAAGAGGAGATTATAACAGCCGCTAAGCTTGCAGGAGCTCACGAGTTTATTCTCGGTTTGTCCGAGGGCTACGACACATATGTGGGTGAAAGGGGAGTAAAGCTTTCCGGAGGTCAGAAACAGCGTATTTCTATAGCAAGACTGTTTCTTAAAAATCCTCCTGTGCTTATTCTTGACGAGGCCACATCAGCCCTCGACAACGAAAGCGAGCTTTTAGTTCAGCAGTCCTTGGAAAGACTTGCAAAGGACAGAACCACATTTATAATCGCCCACAGACTTACCACCATAAGAAACGCTGCAAGGATTTTTGTTCTTACGGAAGATGGTATAGCCGAAGTGGGAACCCATAAGGAGCTTATGGAGAAAAAGGGAGAGTATTACAAGCTTTACTCCATGTATTCACAGAGAAGCTAAAGGAGTTTTATATATGAAAAATGTTGTAATGGTAGGAATGCCCGGCTCGGGAAAAAGTACAATAGGTGTTATCCTTGCAAAATCTTTGGGTTTTGATTTTGTTGACACAGACCTTGTAATCTGCAAAAGAGAGGGCAAAAAGCTTCAGGAAATAATCGATACAGAGGGTTTGGAAAAGTTTCTGGAAATTGAACAGCAGGTGGGAGAGGAGATTTCTCCCGTAAACTCAGTTGTAGCCACAGGCGGTTCCATGATACTAAGTGATGAAGCTATGAAAAATCTTAAAAAAGACGGTATCGTTGTTTATGTTGAAGTTCCTCTAAAAATTTTGAAAAAGAGAATTACCAACATGAAAACCCGTGGTATTGCCTTTAAAAAGGGTGAAACACTTGAGGATATTTTCAGAGTGAGAACACCTCTTTATGAAAAATATGCGGACATAACAATAACAGCGGATGAAAACACCGTTCCTGAGGATTGTGTAAATCAGATAGTTGAACACATTGAAAAAATGTAAACACAAAAAATCAAACTCCACACGGACTTTTAAATCTGTGTGGAGTTTTAATTTTTAATATATTATTTGTTTTTTCCGCCGAAGTGGATTTTCTTTTCAAAGGATTCGCCGCAGCGTGGGCAGCGTACCTTGTGTTTGCCGTTTATTCTTTTTACACGAAGCTGGGCTTTACAATACGGGCATTTTACATAAACGTGGGTTTTAAACTCTTTGATTTTATTTTTGTTAAGAATAAAGAAATCACGTGTTTTGCCCCAGATTGAAAGGAATTTTCTGTTTTCTGCTCCTCTTTTGTATATGTTCTTGGAAAGAAATCTGAAAAAGAACAGAACCAAAAATAAAAGCTCAAAAAAATAAATAATAAGGCTTCGGGGAAATACGTTGATAAAGGATAACAATAAGCTTGCGATAAGCAGTACATAGTTTAGCTGATCCATCTTGTATCTGCCCTGCATAAACATTGCGAATTTGTATAGGAAAGACCGCATTGCTTCACACTCCGTATATTATAATAAAAGTGACAAGGAACCATCATCCTTGTCTAATGTAATTATCATCAATCAACTGTAGCATAATTATAACACATATTGTTTTTACAGACAATGAAAGAAGTGTGATATTTTTAAGTTTTCACATAAAATTCAGCTTGATTGTTTTGAGTTTCTTGGACAGTTGGGGTCATTGAAAGATTTGCATTCATATTTCCAATTTAAATCTGTGCAACATATTAAATAATCGCATTCATCACACATATTAAATATTTCCGTATTGCCTTGACAATCATTTCCAAAATTTCCAGGTGTTATCTTAATATTATTTATTTGTATATCCATTTGGTTCTCCTTTAATAATACATTATGCTTACATTATATAATGCATTAATCTATTAGTAAAGAGAAATAATAAGATATTATCCAATAAATAAATAATATATGGAGAAATGGCTTATGATTAAATTAGATGTTTTGAATTTGCTGGAGAAAAATGGCAAAACAAAGTACTGGCTTTACAAGCAGCTGGGAATGAGTTATCAGAATTTCAATAAAATGGTGAATAACGAAACAAAATCCATACGCTATGAAAATATTGAAACACTTTGTCTATTGCTTGAGTGTACGCCCAATGACCTTTTTATTATAACCGAGGATTAAAAAACAACCGCCGCAAAATGCGACGGTTTGATTTAAACAAGATTATTTTTGTTTCTTTCTTTATAGCCTTTTTTAATTGCTCTCTTTTTGAAATGGCTTACAAGTACAAATACAATAATATATAGCACAGCTGTCACAGCGGCGCCTACAAGCATCATTTTTAATGTTTCGTCCAAAAAGCTGTTGATAAATGAATGCAGGTAATCCGGCGAAATATTGAGGTTTACATATGGCTTTGTGATAAGCAAAAATCCGGGGATTACTGTCATCATAAGGAAATTGCCGCTCAGCGCATAGGCGATGTATCTCAGGAATTTGTGCTTGTACTTATTGATGAGAAACAGCATTATTATAGAAATCAATGCTATCAGAATACTTCCGCCTATTGCAAACCCCATAAACTTGGAAGGCTGTCTTAAAGCTCCGATTACCGTGTTTATGCCGGCGATATTTATACAATCTAAATATGTTTGTGTACAAAGGTCGGCAAGGTGGGAAATATTTGTTTCTGTTTCTGCTGTGATTTCTATATTGTTTTCAGAAGCATAGGTTTTTATTGCCTCCAAAAACTCAGAGTTTAATTTCTCACTGTCAATGGAGTACTGTTTTCCGTCGTAGGCATATTCAAAGATGTTGTATATATCGGTCTTTACACGTTCCGGTGTGACTATTTCGTCAAACACATCGGAAGGCACGCCTCCTGCAAAGGCAAGGTCTGATATACTGCTTTTTGTGTAATCGGCGGCTTTCAGGTGATATCCGGAAATGCTCAGCTGGTTAATCAAAAAATCTTTGCTGAGGACGGATGACTGCATAGTGATTGCGATTGAAAGCACAAACAAAGAAAAGCTTAATATAAATGAAAAGAAGAAGCAGATAACTCTTCTTAAAACTGTGTTACTCAAACTGCATCCTCCTTTCAAACAACATCCGGGCCAGATACTTTGTCTGCATAAACAAAGAAACGCTGTGGCGTAAGTCCAAGGGTATCGAATGGATAGCAGGTGTAAAGTATAAGGTTTTCTTCCTGGGCGGCAAGGTCGTATGCTGTTTTGTCGTTATAGGCTGCAATTTTTGTTTCTGTTACCTTATATTTATAAACTCCGTAATTTGTGGTTATTGTAATTTCATCACCTACAGATATATACTGAAGACTGTTGAAATATGAATTGTTGTGTCCGCTTATGAGTATAGGTCTTCCGAATCCCGGCAGAAAGCTTCCGTTATATTGGGCGACGCCTTGGCTCAGTGCGGCGCTGGAATCTCCGAAATAAAGTGGAGCGTCGATGCTTACTGAGTCGATTGAAAGGTTGGCATAATGGGTTCCGTAGGAAGGAATCTGCACCTGACTCATATCAACTGTATCTCCGGTGTTTTCGGAAGAGGCGCTGTTTTTATCAAAAATGGAGGTGAGATTTTCACCGTTTTTAAAATCAGCGTCGGATATAAACATTTCAGAAACGGACAGCACGGGAGTGATAATTGGTGTAAATACTATATAAATCAAAAGATAACCTAATACACAAAAACCTACCGGCATACAAATGTAAGCCAGTAGGTTTTTAAAATTATGCTTTTGATTAGATGAAAAATGTATTTTCATTATCTCTGCATAAGTCCTTTCTTTTTAGCTGCTACAACTGCTGCACATGCAATCATAAGAACAACAGCGAAAGTTATGATTGCCGGTGTGTAATCAGCACCAGTGGTTTTGATTACAACAGCGCTGGAATAAACAAGCTCACCGTCAGCAGTGTAAACCTGGAAAAGTTTGTTTGCTGCATCGTAGTTTACTGTAAGACCAACTACAGCTGCACCGTTTCTTACGATTTCAAGAAGATGCTGTTTTTGCTCAGTGCTGAGACTCTGAAGAGAAGTAGCACCTGTGCCTGCAAAGTAAGAAACCGCCTCGTTGAGATAAGCAATAACCTGATCAGCCTGGTCAGCTGTGATATCAACGCCGTCTCTCATGAAATAGATTTCAATCTGATTGATTGTGTACTCGTCGAAATAATAACCGTTTGCGTTTGCACTTTTGTAAGCGTCAATAAGTCTCTGCTCATCGGTATTTATTCCGGAAGCGGCTGAAGCGGAAAATGCAACTGCGGAAATCATCAAAACGCTCATAATAATAGCTGCAATTCTTTTGATCATTTCAAACACTCCTTTAATAATAGAATAATGCAATAACACACTTTTTAAGTGATTTGGGACTGCTAATTAAAAAGTTATAAAACTTCACGTATAATGATATCATATTTTTTGGGTGTAATCAATAGTTAAGATAAATAAAAAGTTGGAATTTTACGGCAGCCTTAATACTATTGTTAATAATTAAAAGAATTATTGAAAAATGTATTTAAGTATGTTAAAATTTGCTGACGGCTGTACAAATGTATTTATTTGGTGCTGAAAAAATATTTTATTAAATTTAAAGAGACAGTAAGGTGATGGAATGAAAAACAGTGTTTTACATAATTTTTTTAAATATGTATCTATGAATGTTGCGGGAATGATAGGTTTGTCCTGTTACATACTTGCAGACACTTTTTTTATATCTCAGGGAATAGGCCCTGATGGATTGACCGCTCTGAATATTGCGCTTCCGGTTTTTAACATTATGAACGGCGCAGGTTTGATGATAGGTATGGGAGGAGCCGCCAGATTTTCTATTTTAAAGGCGTCAGGCGACCATAAAAAAGCTAACAGCGTGTTTACCTCATGCTTTTGTCTTGCTTCTGTTATTTCCATTATCCTTATTTTCTGCGGACTGTTTTTCTCGGGAAATATTGCAAGGCTATTGGGGGCGAATGATGAGGTTTACTCTATGACGCTGATTTATCTTAAAGTTATGCTTCTGTTTTCACCTCTTTTTATGTTTAACAATCTTATGACCTGCTTTGTTAGAAACGACGGAGCGCCTAATTTAGCTATGGCGGCTATGATAGTGGGAAGCCTTGGAAATATAATTATGGACTATGTGTTTATTTTCCCCTGCAAGCTTGGAATGTTCGGAGCTATCGCCGCAACGGCTATGGCGCCTGGAATAAGTTTGATTTTGATGATGTTCAGAACATTAAAAGGAAAAAATAGCTTTGGTTTTGCAAAGACAAAGCATATGTTTAAAAAGTGGTTCGATGTGGCGTCCCTTGGAGTATCTTCCTTTATAACGGAGGTTTCCTCAGGAATAGTTATTCTGGTTTTTAACTTTATAATTTTGGAGCTTATGGGAAATGTTGGCGTTGCCGCATACGGTATTGTAGCCAACATTGCCTTGGTGGTTACGGCAATATTTACAGGAATATCTCAGGGTATTCAGCCTCTTGTCAGCAAAAGCAAGGGAGAGGGAAACTACAGCGTCAGCCGGAAGATTTACCGATACGGAATTACTGCCGGAGCTTTGTCGGCTGTACTGATTTATGTGGCTGTATTTATATTTACCGATGAAATTATAGGTGCGTTTAACCCTGAGGGTCTTGAAGAGCTCAGCAGATGTGCTTCAGATGGACTTAGATTATATTTCCCGGGATTTTTCTTTGCAGGGGTGAATATAATAACCGCAGTATTTTTCGGCGCATGGGACAAGCCGGCGCCATCCTTTATAATCTCTGTTTTGAGAGGATTTGTGATTATTATACCCTGTGCATTTATAATGTCGTCATTATTAGGAATGACAGGAGTTTGGCTCGCTTTCCCGGTAAGCGAACTGTTGGTTTTGTTTGTGGCTGTAACATTAAAGATACGTGAGGGGAGAAAGGTAACTGCAATGTAAATCTATATTATATATAGTATAGAGAAATCTTTTAGAAATACAAAAAAGGTATGTGCAAAAGGGATTATAACATCCGATTGCACATACCTTTTATTTTAATTATTTGTAATTTCGTTTTCCGAGGAATGTCAATGCCAACATTCCTGCACCAACGTGGGCTCCAATAACAGGACCGATATTTACAATAACTACCTTTCCTACAAGAGGCTCAACCATTCGTCTGAGTTTTTCTGCACCCTCAAGATTATCGGCATGTCCGATAAACACAGTCTGGCTTTCCAAATCCTCACCGTCACGCACAAGGCGGTCAACAAGATTATCGAAAACCTTCAGATATCCTCTTATTTTTGCCACAGTAATAAGATGACCGTCGTCGTCAACACTGAGCAAAGGTTTTATCTGCAAAGCTTTTCCGAAAGTTGCAGAAAGGGAGGAAATTCTTCCGCCTCTTTTAAGGTGTTCCAAATCATCAACAACGAACCAATGGGCGACTCTGTTTTTGGTTTCCTTTGCATATTCGTAAGCTTCTTCAAGGGTTGCACCGCTGTTTACCTTGTTTGCCACATGATAAACCAAATTACCCTCTCCGAGGCTTGCGCAGGCGCTGTCCAGAACAAGTATTTTTCTTTCCGGATATTTTTCCAACAGGTCGGAAACCGCAATCATACATGTGTTATATGTTCCGCTGAGTCCGGATGTAAAGCAAAGATAGAGGATATCCTTGCCCTCTTTCAAAATAGGTTCAAAAGCCTTGTTGAAAGAATTGATGTTGATCTGTGAAGTGGTAGGCATTGCGCCTTCTCTGATTGCTTGATAGAAATCTTTTATGGACATTTCACGGCAGTCAGGATAATGTTTATAGACTTTATCGCCGATTGTGAATTCCATTGGCAAAACTTCAACGCCAAGCAAATTAACCAAATCTGCATTCAAATCACATACGGCGTCTGTTACCAATACAAAACTCATTAAGAATCCCTCCGAATCCTTTTTAATTTTTTCCTTAATACATTTTCCTTTTGGTAAAAAAGTTTGTTCTTTTTCCTTTTGTTCTTTCAAAAAAAGTATCAGTAATAGGTCATAAATACGGAATACTTTCAATATAAATTTTAACAAATAACATTATATATGTCAAGGTAAAGTAAAGTTTTATGTGCTTTGCCTGAGGTTTTCAGAGAAAAAAAGTAATTTATCAAGGGGTTAAATTCTTATGACTTGCAGGGTTGCACAGTTAAGGCACAAAGAGGTTATCAACAGCGTTACGGGGTGCAGAATAGGCACCGTTGACGATGTTGAGGTGGACACTGCTTCCGCCAGAATACTGTCGATTGTGATTTACGGAAGAGGAAAAATCTTCGGAATTTGGGGTAAATGCGAGGATTATGTAATCTCCTGGGAGAACATAGTTTTGATTGGAGAGGATACAATTTTGGTAAAAGAGTGCATCAGAAAATCCGCTCCGAAGCGCCGAAAATCGTCTTTTTTTGACTTATTTTTTAAAAAATTTTGAAAAAATTAAAATTTGTAACCAATGTATCCTAATTGTTGAAAATTCGTTTATTATATTAGGAAATATACACAGAAATTGTAACCGAAAAGTAACTATTGGTTACGATTTCGTAATTATTTTTCAGCCGAATTTCACCTAAAAAAAGGGGGAGGGGTTGCATTTTTTTTCGAAATGTGCTTTAATACCTGAGGAAATTTGAAGAAGACATATAAAAACCGCTTGTTTGAAGCGCATGTACAAAAATTACAGCGATGTAATAATTGTAAAACCCTTTTGGGGAATGTGCTTATAAGGAGGAATAATATGAATAAATCAAAGTTTACATTAAAAGTTATGACAGCCGGAATTTTGGTTGCGGCTGTGATGTGTGTACCGGTTGTAGGCTCCAATTTCAATGCTTTTGCAATGGAGGGTACAAACGGAACTTTAAAAATTGCAGATGTTGACAGTCAGCCCCTTTTGTCTCAGACACTTTCGGTTGACAACTATACAGATTCTGAACAGCAGGCTATTGAAAGAGCTTCCGCAGTCGATAAGGCTAAGACAGAAGCTGAACAGTCTGTTCAGAAACTTAAAGAAAAGAAAGAAGCTGAACAGGCAGCTGCAAAGGCTGCAGAAGAAAGCACAGCCGCTGAATACAGCGAGTCTCAGTCAGATGCAAGCACTAACAGCTCAAGCAGCTCTCAGACAGTTATCGGTGATGCTACAAGCACAGGATACCTTCTTTCAATTGACAATCCTGATCCGAACTATGTAAGCAGAAGCGTTTCACTTTCTGCTGAGGACAGATATATCCTCGAAAGACTTGTTATGGGTGAGTCAGGAAATCAGGGCTTCATCGGAGCCGCTCTTGTTGCTCAGACAATAAGAGATACAATGGTTTATGATGGCTACAGCTCAGTAGAGCAGGTTAGAACATCCTGCGGTTATTACGGCAGCCTTGACAGAGCTCCAAACCAGGATGTTTTGGATGCAGTTTCCTACATCTTTGACCAGGGCGGCGCAGCAGTTCAGCATGAGCTCAGATACTTCTACGCATACAAGATTTGCTCAAGCCCATGGCATGAAAGCCAGAATCACATTGTAACTTACATGGATGTTAAGTTCTTTGACCGCTGGTAATTCAATAGAAAATCAAGCCGTTCCTTAATTGGAGCGGCTTCAGCTTGTCCAAAAACCCTGAATTTCTATCTGAAATTCAGGGTTTTTGCGTTTATCAAGCAACCAACACTTTGATAAAAAAGAAGGAGGAATTGGGGTTTAGC
>NZ_NFKS01000022.1 GCF_002160515.1 Anaeromassilibacillus sp. An172 | reverse complement strand
TTGGTGTGTATTTCATTCCTTCCTCCAGAACAGCTACCTTATTGCTGTTGCCGCTTCCGCCAAAAGTGGACTGCCAGCTTTCACGTACTCTCTGTGGGTCTTTGATAGTTCCGGGATGTTCCAACACACCGCCGGGAGCAGCTCCGTTTGCAAAAAACTTAGCTCCGTATTCCTCACAGGCTATAGCCATGCCGATGGCGTTTTTCGCCATAGCTATAGGCGAATAACCCACAAGACCGTCAAAGCCAAGACCGGGAATGTGAAGAACCTCCGAGGGTCTCAGATATACAACTGTACCTTTCATTGTTCGGACTTCCTCCGGCTGAGTAACATACGTGTAGTAAAGCTGTCCGCTTTTGTCCCTGCTCACCTCCATTTTGTTTGGCATAAGGGGATACAACGCAACAACTTCATTTTTGCCGTTTCTGATTATCTGTGCGTAAGCGTTTCCCCATAGCAGAAGATGAGTCATTAAGGTTTCACGAAAGATGAAAGAGGTCATCTCCGGATTAGGCTCATCGTGAAGTAAGCTGTAAAGCGGGTGGTCTATGGCTTTTTCCTTGCCGCCGTCATCGGTATATCGGTAAAAATGAAGAGGCAAACCCGCCACAGCCTCCGACAAAATTCTGACGCAGGAATAAACCGCCGTCATCTGCATAGCGGAACGCTCTGTAACAGCCTTGCCCGACGAAGAACCGCCCATAAAAAACGTATACCTGCTTCCGGCAGTCTGATTCTTTGGCTTATCACGGGAATGAAATAAGCCCGAAAGTATGCTCATAAAATATCCTCCTTGTCCTTATATAAATAAAATACCACGGTTATCATAAACGCTTTCAGTATTTGTATTACCGCACCTGATTGCTCTGTCTAAAGCCATGATTGTGGCAATAGCGCCGTCTATTTTTTCAGTTGATTTCGACTTGTCCGCCTTTATGTTGCCGGCAGGGTCGGTACGGATGAAGATGTTGTCCATCATCCAGCGCAGAACCGGATGTCCTCCATGGGCAACTTTCTGTTCCAATACCAGCTTCATAAGCTCTTTGGTGGGAGGACTCATATCTTTAAAGCCCTGACCGAAAGGAACGACGGTAAATCCCTCGCCCTCAAGGTTCTGCACCATCTGAACGGCTCCCCAGCGGTCGAAGGCTATTTCACGGATATTAAAACGCTTCCCTAAGTCTTCAATAAACTTTTCGATATATCCGTAATGCACCACGTTTCCCTCGGTAGTCTGCAAAAAGCCCTGACGTTCCCAAAGGTCATACATAACATGGTCACGCCGGACACGCAGGTCTATGTTGTCCTCCGGTATCCAGAAAAAGGGCAGTATAACATACTTGTCACCCTCATATTCCGGAGGAAAAACCAGCACAAAAGCCGTTATATCCGTTGTGGATGAAAGGTCAAGACCTCCGTAACAGACACGTCCTTCTAAGCTGTCCATATCAACCGGAAAGCTGCAGGTGTCCCATTTATCCATAGGCATCCAGCGAACCGCTTGTTTTACCCATTGATTAAGCCTTAGCTGTCTGAAAGCGTTTTCCTCGCCCGGGTTTTGCTTTGCTGACTCACAGGCGGCTTTTACCTTCTCAATATCAACCGTAATGCCCAGGGAGGGATTGGCTTTTTTCCATACCTTTGGGTCTGTCCAGTCCTCATCCTCAGCGGCTCCGTAGATAACGGGATAGAAAGTGGGGTCATGCTTTCTGCCCTCAATAATGTCAAGCGCCTTTTGATGAGTTTCATAGCATATGGATTGAGTGTCTGTTCCGGCTGTAGTTATGAGAAAATACAGCGGCTGCATTCGTGCGTCACCGGAGCCTTTTGTCATAACGTCAAATAGCTTTCTGTTGGGCTGAGTGTGAAGCTCGTCAAAGATAACCCCGTGGGTATTAAAGCCGTGTTTGTTGGCAACATCAGCCGAAAGCACCTGATAAAAGCTGTTTGTGGGAAGATATGTAAGCCTCTTTTGGGACTCCTGTATCTTCACCCGTTTGGCAAGAGCCGGACAAAGCCTTACCATGTCAACCGCCACATCAAAAACTATTTTTGCCTGATTGCGGTCGGCGGCGCATCCGTAAACCTCTGCACGCTCCTCACCGTCTCCGCAGGTGAGAAGCAAAGCCACAGCCGCCGCAAGTTCAGACTTTCCCTGCTTTTTGGGTATTTCTATGTAAGCCGTGTTGAACTGCCGGTATCCGTTTTTCTTGATGATTCCGAACACATCACGGATAATACGTTCCTGCCAGTCGATAAGGTCAAAGGGCTTGCCTGCCCAAGTGCCTTTTGTATGACAAAGGCATTGAATAAAGTTTACAGCATAATCCGCCGCCGATTTGTCGTAGTGAGAACTTTTTGACATGAACTTTGTGGGCTTGTAACCTCTCAGCTTTCTGATATATGACCACCTCCCGATAACCATAAAAAGGAACATACCGTTTTGGCATGTTCCTTAAAAAATATTCTATAAATGTTATCATATACTTTTATGGATCGTTTCCAAAATCTTTTCCTGTTCCTCCCAGTCTATCCCAAGTCCCGTGAGGGCTTCTCTTATACCGCAGTCAGGGCAGATAAGAGTTTCTCCGTCTTTTCTTGAAACAGCGGGTCGGGCTGTGTATATCTGTCCGCAGAACGGGCAGATTTTTTCTTCTGTAAAATTTTCGTTTTTCATATACTTCCTCCGCAGTTTAAGCAGGCTTTTATCAATGGTGAGTTGTCAAAACCGAAATTTCTGTAACCCTCAAAGCAGGTTCTAAGGTACAAAGATGAAGGCTTTCCGGTTGGTCTGTGCTCATGCATTATATAGAGGAAAACCTCTCTTTTTCTAACTTTTCCGGTTTTTATTCCTTTGACGGGAAGTACCATATCCTTTTTATAGTAAAAGCTCGGGAACCCCTCGTATCTGTCAAGGGAAAGTTCATCGCTCTGTGTCGCTTCCCAGACAGCGATTGGAACCCTGCAATTTTCTTTAGGCTCCACCGTCAGGTAATAGCCGGTTCGGCTTCCTTTGAAAAGAAGCTGACTTCCTTCAATCACCGATGTTCCAATGATTCTCGCCTGCGGACAGCGTATTTTCATCTGCCTGATATTGAGATTGCTTCCATATGCTCCATAGTAACGTTTTTCCATAATATTCAATCCTTTCAAAGTCTTATCACCGCCTTAAGACCGCCGAAGCGGTCATGCGGTCTTTTATTGCGTTCAAGCAACTCTGCCGTTTCTGAAGGCTGAATCTCCGGAAAGCTTTCTTGTGAGAATATCTCTTGCTGTGGCAAATTCCTCGCCGATAAATCCAAGTCTTAAAAGCCATGTTCTCATTGCATACTTTGGATTTTCGTTCTGCTGTGGCTTCGGGCTTGCGGTTCTTACTGTCTTTGCCATTTGGCTCAATGCCAGGCAAAGCTGAATGTAGCTTTTAAGCTGTCCTGCGTGAAGTCCGTTTTGTCTGCCGTTTTCCGGTGCGTCGAATTGGAACAGTCTAAATTCGATTGTCCCCTTTGTAAAGGTTGCGTGGAGGTTGAGCATATGGTAGCGGCTGTCGTTGTAATGATGATCTCTTCCGATGTTTGCCCTGTGGCTTCCGTACCAAATGTCCGCAAGCTCTGCCATTGTGTTAGGCTTCTTTGCGTTTACTTCATGCAAAAATTCAGGATTTACCGTTTTGCAGTAGCGGTTCATTCTGCCTTTGTCGATTTGCAGTGCTTCTGCCAGCAGGCTTTCATGGCTTGCCATTATGTTTGCAAGGTTTCTCAGGGTCTTCGGTGTGTGTCCCTTTGCTCCAATGTGTACGTGAACTCCACAGCCTCTTGTGGCGTCGCTCTTTGCTCCGGCTTTGCGGAGAAGTCTTACAAGCTCCTGCAGTGTTTCCATGTCCTCGTAGTTTAAAATCGGTGTCACAAGCTCGCATTTTTCATTGTTGGGACCCGCAATGCTTACATCCTTCTGGAACTTCCATTCTCTGCCTTGTCCGTCCCATGCTGAAAAGGTCTGATAGCCGTTTCTTCTTGCTGTGTCCTTGTATCTGTTTGTGTTGAAGAATTCGGCGGCAATCTTTGCGGCTTTTTCTCTTGTAATGCTGTTCATCTCTATTTCAACGCCGATGGTCTGTTTTTTCATTTCGTTAACCTGGTTCATAAGCTTTTCGTTCATTTCTGTGTCCTCCGTTTTTTCTTTCTTTTTCTTTCCCTTTCGGTACACAAATATTAACTCTAAAAGCATACTATATCCAGTGTTTTTTCGATAATATACTATACGATGTTGTGTGTCTGTATTTGTGTATTTTTGACATTACAGACACACATTTGTTTATCTGAGCCACCGTTTAAAAAAATTCACAGCGTCAGAAAAACCCGACTGATAATAAAAATTGATAGTTTCTCCTTCAAGAACGCCGTATGAGTTTTCACATTTTTTGAAAAGAAATTCCTGTTCCGGAGTCAGCGTGTCCCTGAGCTTTTGAACCGCATCACTAAAGCTTAGATAAGCATCTTCAACACCCTCGCTTTCGTTACTGCCGTGATAATTTATTCTGGAAACAATAAATTCATCAAGGTCTTTTTCCATTTCCTTATCCATTTTAAATACCACCCTTCATGTTTAGGCAGTAACATATATCACTCTAAGAAAGGCAAAAATCAAGGGCATAAGAGAAATTCTCCGTTATTGACAAATAGACTTGAAAACCTTTATGGGAATGTTTCGCTTTCTGCACTGGTCGATAACATACTTTGTTCCTTTAGAGGTTCCGTCCCAAAAAGCAAGCACAAGGTCTGCGTTTTCAATTATGGTTATGTTTCTTTTTAGAGGAGCGCTTCGCCCGTACTTGCTGTACTCCGGCAAAAACTCCGTAAGCTTAATACTGTTTAAAATAGCGTAGTCCCTTGCTGAAGTATCAACGCCTTTGGCGCCGCCGGAAATTATTTCGGTGACATTTTCGGGGAGATATTTTCCTAAATCGTTGACATAGAGCTTTCTTGAACCGACAACTGCGACTTTCATATAATCAATCACTCCTAAAAATATTTAGATATACTGTATATCTAAAATCACATTATAGCATACGATAGCTATAAAATAAACATACAATATATCTGTGTGGAGGTAATTATATGGCTATAAAAAGTGTGTCGATACGAATAGAGGAAGAAATGCTGGAAAAGCTGGGTTTTATAGCGGATTATGAGGGGCGTTCCGTAAACAGCCACATACTTGTTTTGATTAGAGAAAACATAAAATCCTACGAACAGGAGCACGGAGAAATAGACGGTTCCCTAAATCCGGCAGACAATGTAAAGCCTACCAGAAAGAAATAAACTCAGCCGAATGGAGGAACCATTATGGATGAAAAGCTTTTAAGATACACATTGAGAGTTGACAGACTGCTGTTTAAGAAATTCAGATATATAGCGGAGTCAGAGGGACGTTCTGCAAATAAAGAAATAGAACAATTTCTGAAAAAACGTGTAGCTGAATACGAAAAGGAAAACGGGAAAATTCCGGTAGACAGTGAGTGATTCAGCGGTATGTTTTAAAATAAAGATTTATGAGGAAGCAGAGAGGTATGCTTCCTCATTTTTTGATGACCAAACAATCCCGGACAACACGAAAGCAACGCACGGTAACGCAACACCGTTTCCCCACATCTTATACTCAGCGGCATCAGAATACGGGTTTTTCAGCCACTTTATGATTTGAGTCTCGGTCTTTGGCTTTGTGGATGTGCCAATGACTTTACGATGCGTTTCAAACACCTCGCACCAGAAATCAATTTCCCCATATGTTGGGGTGTCGATTCCCAAGCCGTCACACCACCAATCGGGAAACCCTTGCAGTCTCGCACATTCAGTGGGGGTCAATCTGCGTACCGTGTATTCCGGTCCGCCCTTGGCGACAGCACCGGGATCTTTTGCCGCCAGGGTCTGCTGCAATTTCTCAGCTGCTACAGGATTGAATTTCGCATTTTTATCATGGTTCGCTGCACGGTCAATACCATATGCCACTGCTGTATGATCTTTATAATCCCTTGCCAAAATGGTAGGTGCAGTGTCTTCGCCGATATTGGCAAAGCTGCCTGTGGTCATAGCATAGACTGCATGACGGTCAATGGTATTAAGGGTAAAGGAAACATCCTCGTTGATGCCGTCACCCTGGGGACCATTTTTTGCCTCTCTGCCAATCATGGAACCTTGTAGAATATAGGTCTGTTGCTTGGTGGCAGCTTTACACAATGTGCCGCTTTTGCTGCCCAGCATTCGAACCTCGTCCTGCTGTTTTTGGGTAAAGGGAATGGATTCAACAACGGCAATGCCGCCTTGGCTGCAAGATGGATTTCCGCCGTTTCCGTCAAGGGTTCTGGATGTATCTGCTTTATAAAAACCGCTGTTGGGATTGTTGGATTTCATAGAATTGGAATCCTTAGAGCAGACACCGTAAGCAACCGGGGCAAAAAGCGTCTGGTCATTGTTACAGGATAAAGTTGCGGATTTATCCTCTTGGATAAGAGGACCTTTGCCGCCGCCTTCACAACCGGAGCGGATTTTCATGAGGAGCGGCACATTGTTTCCACCGGTTCCCATGCGAGAGGTTAGAGTCTGCACCGTTCCGTCTTCAGAGAGTTTAATCCGGCTGTCTGTCGGATGGTTTTCTAAAGCAATAGCAGCAGGTACAACACCTGCCCTTAAAGTGGGAGAACGCTCCTGCTCATAACCGATGGATCTGGCTTGAGCGGAATGCTCTGTGCAGAAACCAGCCGACTCCATTACACAGGGAGGATGGTGTGCTTCAGCACGAAGAGTACAGGTAACATCTTCAGTGACATCCATTCGGCTGCCGCCTTGGTCATTGAGCACCACGCCATTTCGACCAGTAGATATTCCACAGTTTACACCGAGAGTGGATGCCTTATCCGCTACACTTCCGTTGTATCCATCGAAGCTTGCCGCATCAGTGCCAGTTTCAAAACCTCGGGCAGTTCCTTGCCACGAGCAGAAGCCCTTCGGAGAATACCCTGACAGGCTTTCGGACTCAAATAGTATTTGCTCGGCACTCCCACCTGCAAAATCTGCGATAAGGAAGATTCTGCGCCTTCTCTGGGGAACTCCCCAAAATTGAGCGTCGAGGACTCTCCAGGCAACTGAGTAATTATCTCCCACGATGCTTCCTGCGTATTCCCATTTGCCTTTCGGAGGTTCAGGAATAATCGGGTCTGTATCTTTGACCGAGCAGACCGCTTCGAGGACGGAGCGGAAGTCCTGTCCTTTGTTTGAGGAAAAGGCACCGGGGACATTCTCCCAGATGATGTATCTTGGTTTTGCACCACCTGTTGCACACCTCATTTCTTTTACAATTCGGATGGCTTCATAGAAAAGATTGGAGCGGGAGCCATCCAATCCCGCACGTTTTCCTGCGATACTCATATCCTGGCAAGGCGAACCGAACGTGATGATATCCACCGGTTCAATCTCACTGCCGTGCATTTGAGAAACGTCTCCGTAATGCTTCATAAATGGCAGACGCTTGGTGGTTACGCGAATGGGAAACGGTTCGATCTCCGAAGCCCAGATTGGAGTTACTCCTGCAAGCAAGCCGCCCAAAGGAAAACCCCCGGAGCCATCAAACAGGCTACCGAGGGTCAGGGACTTATTCACTTCCATTTGCGACCTCCTCATATTTGCAGGCCTTGCCGTCACGCACCACAGACACACCTTCCGTAGAACCGACCTGTTCGATGTATCGGTTCACGATTACATCGCAGAACTTTTCGTCCAGTTCAATGGTGCGGCAAATACGATCGGTCTGCTCACAGGTAATCAGGGTACTGCCGGAGCCGCCGAAGGGGTCAAGGATGATGGAATTGGTCATGCTGGAATTCCCGATGGGATAGGCCAGCAGCGGGATCGGCTTCATAGTCGGATGATCACCGTTCTTCTTGGGCTTGTCAAATTCCCAGATGGTGGTTTCCTTCCTGCCGGTGTACCATTGATGCTTACCGTTTTTCTTCCAACCGTATAGCACTGGTTCGTGCTGCCACTGATAAGGAGAGCGCCCCAGCACAAGGGACTGTTTCTTCCAGATACAGCATCCGGACAAATAAAAACCCGCATCGGCAAACGCCCTGCGGAAATTGAGACCCTCGGTGTCAGCGTGGAACACATAGATGGATGCGTCCGGTGCCATCACCGATTCCATGTTTTTGAATGCGGCAAGGAGAAACTCGTAAAATTTTTCACCCGCCATATTGTCGTTTTTGATTTTGCCAGCGGAGCCTTCGTAGTTCACATTGTAAGGTGGGTCGGTGATGACCAGGTTGGCCTTCACGCCGTCCATGAGCACTTCATAGACCGCAGGGTCAGTGGAGTCACCGCATACTAACCTGTGTCTGCCCAGAGTCCATACATCGCCAGCCTTGGTAAAGGTGGGCTTTTGTAGTTCGGCATCCACATCGAAATCATCTTCCTTGGCTTCCTCCACAGGAAAAAGTGCTGCCAGTTCCTTGTCATCAAAACCGGTCAGACCCAGGTCATAGCCCATTTCCTCCAAAGCCTCCAACTCCACACGGAGCATATCTTCATCCCAACCGGCATCCAGTGCCATGCGATTGTCTGCCAGGATGTAGGCTTTCTTCTGGGCTTCAGTAAGGTGGTCGACAAAAACACACGGTACTTCGGTGATGCCTTCCTCACAGGCGGCAGCAATTCTACCGTGTCCTGCAATGACATTGTACTCACGGTCAATGATGACGGGATTGACAAATCCAAACTCCCGAATGGAGGATCGCAGCTTATTGATCTGCTCCTTGGAGTGGGTCCGGGCATTGTTCTGATACGGAACCAGCTTGGTGACAGGCACAAGCTGCATTTCACTGGTTGTCTTGCTCATCAGAACAACCCCCATTCTGCGAACTTCTCAAAGCCGCCCACAGAGCGGATATAGTTACGGGCAATTTCTACGATCTGGGTGTATGGAATACCGTCCACCATTTCATCACCGATGGCACAGCAAAGTTCCACTGGGTTTCCGGTTTCCTGGGCTTTGAGGAAGGCATAGATATTGACGGATACATCCGCCTTGGAGAGGTCTTTCCCATGAAGTCCGCCGCCAGTTACCGAGTTAGCCATATCGGAGCCAAGTTTGCGGTTGGTTGCTCCCGTATCTACATCGGTTCCGCCGGTCCAATCTCCCAGAGGATTGATCTCCGCGCCGGGGTACTGTGCTTCCAGTTCATGTCTGGGGGCATTGCTCTGGCAGATGATCAGCCGGATGCCATCCATGATGTATTTTCCATCGGAGAGGTACTGACCATAGATCCGATGAGCAATTGCAGACAGCTCCTTTTGCTCCTGGGTGAGGGGCATTCCCTTGAAGATGCCGTTGTCACCGCAGCGAAAGCCGTGCTTTTGATTTTCCGAAAGATGTGCGTCCTGCTTGACGATATAGATGTCTGTCAAAACCATACCGGCGATTCGCACGATGGCTTCAGCGATTTCTTCTTTGTCGAGGGCAGTAGTCGTTTCAATGATCGCATGGCAAACGCCGTGTCCAATCAGAACTTCCACTGCGATTTTGGGATTATCCTCTGTTGCATATGCCAGGTCAACAATCGCACCGGCAATACGGTCAGCTACCTTGTCCGGGTGCGAAGGATTCACTTTTTCAATCATACGCTTATCCTTTCCGCGCCCTCAGTAGGCGCTCCATCAGATCATCCTGGGGACTTGCTCCTGAATATTCCGTGGAGCAATTCTCCTTGACAATCTGGTAAATTTCATTCCAGAGCCGATTGGCCTGGTTCATGTAGTTGATGCCGATATTGATAAACGGAGACGGGATCGGCTTGCCCGTTGTTGGGTGCTTGGAAAGATAGCCCAGCGAGGAAGTCATCTCTTCACACTGTATCCATCGAGCGGCGCACATGGCGTAACGCTCCAAAAGCTGCGGAGACACCACAGCTGTACAGCCGATGGATTTGAGCCATTCCCAGGTTTCCTCATAGATTTCCTTTGCCTGCAGCTGACCGCCGTCACGCTGGGTAGCGGACAGGAAGTCATGAGGCTTTGGCATATCTACACCTTTTACATCCGGAATATCCAGAACTTTGAGTGTTTTTCCACCTGGATTGCCAGTCTCAACTTTTTCTGAAAGGGCTTTCTTTTTGCGACCTGCACCAGGTCTTGCTCCGCCACGCCCGCCGATGTTATTGGATTTTGTGGGCACGCTTTCACCGTCCTTTCTATGCCGGGGTCAATTACCCTTTTGATTTCGCTGTTTTTGAACACGAAGCCCCAGGCCGCTGTCCTAATGTCAAGGCCGTAGAGATTTGACCGCCCCCTTGGGTAGATTTTGTTCTCATTTCGTGCTAAACTGTGGGTAGAAACTAGCTGGAGGGACAAGTATGGAGTTCATCATCGACAATGAAGTCATTAAAGGTCACGACAAGTATCTCTTGATTATGAATCTTATCTCGAACCCCAGCGTTGATGTCTCGACCAATCAAGACTTTCAAAGGGCGTACTCAGGATACTATTTTCCTGCACAGGTAAAGCAGAGTTTCAAGGACTTCTACTTCAAATACATGCAGGAATGCCGGAGCAGCCATCCGTCGTTTGGTGAAGTTCTTCAGCACATCTACACGCATACAGGTGATGTCCATTACTCATTTGCAAGCAAATTACTGCACACTCTCGACCCCGACAGCCCGGTTCTTGACCGGCATGTGTTGAGGGTGCTTGGTTTCCAGCGAATGGACGGTCAATACATAAAGGCTGACGATCCGGCCTTCCAGAGAAAAAAGGATGCCGATGCCTCAAAACGGATTGCTTATTACTGTTCGGTTTTCGATGCTGTGGTATCGGAATACAGCAAATACGAAAACGAGCCGTTCATGCAAAAAGCAATTGCCCGGTTCGATGCTCTGTCTCCTGTTTACAAAATTGTCCCGTACACCAAAAAGGTCGATATGCTGTTGTTCCGATTGCGAAATGAAAGGGGCGTTTCTGTCCTCGATTATCTCTACGAACTTCAGTAATTATCGGTCTCCCAGTTCAATGTGAATCTTATTGTGACAACTGCGGCACAGGCTCATGAGGTTATCTTGTGAGTGTGTGCCGCCTTTGCTTATAGGCTGCTTGTGATGTACCTCTTCAGCAGGGACAAGCCGTCCCTCTTTCTGACACATCTCACACAGCGGGTGGGCTGCCACATACCTGTCACGGATACGCTTCCATGCACGACCATAGGTCTTGTTCACCTCAGGTGACCTCTCATACTTGTTGTAGTTCTGTCTTGCAAGAGCCTCATGCTCGGGACAGTACTGTTTGTCGGTAAGATTGGGACAGCCGGGATAAGAACACGGCCGCCTTGGTTTCTTCGGCACTGTTTCACCTCCTTGGGGCATAAGGAAAGCCCCACAGGATTACTCCCATGAGGCCGATCTGTATTTTCACTTTCGCTATCATAATACTATCATAGGAATCAGGTATCATTCTATGCTTTTAGGTATCCTGTTTCAAAAGACCGTCGCAAATGCTAAGAGCCTGATTATGAAGTTTATACAGATGATGCATACTATACCCCATATCCACTGCAATCTGCTCCCAAGACTGGAAACAAAGGTAGCGCTTTTCCAATAAGGTTTGCAATTCGGAACTAGGAACGGCTTTTATGGTGGAAGAAATTTCTCTTTTCAAATCCACCAACATATCAATATCATGGTTGATTTCTGCTTGCAGATCCACAATTTTAGCCACAGCATCAGCCATTTTTGAAGTTGCTTTATTGGGGCTGTGGGGCATACCGGTCAGTACCGATGTGGCTCTGGTCGCGAGGTCGTTAAGGGCTTCTATTTGTTGGATTTTGGAGCTGATGCGCATATCCAGGAACTTCGCTTGCATTAAATATTCTTTTGCGGTCATACCAATACCTCCGAATTTTTGTAATCCTCGGATTGGCACGGATTGTCTTAGATTGTCTCAGATTTTCAAGTCCGCTTTGACGGCATCAATCAGGGCCGTCTGTGTATGCTCCTTTTGGGAGAGGGCTTTCATGATGCGGTTGTCGATGGTGCCCTTTGTAAGGATGTGCTGAACCACCACGGTTTGAGATGTCTGCCCCTGCCGCCACAGTCGGGCTATGGTCTGCTGGTAGAGTTCCAAACTCCAGGTAAGGCCAAACCAGATAAGGGTCGAACCGCCGGACTGAAGATTCAGGCCATGTCCGGCTGAAGCGGGGTGAATCAGCGCGACAGGAATTTCGCCGTTGTTCCATCTGCGAATGCTGGTGGAATTGTCCAAGCGGGAAAAAGGGATGTGCAGCTTTTTCAGTCGCTCTGTGATTCTGGTAAGGTCATGTTTGAACCAGTACGCCACCAGAACCGGTTTTCCGTTTGCCGCCTCAATCAAATCCTCAAGAGCATCCAGCTTGCGGTCATGGATATGAACCATATCGCCGGAGTCATCGTAAATGGCACCATTCGCCATCTGGCTCAGTTTGCCGGAGAGGGATGCGGCATTGGCGGCGGTGACTTCTCCATCTGGGAGTGATAGCACCAGTTCACGCTTCAGTTCTTCATAATCGTCCGCTTCGGTGTCAGAAAGCTGCACCACATACTCGCTGGACACCAACTCCGGCATCTGAAGATGGTCAGTGGCTTTCATGGAAATGGTGATGTCGGAGATCTGTCGGTATATGGCATCCTCTGCATATGGCAGCGGTTTGTAGGAGTAGATGATTTGTCCGTTGCGCTTGTCCGGTTGAAAGTAGTCGGTGCGGTACTTGGTGATGAACCTGCCAAGCCGCTGTCCCATGTCCAGGATACGGAACTGTGCCCACAAATCCATAAGGCCGTTGGAAGCGGGGGTGCCCGTCAGTCCAACGATGCGAGCCACCTTGGACCTGACCTTCAGCAGAGATTTGAACCTCTTTGTGTTGTGATTTTTGAAGGAGGAAAGTTCGTCAATCACGATCATATCGAAGCTAAACGGGATACCGCTGTCCTCCACAAGCCACTGGACATTTTCTCGGTTAATGATGTAAATGTCAGCCGGCTGTATGAGGGCGGCTTTGCGTTCTGCCTCTGTGCCAACAGCCACAGAGCAGATGAGGTTCTGAAGGTGATCCCACTTATCTGCTTCGGCAGTCCAAGTATCCCGTGCCACACGCAGCGGTGCAATAACCAGAACCCGATGAACCTCAAAGCTGTCAAACAGAAGGTCATTGATGGCTGTGAGGGTAATGCTTGTTTTACCAAGACCCATATCTAGAAATACAGATGCGATGGAATGTGTCTCGATGTAGTCGATGGCAAAAGCCTGGTAGTCATGAGGTTTGTATCTCATCAAGGATACCTCCAATCTGTTCTTCGGCATCCAGGACATAAACCGGGAAACCGAGTCTGCGTAGTAATTTGTGCCGTGAAAGTTGGAGCGGGCGGGGCTTTTCTCCGTATGCCTTGACTTCCACAAAGGCAAAATGGCAACCAGGCAGGAGAACAATTCGGTCGGGCATCCCATCATATCCGGGAGATACGAACTTCGGACAGATGCCGCCATGCTTTTTTACCATCAGCGTTAATTTACGCTCAATCGTTTTTTCTCTCATAATGCTTTCTCCTGTAGTGATTTATGGTCTGGGTAGACCTCGTTGAATGTCATTTACAAGACTTTTCCTTATGGATTTTTTATGAAAATTTCCCCTAAGAGGACTTTTTGTAAATGACCTTAATAGAGGTCTACCCAGGAGTGGTTTAGGACAGAAAATCCTCGTCTGCATCGGTGTCAGGCTTTAGCCTCAATCCTGCAAAGTAACGCTTGCCCTTTGCGGAAATGCGTCTGAACCCCGCACCGTCCATTGCGGTATAGAAATCTGCCGTGCTGCGGACATACTCGTTGGTGTCCACGCAGTGGTTGCGGTATGCCTGGTATAGGGCGCTGGAACTTTCACGATAGGCGTTTCCAACCTCACATTTCTCATCGAGAAAGTTGCCGAACCAGTCATTCTGGCTGCGGTAATCATCGATGGCTTTCTGAACTACAGCTGGAATGGGAAATTTATACTCCAGGTCGATAACCTTTTTGGCACCTTCAATGACCCAGGCCAGAATGCTCTCACCAGCGTTTTGATACAGGTAGTCCCCGTAGTTTTTGATATCGCTTTTTCCTTCGATCTTGGCATTGAACGGAATTACGATAAGGCGGCGCCAAGTACCGTCATCAGAGGCACTGACTTTCGGCAGATGATTGGTATACAGCACCAAGCTGTGACTTGGAGAGAAGCTGAAGGGGTCTTTGTACTTCTTCTCCGCAAAAATATCATCCACGGAGCAAAGCTGCTTGACTGTGGAGTCGTTCAAACGAGCGCCTTCCTGCATCTCGGCGGCAATGAGCAGACGCTTGCCTTTGACCTCGGCCATTTCCGGCTTCACATTGCGGCGACATCCAAAGGTGAGGGTATCTGCAGAGATATTGCCGCTGTACAGACCCAGGACACGGGACACGGAGTTCCAGAAGGTGGACTTACCGTTTCGTCCACAGCCATATGCAATGATGAGGGCCTCCACCTCCACCTTACCGACAGCAGCAAGACCGCAGATCATCTGTACATAGTCGATGAGTTCCTGGTCACCACAGAAAAGGGTATCTAGGCAGTCGATCCAGATCTGCTTCCCACGATCTCCGGGTGATACAGTGGTAGTCTTGGTGATAAAGTCCTCCGGTGAATGCTCCCTGGCACCTGCTAACCCTAAGCGGAGATCATAGGTGGCATCTGGGGTGCAGAGCAAGTACGGGTTAGCGTCCAGATCCTGGGGCGTGATTTCCAGCATCGGCCGGGATTCCTTTAGAGTGGCGGTAATGTTCTTGGATGCGCGGCGCTGAATCACATAGGACTGGTATGCCTTGGCGGCAAGGAATGCTTGATATGCCTCCAGCTGCTCCTCGTTCATCATACCTTCGGCTTTGGCCTTACTGTTGCTGTCGAGAATGTCCTTGGCACCGCAAGTCTTGAGGGCGGCAAGGGCGGCTGTCATATCCTTAGACGCCTCTCTCATCTGTCGGCGAGTCAGTTCATGTGCGACAGCCTGTGAGCCTGGTTCGGTTTCCTGCCAGTACCGACCGTTGTAACGGATGTAGTGTGTAGCCGGAGAGTAGCGCAGTTCCCCGGAGAAGTGCTTTGCCAGAACTTCAGCCTGTCCCACATCGGAGAAATCGTCCGGTTTATAAGAGTTGCCATCGTTATACACTTCTGGGGGGATATAGCCGTCCTGCTGCTGAACTTTGGCATAGAATCTCTGGGCGCTGTGCCAGATAGTCATGAGTTCCTGTTGTTCCAGAGGTGGAGTGCATTTGTCTGCCTCTTCCATGAAGCACTGGAAGGCAGTGTCATTGTCCCCGTACTTTTTGATGACGCGACCGGCAAAGCGGGACATCGTCGCATTGCGGCTGCCTTGGGGAATTACATGGTTTCCGCCGTGCGAACCGGCACTCATATCTTCATCAAAGTCTTCTGCGGACAGATATTCGCTTAAGGTCATCTCACCATGGAAGATTTCAACCTGGGGGTTCGATGTGCCGAAGAAAAACCGGGCAGCATCCAAAGCCTTAGTGTCGAAATACGGAAAGATGGTATTGACCAGCTTTTTCATTTCGCTGTATGCCGCAGTATCGGTCATGTACTCAATGGGAAACAGCACATGGAATTTAGGGCGAGCGGGTTTGCCGTTCTTCTCACGCATATGAAAACGGCTGTAGTGTACGGCAAAGGTAATGCCGGGAAACGCAGACTGGACATCCGTTGGAGTGACCCAATCATCAGGATTTTCGGAGTGATCATTGTCACAGTCCATAGGCAAACAGTCTGAACCCAGAAAATTGTCCCCGCTGCGATAATTGTTCTGATATTCCGCACAAACATAGTCGCGGCTGACAGCGAAAGCAAAATCTGCTGTGTCCATTACCGTTGTTTTATGCGGATAGGAACAGTTGCCAGGAGCATTGATAAAATCGGCACTGTAAAGGGTAAACATGATTTATACCTCCTCGCAATGATTGGTGAAGTAACGCAAGCGGTAGTTCTTCCACTTGGCCCTGCGAATTTCAGCTTCCATGCCGGGTGAGATGTGGTCACCAAAAACCCAAACCTCACTGCATTTGCTCATCAGTGCGTTGCCAAAGTACAGCCCCAGCTGACGCTCTCTGGGATTGCGGTCGTTGAGAAACTGTGGGAACAGCAGATGTGGTGCGATGGGTATGTAGCCTTGGTCTACAGCGAATCGGCTGTAAATCTGTGCCGCAGCCACATTCTTTTCCACATCTCCGGCATAGGGAGAACAGATATACACGATAGGACGGAAGGCGCGGAGCGCCTGTTCTTCCTTCTCTATGGCAGTCATTGCCTCATAAGCGGTGGGGTCATAATACCCTTCGCTGTTAAATTTATTGATACTCATGGAATTTACCTCGTTAATCTTTCTTGTAGAAATCAGTCTCATAGCCATCGGCACGAAGCTGCAAGCCTTTCGCCCAAGGCGGGGTTCTGCCCATCTGGTCGCAAACTGCCTGCAAAGACATCCGGCGGTCGGCTTCAATGACCACTTCATCGTGGATGTGCATTACGATGGAACAGCAGCGAAGTGTAGTCATGGCATAGCAGAGGATGTCCCTTGCCGTTGCTTGGACAATATTTTCCACAAACTTGGGTCCGTAGCTGTCAAGCCGCTCCCACTTTTTTGTGCCTCCGACACCTTCATAGGTAATACAGTCACCGCCAAATTTATTGGTACCAATCTTAGGCTTCACATAGGCAAGCTGTCTGCCGGATGGGAGTGTTATGAATAGCATCCCACTTTTGTAGCAGAAGGTGATACCGTAGGTCTCATTGGTGTGCTTGAAGCGGACAGCCTCCATGGCGGCACGGTCAACGTCCCACCATAGCTTTGTGATGTTGGGGTTAGCTTGTCTCCAGGCATCCACCAGGGGCGACAGTTCCTCTTCGGTCAGCCCCATCTCCAAAGCACCCATTGCTTTCAATGCACCGACCGATCCGCCATAACCCAATGCCAATTCTGCAATTTTGCCTTTCTGACGGAGGTGTCCGTTGACACCGTGCTTTTCCACCGGAACTCCAAACATCTGGGAAGCAGAGGCACAGTAGATGTCCTTGCCCTCTGCAAAAACCTTCTGCCGCCATTTCTCTCCGGCAAGCCAAGCAATCACACGAGCCTCAATTGCTGAGAAGTCGGCTACGATAAACTTGGCATCGGCTCTGGGGATAAAGGCTGTGCGGATGAGTTGGGACAGTGTGTCCGGCACATCCTCGTAAAGCATTTCCACAGCTTCAAAGTTGCCGCAGCGGACAAGGGAGCGGGCCTCGGCCAGATCTTCCAGATGGTTCTGAGGCAGATTTTGCATCTGAATCATTCTGCCTGCCCATCGCCCTGTGCGGTTGGCACCGTAAAACTGAAACATTCCTCTGGCGCGACCGTCCGAACAGACCGCCGTTTCCATCGCCTGGTATTTTTTCACTGAGGACTTGGCAAGCTGCTGCCGAAGGGACAAAACCGTTTGCAGCTGCGGAGGGGCTGTTTTGAGCATTTCAGCCACAGCTTTTTTGCCGAGGGTGTCCGTTTCCAAGCCGTTATCGGCAAGCCACAGCTTCATCTGCTGTACGGAGTTGGGATTCTCCAGTTCGGTCAGTTCCTTCATTGCCTGGGTCAATTCCGAGCGGGAGCGACCGTCCATCTGAATAGCCTGCCGTACCAACTCCATATCCAGAGCCACACCACGGTCGTTGATCTCCTGGTCCATGTGGTATTGATCCCATACCGATTCCAGCACAGGGTATTTTGCCAACCGAGTCTGAATGGACATCTCGGTTTCTACATCTCGGATGTTGTACTTTTTGAAAGCCAGCCACTTATCCGGGGCATGGCACGGCAGATTTCGAGTGCGCTGCCCATTAGATTTGGTGGGAGCGCAAGGCTGGCAGAAATACTTGATGAGATCTTTACCCTCGGTCAGCTTTTGCTTTTCCAGACCGAGTACAGCACCGACACCCTCCAGCGAGAGAGGCAGCCCCATCGTAGCCGCCCAAATCATAGAGCAGCGCCAGCTTTCGGGGTTGAGATAATCTCCGGTGGGAGAACCGAGGAAACGGGACAGGCAGATGCGTTCAAAGTTGGCATTGAACGCCCACTTCGTGACGGCCTCGTCTTCCAACGCAGCGATAACCTCGTCTGGGATTTTCTCACCGCAGGCCAGGTCAACGATCTGAACTGGCTGTCCGTCCACGCTGTATGAAAACAGCAGTATTTCAAAAACCGGAGACTCCACATAGCGATAAACCCCGCATTTCGCAAGGTTCTGGTCGCTATAGGTCTCAATATCGATTGACAGAGTTTTCATGTGTTCACGCCCTTTCCATAGGACATAAGGGTGGCAGGATTGCTCCCGCCACCCAGATTCCGAAATTACTTACCTTCGAGGTTTTTCATACGAGCCTCGTGGTATTCGACTTCACGAAGGGCGCGGTCTTTTTCAAACTGCTGCCTTTCGGCTTCCCAGGTGGCGTTCCTTTTGTCACGCTTGCGGTCATCAATGGTGTCGATGACGGAGCGGACGATCCAGAACAGCGCCAGGAGAATGTAAAGGCTGAGGAGCAGGATGCAGAGAACGGTTGCAATATCCATCTTCGCCACCTCCATTAAGCAAGGAAGTCATCATCCGCATCGGTAGCGAAATCAGACTCGGCGCTTGCCTTGCCGCCGAGAGGTTCACCAGCGCGGATAAGCTGGAGATTGTTCAGTCCACAGGCGATGCCCTTGTTGCCGTTGCTGTTGAAGGCGTAGAGGTTGATGCTGGCACGACCGTACACGCCGGAATAAACCTCGGAGCGGGTCAGCACAGGGTTGCGGTCAGCATCCACGATGCCAGGAGCAGTTGCGGAATTGGCGTTGATGAAGTAGGCATTGGCGTATGCGGGGTCATCGGGTCTCTCAACATCACCATCGCGCAGAGGGGTCTTGATAGCAGCCAGCGGAGGCACACTCTTGCTATTGCCCTTGAGCTTGGACTGACCCTCCTGGTAGGCAGCTTCGATAGCCGCCTTGATCTTAGCGACCGTCCGCGTGTCGGATTTGGGAATGATCAGGGAAACCGAATATTTCGGCGTGCCGCCGTTGATGGACTTGGGTTCCCAGACATTGGCGTAAGACCAACGGGTGTCGGGACCGGTGATAACCTTCATAGGGTTGTTGACTCTGGTTGTGTTGTTAGACATATCAAAATTCCTCCATAAAATCATTTTTTGCAGTGTTCATTGCCGGTCGTTTATCACTGTCCGGCACAAGCGTGGGTTTGCCTTGCGGTTTTTCAATATAAGGGGCGAGAAGTTCCTCAAAGCGGGATTTGCCAAGCAGCTTCTGCATGGCGGTCACACCGAGGATCTTTTTCTCATAGGGGTCGAAGCCTGCACGCTCAACGGTGGCGGCAACAACGGCTTCGCTGGTGTACTTACGGTTGGAGCGACCCTCGACCAGCTTCCAGCCGGGCCATTCCTTTCCGTTGATTGCCTGTTGGAGAGCATATTCCTTGACATCGTTGGCCCAGGCGGTCAGTGCATCGATCTTGCCCAGGATATCAGCGATCTCATGGTTCTCCAGGAGTACCGGAGCTTCAAACTCGTAACGAGCAAGTTCCAGATTGGCGGCGGCACGTTCTCTGCACTCGGCCTTCGCCTTGCAGAAACGGCACCATTCGCCGCAGTGGAAGTCGCCCCGCCCTTCGTAGGCCAGCTTTGCCTTTTCGGCGAGGTCGCCGTTTGCCCATTCGAGCAAGGCTTCCTTGTCAATGACATCAGTGCTGACATTGCCCTTGCGAGGCTGGAAGATGGTCATGCAGACCTGGTCGATGTCGTAAATACCATCGAAAATTTCCAGAGCGCCCAGAGCGTAGAGCCGCATCTGGGGATTGCCCACAGCGGAAACCTCGACCCCTTTGCCGTGTTTGTAATCGCAGATACTCATAACACCATCGGCGATCACGATACAGTCGGCTGTTCCGAAACCATCCTGAACCCAGCGGGAGAAGTCCACTCGCTGCTCAATCATGACCACTGGGTCGGAACACGTCTGCTTTGCCGTTTCCAGAAGTTCTACCACATAGGCGGCATACCCCTGGGCGCATTCTTCCATCTCGGTGTTATACCAGGAGAGGTTTCCGATGGGGTCTTCGGCGAGCATCCCCAGAGCCTGCTTCAGCCGGAACTCACAAAGAGTGTGAGCATCGGTGCCTTCGGCGGCATAGTCGCTGCCACGGTCTTCATAGTTCTCGCAGAGCCTTGCGGAAGGTGGGCAGTTAAGCCAGCGTTCCGATGAGGATGCGGAGAGAGTGGCGTGTGCTTTAGGTGGCATCCGGCAACACCTCCGCGTCACGAAGCAGATTCTTATAGTGGGCGGGGTCTACCAGCGAGAGTTTGGCGGCACCATACTTCCGGAGCAGAGTACGAATCTCAGCGGTGTGACCGTTGCGGGACTTTTCGGCGAGAACAGCTCTGACCTGTTCCAGCGTGAGAGGAGGTTCATTGACGGGAGTTTCCTCGGTGGCGGCACCGCTGAACATCTCAGCCAGGGTGTCCGCTACATTGTTAATAGTGGCAGCAGCTTTGCGAAGGTCGCTGATTGCCATGTCCAGTTCGCTGATTTTGCCCATTGACGGTGTCTCCTTCCTTGATTTGCTTCTGTTTGACTGCCTGGTTGATTTTCTTCGCCAGATTTGCGGATACGATGATGAAGTCCAAGAGGATATCAACCAGTTCATCTTCCTGAGTCATCATCGTGTTTTCGGACTCGTACATTCTCATTCACCTCCCTGGAAGGAGCGGTGTCTGTGTTGCTCCTTACACAACCCAATGGAAACGAGAATGGCGTTTTGGCGGGCAAATCGAAAAATTCTCAAAAAAGTTCCGGGAATTCTTTTTTCAAACGGTCTCTGGCTTTCTTGAGCCGATCGGTAAAAGTCTTTCTCGGCACACCGATTTCTTTTGAAATGGCTGTGTCACTAAGTCCTTGCTCCCGAAGCTGACCAATTATAATGGCTTGGGGCATGATTTCATTGAGCCGAGCGATGATTGTCTGCATCTCGGACTGTTCTGCGTATGTATCATCGAAGGACGGACTCTGGAGATCCGGCATCTTTTCCTGCAGATGATCCAGCCAGGTCATTTCATTACCTTCGTCATCCACACGGCTGTCATCGAGGTAGCTGATGTCGCCGCTGGTGCGATGAGGACAGGTACAGCAGTCCATATCGCAATGAAGCCACTTGGACGGTGGGCATACGCAACGCCCGTGATTCATCTGGGTGCGGCGATAGGCGTTGATATCGCGGTAATAATCGTCAAACTGCTGTTTGGTACAAGGGACTCTCAGGTTGGCTGACCGAAGATAAATGGTGTACTGCTTATCTTGATTTGGCATAAAAATTCCTCCGTTTGTCGATTTCTCGGAACGGAGGAATTGAAGATAGCCGCAAAATGGGTGCAAAAGACCAACCGCAGTCCAAACGAATCTCTCCGTTTCGGATTGCAGCTAACCCGCTCAAAAGGCAGCCACAGTATTCAGTTGTACCGCCGGATGCCGTTGAGCCATCAGTGATCAGGTGATGCGGTGTTGGGCGGTGAGCGGCTCTTTGCCATGCTCAGGATAGAAACACGAATTAAAAACTTAATAATCCCCCGAAGGGGATGGGCAGGCGTATTGGCTAATACGTCACTACCCATCGGTTTCAGACCTTATTTTTTCTTTCCAGATCTGGTTTGCGCCAAAGCGCTGCCTGCGACAGACTTTGACTTACTACTGTAGCGACCGTCTTTGAGAATCTGACTTGCCTTGGTAGCTACTGCCTTGGAAGTCTGCTTCTTGTTGCTTGCCATGTCGTTCACCTCCTTGCTATATATTGCTGAAGATCAATTCCCTTATTGCTGACATATTTCTGCGTTTGCAGAACAAATTTGCACAAACAGGATAGTAATTTTCGAGAATATGTGATATAATCAAAATTAATCTATTGTGTGTTTGTGCAAGTATGGCTTGTCCGACCTTCTAAATCTAACCTATTGTTACTTCAGTCGATGTCAATAGGCACAGAGGTCCTCAACGCATTACTTCAGTTACTTGAGTTATTTTTTGAGGAGGAGTGAAAATGCAAATTGAAAAACAGCCATTTTTATGCGGAGGCGTCTTCTTTTTCTTGCTTATTCAGGCAACTCTTCCTGGTGAAAAAGCCCGTGATCATAAAGCTGGAAAAAAGGACAGTCATGCAGCACCCATCCTCATGCAAGATCTGATTTATACATTTACTGGCTCACGAAATTACGGGGCTGCAAAAGACACATCGCAATATCGAGAATGTGAAATTGAGGGTAGCATCAATGTTCCGTTTAATGACATTGCTGTTAGCACAGCTTTTGATAGTGCAGTAAAAAGTAAAAGCCCCGACCCTCTTAAGAGAATGTCGGAGTTTGTAAATTGGCATCTGAACATGGAGATGAAAGACTGGCTTGTAAAAGCTCTTCTCGAGATTATTGAAAACGATGATACAATACCGGAAGATGAAACTTTTTATATTAAAGCTAAAGGTACCCCTATATCCAAGCATGAGATGAGAATGACAACTGAATTTTCCTTTCAGCCTTTTCTCCTTGGAGTTTTGCACTTTATTCTAGTAAAACGCCGTGAGCAAAATCGATTTGGAAAAGATACACTGGAGGCGCTTGGTACTAAAAAGCCACGCAAGGAACGAAGGTATACAGGAACCGCGGGTGAATCACTGACGCAGCCTATTACGGTAACTTTATATGATGTAACTGTTATATCTCAGCAAGATTCCACTTTAGAAGAGAACCCACTCTCAAAAATACAATCAGATTCAAGGACAATTACAGATTCTATGGGACGGACATTATCTATATTTGCTGACTCTTTTGAACGAGCAACGCATCAAATTGCAGAGCAAATAAGGCAAGATAATAAAAAAACAGACCCACCCGAAGATGAGCCTGAGAGTGCGGATGCGGAGGTCGTGGATGACAAACAGCCATCAGGTGCCGCAGAACCATCTGAAGAAAAGATAATACACCAAACAGTTGTAAATCAATATGGTGATCACCCTATTCATATTAATCATGTGGAGAATCTCAAATTATAATGGAGGTAAAGTGTATGGCAAGCGAAATTCAGAAAAATGAATCTGCGCAGGTGCCGTCTGCCAGTGCACCGCTTACCCAAGTAAATCAATACGGGGATAGATCTGTTCATGCGAATCATGTGGAAAATCTAAGCATCAATGTTTTTGAAAATCAAGGTTCGCCATCAGTTGACGAAAATGGAACCCCATATACACCCTTAACTCCTACGAGATATGATCCGACTACTCGGGTTATTTATCTTGGAAATGAAGAGATAACGCTTCCTGTACAGTTGATTCCACAAAGCGCTCTCAAAACAGGTGAGCTGCCGTATATTAACGCACTCTGTGAGGTCTATGCTGAAAAAATCAATAACATAGTTACAGCTGATACGATTAATTCGTTGCCATCCCGTTATCGAAAGGATTTTGCTAATCAACGCATGGCCTATTATAGTGCAGAGAGTGTTCAGCGTTCCGTGCGTGAGGTTTTTGCCGATGGCGAGCAACAGTTCAAGGCATTAAAGCAAGATGCATTTGACGGAATATCTGACACTTATTATGATGATCGCCATGCATCCGGATATGATCGGCTTCGAGCTGTTTTGGACAAAATTACTAGTACCACCCTTTCAAAATCGACCTTGATAAATATTGCTGGCTTAATTGGAAATCTTGAGAAGAAGGGCATCTGCCACATTTTGGTGAATGACGACGTAATCAAGTCGTGGGTAAACATTGATGAGTAACTTGTTTAATACGCCCTTTGAAACAGGATTGCGTGTAATGCTTCTACTCTCAGTTGTGAGTCCAAAGAGCATGACAATTGACCGGATCACTGCGTATGATTTCATGACGATTTATGGTAAGGATTTCGATGTGTCTGAAAAAAACCTGCACGGTGATAACAGTCTTAGCTTTAGCGAGTTATCATCTAAGAGGGAGATTTGCGCGGATGGCATAAAAATGTTTGTATTAGATGGTTTGATAGCGATAAATCGAACTCAAGCTGGCTTCCTATATATGTTGACATCTGCCGGACGAAAATACGTCAGTACGCTTAATTCGGATTACAAACTGCAGTATTTACAAATAGCGAAAAAAGTACATAAAAAGTATTCCCGGCAATCTGACACTGCAATATTAAAGGCAATTAGTGCTAAAGCAGTTCAATCATTAAGGAGGTAACAATGAGCGATTTTTATATCATGCGGGTCACTGCCAAAGGAAACGGAAAATCCGATTCTATAATTGACTTTCATCCCGGATTGAATATAATCCAGGGACGCTCTAACACGGGCAAGACCTGTATTATTAAGTGTATTGATTTTTGCTTTGGCAGCAAGGCAAAGCCCTTTGACGAATGCTTGGGATATGATACCATCGAACTATCAATACACACTGGCAAAGGTGATATTTCCATTACTCGAACTTTCGGTAAGAACCAAGTAGATGTTGTCACCAATGTTCCAGGTTTTGAAAATGGGAAATATGATCTTAATCCTACAAACAAAAAAGAGCCTCTCCCTATTTTAAGCGATCTACTTTTAAGCTCGATAGGCATCGAGGGTGAGCATTTTGTAATAAAGAATAAAAATTTTGAGAAAAAGAGATTGACATGGCGCACATTCCTTCATGTTCTGCTCTTTCATGTAAATGATATAGCCAAGGAATCCTCGATTATAGAACCAGAGCAGGCCACCGAGAAAACGGCATTACTTTCCGCACTTCTCTTTTTATTGTTTGGACGAGACTTTGCCGAAGCTGATGCTCAGACGAAAAAGGAAATTCGTGTTGCTCGTAAAAAAGCGGTCGAGGAGTATGTCAATAAAAAAATACAATCTGCCGCTGATAAACGTAAAGGTCTACTGGAAACATTGGAAGTATTTGATGGCGTTGATGTCGAAAAAGCAATGCAGGATATTATTGATAGCCTGCAGAATACTGAAACCGAAATTTCTAATGCGGTCGATCATAGCCGGGAGTTACTTAGTCAGATTCTGCGCTTACAAAGCAGAGCTGCTGAGTGCGAATTGCTTAAGTCCCGTTATAGTTCTTTGAAAAGCCAATATATTTCTGATATTAAAAGGTTGTCATTTATTGTAAATGGCGAAGCTGAGATCGGCTTTGTTCCAAAAAATCAAGTGTGTCCCTTCTGTGAGGGGAAACTCCCGGTGCGTGATAAAAAATCGTATATTAATTCAGCACAGGCAGAATTGAGCAGAATCACAGCACAAATGGATGGCTTATCCGAAACGGAACTTGATCTCCAAACGGAACAGAGCGAAATAGAGGCAAATCTACGGGAATTGCAGGAAAAACGAGATGCCATCGAAGCAATGATTGAAAAAGAATTGCAACCTAAAGCAGATGCTTTGCGTGAATCCCTTAACAGCTATCGTGCCTACATTCAGATTAAACGCGAGTTGCAAGTGATTGATGACTTCGCTTCAAGTTGGGAAACTGACCTTAGAGAATTGCCGAGTGAGGATGATGCTCAACTCGAATATCACCCCAAGGAGTACTTCGGGGATGATTTTCAAGAACACATTGACCAAATGCTGAAAGAAGCGCTTATTGAGTGTGCTTATGACAATTTGACTACAGCTCGTTTCAATATGAAAGATTTCGACATCGAAATCAATGGGCATAAAAAAGCAGATATTCACGGGCAAGGGTATTGCTCTTTCTTGAACAGTATTGTGGCAATGGTATTCCGTAGTTATATGAACGCTCACGCTACTTATGATCCAGGATTTGTAGTAATCGACACACCGCTTCTTGGTCTTGACCAAGGAGTAAACGATTCTGCGCCGGAGAGTATGCGTACAGCCTTATTTAAGTACTTTATTTCTCATCAACATGACGGACAAATAATCATTCTGGAAAATATCCGCCATATTCCGAAACTCGATTACAAAGCCGCTGGCGCTCATGTAATTACTTTTACCAAAGGGTTGGAAAGCGGCCGGTACGGTTTCTTGAACGATGTCAAATAAAGCATATGGAGGAGAGACCCATGCGAATCAGCTACAACAAACTGTGGAAAATGCTTATCGATAAAAATATGACCAAGATGGAATTAAAAGAGGCTGCGAAAGTTAGTGCAGCCTCCATCGCAAAACTTGGTAAGGGCGGAAATATCACGACGGATGTTCTGCTGAAAATTTGTGAAACACTCCATTGTCGTATTGAAGATATTCTCGAAACAGTTGATGACTAAAATAATGTAGCCAGTCAACGGTTACAGTAGCCAATTGCATATTTCTATGCAAACGAGGAGTAAATATGCTTGTTCAGGTTTTGGACGATTTTGATGTCAATAAAATTGGGGAGAGTGGGCAATGTTTTCGATGTGCCAAAATCAATGGGTGGTATAGATTTATTACAGGTAGTAAGATTCTGTATATTAAGCCTGTTTCAGAGAACCTTTTTGATATAAGTTGCTCAGAAAAAGATTGGAATGATGTGTGGAAGCCATATTTTGATTTTCAAAGAAATTATTCAATTATTCGCCAGAGCATTAGCAACGATGAATTCTTGCTTGCTGCTGCAGCAAGTGGCCGTGGAATTCGAATCCTAAAACAAGACCCTTGGGAAGTATTAATTTCGTTTATTATCTCACAGAGAAAGAGTATTCCGGCTATAAAAAAATCGGTCGAAACCATTTCCAACTTTTATGGGAAACCGCTACAAACGAACTGCGAAATAGTATTTTCATTTCCGACACCTGAAGAATTACTTGTGGCAAGCGATGCGAGTCTTTGCCAGTGTGGATTAGGGTACCGTATCCCATACATACAAGATGCAGCGCGAAAGGTTTGTGACGGCAAAATTGATTTAGTGGGGTTATCTGAAAAAAATGACTTACTCATGCAGAACGAACTAAAGCAAATTAAGGGCGTAGGAAACAAGGTTGCTAATTGTGTAATGTTGTTTGCTTATGGAAGAACATCTAGTGTTCCAGTTGACACTTGGATTAAGAGAATTATTGAAGACAAGTATATGGGCATTAATCCATTTGCTTCGTATGGTAACAACGCAGGAATTATGCAACAGTATGCTTTTTATTATGCTCAGCATCACAAGGCGGAGGTGATGAAATGAAAGAACAACTTATTTTTGACCAATCTTCGCCCGAGATTCAATACCTCTGCAAAAAGGACAAAAGACTTGCAAAGGTAATAGAAATGGTTGGTCCAATTTCATATCAACCACACATTGATCAGCCTTATTCATTTTTGATACATGAGATTATTGAACAAATGCTTTCTGTTAAAGCTGGTGCAAAAATTTTTGACCGATTAAATAATATTTGTAGAGGGACTATCACACCAGAGAGTATTGCAGCACTCACAGTTGAACAGTTAAGATCCATCGGAACATCAAACGCAAAAGCCATGTATATAAAAGGTATAACTACCGCCGTAATGACAGGGCAACTTGATTTTGCTAAACTCGAAGAATTAGATGATGACACAGTTATCAAACAACTGACAAGGTTTCGTGGAATTGGAAACTGGACAGCTAAAATGTATCTAATTTTTGTACTCAACAGACCTGATGTCTTGCCATATGAAGATGTCGCCTTTCTGCAGGGATATGCTTGGGTATATAAAACTAGCGATTTCAGCCCCGCATCAGTTATGGCTAAGTGTAAGAAGTGGAAACCATATTCTTCGATAGCTGCGCGATATATGTACCGAGCATTAGATGCGGGGCTAACCAAAACTGAGTTTCACCTATTTAAGCAAAAAGGAGTAAATTGCGATGGGAATTAAAGAAGATGCTGCACTAATGTTGCAAAAAGCGTACGAGGAAGCAGTTGCAGGGGAATATCCTCCGTGCGAATATGCGGACTTTATTGACTATGTTATTGATAATACACATTTGACCTATAAATATGTATTGTTCACTGCTTTGTTAGCAAAAGCAACAGATGAGTCTATTAATCCATTATGCCTCCAGAAAAAGTCTCAACTTCCAGGGGCGTATGATGCCAGAACAGTTTGTCACAAAGTGATCGTTCCATTTGAAATGGAAACGCTGGAGAAAGCCCTGGGCGGATCAAATGAGCCTTTTCTCAATAAACCTGCAAGATTTCCTGAATTGTCTAAGAACAATGCTGTGCGCAGAGGAAATGACCATGACATTTTGGTGTCCTTATGTGATAACCTTCCTTTAATCAAAACATCAGATGTTGCGTATTCGGGACTGGTGTATCTATTAGGGAAATTGATCCGGATGCGTGATTCGAAAGCACGGATGGCTATTTTTTCAGTTGATGAATCTATCAATTTGCCTATCCGCTTAATGGAGTATATTGACAAAGCTCTAGAGCAGAGTTATGAGGGCGAGACGCTCACTCTTCTTATTGCGGGGATATACCACCTTATGTACAACAAACCAAATGCAAGAGTTGAGGTGCATCCTGTTAACCAGAGTGGTGCATCTGGTCGTGAAGTGAGTGATCTTGATATCTATCTTGATGAGATGTGGGTTTCTTCTAATGAACTTAAGGACAAGGCATATGTAGAAACTGATATTCGTCATGCAGCTGATAAAGTCCTAAATGCGGGTGGCACTAAAATGCTTTTTATTGTTGGACCGCACGGAACGGCCCTCGGAAATTTTGTGCCTGATATTGAGCGTGAATATGCCGAAAGGAACTTCTTGCTCAGGGTTATACCCTGTCACGAATTTTTCATTTCGCTTATTGGGGCTTTGCACAATATTGATGTCCACGAATTTATACGCTATATAATTGTTGTGGCACAGGAAACCAAATTCAAATTAGAAGTGATTACTTACCTCGATAATCTTGCAAAAGAAATTTTGGGGTTAACCCGTGAATAAACAAAAACAACTGCAGTCGGTTCGAGTGACCAACTGCAGTTGTTTTTTTAGAAATGCTCAATATATGCTATAACAGCTCTTGCCACAGACTCAGCTAATTTGCAGGGTACTGCATTTCCAATCTGTGTATATATCCTTCCTTTGTTTCCGCAAAAGATGTATTCATCAGGAAATGTCTGGATACGGGCGGCTTCTTTAATTGTGATTCTGCGGAGGCGAGAAGGGGCTTCTGTGAATTCTGGGATTATACTGCCATCCATAAGCCCTTTGTGGTAATCAACCACCCAATCACTAGTAGCATCGCCATACAAGTATTCTTCATCCACAAAGGGTGTTTTGTTACCTCCCATCGATGCAGGGAGAGTGTTAGAATAACCATCAACATCCATCGGTCTACCTTGCCCATTGAAGTACATTCCTGCATAGGGGGATTTACGCATTATTGGATGGGTGGCAAACGTGATTTTTGCTGTACAGGTATTAGGATTATGCTTGGTTCCAGCACGACCTAAATCTTTAAGAAGATCTCTAATAAAAGGTGCAGGACTTTTCTCTTGCTCAAGCAAATCTGTCATGTGATACTCAAAGAAAGGATCGTGGCAATCTTTTATTCCAATAAAAAATACTCTTTCTCTTTTTTGAGGGACTCCATATTCTGTTGCGTTGAGTATAAAAGGAGAACAAGTATACCCCAGCTGTGATGCTCTTTCCAGATATTTTTTGCGCACAGGCTCCCATTTTTCCAACGCACCCAGGGCTTTCACATTCTCCATAACAAAAACCTTGGGCTGCACTTTTTCTACAACATCAAGGAAAGTGAAAATTAACTTGCTTCGCTCATCATCTGGGTCCATCTTTCCTGCGACAGAGAATCCTTGACATGGGGGCCCTCCAAACACAAAGTCTACACCTTCAAACTGGCCAAGAGTATCCATGATAGAATTTATATCTGCATTGACCATTACTCCTGCCGGATGGTTAGCGTTATAAGTCTCTGCGGCTTCTTTAACAAGCTCATTGGCAAAAACAGCTCTAATTCCGGCGTTTTCAAATCCTATATCCATTCCGCCGGCTCCGGTAAATAGTGAAACAGCAGTATATCTTTGCGGCATAATTAGTTCTCCTCACATTCTTCATGGATTCGAAGAACTAACGCTTTGCACTCTGAATCCAAGTATATATCAAACTTTGTTTTTCCTTTTTCTATGTTCAAATTGGATAGCACAGACTTGGGCATTCTTATGCGCATATCCTGCTGCAATACATAGGTGTCAAGGTAAATTTCTGAACCAGACATAATGCGCCCTCCTTTATTTGCCCTAATTGTAGCACAAATTTAGTCTAAAATCAACCTGAATAAAGACCATATCGTGCCGATGCACCTTTTAATTTTTCTGCACTTTTTAACGATTACCTCTACTTATACACCGCAAGCCTGATATTGCATCGTGCAACCGACCAATAGATTACAATTTCATAAAGCAAATAAGGGCTTCCGACGTCAGAGATTGACCTCGAAAGCCCTTGTTTTATGCCATTTTTCGGTATTTCTGTGCTGGAGAAGGGCTTTTTCTTTGTATCCAATACGGCAGGAACATAGATAGTGCATATAGCACTGGTGGCTTTTCGGTACATAATTCTTTACCTTGAGTGCATGGAGTTTTGTCTGGAGATAAGTCAAGGTTGAGCAATTCACATAAAAGATGAATTAAGGTCAAAACAATCGATATTTTTTTGAGCACCGTGTGTTGACATTATATAATAGTCGCCTTGCGATATTGACTTGTTCCCATTGACAAGAGAGATTTATGCAGTAAAATAGATAATAGATTTATTTCGGTTTAGATATGTTTCCAAGAACGTCCTGAAAATGATTGCCGAAACCGTAAATCCACGACATCAATCAGAGCCTCTCGTGCCATGTGGAGACGGTAGTTTTGATGTCAAAAACCGAAAAATAAAGCCTGATTTACAACGTTTTCCGGCACATTACAGAACCGACAGCAATCCCCCTCACCTGACTATTTCTGTTGAGGGGAATATATCAAAGGAAAGCTTATGTTATCTAAATCCCTGTCACGACCCACCAATGAGTGGATTAGATGTTTTGCCTTAACAGCAGTTTAGTCCACTCGACGGTCAGAGTGGTGTCTGGGCAATGTGATAGATGTTGAGAAAGTAGGGAATACCTTTGGGGCGTGCAAAGAAAAAAAGAGTAGCAAGAATGATAAAGCATATGTTTACCAAAAACTCTATTAGAGCAAAGATGGGAAAACCTATATTTTTCACTTTGACTCACTATGCAAAGAACATCCTTCAAAAATGCAAGATTAAAGAATGTAGTATTCTTTAGAGGAGGGATGTCTATGATTAGTAATATCTTAACGGTTTTATCTTTTATTATATTATTGTTGAGCTCTTTAGTTAATTGTAACTTCCTATCCCGATTACTCGGGGTTTCGAGCAGTTGAATAAGATTAACCCCCCTCTTAACCATCACGGTTGAGAGGGGGTTCGTGCGTTTATGAGACTTTATCTTTCAATTTTAACATTGAGTCCCGACTTAAGTTCCACTATGAAATGGTCATCGTAGACAGTGAATTGCTTGCCCCAGGTGTCCATAGCGGTTTACTGTTTCAGTTCCCTAAGCCGTGAAATTTCATCGGCAACCAAATAGAAGTTTTTCTTATTGTTCGCCTTATGAATCAGCTCTATAAGAATTTTATTATCCACCGCCAGTTGAAACGGCGGTTTTGTCATGCCTATTCTGCGGACAATGAAGCACCCCACCTGTTAGATAGTAACTGTCTAACAAATGGGGTGTTGTTCAAAAGAGATGATAACGGTGCTTTTATTTGCAATGTAATCCAAACCACACTCACTTATGCAATATCAACGGAGCATGAAGCGGTTTCTTAATCAATTTTTCATAATCAGTATGCAAGCACAGACTATTTCATTTATTTGGATATTTTAATGCTGGCTATTATAGCCTGAACATCTGCGTCTTCAAGGCTTATCTTATCCCCGTTTTCAAGGCATATCGTAACCTGTATCTGATCTGATTCTTCTTCTCCTGTCCAAAGGACTGCGATAGGTGTACCTATACTCTTTCCTGTGAATCCTTTCCAGGTATAGTCACCGATAGTAACAGGCTCAATGTCGGCGGTTTCTTCATACAGCTCTTTCATAGGCTCCATCATAGGATTATCAGATCCAAAATAGCTTATCATAACATAAGGTGTTGTGAAAAGATCCCAATCACTTTCCGCACCTTTAGCAATTTGAATCACATTAGGATCATAGCCTTCTTCATACTCATCAAAGTAATCCGTGCCGTGAAAACCCATCCAGCCTTCAGGAACAAGCGCACTGATATTTCCGCCGTCAAAGGTTTCACCTTTAATTTCCGCAGGTTCCTTTACAGCAGGGTCACCGGAACAACCGGCAAAAAACGCTGTTAATATTGCAGCTACAAGTATAAATACAATATTTTTCTTCATAGTAATTCCTCCTATTTCGTTACTATTTGTTTTGCTCAATTCTTACTTTCCAATAGGTAAAATCCCGTGTTTTGTCAAAGGATCATATTTTTTCAAAAGAACCATTTCATAGTCATACAGCAGACAATACCGCCGTTACCGTTTTATCTTACTGTTATTATCTAACATTTTTTCGCTTTTTTATCACAAGTAAAATAACTACTACGGCAATGCATCCTATTACCGGAACAGCAATAACGGCTGCGAGCCACCACGGGAAATCTGTTTTCTCATCATTGCCGAGATGAGTCGGCTTCATAATGCTTTCGCTGTTATTATCCTGTTCAGCGGTATTATTTGTTGTATCGCTTTCCTGGGTAATGCCGTTATATTTTATGTTCTTTACCTTTATTGCTTTACAGTTAAGGCAGGTATAAACCTTTTCGCCGTCAGCTTGTGCAGTAGGTTTTTTGGTTATTTTCCCTGAGTCCCAATTATGTCCTGCAGAAGGGACTTCCGCACGTTCCGTAACACCGCAGTCACATTCCCGTACCGTTATGCCACTCTCTGTGCAGGTTGGTTCGGTTATTACCTCCCACTCTCCGAAATTATGGGTATGGGCAGTTGTACTCTCCTGAAACTCCGGGCTGTATTTTACCGGTTCAGTCCTGGTTGCTTTACAGTTAAGGCAGGTGTAGACTTTTTCCCCATCCGATTGTACAGTAGGTTTTTGGATTATTTTTCCTGAATCCCAATTATGTCCTGTAGCAGAAACTTCCGCACGTTCCGTAACACCGCAGTCACACTCCCGTGCCTTTATTCCAATCTCTGTGCAGGTTGGCTCCGTTATTACCATCCAATCACCGAAGCTGTGGGTATGGACAGTGACCCTTTCGTAATATTCTACACGGATAAGGCGGCTGTATACCGGTTCGCTTTCGGCTCCTCCTGATACATTCCACGCAGCATAACAGTACCATTTAACGCCGATTTCCTCCGGCACCTGATAGCTGTCACCTTCCGCACCAAAAACAGCACGGAGCATTGCCATATTTTCCGTATCGGCAACGTACCACTGATACCTCAGTGTACCTCCGTCAGGCACAGTTGCGTTGGCATACAGAACAATACTTCCACCGCCAATTTCCATGTAGCAATCCGGCATTTCTGTCTCTATCACCGGCTTTTCCACGCCTGCTGCACAGACTGCGACGACAGAAAAACAAGCAAGAGTCACTACAAGAATAAAAACGGAAATGATTTTTTTCATACCTATTCTCCTCTCAATTGTTTCGTTGTCTGTTATCTTTTTACAGCCGAATAAGAGACAAGCTTCCTTTAAATAACGCTGTTTACTCTGTATATACACATAAACAGATTCAGGCTCTTTCCAGAAGAATTGTTCCGTAACCGTAAACAAGGTATCCATCCGTTGTCACTGAAATCTCCGCAAACGGATCTATTTTTTCTCCGAAAACTTCTCCCTCTGTCTTTGTATCGTAATAGAACTTTCCATTTTCTTCTTTCCACTTTGTGCTGTCAACAACGGCATAACCGTCATCACGGATAACAGCTCCCTGAGCTTTTGCTTGTTCTCTCATTTCCTCCGGAACAAATAGGAGTGTGTTCAGCACGCCGTCCTCGGCAAATTCAGTAGTACACTGCATCATTCGAGCAATATCATCAAATTCTTCCTTATCAGGTATATTGTCCGGCGTAAAAACCTTCTCACCTTCCGGTGTCGGCATACGAAGTTCTTTTATTTTCCAAATTCCACGGATATCCATATTGTTTTCTCCTCATTAAAATTAGGTTTATTTTGGAAAAGGCTTGCCGTAACAAGCCTTTTTCCGGGGTATGGATGATTATACAATGTACTTATTTCTTGTTGAACACAGCGCCGATTATGTAAAGAATCGGAAGAACAAGACCTAACACCAAAGAAAGTATGCTGAAGGAACCTCCGCCTGCTGAGTTCAGTATTGTTCCTGCAATACAAAGCACTGCTACAATAATGCCCCACGCCATACATACTCCGGCTTTTTCCGGTTTCTTACAGTTTACTACGCCGATAATTCCGGCAACCAGCTGTGCAACTGCACTGACAACCATCAATGCAACGGATGCATAAAGCATTGCTGAAGAAGCTTCTCCGTCACTGATATAAACAAGGGCGGCAACTCCAAGTACTGCAATAATACTAAGAATGATAGAAATTCCTCCGCCTATGATCATCAAAATACCTGTCACTTTCAAAAAACCTGATCCTTTTGTTTTTTCCATTATTAAATCCTCCTAAATAATTTTTATCTAAAGCGGACAAGTTACCGCTTTAATCCATTTTAACTTAAGCCCATGGGTCGGCAGCTTTCGGTGTTCTCACTCCTGTCAGCAGATACTGCTCCCATAAAAACCACTTACCGTCAGACCCACGCTGGCGCATTTTGATAGGGCGAGGTGAGTCTGCTCCTCCGCAGGGTATAAACAGCTTCATATATCCCTGTTCCTCACCGGATACGTGATTACTTTCTATAACGATAGTATACGGTATTGACGGAGTGTAGTTGTTGTCGGGCTTTGAGCCTGCAAAATAGGTAAAGGGCAGATAGGTTTTGCCGTCACGAAAGCGGTCGTTGAGAAAAGAAATATCCTGTCCGTTCAGAGGACGTGGGCCTCTAAGCCAGTTCAGCATTTCCGCACCTATGTTTTTGTCCGCAGCGTAGGCACAGAGAGCAAGGACAGTGAGTGCCGCCGTTTTAAAAGGTGTATCGAGGCTTGCCTCCGGAAGCGCCTGCATTTCTGCAAGACTCTCCGGCAGGGAAGAAAACGTAAACGTTTCCCTCTTGTTTCCGATGGACTGAGCAGCGGTGTTTACCGTATGCATGGCTGTGTTTTTAAGTTTGTCAAATATACCCATAGTTTCAACCTCCTCTGATATAAATTTTATAGCTGTATAATTTTCGTACCCTTAGAATTTACCTCCTCCGCCGCCGTGTGTCGAGCCTGAGGAAGATGTATGGGTACTGCTTCCTCCGGAGCTGTTATTTTTCGGTCTTTCAGTTCGGGTGACGGTGTTGTACAGGAACAGGTCACGGCTTTCCGTAATATTCAGACTTCCGTTCTTTATATAATTTCTTGCTGCCGCTTGAAAGCGCACCGTTTTGAGCTTTGCTTTCATTGTTCCGATTATGAGAAAGGACAGACATATGCCGATTGCCAGGGAAATGGGAATCCAAATCAGCGGAAGAGGCTCACGTGGCAGATTACCGATATCATAGGGTGCACCGGTTCTTGCCTGGGTTATAAAATCATCGCAAAGCTGTGCATAGGTGTTAAAGGCTTCTGCAAAATTACCGCCTGATAAATCCTCTTTCATTTGTTCTCCGATATATTCGATTCCTGCGTCGGTAAACGCCGTAATTCCATAACCGCAGGTGGATATGTACCAGTCATTGTCCTCCGTGCTTATTAAAAGGAGCAGTCCGTCTCTGTTTGCACCGTATCCGAAATTTGCGTAATCGTATATATCGTCGGCAAAGTCACGGGGTGTAGACCCCTCCAGCGTATCTGTGGTCAGTACAATGATATCCATTTTCTGACGCTCGCTTATTTCATCAAGCTTGTCGATAAGCGCTTCTTCCTCGCTGTCGGAAAGAAGCTCTGCCAAATCCTGAACACGCTCGTATTCATCCGCAAACCCCTCGTCTTCGGCAAAAGCAGAAACCGTACCGCAAAGGCAGAGAACAAAGGAAATCATAATAACAAGTATTTTCTTTTTCATTTCCTTTCCCTCCTTACAGCAGTCCGATTAAGTATAACAGCCATGCGCCGCCGTAGACTGCCGCCGAAAAAATTGACGCCAACATAATCGTCCATCTGGTTACAGCGCCCTTATCAACAGGCAAATCTCCAACGAACTTTCCGGTCTGTCCGTTCATAGCAAAGGTGTATTTATTGCCTTTCCATGTGGTATTGAGAAGCCAAACAGGATAAAGAGCATAGCGTGCTTTTCCGCCGTGAAGCTGCACACTGGTGTTTTCCGGTATAACACTTGTATATCCCTTAACCGTTTTGGCAAAAGCCTCCTCCGCTGAACGCTTGATACGCTGATTAGCACGGTCAATGCTTTCCTCAGCTGTCACATCATATTTGTCCGCCAGATATCCGGCAAGATAAGCCGTCTGAAAATCCACTGCCTCAGAAAATTTAAAAGGCTCGATGGATTCCATCAAATCGTCTGCCATTTTGGATGAGCCGTCAACGGGAACATGCTCAAAGCCGACGCTGCCGGCTCTGTGAACCATAAAGTAGCTTGTTTCGGTGTAGTTATAGTCGCTGTCGCTCCATTTACGGACTTTGGTGGCACGGTAGCGTATTCGTGCGTCAACATCAGTATCAAACAGCCAGAAAGGCACATATATTCCCTTGATTTCATCAATGTGGTTTTGACTCTTGAAAATCTTCGGCAGGAAACGCTTGCCTGCCAGGTGATTCATAAGCCCTGCCTTTGCCGCCTTTTTGTCAAGCTTAAACGGTATCACAAGATCGGGCTTTAAATCCCCTGAAAACTGACCCATCATCACCACGGGGTTGCCGCAGAAAGGACAGGATGTGGCTGCCATGTTGGCGTCGCCTACAATTTCACCGCCGCAGGATTTGCACACATAGGAGCGCAGACCGTCAGTCTCTCCCTCCTGCCAGCTTCCGCCGGCTGATGTTTCCCATTCCATTCTGTCCGATTGTTCTCCCTGCAGCGCATCGTCATATCCTTTCAGCGAGTCCATTTCGAACTCGGTGTCACAGTACGGACACTTCATCTTCTTAAGCGTACTGTCAAAGGCTATGGCGCCGCCGCAGCAGGGACATTTGTATTCCTGCAAGGTTTTCATGAAAAACACCTCATCCTTTCTGATAATAAACTGATATTTTTACAATGCGAAATATCTTCGTCAAAACTCAAGCGTACTGAAATATAAAAGCTTTTCATTTAATGAGGCTGCCGCACTCCGGACAAAACTTCGGAGGTTTACTCTGGTATTCCACAGTTCTTCCGCAGGAGGCACAGCCGATTGTATTTGAAACAGGCTTTTGTTCTCCGCAGTTTTCGCAGAATTTTCCGCTGTTCTGTGTTCCGCAGGACGAGCATATCCATAGGCTTGTTTCGGCAGCAGCGGGTGCTGCGATTTCAGGATTATCCGGACATACCGCCCGAACACAGGTATCGTCCGTAATTATAATATTTTTCCCTTCAATTCGCTGCATCAGCAAATCCGTTATATACTCCATATCGTCTTTATATATCCTGTAAAGCTTAGAACCGGGGCTGTCGGGGCGGTGTCCTTCGCTCATCTCAAATTCTATCTCGTCGAACCAAGGTGAATCCACCATAATTGTCATATTGAATTCGTAATCATATTCGTAGCGGGGAGGAGTATAGCTCCTCTCATTCCCCTCGGAATCCTCATAAAAAATTTCTTCCTTATTTTCTCTGACGTCGGTAATAACATTGGTTACCTGAGAAAGTGATATGATATCCGGATTGCCGCTGCGCCAATCTGAAAGCCCGGTAACAATAAACTGCTTGTTGTCAAAATCAAAACAAATCTTTTTTCCGGCTCCGAAAGTATAGTCACTCTTAAAATTCTGAAGCTTTGTCTTATTTTCCTCACGGTAGGCAAGCTGGCGCTTTATATCCTCCACCGTAGAACGGCGGCGGCCGCTAAAAAACGGAGAAAGCTTTTTGGCACAGTCCTTGCACAAATTTCCGTTTTCCAGCTTACGGTTGCCTAAAAAACCTATCTTTTCTCCGCAGACATCACAGTATTTTTTATCAAACAGTCCCATGCTATGACCCTCCTTCTTTTTGCCGTATATTTATTCAATTGCGGATATCAGCAATTGAATCGTTATTGCCTGTCATTATCGTTAAAAATGTCACCGCATTCCGGGCAGAACTTCGGTGGATTCTTTGGGTCTTCCGGCTCCCAGCCGCACTTGTCACATCGGTAAACCGGTGTACCTACCGGTCTCTTTGTACCGCAGTTGCGGCAGAAATTTCCTTTATTTACAGTACCGCATACGCAGGTCCAGCCCTCTGTGTCCGCAGGCTTTGGAGAACCGCACTCCGGGCAGAATTTACCGGTAGCCGTGTTGCCGCACTTGCATTTCCATGAGCCTGCCGCAGGCTGAGGCTCAGGCTTTTTAGAGCCGCAGTTGGGGCAAAATCTTCCGCCTGCCAATGTACCGCAGGAGCATTTCCAGGTTTCCGTTCCACTCTCCTGTGGAATCTGCTGAGAAGCTTTGGCCTGTTCCTGCTGTTGTCCCATGGCGTACAGGTTCTGCGCATTCATTCCGCCGCCTGAGTTCATCGCCATGCCCATACCCATAAAGCCTGTCATAGCTCCGGCAGTGTTGCCTGCCGCTGTTTTCATTGCGTCTGCCTGAGCGCCAACAAGAGTAGCCGCCGCCATTGTAGGGTCACGCATAATCGCTGTACGCTGAGCCTGCTTAATCATCTCGGCGTCTTCCTCCGGCAGGGTGACAGAACCAAGGGCAATGCTTACAACCTTAAGACCACGAAGTGCACCCCATTTTTCGGACAGCGCCGTGTTCATAGCATTTTCAAGGTCGGTATTGTGGGTGACTATCTGATTTGGACGAAGCTCCAGGTCTGACAATCTGCCAAATGCCGGCTGCAAAGCGCTGATAAACTCCGCTTTAAGCTGGCCGTCCAGCTCATCACGGGAATATTCCCTCTCCACATTTCCGCATACATTGGTGTAAAACAACAGCGGGTCTGCAATTTTATAGGAATATACGCCGGAACAGCGCAAAGACACATCCAAATCCAGTCCGATTTTTGAGTCAACCACACGGAAAGGTATGGGATTAGGAGTACCGAATTTGTTGTCGATAAGCTCCTTTGTGTTGAAATAGTAAATACGCTGGTCCTTGCCCGTGTCTCCGCCGTAGGCAAAGCGTTTTCCCACGATTTTAAAGGTTTGCTTTATGCTTTCTCCAAGACTTCCGGCAAAGATTGACGGCTCGGTGGATGTATCGTATGTAAACTCACCGGGCTCTGCACATACCTCCACAACCTTGCCCTGTTCTACTATAATCATACATTGACCGTCGGCTACGGCAATGCCGGAACCGTTGGAAATAATGTTGTCGTTTCCTTTTGTGTTGGAGGAACGGCCTGTGATGCACTTTTGTCCCTTTGTGACAAGCACATCCTTCGGCATAGACTCGCAGTAGAAAAATTCCTTCCATTGGTCAGCAAGCGTACCTCCTATTGCACCAAGCCCCGCTTTAATAAGTCCCATTATATTTACTCCTTTCTAATTTTATAAAAATGATTTAACTGCATTTTGGCATGTACTTTTTAATTACAGCTTATTTTTTTCATTTCCCACAGAATACGGATTTTTATTTTCCTTTGGGACATCCTCTACCGCTCCGTATCTGTTTGCAAGGTACATAACGGCTGTCCACAGAACAACACACAAAACCCATATGGCAAATGCTATTGCCGACCACCACAGCGATATTTTCAGCCAAAAATGCAGAACCAGCAAAACAGCCGCCGGAATAATTCCCAAAATACTTATCAACATATTGAGAATCAAACAGAGGAAAAAACCGCCGCTTCGTTTTGTATTGCGCATTTATATCATCCTTTCGGTTTATCCGGCTCCCATAGTCGTCCATGTACCGTCCATTTCATCATAGACATATATAAAATTGTCACATACGCCGTAATAGTGCTCTCCGACAAATTGTTCTTCATTATCCGTTCCCAGAGTAAAAAGCAGACAGGCACGGTCATTTATCACCTGCATATCTCCGGTATACATAAGGTACATTCCCTGCTCCATGTAAGACTTTACCTCGTCGGTTTCCATTAGAATTTCCATTGCAGCGTGTATCGAATTGTCGTCGGGAAATTCCTCGTATACCGAAAAATCGTACACTCCGGAGATTTTTGCCAACCTGCCGTTTTCCATGGAGAGCTCAGGACGAAATTCAACAGAATTTACGCCGTCGTCGGCGGTGATAAGCACATTTGAATAAATCTCGCTTAGATTACACCTAAGAAGAATAATCTCTCCGGGCTTTCCCTCATAAAGAGGATTGCTTTTGTCATCTGCATATTCGCCGTATTCCGTCATAGCAGACGGGTACAGAGTTATTCTGCCTTTTTCATTAGCCGGAATTATGGCATACAGCTCCTGTCCCTCGGTCATAAAAAGCGATTCATAAAGGAGGAAGGGATATGTTTGACCGGCTTCACTGAGTTCAATATAAGCAGACAAATCGGCTTCGTTAATTTCGCTGTCTACATATCCAATAAAAGCCACACCGACTGTACATCCCCTTTGACGGATTTCCTCTTGCAGTGATTTCAAATCGTCGTTCTCAGTTTCAGTATTTTCCGGCTCAGTCACAGAATTACCGTCTATGGTTTCTTTTTCGCCGGAATCAGGCATGTTGATGCCCGGCAATACCACACATCCACTCAATAAAAAGATAACCAGTATCGCTGTACAAAACAGGAAAAGAATTCTTTTCATACGGTTTTCCTCCTTGTGTTTATTTTAATATTCATATCGGAATGCACGGTATACAAATCTTTTCGGGTACAGGGTGCGTCGGCTGTTACTGCTTTCGCACCCTTAAATGCATAACCCAAATAGAAAGAAGTATGACTATTTTATGTTTAAATTTCTCTTTGTGCTGACAATGAACAACCACCGAACAGCTTAACCGCCTGACACTTTCAGATACAAAGAATTTCCGCAATGGGGACAGTATCTCGAATCATCGGCGAGCACCGTGCCGCATTTGTCGCAGCAGAGATGTCTTTCACGGTAACGGTCGTACAATGTTTTTGTAAGCAGTCTCATACCGCAATCCGGACATACTCTGTGCTCGTTGTCTACCACAGTCCCGCAGTGAGGACACACTTTCATGCTCTTCATTACTTTCGGGCCGAATCCACATTCCTCCAGCCAGTTTAATTCCTCTTTCTCTGCCACGAGTGTCAACCTCCTTCATAATGTAATTTCTTTTTGCACACGGGGCAAAACCTTTCACCTGCATCAACATTGATTTTTGCGCCGCAGGACTTGCAGTACCTTGTTTCATACTCAAAGGGAGCGCAGTCGGTGCACTCAAAAACCACCGGATTATACACCGCATCGATAATCCATTTGCCGCATTTTCGGCATTTGTTAAAATGCTGTCTACCTTCCTTTTCCCACGCCAGGATCAATTCCTCTTTAGGTGTATCCGCATGATAAGGCTTTGTTATGCATACCAGTGCGCCTGAAACATCACAGTAAAAACGATAGCGGTTTCCGCCAGCCTCTGAAGTGATTTCATATGTAGCCGTTTTTCTTTCTTCCATCTCATTTTATCCCTCCTTTTTAAGTAAAAATATGAGCTACAGTTCACTAAAAAGAAATCACGTTTTACCGTTGATTGAGCCAATATTATATGATATAATATATAATAATATAAATAAATCACATGATAGTCAGGGCGGAACTCTACACTTCGTTGGCACGCAGACAGAGTTCTTTCTGAGAAAAAATCATCTCAGAAAAGGGTACCCCAGTTTATCTTCGTACAAAACGGCAAGACCGTATACCCTCCTTAAGTACTCTTGCAAATAAATTATACAGAAGAATTCTTATTTTTACCCCGTCAAAAACCTCAAAATTGATAGGTTAAGTTGAAAAAAATATTGGTTTTTTACTTATTTTAGGTAATTTTGATAGGAAACCAGATAGGAAGTCTGTTGTAGTATCTACAACGAGGAGGAAATCATGAAAAAAACACTATCTTTCTTTTTGGCAGGGCTGCTCCTGATTTTCAGCATTACCGGTTTTTGTTTAAACATGACAGGCTGCAGTTCAAAATCAAAACTTGATCCCGATAATCCGGTCACGCTGACCATGTGGCACGTCTACGGCGAACAGTCCGACTCCCCCATGAACCGGCTGATTGAAGAATTCAACAAAACAGTGGGAGCGGATAAAGGCATAATCATAAATGTCACAATGATGTCCAACGCTTCTCAGATCGGACAGAAGCTGCTGGACGCTCAAAACGAAGTTCCGGGTGTTCCGTCCATGCCGGATTTATTTTTCTGCCACAGCAGTAATGCAGAGGAACTTGGCGTTTCTAATTTACTGAATTGGAATGACATATTTACCGAGGAAGAATTAAACAATTATGTGCCGGACTTTTTGGAAGACGGAAAAATAGGAGATACCCTTGCGGTATTTCCTGTTTCTAAGTCCACCCATGTTTTGTATGTTACAGGTACACAATTTGATTGTTTTGCAAAGGACATGAGCGTATCCTATGACGATCTATCCACTTGGGACGGTTTCTTTGCCGTTGCAGAAAAGTACTATGAATGGTCGGGAGGCAAACCTTTCTGTGCATTGGATTATCCAATTCGCTGTGTTGAACTGAATGCGCTTTCAAAAGGCGCTGAAAACTTCTACACCGAGGAAGGTTGGTATGACTTCGATAATCCTATCCTCAAAGAGTCGTGGCTGGAATTTGCCGAGGCAATCTCCAAAGGACACATTGTTGTTTCCGACCTTTATTCCAATACCATGGTGATGACGGGCGAGGTTATTGCCGGTATCGGTTCGAGTGCGTCCATTCTTTATTACAACGATGTCATTACATATCCCGATAACACAACTGAACCGATGAATTTGCAGGTTGTACCGCTTCCGAAAACAAAAGGCTCAGATCTGCTTGTAACACTTGCCGGCGTGGGACTTTGTTCGTACAAGACTACCGAGCAGAAAGCAGAGGCTGCTGCTGAATTTGCACGCTATATCACGGAGGAAGAACGGAATCTTGAATTTGTAGCATCAACGGGATACATGCCTGTCAACAAAGGTTCCTTTGAAAAAATCAAAGATTACGATTTCGAAAGCAAAGCATATGAAAACCTTTATACAACGCTTTTAGAGGTGAACGAAACGGCAACCGCTGTCAGAGAACCTTCCTTTGCCGGATATTACGAAAGAGTCTACGCTTTGTATGACAAGCTTCGGGAGATGCAGCCACAGCTTACTGAAAGATTTGCAAACGGCGAAGACGCCGCAAAGCTGGCTGATGAAACATGGGAATTGTTTCGCTCGATAGAGTAAGGCGGTGGCGGAATGAAATTGTTGTCCGGTTTTACAGGTAAAAAGCAGTCCATGAAGCGAAAGCTCTTAGCCTATATGTTTATTCTTGCGGCGCTTGTCCTGACATTGCTGTTTTCCGGACTGCTGTTATTAGGACAATTTACAGGCGCAGAGCAAACAACTTTTGAAACTTTGGATTTCCAAGCTGATGTTTTTCACAGACAAATTGAATCACATTTTGAAGGATTGGCTGTTATGAGCATTCAATTGTCTGTCGATACTGCCGATGCTATTGAAAATTACCTTTCAGAAAATCATATTGATTTTTCAGATATCAATGATTCAGAGGAAAACATTGCCGCTGTTCAGGAAGCAACTTTCGATATACTCAGGCAAAAGCTTCTTGAAGCCAACTGTTCAGGAGCCTTTATTGTTCTGAATGCAACGGTAAATGCGGATGCGGATAATGCCGAAAACTCTCACACGGGTTTGTATTTGCAGCGCAGTTCTTTAGATTACTCGGATACCGGTATTTTGCTTTATCGGGGACTCACACAGCTCGGAAAAGAACACGGCGTTATGCCTCACAGAAAATGGCGGTTGGAGTTTAATACTGATTTATTTCCAAACTACAACGAGCTGACGGACAGTGCCCAACTTCCCCTGACCAGCGCATATCGCATCTCCGATATATTTACTCTTACGGGAACATCGGAAAGAGTTATGTTAATGACAATCCCGATTACAGGCAAAGACAAAACAGTATACGGACTGTGCGGGTTTGAGATCAGCGAGAGTTATTTCAAGCACACATTCAGTCAGCCATCCAAGCTGGATCACGCTGTATTTACGATTAACAAAGGCAGAGAAAGCATTATAAATTATGCAGACAGTTTCAGCTGCGGTATAACGGATGGATATTATTTACCGCCTGACGGAGTATACATTCCCTCTCCTTTCGGAAGTGGGCTGACTTTATTTCGGGGAGATACTTCATCTTATATCGGTGTTATAAAGCAAGTTAATCTATGCAGGAACAGCGACAGCTTTTTTCTGACGACTCTTATCCCCAAACAAGACTTTGACAGATGGGTTTTTGATGATACCCTGCGTATTTTACTGCTTGTTCTGCTTATTCTTTCAGCAACGATTGGATGCAGTTATTTCTTTACACGCAGGTACCTGTCACCTATTAAAAAGAGTCTGGAACAGCTCAAGCAAAAAGAATACGACAGACATTCAGGCATTTTGGAAATAGATGACCTGTTCGCTTTTCTTGCCGAACAGGATCGTATCAATGAAGCTGCACTTGACGAAATAAAAAGAGAAAAGGCGGATATGCTGACTTCTCTTGAAAAAATTCAGAACGCACACAATGAAACCGTTCAGCAGGTGGAGAGGCTGGCGTATTCCAGAAAGAACGAAGTCGATCCGTACGATTACGAGGATTTCAAGAACGGTCTTAAATTCCTTACAGAAAGAGAAAAAGAGATATTAAATCTTTATATTTCCGGAAAAACCGTAAAGGAAATTGTGGATTTGTTAGGACTAAAGGAATCCACGGTTCGTTTTCACAACAGAAATATTTACACAAAGCTTGGCGTACATTCCCTGAAACAGCTTTTGCGCTATTCCGCAATTATGAAGCAAGAGGAAGAAAAATCAAAGGATATTGGTTAACAGAGCTAATCAGATTAACAATAAAAGAAAAAACATTTTAAGACAGATATATCAGTTATATTAACTAATTGATATATCTGTCTTTTTTAAATTTTTTTATTTTTTAAAACCTAACCCACATTTTTTACGTCTATGAAGTAAAAAGAGGTGATGAAAGGTGGGTACAGATGATTTTTACAGACTATTTGAAGGTTTTATAGAAGAAAAACAGCTTGACCCGATAACGGCTAAATGGCTTTTGGAAAGAATTTTAAGTATATTATTTACGAATTCTGAAAATCAAAAGCCCAAAAAAGAAAAAAATAATACGTCCGGTAAGCATTAACACAGCGTGATTTCAGTTGCTGTAAATTTAACAAACACCTTTTTAATATTGCCGGCAAATTTTAATCTTATTTTAAATAATCAGGAGGAACAGAAAATGAAAAAGACAAAAATATTATTTTTAACAGCAGCAGTTATTATGATTTTAGGATTGGCAGGATGCGGAAACACTAAAATTGATTTGATGGATTATGTGACAGTTGTATTTTCAGGTGTAGACGGACAGGGAAAGGCTGTATACAATGTTGATACTGTAAAGCTTGAACAGGATTTAGCCGGAGATACGGACGGACAAATTTCAATGGACGAATTTGAAAAAATAGGATGGATATCACAGTTTGAAACAACTATATCTTATCAGCTCGACAAGGAAACCTGTCTTTCAAACGGCGATGAGGTTACTGTAAGTGTAACCTGTGACGAAGAATTTGCAAAAGAAAATAAAGTAACAGTATCCGAAAGTCAGAAAACATTCAAAGTAGATGGTTTAAAGGAACCCATTGAAGTGGATGCTTTTTCTGAAGATATTTTTAACACCAAAAACGGCGTTATTTTAGAGTATTCCGGCACTTCCCCATATGCAGCATTGAAAATACAAAACAAATGCACCGGCGAACCCTATTCATTGATAACCTACCGTGCGGACAAAGAGTTCGATATAAAAAACGGAGATCAGATTAAAATTATCGCAGAGCTTCCCAAAGAAGCAGCAGATGAGGGCTATATTTTAAAAGAAACAGAGAAAACAATTACCGTAGAAGGTTTGAACTCTTATGTGGATAATCTTTCTCAAATCAATGAAGAGGACAGAACAGAGCTTATCAGTAAACTTGAAAAAGCATTTTCAGCAGAAACAGAAAGACGTGTAAGATTTCATGACAGTCAGGGAACAGAGCTTGATATGAGCACAGACAGCACAACCTTTTCAAATTTCACCTTATCAGAAGATACTTATGAAAGCGCAAATAAAGAATTTACAATCATTCCTTTTACAGTTGACACAACAGGCTCTTATTACTGGTTGGGCCGTGAATATTTTGAAAATCAAACAGAAAAAACTTTTACAGGTGCCAGCGGATTTATTGTTGCAAAGTATTTGACAATCGATTCCAACAGTAATTTAGTAGATAATAGTGTATACTTTGAGGTCGGCGGAATTTATGAGGATAAATCGAAAATGGAAGCTGACATAAACGCTGATTATGGTGTATAATATCCTTAATCATTAAATTCAGGAGGGGAAAATATGAAATGCTTTAAATGCGGTGCCAAACTTGAGGCAGATTCAAAACTCTGTCCAAAGTGCGGAGAACCACAGGGCTTTTCATTGAATTTGATTGAAAATGCTAAAAATGGAAATCAGAACGCCATTACGGAATTATATAACCGTACATATAACAATGTTTATTTCACCGTAAAAGCATTGATAAAATCGGAAGATACTATTTTGGATATTGTTCAGGATTCCTATGTAAAGGGCTTTAAAAATCTTTCTCAATTACAGGACCCGGACAAGTTCAGAGCCTGGATAAAACGAATAGCTCATAACAGTGCAGTCGATTATCTCAGAAAAACTAAACCTGTGATGTTCTCAACAATGTCTACAGAGGATGACGCTTTTATAGAATTTGAAGATGACAGAACAGAAAATCTGCCTGAGGTAGTAATCGACCAAAAAGAAACAACAAGACTTGTAAAAGAAATTCTCGACTCTTTAAGCGATGAACAGAGACTTGTAGTCGGCATGTTCTATTATGAACAAATGAGTGTAAAGGAAATAGCTCAGACACTCTGTATCAGCGAAAACACTGTAAAATCCAGACTTTCTTACGGAAGAAAGAAAATAGAAATGCAGGTAAAAGAGCTGGAAAAGAAAGGTACAAAACTTTACAGCCTTGCACCGCTTCCATTCTTGCTGCTGCTCTTCAAAAATATGGATGCACAAGCCATGGAAATCCCAAATACTGCTGTTTTGCAGTCTATCCAGCAGGAGTGTACTGCTGTTTCAGGAGCCGGCGGAACTAATACAGAAAATGTATTAAAAGCATCAACCAAGCCCGCAGTAAAAACAGCGGGAGGAACAGCCGCTAAAGGTATCGCCGCAAAGATTATTGCCGGTATTACAACCGCTGTCATAATTGGAACCACTGTAGGAATTGTGGCGCTTAATCAGAAAGAAGAGCCACAACAGGAAACACAGCAAATCACACAGGAGACTCAGCAGATTACACAGGAAACTCAGGAAGTAACGGAAAACGAAATAAAATTATCTCCGGAAGAGGTTTACAAACCAATACTTGATGAGTACAGCCTTGCAATGGGCGCTGACCCTAATGATGAAACCGCAGAATTTCCAAATATAAACTATGTTATGATGAATTATTATTATCAATACGGCGGTTATGACGGAACATATTTCACAGGATTTTATTACGATTACTACGATATAGACGGAAACGGAACAGACGAATTATTGATAGGTTACGGCTCTAAATTTAAAGACGTTGTAGATGTGTACGGCACAAAAGACAACAAGCCACAAAAGCTTATTGATGAATATTCCTTAGGCGAGCGCTCACAGTTATATATTTACCCTGACGGAACCATGCTCCTATTTGGTTCAGGAGGAGCCGAGCTTAATATAATTGACACTTATAAAATTAAAGAGGACGGCGTATCATTGTCTGTAGAGTCAGAAACATACGAAGGAGCCTTCGACTTAGATTCTGCTCTTGCGGAAAAGTCAAACAATCAGGAAGCAGTTGAGGACTTTGACTGGAAACCTATTGATACAAAGTGGGATACAGAAAGCTCCGGAAATTCTGAAGAATATATAGGTCAGTATATCAACGGAAATGACTGGAACGCCGGAATTATAACCATTGAAGCAAATGACAGCGAATCTGTAAAAGTACGCCTGGAGACTTTCAGAAATATGTCCGACCAAGAACTTTCAATAATTTTCGAGGGTACAGGCTATGCTGTGGCGGACGGATTGGTTGTAGATGTTTCAGGAAAACAGGTCAAGCTGATTAAAAAGGATATTGGTTTTATTTTGGATGCGGCACCGTCTTTAAAGATGGAGTGGGGTTTAGATCCGTATATCTACACCGGCGAATACGTTTCTATAATGCCCATGGAAGACGACAGCTATTTTTAAACTGATTGTATACGATAATTTTTACAGGCACATAATTCAAACTCAATAGTTGTATAAAACTCAAAAGTGGTGTAAAATAAAAGCAGCACTTTTGAGGTTTTTTAGTTATATGGTGATAAAAATGAACGAATATATTAAAACAAACAAATACGACAAAAACTTTATTTCTGAAAACATGATGGGTCCTAATTCTCTTAAAATTTTAGATGAGTTAACAAATGACATTCCTTTAAAAAGAGATATGATAAAGGCTGACAGCGGAAGATATATGAACATTATATCCGTTACCGGAAATTTAAAGCAGAATTAAAATTACCTATAAAGTATAATAATTACAATTATTTATGGGAGGTTAAAGTATGCCGTTTACTATTGTCAGACAGGATATAACACATATGCAGGTTGACGCTATTGTCAACGCCGCAAATACAGAGCTTTTAATGGGCGGAGGAGTTTGCGGAGCTATTTTTAATGCTGCCGGTGCAGCTCAGCTTCAGGCGGCATGTAATAAGCTTTCCCCTATAGAAACAGGAAAAGCCGCTGTCACTCCCGGTTTTAATCTTCCTGCCAAGTTTATAATCCACGCTGCAGGGCCTGTATACAGCCGCTGGCACAAGAAGAAAAGCGAAGAGCTTCTCCGTTCGGCTTACACTGAGTCATTAAAACTCGCTTTGGAAAACAACTGTGAAAGTATCGCCTTTCCCCTTATCTCAAGCGGTATTTACGGATATCCAAAGGACGAGGCTTTAAAGGTGGCTGTATCGGCTATTAAAGATTTTCTCAATGACCACGACATGGATGTTTATCTTGCCGTATTCGACAAATCATCCTTCAATGTGAGCAAAAAGCTTTTAGGTGATGTTAAAAGCTATATCGACCAAAAATATGCTGATGCACATCATCAAGAGCGAAGAAGACTGCTGGATACAGAGAGCAAAGCTATATACAGAGAGCAAAACCCACCGACATTTTCCGCTCTTATGCCTGCTGCCGCCCCAAAAAGACTGGACGATATGCTTATGGAAATGGACGTACCTTTCAATATCACTTTGCTAAGTCTTATTGACAAAAAAGGAAAGACCGACGCTGAGGTCTACAAAAAAGCCAATATTTCCCGCAAGCTCTTTTCAAAAATTCGCACAGGAAACGGATATATGCCCAGCAAGCGCACAATTTTAGCTTTGGCTATAGCCTTGGAGCTTTCACTGAGAGAAACCGACGACCTGCTGGAGAGAGCCGGCTATGCCCTTTCCCACAGTCAGAAATTCGATGTAATTGTGGAATATTTTATTATCAACAAAATATATGATATATTTGAGATAAACCAGGTTCTGTTTACATACGACCAGCCCCTTCTGGGCGGAAACTAAATGATGTCGCTTTGAAAGCGACCAAAAGGAAGTCCCTATCCTGTATTATATAGACACAGAAAACAAAGGGGGACTTCAATATGAAAAAGAATTTGACAGAACTTGTATTTATACTTGATAAAAGCGGATCTATGCACGGACTTGAGAACGATACAATAGGCGGTTTCAACTCTATGCTGGAAAAGCAGAAAGAGATTGACGGAAGCTGTGTTATCACAACAGTGCTTTTCGACACATATTACCAGCTTCTCCACGACCGCATAGACATACGTGCAGTAAGCCCAATCACTGAAAAAGAATATACAGTGGGCGGCTGTACCGCATTGCTGGACGCTATGGGAAAAACCATTGAGAAAATCACAGCTGTACAGAAAAACACAGCCGAGGATTACCGTGCGGAAAAGGTTATGTTTGTGATTATCACAGACGGTATGGAAAACGCCAGCCGTTTTTATAACGTCTCACAGGTTAAAGAGATGGTAAATCTTCAAAAAGAGAAATACGGCTGGGAGTTTATATTCCTGGGAGCTAACATCGACGCAGTGGAAACAGCAGGAAGATTCGGTATAAGCGCAGACCGTGCGGTGGACTATGTTCCCGACAAACAGGGCACAAGGCTTAATTACGAGACAATATCAAATACCGTATCAGAGTACCGTGTATGCGGTGTTGTTTCCCAGAGCCACTTAGACAGAATAAGAAAAGACATGAGAAAGAGAGGTAAAGGCAGATGATAGGAGCAATCGTTGGAGATATTGTAGGTTCAATCTATGAGTGGGACAATATCAAAACAAAGGATTTTCCGCTTTTTCAGGATGACTGCTTTTTCACAGACGATACGGTTATGACCTGCGCTGTGGCTGAGGCAATCATGGAGGGCGGCAAGCGTGATAACTTTATCGACGCTATGAAAAAATACGGCAGAATGTATCCCGGCGCAGGCTACGGCGGAAAATTCACTTCATGGCTTATTTCCGATACACGTGAGCCTTACAACAGCTTCGGCAACGGTTCCGCAATGCGTGTTTCACCCTGCGGCTGGATAACGGACTGTGATTATTATGATAAAACCGGAAAAATTCCGGAGGAGGTTGAAGATATTGCAAAGCTTTCCTCCGAAGTGACACACAATCATCCTGAGGGCATAAAGGGAGCAATGGCAACCGCAGACGCAATTTTCCTTTGCCGTTACTACCGAAAGAAAGATGCAAATACCATTGATGACTGCAAAAAGGCTGTCAAAGAGCATATCGAGAAAAAATACGGCTACAATCTTTCTCAGACCCTCGACGAAATCCGACCGGGCTACGACTTTGACGTTACCTGTCAGGGTTCCGTTCCTCAGGCAATAATAGCTTTTCTGGAGAGCAGTGACTTTGAGGACGCCATAAGAAACGCCATATCTATAGGCGGCGACAGCGACACAGTTGCCGCTATAACCGGAAGCATAGCAGAAGCCGCATACGGTATTCCGGATTGGATTAAAGAGAAAGCTCTCTCCTATCTTGATAAACCGCTTATGGATATAGTAAACCGCTGGGAGAAAGAGAACGCAGAGTTAAGAAAACCTTATCAAAACATTTAATAAAATAATGATCCCCCGGCAAAGCCGGGGGTATTTCATAGACGGGTATAACCCTTTGTTCCCAGCCACGTGTCACGTCACGTTGGTACGATCTGACATTTGCATATTTTGTTACTTGCTACTCGTAAACGAGTTTTAGAAATTAGGCATCGTCAGTTGTTCTCCTGCCTTATCTTCTTCTAACTGATGCTTTATATATTCCTCTATTTTCTTTGCATTTTTTCCAGCTGTATCTACATAATATCCTCTACACCAAAATTCTCTATTTCTGTATTTGTACTTTAATTCCGGAAACTTTTCGTATATCATTAAACTACTTTTTCCCTTTAAGTATCCCATAAAACTTGATATTGATACTTTCGGCGGTATCTCTACCAACATATGTACATGATCTGGGCATACTTCTGCTTCTATTATTTTTATTTTTTTCCACTCACATAATTGCCTTAATATTTTTCCTACTTCTATTCTTTTTTCTTTATAGAACACTTTTCTTCTATACTTCGGCGCAAACACTATATGATATTTGCAATTCCATTTCGTATGTGATAAAATGTTCATGTCATTCATTTGAATGTCCTCCTTTTGTTGTCCTTGCAGCTGCCAGACCGCAAGCTTATTTTACAACAAAAGGAGTTTTATTTTCTACATCACCGGCTGTCGCCTTCTTTTGAACCACTCGCCTAGCGAGTGGTTTTCTATATACAA
>NZ_NFKS01000021.1 GCF_002160515.1 Anaeromassilibacillus sp. An172 | reverse complement strand
GCTAAACCCCAATTCCTCCTTCTTTTTTATCAAAGTGTTGGTTGCTTGATAAACGCAAAAACCCTGAATTTCAGATAGAAATTCAGGGTTTTTGGACAAGCTGAAGCCGTGTTTAAAAACACGGCTTTTTATTTTTAATTTAACTCATTAAACTGTCTTGCCACATTCATCATGATAGCACATTCTATACGCTTTTTGTGAAGCTCACAGCCCAAATCATAAGTTCCTGTAAGTGAACCTGTTGAGTGGTAAGCGTTTGCGGTACAGCCGCCGCTGCAATACATTTTTGCAAAGCAGTCCTGACACTTTTCACGTGCATAAACATTGCAGAGCTTAAACTCGTCACGAAGCTCTGTATTTTTTATACCGTCAAATACATTTCCCAGAATAAAATCTTCATTGCCAACAAACTGATGACATGGGTACAGCTCGCCTGTAGGTGTAACCGCCATATACTCTGTTCCAACGCCGCAGCCGGCAATTCTCTTGTAAATGCATGGGCCTGCCTCAAGGTCAACCATGTAGTGGAAGAAAGTGAAGCCTCTGCCCTCTTTTTCTCTTTTAAGCATTTCCTTTGCAAGGATGTCGTACTGCTCAAACAATACTGGCAAATCCTCGTATTTAAGTGCGTAGTCCGCCTCTGGAGGAGCTACAACCGGCTCCATTGCAAGGCTCTTAAAGCCAAGGTCTGCAATGTGGAGAATGTCGGCGGCAAAATCTGTGTTGTAGTGGGTGTATGTACCACGAACATAGTAGTCCTTCTGTCCACGGCTTTCAGCCATTTTAAGGAACTTAGGAACTATCATATCATAGCTTCCCTTGCCGTTTCTTGACACTCTCAGACGGTCGTTTGTTTCCTTTCTTCCGTCAAGGCTCAAAACCACGTTGTGCATTTCCTTGTTTGCAAACTCCATTACCTCGTCGTCAAGCAAAACACCGTTGGTGGTAAGGGTGAAGCGGAAATTCTTGTTGTGGATTTTTTCCTGCTCACGGGCATAAGCCACAAGCTGTTTTACAACCTCAAAGTTCATAAGAGGCTCGCCGCCGAAGAAGTCAACCTCGAGATTTCTTCTTGTGCCTGAATTTTCAATGAGGAAATCAAGAGCACGCTTGCCAACCTCAAAGCTCATAAGGGACTTGCAGCCCTGATATTCGCCCTTTCCTGCAAAGCAGTACTTACATGCAAGGTTGCAGTCGTGGGCAATGTGCAGACAGAGAGCCTTTATAACTGTGTCTCTACCCTTGAAATCTATTGCCAAATTCTGATAGTTGCTTTCGCTGAAAAGCTTTCCGTCTTTTTTAAGCTCTTCAATGTCGGAAAGAACATCGTCGATATCAGAAGCGGTTATCTCCTCTTTGCCCTGATATTTTTCAAGGATTTTATTTGTGATATTCTCTTTTGACTCTCCCTTATCGTAAAGGGCGATTACGTCGTAAGCCACATCATCAACCACATGAACGCTTCCGCTGTTGGCGTCGATTATGATGTTGTAGCCGTTGCTTTTATACTGATGAATCATATCCCAATTCCTTTCATCTTTTTTCATTTTATTTTTTATTTATTAAAATTTCGGTAATCATAAAAAAGTTATATGTAGGCGAACCATTCTAAGAATTGCGAAAAAGGTCTCGCCCGACCTGAAATGACGTTAATTTTCAAAAAATACCTTTGCAGGTCGGAGATAAAAAACAGGTCGGAACTAAAAAATACGCTGTACAGAATACAGGAAACTGTTCTGTACAGCGAACGGTTAGGCAAATAAAAAATTATTTGCTTGCTTTTTTCTGCTCGCACTGCTGGTTAGCGATACCGCAGGATGTCTTGCAAGCTGACTGGCAGGAAGTCTGGCACTCGCCGCAGCCGCCCTTCTTTGCGGACTCAGCAAGATTTCTTGTGTTCAAAGTCTGAATTCTTTTCATTAGTGGCCACCTCTTTCGGTAAAATTTAAGCGTTCTCCACGCTTTGCTCACTGTATATTTTATATTATTTTCGTCTATATGTCAATACGCATAAACAGACCTTAATATGTCATTTCAACACAAGTATTTTTTCGGGAATGTTTCCTCCCGAGCTTTTTAAGTTTATTTTTGCTTTGTAAAGAGATTTTATTTCTTCTGTAAGCTCTTTCGTTATAAGTTCTCCCGGCGCAAATATGGGTATTCCCGGCGGATAGGCAAAAACGTATTCTCCGCAGATTTTTCCCTCAGCTTCTTCAAGGCTTACATATTCCTTTTGACATTTCTGTGCTTCATAAATGCTTACAGGCGGTTCGATAATTTTTCCGCCCATTGTATTTTCATTTATAAAAATATTTTCCGCTCCGTATTCTTGGTCAATATGAGAAAGAGCGTTAAAAAGCATTTCAAAGCCCTTTTCACTGTCACAGAACGAGGTCATTGCCACGCAGTAGTTTAAGGAGGTCATCTCTGTCTGGATTTTATATTTCTCTCTGAGAATTTTTTCAAATTCTGCACCATTGAGATTTGTGTTTTTTAATGAGATAACCAGCTTTCCGCTGTCAAAATCGTAAAAGCTTTTATGGTTTTCTTTTCTGTCATTTCCCTTGCACAGGATTTTAATATACTTTAAGTCTTTCGCCTTTTCCGAAAAATCCGCAAGCATGTTTTTATAGCTTTCAAAAGCTTTTACACTGTTTTCAGAAAGATAATTCATGCACTGGTCTATTGAGGACATAAGCACATAGGAGGGACTGCTGGTCTCAAAAATTCCGAGAGCTTCCGTAAGCTTTTGGCAGGCTTCTTGAAGTTTTTCGCCCTCCCACAAGCTTTTACAGATATGAACCGCCGCAGTTTGGGTAAGACAGGGCAGAGTTTTGTGGGTGCTGTGTATGACACAGTCCGCTCCGCTTTTTATTGCGCTCTTTGGGAAATATTCGGAAAATCCCAGATGTGCTCCGTGGGCCTCGTCCACCGCAAGGGGAATATTTTTCTCATGAAGAATTTTTGAGATTGCGGAAATATTGGAAACAACGCCCTCATAGGTGGGCGATGTTAAAACACAAAGCTTTATGTCCGGATATTCGTTTAAGGCTTTTTCCACAAGAGCTGGGGAAATGCTTCCGTTTATTGAAAACTCATCGTCATACTCCGGGGTGACATAAACCGGCAAAAGTCCGCAGATGTTTATGGCGTTGTAAACGGATTTGTGGCAGTTTCTCGCCACAAGCACCCTGTCGCCCCTTTCAGTAAAGGCATAAATTGCGGACAAAATTCCGCAGGTGCTTCCGTTTACCACATAGCGGCAGAAATAGCTTCCGTAAAGCTCTGCGGTTTTCTCCATGGACTTGAGAATTATTCCCTCCGGGTCGTGGAGGTCGTCTGTTCCCTCAACCTCTGTCACGTCGATTTCTTTCAGGGGTGTTTCACCCACAATGGAAAAATTTCTCTTGTGTCCCGGCATATGCATTGGGTAAATTTCTTTTGAATATTCTTTTAAATACTGATAAAGGTTCAAGCTCTATTCTCCTTTTCAAGTATCTGTGTTTTTCTTTTATAAAAGCTTTCGCCGAAATCATCGGCTTTCATAAATCCGCTCATTATGCAAGCGCCATTTGCTCCGGCTTCCCTTACCTGTTCCATATTTTCTGTGCTTATTCCCCCTATGGCGTAAACGGGAATTGAAACTCCTTGTGACACCTGACGCAGGAACTCAAGACCTCTGCCCTTTAGTCCCTTTTTGCAGTCGGTTTCAAAGATATGTCCGGCGGTGACGTAATCTGCGCCCAAAGCTTCCGCCTCTTTTGCTTCTTCAGGGCTGTGAATGGAAACTCCCACAAGGGAAAATTTTTCCCTTATCTGAGGATTTTCCCTAAAGTCCTTTAGTGACAGGTGGATTTTATCATGGTGAAGTTCCAAGGCTTTTTTCCAAAAGCAATGAAGTACAGGAGTTGCCCTGCCATTACTGCACACATTAAGAAATTTTTCCCCTAAAGAAAAATACTCTTCCTCTGTCAAATCCTTTTCACGCAAAATTATAAGGTCGCAGTTTTTTGAAATCTTTTCAAGTCTTTTGATAAAATCGTCACCGCAAAGCTTTCTTGCGGTGACGCATACAAGTTTAAAATTATCCAACATAGATATAATCACTCATAACAGGCTGCAAGCCCTTGTCTTTAATGGCTTTGTAAATCTCGTCAACTGTTCTGCCATCGTCTATCTCGAACTGCTCGTCGCCCTTTTGCTTTTCATCTCCGTGACCGCCTATACCAACATCAACACCTGCGGAAATCTTTGTTGCGGCGATGTTGATAATGTTGTTTCTGAAGTTTGCATTTTCACGGCTGGAGATTGTAATGCTTGCAAAAGGCATGAAAATTCTGTAAGCGCAGATAATCTGCAAAAGCTGAGGCTCGTGAACGTCCTTTGGATTTATCTTGTCGTTGTTGATAATAGGACGAAGTCTTGGGCAGGAAAAAGCTATCTCAGCATGTGGATATTTTCTCTGAATAAGGTAAGCGTGCATACCTGTTGCAAATGCGTCCTTTCTGAAATCGTCAAGACCAAGCAAAGCCGCAAAGCCAACGCCTCTGATACCGCCCATCAAGGCTCTTTCCTGAGCGTTAAAGCGGTATGGGAAAATTCTCTTTCTTCCGCCCAAATGGAGTGTTGAATATTTATCGCTGTTATATGTTTCCTGGAAAACAGTTACAAAGTCTGCTCCGCACTCGTGGAGATACTTATAATCCTTACTGTCCATTGGGTAAACCTCAAGGCCGATAACCTTAAAGTATTTCTTTGCTATTTTACAGGCTTCGCCTATGTACTCAACATTTGACATCTTTGGACTTTCGCCTGTGAGGATAAGTATTTCTTCAAGTCCTGACTTTGCGATTGCCTGCATTTCTCTTTCTATCTCTTCATAGTTAAGCTTTGCTCTGTGTATTTTATTATGGCAGTTAAATCCGCAGTAAACACAGTAGTTTTCACAGTAGTTGGCAATATAAAGAGGTGTGAAAAGGTAAACGGAGTTTCCGAAATGCTTTCTTGTTTCCATCTGGGCACGCTGAGCCATCTGCTCAAGGAAAGGAAATGCCGCAGGTGAAAGGAGAGCCGCAAAGTCCTCAGGTGAAAGGCTGTCCTTGTCCAAAGCTCTTTTTACGTCCAGTGCTGTATATTTATCCGGGTCAAAATTATTCTTTGCTTCTATAACCTGATCCATAATATCGTGGGGAATAACTTCCATATTCTCCTGATATTCCATCCAGTTGGTATTCTTATCTATCATTAGTTTCTATCTCCCTTGAAAATTATTCGCCCAAAAATCCTGTAAGAGGTGAGGAAGCAACCGCACCCTTTTCGATTACTCTGCCGAGGCCTGCAAGGTAAGCTGTTCTACCTGCTTCTATTGCCTTTTTGAAAGCCTCTGCCATTGCGGCGATATCTCCTGCTGTAGCGATTGCGGTATTTGCCATAACTGCGGCGGCGCCCATCTCCATAGCCTCACAAGCCTGAGAAGGTCTGCCTATACCTGCGTCAACGATAATCGGCAAGTCAATTTCATCTATAAGGATTTTAATAAATTCCTTTGTGCAGATACCCTTATTTGAACCGATAGGAGCGCCCAAAGGCATGATTGAAGCGGCGCCGGCGTTCTGCAAATCTCTTGCCACGTTCAAATCCGGATACATATAAGGCATAACGATGAAGCCTTCCTTAGCCAAAACCTCAGTTGCCTTTATTGTTTCGTAGTTGTCAGGAAGCAGGTATTTTGAATCTCTCATAATCTCAATCTTAACAAAATCTCCGCAGCCGCACTCTCTTGCAAGTCTTGCAATTCTAATTGCTTCCTCAGCGTTTCTTGCGCCGCTTGTATTAGGCAAAAGTGTTACGCCCTTTGGTATAAAGTCAAGGATGTTATCTGTTCCGGCAGTTGCACGTCTTAATGCAAGTGTTATAATCTCTGCTCCGGCATTCTCAACAGCCGCCTTTATAAGGTCAAGGGAATATTTTCCTGAGCCCAAAATAAAACGTGAATTAAATTCATGTCCTCCGAGTATCAATTTATCATTATTCATTTTTCTCATTCTCCTTATTTTTTATTTCCAACCTGCAAAGGTTCTTTTTATAAATAAACGTCTGCACAGGTCGGGCGAGACCTTTTCTTTAGTTTTTTTGGAATTGCTCGCCTTCAATAGTGTTTGTTGTTAATCCGTCCATACGGTTGGACTTTATTTTTCATTGAATGACATAACGTATTACACCGGCGATTGTCCCAAAATCAATTTCATAACCGCTGTTGCCTGGTGTGCGGCGCATACTGCAACTCTTGGTGCCATCAGTCCGCAGCCGTCTGCTATATCGCTTTTCTCATCTCCGCAGAGATAAAAACGGCTCATAACCTTTCTTGTGGTGATTTTATTGGCGCTGTCGGTTCCCGCCATTCCGGAACCTGAAACCAAAATCACATTTTTCATATCGGAAAGCACAGTTTCGGTTATCATAGCTTTCTGGTCGGCTTTGTCAAAGGCTTCGCAGATTATGTCACATTCCGAAAAAATCTCCGGAATATTTTCCTCTGTCAGCTTTACGGAATGTGTTTCGTACACACAGTACGGGTTTATTCCCAAAAGCTGTTCTTTCAAGGCTTCCGCCTTATATCTTCCCAAATCCGCAACACGGTACTGCTGGCGGTTGAGGTTTGTCACATCCACCCTGTCAAAATCCGCAAGGACAAGCTTTCCTATTCCCAGCCTTGCAAGAAAAAAGGCGATATTTGAACCAAGTCCCCCCAGTCCCGCAATTCCAACTGCGGCATTTGAAAATTTTTCCTGGGCTTCTTTTCCGTGGCGTTCTATCAAAGCGTTAAAATATTCTTCCCTTGTCATATCAGCCGCCGCCCACAAAATTTACTATTTCCATGGAGTCATCCTCTTTGACTACAACCTTGTCAAAGTCACTGCGTTTTACTATATCTCCGTTTAATTCAACAGCCACTCGCTGAACATTCAAGCCCTGTTCCTCAACAATCTGAGCAACTGTTTTTCCCGCAGCCTCTGCCGGCTGACCGTTAATTTTTACCACAAAAACGCCTCCTTTTGTTGTCACTTGCAAAAAAACGGTATCACAAAGAAATCACACCCGAGGTGGTGTGCCCCTTCATAATACCGTTAATCTGTTTGTTATTATATCAGTTTAATGTAATATTGTCAAGATAAAACTATCTTTATCAGTCCTCAAGCATGTTCATAACCATACCTGTTATCATCTTTGGATAGAAATAGGTTGATTTCTGGGGCATTTTTTCTCCTGCAAGGGCAACGTCACGAATCTGTGTAACCTTTGTTGGGTTCAAAATAAATGCGCACTGGAATTTGCCATCACTAACACCATCAACAGCCTCCTGAAAAATCTTTGTATAGGTGAGGTTTATCTGATTTGCCATATTCTCTTTATCTATACCGAGAATGTTTTCAAGGATAAGACTGTGAAGAACTGTAACGTCAAGCTCTCTTGTGGGCTTGCTCATATCAGGCAGCATTTTATCAAGGTTAAAAGCATTTTTCAGCATGAGAATTTTGTTTGTCTTTCCCACATATCCGAAAGCCTTTCTGTTGTCACGGAAAAGGTCGTGAAGCGTATTTTCCATTGTGGAAATATCCTCGCAGTCCATAACCTTGAAGTTTTCCTCACATTTTTTGAGGAATGCTTCCTCGTCAAAGTTTTCAAGATCTCTTACAAGTCTGTGTGTTGGGAAAACTTTAAGTCCCGGATGATCCATATCGGCAAGGAAAATCATCTGATAATCAACGCCGTCGCCCTCTTTTGCAAGACCATTTTCACGGCAGTAATTTCTATAGTTGAGAGCTGTTTCATAACGGTGATGACCGTCGGCAATATAGATTTTTCTGTCCTTAAAATCAGATACTATCTTCTCGATAACAGAAGGGCTTGTTACAGTCCAAAGTCTGTGGGTAATTCCCTGACCGTCTGTAAACTCCTGACACTCCATCTCCTTGGTTTTCTTTTCTATTGTATTCATTGTTGTGTGGGTGTCGTCTATATAAAGTCCGTATATCTGGCTAAAGTTGCAGTTTGTGGCTTTCATAAGGTTCAATCTGTCCTCTTTAGCCTTTGAAAGTGTAAACTCGTGAGGCAAAACTATACCCTTTGAAAACTCTTCCAGCTTCAGGCAGAGAATAAGACCTTTGATGCATACTCTCTTTCCTTTATGGTCAAACTCTTCCTCATAAACATAAATAGCCGGTTTTTCATCTCTCTTTAAAATTCCCTTTTCAAGCCAGCTGTTTAAAGTTTCTTTTGCCTCTTCATAGGGGTTTTCGCCCTTTGGAAGCTCAAGTCTAATAATGTTGTAAGGATTTTCTTTTATAAATCCCTCTCTTTCGCTGTCGCTTATAATGTCATAAGGAGGACAGCAAAGCTTTCCTATATCTCCTGCTTTTTCCACATCAAAACGTAATCCTCTGAATGGTTTTACCTGTGCGATAAGTCATTTCCCCTTTTCAATATATTCTAAAAATTGAGGCTTTTCCGTTATTATATCATGGCTGTGATAATTTGACAACGAATAATTTGAGGTTTATAATTATAAAAGATTTACTTTACTGAAAAGGAGGTCAGATTTTATGATTACAAATTTCCATACCCATGTTTATCCGGACAACATAGCAAAAAAAGCCATAGAATCCGTAAGCGGATATTACGGCATTAAAATGGAAATGGACGGTTCTATCCAGTCACTGCTAACAGACTGTCAAAAGGCAGGCATTGACCGTGCGGTGGTTCTGGGGGTTGCCACTGTTCCCTCTCAGGTTCAAAGCATAAACAATTATGTTTCCTCACTGTGCAATGAACACAAAGAGCTTGTGGGTTTCGGCACAATTCATTCCGAAATGGAAAATCCGGAAGCCGAAATTGAAAGAATGATTTCCCTTGGTTTAAAAGGCATTAAAATTCATCCGGATACACAGCATATAAATATTGACGAGGAAAAAATGTTCAAGGTTTACGATATGATACGTGGAAAGCTTCCCATTCTTTTCCACTGCGGCGACTATCGTTACGGATATTCAAGACCGGAACGCCTTGCCAGAGTTTTGGACAACTTCCCGGGTCTTACTGTTATTGCCGCTCACTTCGGAGGCTGGAGCCTGTGGGATTTGGCTGCCGAATACCTTGTGGACAGGGATTGCTATTTGGATTGCTCAAGCTCTACCATGTATTTAGGCAGAAAAAGAAGCCGTGAGCTTATTCACGAATACGGCGCAGAGCGTATTCTTTTCGGAACAGATTTTCCAATGTGGAATGCTTTCGGTGAAATAGGAAGAATAAAAGACCTTAATTTATCAGCCGAGGAAACAGAGCTTATAATGAACGGAAACGCCTCGAGAATTTTAGGCGAATAACTATAAGTTTAAAAAATCTCTTGACAAACAACATCATTGCTGATATAATACTAAAGGTAACTTAACCAGTGAGTTTAAGGGCCATTAGCTCAGTTGGTTAGAGCAACCGGCTCATAACCGGTCGGTCCGGGGTTCGAGTCCCTGATGGCCCACCAATAAACGGCAGTTAAAAACTGCCGTTTATTTTTTTATCTGTCGAAGTTATATATAGTTTCCATTACAAACGAATAATAAAAAGCAACAGGGCGTCATATAATAAATGCGCCCTGTTATTTTTTATAAAAGAAAACCCCTCAGAAAAATCCGAGGGGCAAATCATCAAAAAGCAATTAAGTTTTAACTTAATATATGTACTTACTTAGAAATCAATTATTTTGTAGCTTTCTTTCTAGCGAAGATTACAACGCCTGCAGCCATGATAGCAACTACCATGAGAGCAACTGCTGTTGAAGCTTCACCTGTCTGAGGAGCTTCTGGCTTCTCAGTTGTTGCCTGCTCTGTTGTTGTACTCTCAACTGGTGTATCGTCTACCTCTTTCAGACCGTCAATAGCTGCCTGGAGAGCCTTAAGCTGCTCATCAACTTTCTCCTGTGACTCCGGAGCTGCCAAAACTGCTTCAGCTGCTGCGATTGCATCCTTAAGAGCTGCTACAGACTCTTCTGTATATCCATCTTTTTCTACCAGTTCTTTAGCCTCTGCTACAAGTTTCTCAAGCTCTCTTGTATCAACTGCACCTGGAACAAGAACAAGATTATCGATAGCTGCCTGAAGAGCTACTACCTGATCATCAACCTGATCCTGTGACTCTGGAGCTGCTACAACTGCCTCAGCTGCTGCAATCGCATCCTTAAGAGCTGCTACAGACTCTTCTGTATAGATATCTTTTTCTGCATATTCTTTAGCATCTGCTATAAGAGCCTCAAGAGCTGTTGTGTCAATCTCTACCGGACCCTGCTCTTTCTCAAGTGCATCAATAGCTGCCTGAAGAGCTACTACCTGAGCATCAACCTGATCCTGTGACTCTGGAGCTGCTACAACTGCCTCAGCTGCTGCGATTGCATCTTTAAGTGCTTCAATAGAATCAGCTGTATATCCACCATTTTCTACATATGTATTAGCCTCAGCAATAAGAGCCTCAAGAGCTGCTGTATCGATTACTACTGGAGCATATCCGCCAGAGATTACCAAAGAAGCTGTAACGCCGTCTGTCAAACCGGAATTATCCTTTGCAACAACATCTGTGTAAGGATCGCCCTGTGTTGGCTTGCCGGCTGCATCATACAAGCTGAATACGTGGAATTCCTGGCAGAACAACTCGTCAAGGTTGTTAACATCTTCAAGAACCTTAAATGTATACTGATACATCATTTCCTTGCCGTTAGACAAGTCAAGACCCTTGAGTATAGAATAGTTGAAGTGGATACCCTTTGCAAAAGGTGCATCTGCTGCTGAGTAGTTAAAGTTGTAAACAAAAGAGTTACCTGGAACATAAAGATTTGGCCACAATACATCTTCAGTATCCTCAACAAACTGCAACTTTGTGCTATCATAGAAAAGCTCCATCTGAGCATTGATTGAATAGCGATCGTTTGTATCTACTGAGAGTGTAACGGTGATTGTGTCACCAGCTTTTGCGTAATTGTTGCCGCCTGTCTCACCTGACATTCTGTAACCAGGATTATACATATCTGCTGCGCTTGCTGATGTAAGACCAACAACACAGAGAGATGCCAGCATGAAGATTGCGAGCATTACGCTCATAATTTTCTTAGACATGATTTTTATCCTCCTTAATTTTTGCTATTCTAAGCACGTCATCCTAAGCACTTGTATTATACAACACTGGTAACAATTTTGTCAACACTTAAGTCTGTTTTTCTCTGTATTAAACGTAGAATATCGGCCTATTTCCGCTGAAAAAACTCTACTACATGCACAAAATACCTTTTTAGCACATGAAATATTACAAAAAGATTACAAACAAAAGGAGATTTACCAGCAATATTTATAAACAACTTGATGCCATTATTTTGTATACAAATTATTGCAATTTCTTTTTTCTGTAAATACTTATTCGGATAGTGTCTTTAAAATAATTCCTTTTGTGATTAAATCACTGGATTTTTTTGCCTTATGCGTGTATTATATAATTACAGTAAAAAACTGAATAAACAATTTAAAAAATATAATCATAACAGTAATAAAACAAAACCAATATAAGGAGCGATAAATATGTCAGTATTAACAATCACACAGAACAATTTTGAAAGAGAAGTTTTAAATTCCGACAAGCCGGTTCTTCTTGACTTCTGGGCATCATGGTGCGGCCCATGCAGAATGCTTTCACCGGTTGTTGATGAAATCGCAGAGGAAAACCCTCAGATTAAGGTTGGAAAAATAAATGTTGACGAAGAGGGCGACCTTGCCGCATCCTTCGGAGTTATGAGTATTCCAACACTTGTAGTAATTAAAAACGGTCAGGTAGTAAACCAGTCCGTAGGCGTTGTTCCGAAACAGAAAATCCTCGGAATGCTTTAATCATATACTAATTAAATAGGAGTGAGCGCCGTGTATGACATAATAATTATAGGAGCCGGACCTGCCGGAATTTCGGCGGCTCTTTACACACTGAGAGCAAATCTCAACACCCTTATAATAGGAAAGGACGGAGGCGCTCTCCAGCAGACAGACAAAATAGAAAACTATTTCGGCACAGGCGGAGTGATTTCCGGAAAAGAGCTTTTGGAAAAGGGCAGAATCCAGGCTGAAGCTTTGGGAGCCGTTTTCGCAAAGGAAGAGGTAGTATCGATAGAGTGGATGGAAAATTTCACCGTTACAACTCAGTCAAACCGCTATGAAGCAAAAGCCGTGATTATAGCCACCGGCAACAAGCGCAGCACAGCAAAAATCAAGGGTATTGATACACTTGAAGGAAAGGGCGTCAGCTACTGTGCAGTCTGCGACGCATTTTTCTACAGAGGAAAAAATGTCGGCATACTCGGAAGCGGCGAATATGCACTTCACGAAGCTATGGCGCTGAAAGGTGTTGTAAATTCCATAACAGTTTTCACAGACGGCAAAGAGATAACCGCTGATTTCCCCGAGGATATAAGCATTGTAACCTCACCAGTTGAGGAAATACAGGGAGAGGAAAAGGTTTCCGGCGTAAAGACAAAGGACGGAAATATATATCCCCTTGACGGTGTGTTTGTGGCTTTGGGAACTGCGGGAGCCGGAGAGCTTGCAAGAAAGCTGGGACTTCCGATAGAAAACAACAGAATTTCCGTAAACGAAGACAAGTCAACAATGATTCCGGGAATTTTTGCCGCAGGCGACTGCATTGGCGGAGTATTGCAGATAGCCACCGCTGTAGGCGAGGGCGCAGAAGCTGCCTTATCAGCAATTAAATATTTAAAGACTTCCACATCTAAATAATGACACAGCAAAACAGCATCAACGGGATGACCGTTGATGCTGTTTTTTAAGTTAGATTTAATATTTTTCCCATAAACAAAGGAATACCTGTTTCATTATCTATAATGAAATATAGAAACGGTCGGTCGAGCTTTACCTCTTTTCCAAGTATTGCTCCTTCGTCGTTAGCTTCCACCATTGTGACTGCTCCGGCGGTTGTTCCTTTTTCGTCCACATTTATAAAGGTTTTGTGAACCACACGGTTTATATACACATTCCCTCTGGTTGAGGTGCACATCTTTTCAAACTCTGCTTTTCCGCTGTCGAAAGCTCTCTCCATTCCCATATCTATAAGAGGTTCTTTAAGCTCTATTTCGTATTCACTGGAGAACTTGGGCATATTTACAACCACAGGTTCATTTTCATAATTTTTAAATGCATTGAGCAAAGTTTCACCCTCTAAGCCCTCTATAAATTCATCAATTTCCATATTCTCAGGATGAATCAAGGCGGCAAAGCTGAAATTTCCTCCCTTGTAATCCTTTATAAATCCCTCGGCGCCATTTAAGCTTATGTACTTGTTTTCTTCGGAATACATAAACTCCCTTTGAGCTTCGCTTCCGTCGCTGTTGTAAAAGGTTCCTTCAAATATCTCTGTATCGTAATAAATTCTCTCCCACTGGGCTTCAAAGGTTATGGCGTTTATAAGGTACATCACCGTATCAATATCTATTTCATCAAGAATTTTTTCAATCATTCCGTCTGTGTTTTTCTTTACCCAGTCGTTTATGTCATTTAATGTCTGCTCATTGAAAGGCTCTTTAAAAATCTGAGCATTGTAATAATCAGCCGCTGTCTGCAAAAAATCCTCATTTACCTGAAGGCGGTTTTCATCATCCCTAAACCACACAGAGTTGGCAATTTTCATTGCGCTTTCCCCTTGAGTGAGCTTTTCGGAAAGGGTGTAAAGGTATTGATTAAGCTCTTCTGTTTCCAAACCCTCGGCAAGAAGATTTTTCATTTCCTCAAGGGTTTCCCCCTCTGCCCCATTTGCGGTCATTGAAAGGGCAAGCATTATTGATACAGGGGAAATCATAGAGTTTTTCTCTTTATCGGTAAAATTTTTAAAGCTTTTTACAGCAAAGTCTGCGTATATCTTTTCAAAGCTTTCATCTGTTTCTTTTCCCTTAACCTGCTGAGGATTTATATCCGACGTAAGGTCTTTCTTTTCCCCGCTTTCACAGGCTGTCAGTCCCAGCAAAAGAGTAACCGCCATAAACAAACAAGCTATTCTTTTCATAAAACATCCCCCCTATACAAAGTTTATTATCTCCTGCAATTTATCATCTGGAATTTTTTTCCAGCGTCCGTCGTTGTTTTTCATTATATATCCGTCCTCAGATATGGAATAAATTTCATCTCCTGTGGAACTTGAAATTGTTATCACATATCTTTCCTGATGTTCCGTTTCTTCATAGTCACCTACGTCATATACGCTTTCAATTAGGCTGTAAAACTCCATAATATTTTCTGAGGAAATAGTCCTTATTTCACCGCTTGTTTTGTCGCTGATTTCCGCTGTAGGTTCTAAAACTATTCCGTCATTTCCGTCCTGTTCTTCTACAGCCTCCCCTGTATCCACTTCAATCTGCCAGTCACCTGATTCCTCAGTTGCAAATTCCTCACCATTTTCCGGAACGGTTACGCTCACGTCAACTCCGTTATCAATGGAATTGTTGCTTTCCGGCACAGTGTTCATATTCAGCAACGTGGGAACAGCAAAAGCACAGACAACCAAAAAAATACAGAGAGAACCCAGCGCTCTTCTTTTTCTCATTTTTTCAAGACTTGCTTTCACTTCCCATCGTTTAAAAACTTCCCTTTTAAAGTCTTCGTCATTTCTCATCACAGCTCAACTCCTTTTTCTGACAAAGCAATTTTCAACTTTCCTTTCGCCCTGTAAAGGAGATTATCTATCTGCTTTCTCGATTTTTTCATTACCTTTCCCGTTTCCTCATAGGAAAGCCCCTCAAAATACACAAGATGCACAGCTATTTTCATATCCTCAGGAAGTCCGCTTATGGCTTCGTTTAAAGCCCTGCTTCTCTCTCCCCTTATAAATTCCTCCCATAGAGAACCGCTGTTGTCTGCTGTTTTGTCAAGCTCCTCAATGTCGGCTTTTCTGTGCTTTTTGCTTCGTCTTAAAAAATCCAAAGCCCGGCTTCTCCCAATCATAAAAAGATATGTTTTAAGTGAGGTTTTAAAGTTGTATTTTTTCGGGTGGGAAAGAAATTCCACAAAAACATCTATAGCAATGTCCTCCGCCTCGTCATAGTCTTTAACATACCTGTAAATGAAAAAGGTAAGACTTTGGCGGTACTCCTTTAATATATCGTCGAAAGCTGATTTATCTCCCTGAAGAAAACGGCGGCAGCTGCTTTCACCGTTATCCATATCTATCGCCTCCTTACAATAATTATACGTTTTTCATCACCTAATTCCTTTATAATTTTAATTTATTTTTAAGAAATAAAACCTTGATTTTTGTAAATCTGTGTATTAATATAAAAGTATTATGGAGTAAGTGTAGGTATATAAAAATTATCAGATTGGAAGTGGCGTTATGGCAGATATAATAGATTACATCTACCAATACGGCGACAAGACGCTGGAGGAAATGCCTTTTAATGAAATTGACAGCCTTGTGTTGTCCAGGGTATCTTATATACCTTTTCACAACATCGTATCCAGCCATGTTACCCACAAAATAACAGTTTTGGGAGCTTTTAAAGAATTTTTAAACAGATACCGTGACCCATACAAGAAGGTTTTATGGCACGATGATGTTCCCCTTATGGCTGCTATGGCGGAAAGCCAGAGATTTAAAAAAATGGAGCTTTGCGCCTATAAAAATATCCTTGACCCACACAGAGAAATGCAGTTCGCCGCAATAACCATATTCATGGGAAACGGTCAGATTTTTATTTCTTTTCGTGGAACAGACGACACTTTTCTTGGCTGGAAAGAGGACTTGAACATGAGTTTTCTTCCTGTTATCCCCTCACAGCAGGAGGGTGTAAGATATTTCAACTATGTATGCGAAAACACAAAAGGTGATATAATAACCGGCGGTCACTCAAAGGGCGGCACAATCGCCATTTATGCCGTGGCAAACTGTGAAAAGCAAAACGCAGACAGAGTAAAAGCCATTTACTGCCACGATTCTCCGGGATTTACCGAAAAGGTATTTAAGGAAATCGAAGAAAAGAATGTTATGAAGCTGGTTTACCGTTATGTTCCCCAGTCCTCTATAGTTGGTATGCTTTTCTACAACGATGCAAAATACGAAATTATCAAAAGCAATCAAATGGGCTTTATGCAGCACGATATATATTCCTGGGAAATCGTCGGCAAAAGCTTTAAGCATATTAAATCAGCCACAAAAAGCAGTATGTTTTTTGACAGTACAATAAAAAGCTGGATGGATAAGATGTCCTTTGAAGAAAGACAAAAGGCTATTGACGCTATTTTTGAAATTTTTGACAGAACCGACGCCAAAACCATAGGCCAGCTGACGGAAAACTGGTTTGAAAATTCAAAGACAATTTTAAAATCCTTTAAAAATCTGGACTATAAAACAAGAAGCGTTATTCTGGCTTCTCTGTTTACCTTGGTTAAGGTTGTAAAAACACATATTGTGGTGGCTATTTCAAAAATGCAGGGATATTGAAAGAGAGATAATATGAGAAGAAAAAATCTTGAAGAAAAAGACATAAATGTAATTGAAGATATTTTAAAGGAATGTAAGGTTTGCAGAATTTCTCTGTGCTGTGACGGTGTTCCCTATATTGTTCCCATGAACTTCGGCTATGAAATTAAGGAAAATAATTTAACACTTTATTTTCACAGCGCCCTCGAGGGCAGAAAAACCGACGGAATTAAAAAAGGCGAAACTGTTTGCTTTGAAATGGACTGCGGCCATAAGCTCATAGCCGCAGAAAAAGCCAGCGGCTACACTTACGCCTATAAAAGTATAATCGGCTGGGGAAATCCCCAGGTTATTTCCGATACGGACGAAAAAATCGACGCTCTCAATAAGCTTATGTACGCCCAAACCGGAAGATATTTCGATATGAGCGGCGAAAAAGCGGTGGTTGATAAAACACTTGTATTTAAAATAGAAACCAACAACTTCACCTGTAAGGTGAAAAAAGGATTGGTTTAAACAAAATACCTCGTAGGATCGGATTAAAACATCCGCACTCACGAATTATATTTCTATATAAGAAAAATAAAAAACAGCCATGGTTTAATAAATAACCATGGCTGTAACAATTCAAATATAAATAAAACCCAACCGAGAGCGAACCATTCCAAAGACTACGGAAAAGGTCTCGTCCGCCTTTAAACGACGTTTATTTCCAAGCTGAAGTTCTGCAAGGCGGAGATAAAAAACTCGCCCGCCTTGTAATGATGTTTATTTTTTAAACGAAGTCCTGCAAGGCGGAGATAAAAATAAAGGTTTCGCCCGACCTGTGCTGAACCTAAAGATTAGATTAACCTATGCAGGTCGGAATCAAAAATAACGGGAAAGAAAGGTGTTGAGTTGGTTGAAGATTATGTCAACGCCGCCTTTTGTGTCGCTTTCAATGTTGAGAGGCATTATCGGATCGTGAACAGAAAGACGGAGTAAGAACCAGCCGTCGCCGTTGTCCTTGTCAAAGTAAACACGGATTCCCTCACGGTTGTCGTCGGCAATTTTCCAGCCCTCCTGAGCTTCTGCGTACTTTTCAAGGTCTGCAATTACCTTTTCGCCGTACTCTCTGAAATCCTTTTCTTTGATTTTGAAACGGATTTCCTTTGACTCAACAGGCTCTTTGAGGGACGCTGTCAAATCCTCAAGCTCTTTGCCCTGCTGTTTAAGCTGAGCCATTTTGATGATTATCTTTGTGCAGAGATATGCGCCGTCGTCCAGGAAATAATTCTCACGCATTGCGGCATGTCCTGAGGTTTCAATGGCAAGAGGACAGTTTATTCCCTGAGCGTTAAGCTCCAATGCCTTGTTGATTACATTTTTATAGCCTCTTCTGTAACGGTAATGCTTTCCCTTTAAATCTTCCTCTATAAATGTTTTAAGTCCTGATGATGTAATAGAGTCGGTAACAACTGTGCCGCCGTCGTTGCCCTCGAGAGCAATAGCGGAAGCCACTGCTACAAGACGGTTTCTGTTTATCTCGTTGCCTGAACTGTCAACGGCTCCGCCACGGTCAACGTCTGTATCAAAAATAACGCCAAGGTCTGCTTTGCTTTCCTTAACGGCTTCGCAGATTGACTGCATAGCTTCTTCGTTTTCAGGGTTTGGAACGTGGTTTGGGAACATTCCGTCCGGGTCAAGATAACGGCTTCCTGTTGTGTCTGCGCCCAAAGGCTCCAAAACCTTTGAAGCATAGAAACCGCCTGCGCCGTTTCCTGCGTCCACAACAATTTTGTATCCTTTTAAAGGATGCTCGTAATCCTCTGCGTTTACCTCTCTGCAAATCATATCACGGAGATTTTTTGAATACTGCTCCATGTAGTTTGTAGGGGTAACTGTACCGCCGCCGATTTTCTCAGGTGTTTCATTTTCCTGAGCATAGGTGAGGATTTCCTCGATGTCGCTTGCCTCAAGTCCGCCGTCACGGGTAAAGAACTTCAAGCCGTTTCTGTTAAATGGGTGGTGGCTTGCGGTAATCTGCAAAGCACCGTCGCACTTCAGGTCAACAGTTGTCATAAACATAGAAGGTGTTGAAGCAAGTCCGCAGTCAAGAACCTTTACGCCGTCGTCGGTAAATGCCTTTGTAACGGAAGCCACAATACGAGGGCCTGAAATACGGCTGTCACGTCCAACGGAAATTGTAAGGTCTTCGGCTTTTTTTGAAAGCTTCTTTGAAAGCCAAAGCACAAATCCGTCAGCCATTTTGTAAACCATCTCATCGGTAAGGTTTACGCTCTGACCCTCAACGCCTTCGCTGGCAACACCTCGGATATCTGTTCCGCTTTTAAAAATTTTGAATTGCTCGTTAAGCATAGTAACTCTCCTTTTCAGATTCTGAAATATCATTTACCCTTATTATACATGAGGTCTGTGAATTTAACAATGTTTTTAAGAAAATAGAATATAAAAACATATTTTTACGGGAATATGGGATTTTTTTATCCTCAAAAAAAATGATTACAAACAAGTAAAAATTCAAATTCGGCAATTATAATATTTGTATTGTTCCTAAGTTTTTATAAAAGTATATTTTTACCAAAATTCAAGAGAGCCCAAGTTCTGGAAACGATTTCATCATCAAATATTATGTGCAAATTATACAAAAAATTCAAATTTTAACCGCTTAAATAGGATGTTCAATTCGCAAAATTTACAAAGTTGTAAGAAAAAAGTTGTTGACATTTACGGTTCGTATGGATATAATGTAGGTGTCAAGTAAAGAGTCCGCTTGACTACCGATGAATATAAAAATCTATCTTCGGTATAGATTAAATTGCCAAATGGTAAATGGCAGCACGAAACATTTAAGGAGGAAAATTATTATGACACCTACAATTAGTTTACATGACGTTAATGTTGCTGAGTTCCTCGCCGTGCTTGACACTTGCAAAGGTAATGTGTACTTGATCACACGTGAGGGAGATCATCTCAATCTTAAGAGCAAACTTTGCCAGCTTGTTGGCTTGACACAGCTCATCGAAGGCGGTAAGATTTCAGAAGCTTACATCATCTGCGAGAACAAAGAAGACGAGTCAAAGCTCTTCAGATTTAACTTGTTCGATGATATGGGCGACGCTAAGGTTGCTAAGGCAGACGCTGAGAAAGCAGAAGAGACAGAAGAATAATAAAGCCTTATACGATTAACTCGATAACATTATAAATCAAAACCGGTCACATAGTGGCCGGTTTTTCCCCTTTCTATGGGAATCCCCCGGTGAGAAACAGATTTCTTGCCGGGGGATTTTTTATAGGTCAAGTTCATTTTTTAAAGTGTCGAGTATTTGATTTACTTTTCTTAAATTTTCTTCGTCCCCTATATTTGAATAGGCGGTTTCCAGGTAGTTGTAAATTTCCCAGTTTTCTATACTTATTTGTCCGAAAGCTTCCTCATTTATTTTTATGGCTTTTTTGTAGTAATCTATGGAGTCTTTAAACATTCCCTTTCTGTTTGAAAGACGTCCCAGTGAAAAGTAAGTGACGGCTGTGTCGGGATGGTTTTCTCCAAGATATTTTTCCCTGATTTTCAAAATAGGGTCAAAAAGCTTTTCACTGTCGGAAAGACAAAATTCTTCCAAAAGGGAATCAGCTTTTTCCTGCAATGAATCCGCAAGTGATAAAAGCTGCTCCTTAGGAAGTGTGTAGTCAATTTCAATGTTTTCAACCTCTCCCGTGCTGTTGTCGTACATGTAGGGGTCTGAAAAAGCATGGTTGTCGTCGGTACTGAACTTCATATTCTCATATTTGCCGGAATAAAAACCGGCTTTTTCCAAATCACCTTTTCTCAAATAGATAATGCTCATATAAAGGTATGTTGATGCTGTTACATTATGCTGTTCACCCAGAAGTTTTTCTCTAATCTTCAAAATAGTTTTGTAAAGCTGTTCGCTGTCGGAAAGGCGATAGCTTTCAAGCATTCTGTCCGCCTTTTCCTGTAAGGAATCGGCAAAGGATAAAAGTTCTTCCGGCGGAAGAGAAAAGTCCACCTGAGGCTGTGTTATTTCTCCGGTGCTTTGGTCCTCTGTATTTTGGTCATAGAAAAAAACCTTTTTGATATCCAGCATAGTTTAATCACCTCTGTTAAATATATAAAAATAATATCATATAATCTCAATTCAAGCAAGAAATTTTATATAATAAAATCTATTGACATTGTACTGCTCGCCGTGTATAATTGTATTAGATGATACAGTACAATTAGTCATCAAAAATCGGGAAAGGATGGTGATGTTATGTTTTCTGTGGACTTTATGGCAAGACAGCCTCTTTATGAACAGATTTATTTAAGCGCTGTTAACTTAATATCCCACGGGGTTTTGGCTCCCAATGAAAAGCTGCCGCCTATACGCTCGGTGGCGTCGGAGCTGGGAATAAATCCAAACACCGTGACAAAGGCTTATCAGATGCTTGAAAAGGACGGCTACATATATTCCACCGTTGGCAGGGGAAGCTTTGTTTCTCCCAATGTGGACAAATTTGAAGAGCGAAAGAAAAACGCTTTGCGTGAAGTTGAAAAATCTATCGGCACTGCAATAGAATGCGGTGCAGGCAGGAAAGAAATCACCGAGATACTTGACAAGGCTTTGATGAACGGAGGGTTATTATGATTGAGATAAAAAATCTTTCTAAAGCTTTTGAGAAAAATTTTGCCCTGAAAAAACTTAATTTTCAGGTGGGCGACGGCTCTGTTTTTGCTTTGGTAGGCTCTAACGGAAGCGGAAAATCCACCCTTTTGAGGACAATTTCCGGTGTTTACCAGCCGACAGCGGGAGATGTTTTGATTGACGGCAAACCGATTTTTGAAAATCCTCAGCTTAAAGACCAAGTTTATTTCGTGGCTGACGTTCCCTTTTTCTACAACGGAACTACCCTTGACAACGCTTCAAATCTTCTCAGCAAAATCTACAGCGGATGGAGTGAGGAAACCTATTTAAGACTTTGCTCCATATTCCCTATCGACAGAAGAGGAAAGCTCATAAATATGTCCAAGGGTATGCAAAGGCAGGCTTCTTTGATTTTAGCCCTTTCCGCAAAGCCCAAGTATCTTTTACTTGACGAGATTTTCGACGGTCTTGACCCTGTAATACGCAGGCTTGTAAAACAGCTTATAATAAACGACGTAAGCGACAGGGGTATGTCTGTTATCATCGCCTCTCACAACATGAGAGAGCTTGAGGATATCTGCGACCACATTGCTTTTCTCCACAGGGGCAACCTTGTTGTTGAGGACGACGTGGACGAGATAAAAACACAGGTTCACAAGTTCCATGCAGCTTTTGACAGGGACTTTGACCAGAATGAAATTATCGGCGGTCTTGAAATTCTGAATATCAAGAGAAGCGGAAACCTCATAAGCTTCACCGCCAAGGGAAACAAGGAAGATATTGAAAAAATAATCAAAGCGCAGGAACCTATATTTATGGAATCCCTGCCCCTCACTCTTGAGGAAATATTTATGTGCGAAATGGAGGTGGCAGGTTATGACATCGAAAACATCAAATAAGTACACAGCTTTTAACCGCTGTATTTCTCTTATGGGCTGGACTATAAAGAAATACAAATACACTTTGCTTATATACACTATACTTCTGTTTCTTTCTTTCCCCATGATGGCGGTATTCTGTATAACAAGCAAAGTCCCCATGACATTTGAGGGCAACGACACGGGCTTTATAATGTACAACGCATTTTTCTCCACTGTGGCTGTATCATTTTCCGTGATTATCTCTTTTATAAATTTCGCCTATATGCAAAAGAAAACAAGTGTTGACTGGTATTTTTCTTTCCCCATGACAAGGCGAAACATGTTTGTTTCAAAGTATTTAGCTTCTGCGGTTATGAGCATTGTTCCTGTTATTTTAATCTCTTTTATAGGACTTTTGATACAGGTTACAACAATAGACTTGAGTTCATTTTTCGCAAGTCTTATGATGCTTATTCTTGCAATACTCAGTAACATATCTTTCGTGGCTTTACTTTCAGTTTGCTGCGGAACAACAATTGACGGCATTATCTCTTATTGTGTAATTTCCATGATTTATCCTATAGCATGGGCGCTGGTTTATTATTTGCCGACACTTGTTCTCCCCGGATATGTTCCTTTGGATATCAGCATGACATTGCTGACCGCTCTTGTGCCTTTTGTATCCCACTATATGGGAACTTTTCTCGGTGACTTAGACCAGTTCACCTCCTATCAATTCATACACACAGGCTGGTGGCTGCTGTTTACGGTTCTCTGCACAGCCGGAAGCATATTCCTTATAAAGCGCAGACGCACCGAATCAGCACAAAACGCCTTTGCCTTTAATATGCCTGCAATAATAATCAAGATAGTAGCCGGCTTTGTGGGCGGAGTTGCTCTGGGATTGCTTTTCAGCGTTCTCTCCTACTCTTCTGATATGTTCTATCTTTGGTTTTTGGCAGGAGCAGTTATCGGCGCATTCTGTGTCACATTCCTTCTGCACATCATCTACGCAAGAGGAACAAAGGGATATTCAAGAAGTCTTTTGCAGTTTGCATGTGCAATCGTGCTGATTTCTGTGTTCTATATTCCGCTTATTACAGGTTGGTTCGGATATGTTTCCAATGTTCCGAAAGCAGAAGACGTTAAAAGCGTGGGCATATATCTCTATGATTCAGAGGGCGGCTACAGTCTTTACACTATAGACGAAGATACCAACACCGGTTACAACAATATTGACAGGTATACAACCTTTGACGACAAGGAAACAATCGAGGATGTAATCGAAATCCATCAGGAAATTGTTGATAACTTGAGTAATATATATGATTTCCCATATAATTTTGACAGCTCCAACAGGGCTATTATAAGCATGGATGAGGACAACAGATTTTTGAAATTAAAATTAAACTATACTCTCAACAATGGACGCCATATTACAAGGGAATACGAATACGGAGAACTTTCCGGAGAAGTTCAGAATATGCTTGCTGATTTTGTAACCTCCAGACTTTACGATTACAAGATTATTTCAAATTATGTTGACCGTTTTACGGAAATTATTTCCCTTGAGTATTTGGATTATGAAACCGATACCGGAATACTTGTTAATCAGGAAAACTTTTCTGATATGGATAAAATCCTTGAGGCTTTGAAAACAGATATATATAACAATAAGGATATGGAAGAAAGCAACTCCGACGCAAAAGGTAAAATCTATATCACTGCCTTTGACAAATATCATAAGCTTATCCGCTTGGATATAGTTATAAATGATAACTTTGAAAATGTTATGGCTCTGTTAAGCTCAGTAAATGAAAATGCATATTCTAAAGGTTACGCAGATTTAAATACGGAAACCGCTTAATTTTAAATAATCCTTTTATACTTTATCCTTCTATACACTAAAAACACCCCCATGATTTGTAGTCATGGGGGTGTTTTACATATTATATAGTTCTTTAAAAGAATAAATCAAATAAAAAGTTACATTAAAGCGAGCCATTCTAAAGACTAAGCAAAAGGTCTCGCACGCCTTGAAACGATGCTTATTTCTAAATCAAACCTTTGCAAGGCGGAAATAAAATAATCAAACCTAACCGAGAGCGAGACATTCCAAAGACTTAGGAAAACGTCTCGCCCGACGGAAAACAGGAGTTAATTTCAAGCTTAACCTTTCCCCGTCGGTTATAAATTATACTTCTGAGCGGTTTATGGCGTTGAGGACACCGAGGATTGAGGCGAAGTTTACGTTGTGGTCTATGCCGACACCGAAAATGTCGTTGCCTCTTGGTGTTTTAAGCTGAATGTAGGACACAGCCTTTGAGTCTGAACCGGAGGAAATAGCGTGCTGGCTGTAGGACATGAACTCGTAATTGTTAATGCCAACGCCCTTGAGTGCATTAAAGAATGCGTCGATAGGACCGTTTCCTGTTCCGGTAATGGCGATGTCGTGGCCCTCAATGTTGTCCATTCTGATTGTTCCTGTGAATGTAACCTTGTCGCCGTTTTCGTCGTAGAGCTTATGCTCAAGGAGATCGTATTTCTTCTTGTGGTTGATGTAGTTGTCCTCAAATACTTTGTACAGCTCTTTTGAGGTAAGCTCTCTTTCAACACGCTCACATTCTGCCTGAACCAATGCGCCGAATTCAGGATGCATTTTCTTTGGAAGGTCAAAGCCGAAGTTGTGGTTCATAACAAATGCGGCGCCGCCCTTGCCGGACTGAGAATTGATTCTGATGATAGGCTCGTACTGTCTGCCAACATCCGCAGGATCGATAGGCAGATAAGGAACCTCCCAGTAGTCGGAGTCGGTATCCTTCATGTACTTCATACCCTTGTTGATTGCGTCCTGGTGAGAACCGGAGAAAGCTGTGAAAACAAGCTCGCCGATGTATGGCTGGCGTTCGTTTATCTTCATGCCTGTGCATCTTTCGTAAATCTCCTTGTACTTAGGAAGATTGCTGAAATCAAGCTCAGGGTCAACGCCCTGGGTGTACATGTTAAGTCCCATTGTAACGATATCCAGGTTACCTGTTCTTTCGCCGTTGCCGAAGAGTGTTCCCTCCACTCTCTCTGCTCCTGCGAGAAGAGCAAGCTCGGAAGCTGCTACGCCGCAGCCTCTGTCGTTATGTGGGTGAATACTGATAATTGCTGCCTCTCTGTTTGGCAGGTGCTTTATAAAATATTCAATCTGGTCTGCGTATGTGTTGGCTGTGCACATTTCAACAGTGTTTGGCAGATTGAGGATAACAGGATTTTCTTTGGTTGCGCCAAGCTCCTCCATAACTCTTGCGCAGATTTCAACAGCGTTGTCCATTTCTGTGCCGCTGAAGCTTTCCGGTGAATACTCAAAGCGGATATTTGTATCGCCCTGATACTGTTCTGTAAGCTCTTTTACAAGCTTTGCGCCCTTTACGGCTATGTCGATTACGCCGTCCATATCGGTTTTGAAAACAACCTTGCGCTGTAATGTTGAGGTGGAATTATAGAAATGAACAATTACATTTTTTGCGCCCTCAATGGCTTCAAATGTCTTTCTAATCAAGTGCTCTCTTGCCTGAACAAGAACCTGAATTGTAACGTCGTCTGGAATATGATTTCCCTCTATAAGCTCACGGCAAATTTCGTACTCGGTTTCTGAGGCTGATGGGAAGCCGATTTCAATTTCTTTAAATCCCATATCGCAGAGAGCGTGGAAGAACTCCAGCTTTTCCTGAAGGTTCATAGGGTCGATAAGAGCCTGATTGCCGTCACGCAGGTCAACGCTGCACCAGATTGGAGCTTTTTCGATAACCTTGTTTGGCCACTGTCTGTCCGGCAAATTTATCTGCTGAAATGGAATGTACTTGTGAAATGAATTTTTCATTTTGAAAACCTCCGAATTTTTTTCTAAACAAAAAAATCGTCCCGTAAAAAGGGACGAAAAAAATCCGTGATACCACCCTGATTCAAACACACCTCACGGTGCGTTCCTCTGCGACTTCCAACAAAGTCCGACATATAACGGTGTCTGCCGTTCTGTTTTAATTACATAAAATGCTTTTGGACAGAAAACTCCGGGATGAGCTATACACACAGATTACAATATCGGTTCGCAGCAACCACCGACTCTCTGAATTGTGACACCATGTCTTGTTCCCTTCACAGTCTTTAAACGGGATATTTTGTTTGTTAATCACTATTATATTGAATTTTTATAATTTGTCAAGACTTTCGTCTGATTTTTTATTCTTCAAAGCCAAAAGTGTCCTTATTTCTCTCTTTGAAAAGGTCGAAAACTTCCATGAGAAGGTCTTCGTCATCGATTCCTACATAGTTTTCGTGCTCATCGTCAACGCTTTCGATTTTGAGGATAACAACCTGGTTTGCTTCGTCATTATTCTCTATAAGAACAATATATTCCTCGCCTCTAAGCTCGATGCAGTCCAAGAAGAAAAATTCTACATCTTCGCCCAAGTCGTTTGTGAGAACTATTATTCCGTCCTCGCCGTTTTCGTTTGTCATATTCTTTTTATTTTCAGCCATATTTTCATCTCCGTTTTAAAAAGTTTTCCACATTAAAAAGCCGGAACGTTGATAACTTTTCCGTTTTTTCAATTATTACATCAAAAAATAAACTCGTCCTTATATTCTTCTTTGAATATTTCCATTAACTCGTCTATCAATTCCTTTTTTGTCAATGGCAGGTAAGCTTCTGCTTCATGGTCTTCATCGTATTCATATTTTAAAATCGTCAGCTCATGACAATTTTCATGATTTTCCATAAGATAAACATACTTCTGACCTCTCAGCTTTATCATGCCGAGCCATTTATATTCTACGGGATTTCCTGACGGATCTATCAAGGTGATAATATCTTTTGAATTGTCAGCCATTTTACACCTCATCTTTATATATCAAAAAGGAGCGATCATAGACCGCTCCTTTTTTTATTTAAAGCATTAGCTTAGGCTTTTAATTAGTCGTTGATAGCGATAACTGCGCCTGAACCAACTGTTCTACCACCCTCACGGATAGCGAAACGAAGACCTACTTCGATAGCGATTGGTGTGATAAGCTCAACATCCATCTCAACGTTATCGCCAGGCATGCACATCTCTGTGCCCTCTGGAAGAGAGATTGTACCTGTAACGTCTGTTGTTCTGAAGTAGAACTGTGGACGATAGTTGTTGAAGAATGGTGTATGACGGCCACCTTCGTCCTTAGTAAGAACGTAAACCTGGCCACGGAACTTTGTGTGTGGGTGAATTGAACCTGGCTTTGCAAGAACCTGTCCTCTTTCGATTTCAGATCTCTGAACACCACGGAGAAGAACACCTACGTTGTCACCAGCCTCAGCATAGTCGAGTGACTTTCTGAACATTTCAAGACCTGTAACAACAACTTTTCTCTTATCCTCTGTGAGACCAACGATTTCAACTTCCTCAGAAACCTTAACTGTACCTCTCTCAACTCTACCAGTAGCAACTGTACCACGGCCTGTGATTGTGAATACGTCTTCAACAGGCATAAGGAAAGGAAGGTCAGACTTTCTTTCTGGAGTTGGGATGAAGCTGTCAACAGCGTCCATAAGCTCGTGGATGCACTGATACTCAGGAGCGTTAGGATCCTTAGAATCGCTTGTGAGTGCGAGGTAAGCAGAACCCTTGATGATTGGTGTGTCGTCGCCTGGGAACTCATACTCGTTGAGGAGGTCACGGATCTCCATCTCTACGAGCTCGAGGAGCTCTGGGTCGTCAACTTGGTCAGTTTTGTTCATGAATACAACGATGTAAGGAACGCCAACCTGACGGGAAAGAAGGATGTGCTCTCTTGTCTGTGGCATAGGACCATCAGCAGCAGAAACAACGAGGATAGCGCCGTCCATCTGAGCAGCACCAGTGATCATGTTCTTAACATAGTCAGCATGTCCTGGGCAGTCAACGTGAGCATAGTGACGCTTCTCTGTCTGATACTCAACGTGAGCTGTGTTAATTGTGATACCACGCTCTCTCTCTTCCGGAGCCTTATCGATGTTTGCATAATCAACGAAATCTGCCTCACCGTTGAGGTTGAGAACCTTTGTGATAGCAGCTGTAAGAGTTGTCTTACCGTGGTCAACGTGACCAATTGTACCAATGTTTACATGGGGTTTGTTTCTTTCAAACTTTTCTCTTGCCATTGGAAATTTCCTCCTTTTATTAGTAAATGATAAATTTACTTTATTGTAGCTATTGTACCAATTTTAATTAGAAATTGCAATAGCTTTTTAGAATATTTTCAGAACTTACAACGAAAATACCGTTGTAAGTTCCTGAAAAATTTGTGTTTTATAGTTTCAAAAAAGGATTAGTCCTTCTTTGTACGGTCGCTCATAACCTTTTCTGCAATGTTCTTTGGAACTTCTGCATAGTGGCTTGGCTCCATAACATACTGTCCACGACCCTGGGTCTTGGAACGCATGTCTGTTGCATAACCAAACATCTCTGAAAGCGGAACCATAGAATTGATTCTCTGTGCGCCGTTTTCAGCTTCCATGCCCTGAATCATACCACGACGGGAGTTGAGATCGCCGATAACGTCGCCCATATACTCCTCAGGTACGATAACAGTAACCTTCATGATAGGCTCCAAAAGAACAGGATCTGCCTTCTTCATAGCCTCCTTGAAAGCCATAGAACCGGCAATCTTAAATGCCATTTCAGATGAGTCAACCTCGTGGTAAGAACCGTCATAGAGCTCTACCTTAACGTCAACTACATTGTAGCCTGCAAGTACACCGGACTGCATTGCGCCCTGGATACCTGCGTCAACAGCAGGGATGTATTCCTTCGGGATAGCACCGCCGACAACAGAGTTTACGAACTCGTAGCCCTTTTCTGGGTTTGGAGAAACTCTGATCTTAACGTGACCGTACTGTCCCTTACCGCCTGACTGTCTTGCATACTTCTGGTCAACATCTGCATTCTTGCGGATTGTTTCCTTGTATGCAACCTGTGGCTTACCGATATTAGCTTCAACCTTAAATTCACGGAGAAGTCTGTCTACGATGATTTCGAGGTGAAGCTCACCCATACCGGCGATGATTGTTTGTCCGGTCTCTTCGTCTGTGTAAGCCTTGAAGGTTGGGTCTTCTTCTGCAAGCTTTGCAAGAGCAATACCCATCTTCTCCTGACCGGCTTTTGTCTTTGGCTCAATAGCAACACGGATAACTGGATCCGGGAATTCCATTGATTCCAAAATTACCGGGTTCTTCTCGTCACAGAGTGTGTCACCGGTTGTTGTATTTTTAAGACCAACAGCAGCAGCGATATCACCTGCATAGCAAGTGTCGATATCCTTTCTGTCGTTAGCGTGCATCTGAAGGATACGTCCGATTCTCTCGTTGTTATCCTTAGATGAGTTATAAACTGTTGTACCGGCCTTAATCATACCTGAGTAAACTCTGAAGAAGCAGAGCTTACCAACGTATGGGTCAGTAGCAATCTTAAATGCAAGAGCTGAGAATGGCTCTTCGTCGGAAGCATGTCTGCATGTTTCCTCCTCTGTCTCAGGGTTGATACCCTTGATAGCAGGAATGTCTGTTGGAGCAGGCATGTAATCAACGATAGCGTCCAAAAGCTTCTGAACACCCTTGTTACGGTAAGAAGTACCGCAGGTTACAGGAACCATGGTGTTGTTGATAGTTGCTTTACGGATTGTGCTCTTGATTTCATCAATGGTGAGTTCCTCACCGTTGAAGTATTTCTCCATGAGCTCCTCGTCCTGTTCTGCAACAGCTTCGATAAGCTCATCATGATATTTCTGAGCAAGTTCCATCATATCCTCAGGAATTGGCTCGTCTCTCATATCCTTACCGAGGTCATCATAGTAAACCTCAGCCTTCATCTCTACGAGGTCGATAATTCCCTTGAATGTGTCCTCAGCACCGATTGGGAGCTGAATCGGAACAGCATTACATTTAAGTCTGTCTTTCATCATCTGAACAACTCTGTAGAAGTTAGCGCCCATGATATCCATCTTGTTAACGTATACCATTCTTGGAACGCCGTAGTTGTCAGCCTGACGCCAAACTGTTTCTGACTGTGGCTCAACGCCGCCCTTAGCACAGAGAACTGTAACAGAACCGTCCAAAACTCTCAATGAACGCTCAACTTCAACTGTGAAGTCAACGTGTCCTGGAGTGTCGATGATGTTAATTCTGTGTTTTTTCCAGAAACAGGTTGTTGCAGCGGAGGTAATTGTAATACCTCTTTCCTGCTCCTGTACCATCCAGTCCATGGTTGCGCCACCGTCGTGGGTTTCGCCCATTTTGTGGTTGATACCTGTGTAGAACAGGATACGCTCTGTGGTTGTTGTTTTACCGGCATCGATGTGAGCCATGATACCGATATTTCTTGTCATTTCAAGTGAAACCTGTCTAGCCATGAAATCCTCCTGTTAAAAATTATGCTGCCGGTATATAATTACCATCTGTAATGTGCAAATGCTCTGTTTGCTTCTGCCATCTTGTGTGTATCGTCACGCTTCTTAGCTGCGCCGCCTGCACCGTTAACAGCATCGAGGATTTCGCCTGCAAGTTTCTCCTTCATTGTTCTCTCTCCACGAAGTCTTGAATACTTGGAGAGCCAGCGAAGACCCAGTGTCTGTCTTCTCTCAGGACGTACTTCCATCGGAACCTGGTATGTTGCACCGCCTACACGACGAGCCTTAACTTCCAATACAGGCATTACATTCTCCATTGCCTGCTCGAATACCTCCAATGGATCCTTGCCTGTCTTTTCTGCTATGATGTCGAATGCACCATAAACGATTTTCTGAGAAACACCCTTCTTACCATCGTACATAATGTTGTTGATAAGACGTGTTACGAGCTTTGAATTATAAAGCGGATCTGGCAAAACATCACGTTTTGCGATTTGGCCTCTTCTTGGCACTTTACTTCCCTCCTTCACAATATTTGAGATATCATAGGTACTCGAAAGCGACAAACTCCCGTATGCCACACAGAGGCTTATATATAAAGCACCTGTGTATTGCATCACAGTTACGTAAATAACTTAATGGGTAGTTTTGTCAATTCCTTATTTCTTACCTGCCTTTGGACGCTTTGCGCCGTACTTAGAGCGAGCCTGCATACGCTTTGCAACGCCCTGTGCATCAAGTGTGCCTCTGATGATATGGTAACGCACACCAGGGAGATCCTTTACACGTCCTCCACGAATAAGAACAACGCTGTGCTCCTGAAGGTTGTGTCCCACACCTGGGATATAGGAACTGACTTCAATACCGTTTGAAAGCTTAACTCTGGCAATTTTTCTCAAAGCTGAGTTTGGCTTCTTAGGTGTAGCAGTTTTAACAGCTGTGCATACGCCTCTCTTTTGTGGTGAGCTCTGGTTGATAGCGCAGCGCTTCTTTGAGTTCCAGCCCTTCAAAAGTGCAGGAGCCTTTGCTTTCTTCTCGGAAACTTCTCTTCCCTTGCGAACCAATTGGTTAAAGGTTGGCATGATTTTCCTCCTTTCCTCACTAATGAATAAGAAATTGATTTATGTTAACCACCAAAATAATTTTGGCGGGTCAACAGCAAATTATTCATGTGTTTCCTGTTTTTCACACAATAAAACGGAATGTTTACATCTTTTTAAGCATATTTACGAACAACTTTTTACGTAAATAAACACACCCCGTCAATTTCAAATGATACCATATAACCATACATTCTGTCAAGTATTTTTTTATTTTACATGACAAGATAAGCCCATTATTTTATTAAAAATTGTTATTTAAAATACAGCCTTTTAGATGTAACAAATCACTATTTCAAAAAGCTATCTCTTAGGGTAAAACTAAATATTTACCCAGCAACACAACGGTAAATTTTAAATATGGAATGGGTTCATCAAACAGTAAATTTCATTGGATTAAACCGCCTTATTTTTATCATAGAGCTTACTTTAACCGATAGAATGTTAATCCGCCCCTACGAGATAAAATACAAAACGATAAAAAACAAACCGTGGCTCAAAATTCAAGGAACCACGGTAATTGTTACATATTTTAAAATAAACCTCTATGTGAGCAGCCTCCCAAAGATTAAAAGGAAGGTCTCGCCCGGCCTGTGCAGATGTCAGATACATTATCTAACCTTTGCAGGTCGGAAACAAAAGTCTCGCCCGCCGTGTGCTGTCGTTAACATCCAGCGTAAACCTTGGCACGGCGGAAATAAAAGAAATTATTTGTTGAAGATGGACATGATGTTGTAGAAGTCGTCGTCTTCGTCGATAACTCTTGAAGTTCTCTCAGCCTTCTTCTCCGGCTTTTTCTCTTCAGCAGTAGCAGCCTGTGTTTCCGGCTCCTCAGTCTTTGCAGACTGTGCGCCGAGGTTGTTGCTGTCGAAGCCTGTAGCGATAACTGTTACGCTGATTTCATCGTCCATGTTGTCGTTGATAACAGCACCCCAAATGATGCTTGCATCCTCGTTAGCCTTTTCTGTGATGCTCTGTGAAGCCTCATAGATTTCGTCGAGAGTTGCTGTAGGTCCTGCTGTGATGTTAACAAGAAGACCTGAAGCGCCGTCGATTGTGCTTTCAAGCAATGGGCTGGAAACAGCCATTTCTGCTGCAACCTTTGCCTTGTCCTTGCCTGTAGCTCTGCCGATACCCATGTGAGCCTTGCCTGCGTCCTTCATGATTGAAGTAACGTCTGCAAAGTCAAGGTTAACAAGACCAGGAATAAGGATAAGGTCAGAGATACTCTGAACACCCTGTCTGAGAACATCGTCAGCGATAGAGAAAGCATTCTGGAGAGTGATGCTCTGGTCAGAAACCAGTCTGAGTCTGTCGTTAGGAACGATGATGAGTGAGTCAACAGCAGCTGCAAGCTCTGCAATACCCTGCTCAGCCTGAGCCATACGCTTTTTACCCTCGAAGCCGAAAGGCTTTGTAACAACTGCAACTGTAAGGATGCCCATATCCTTAGCAATCTGAGCGATTACAGGAGCAGCGCCTGTACCTGTACCGCCGCCCATACCGGCAGTAACAAATACCATATCTGTATCTTTCAGAAGAGCTGCAATATCTTCTCTGCTCTCTTCTGCTGCTTTTTTACCAATTTCAGGCTTAGAGCCTGCACCCTTACCTCTGGTGAGCTTCTCACCAATCTGGATTTTCTGGTTGGCTTTGGAAAAACGAAGAACATGCTCGTCTGTATTTATTGCAATAAACTCAACATTCTGAACTTCCATCTTTACCATGCGGTTGATAGCGTTACCGCCGCCGCCGCCAACGCCTATAACTTTAATTACAGGCAAATACTCCATCATTTCTTGTTCAACTGCGAAAGCCATTTTAAAGTCCTCCTTGTTTACACTTACCTTTTTTCATAAAGCGATATGTAAATGACATATTTATCCAAATAATAATGACACAATCCATACATAATAAATTAACATATATCGCTCTAAATTTCAACGCTTTTTTAAATTTTTTTTTAAATATTCTTCAAAACCATAGTTTCCAACAAAAACAGACATTTCTCTTTAAGTTATCTATAGAATATGTTGCTGTTTGTGAAAATTATCGTATTTTTATAAAATTTAACCTTAATAAATTTCATAAAACACAGATTTATTGTTCCCTTATGCGGCATCTGCTGCGCTTTCTGTGGTTTCTTCGGAAGTCTCCTCAGCCGCTTCTGTAGCTTCCTGCGTTTCCTCCGCTGTGGTTTCCTCTGTCGGAGTGGTTGTCGCCTGCTGTGTCTGAGGCGGCACATATACTTCGTTTTCATTGAAGTAAGACTTACTGGTTTCTTTGCACATGGAAACATCAAGGGTTCCCTTTATAAGACCAGTATTGTTTGGGTCAAGCTTTTCATTTATGATTGTCTGTGCGGTTTTCACCTTGTAGGAAATATCCTCAGGATATCCTATTATCACAGTAATTCTGTTATCGTATACAAACTTAATATTGGCTGTGTCTGAAATATCAATTACAGTAACCTTATCAAACTCGTAAGCCTCCAGAACATTTACAAGCCGGTTTAGAATATTTGTGATATCCTCGTCTGTAAAGTCCGCATACTCGCCTATGACATTTGTGGTCATTTCTGTTCCATGAACTACCGGCAAATTATAGTAATTATCTGCTGTTTTTTCCAGTATTCTGCCATTTTCGCCAAGGATGTAATAACCGTCCGAATATCCTATTACATAGGAGGGGACTTCCTCTACTATCTCGATTGTTATGGCGTTTGGAATTACAAATCCCACGTTGGCCTGAGCTACAAATGGCAGAGCGTCAACAATTTTCTTTGAAGCCGCCGCCTTGTCACACAGAAAAATATTTTCTCCTGTTTCAATTCCGCTGAGCTCTACTATTTCATCCTGGGCGTATCTTGTTTCACCGGTTACAATTATTCTTTCTGTCTTAAAGAACACCGTAAGGGAAAGCATTACGCTTATAACCGCAATAACGAAGAAGATAGAAAAAGCGGTTAAAAATCTCTTGATTTTTCTCTTTCTCGGCGTCATGGTTTTCGGAGCTCGTCCGGCGTGGCGTTTTATCTTTCTGCGCCTTGCTCTTTCGTTCATTATTTCCTTGGAACGCTTTTGATTTCTGTTTCTTTCCTCAGGTTTTGTTTCTCTGCTGACAGTTTTTTTCTTTGCCGAAGAAGATGACTTTTTCGCCTGAGACGGTGCCGATTTTTGAACACTCTTTTCACCTGTTGGTTTGTTTCTTCCCTGCTGTGGTTTGTTTTTCACCGTTCCTCCTGTCCGGCGGTGCTGGTGGACTTTGTATTCCCTCTCATCTCCGCCAAAAAACTCTCTGTTTCTCACAAAATCATCGTAACTCATCTGTCCTCTTCCCGCATAGGACATCGACGGATTATAATCACCTGCAGGCTCTCTGTATGGGCTTCTTTCTGCGGGGTAACGGGAGCGGGGATAATCCCTTCCCGTACCCTGCGGTCTTTTTTTCTTTGGACTTCCCGACACTTGAGAACCGCTTTTAACAGGCGCTTTTTTCCTTTTAGGCTGTTGTTTAGATACGGTTTTATTTACTTTTCTTTTTTCAGCCATATTCTGCACCTGCCTTTCTTTTCACTTCCTCTGATATTTATATTTTCTTTATCTCTGCCCCCAAACCGCTCAATACGGTTTCCAAGCTTTCGTAACCTCTTTCAAGGAAATTTACGCCGCTCATCTGGGTTGTTCCCTGGGCACAAAGTCCCGCCGTAACAAGTGAAGCCGCTCCCCTTAAATCAGGAGCCACAACCGTTGTTCCGAAAAGCTGTGAAACACCTTCAACAACAGCGACCTTTCCTTCTACCTTTATGTTAGCGCCCATTCGCTCAAGCTCTCCCACGTGACGGAATCTGTTTTCAAAAATATTTTCCACAATAACGGAAGTTCCTTTTGAAACTGCGGTCATCGCCATAATCGGCGCCTGACAGTCGGTGGGAAAACCGGGATAGGGCATGGTTCTTATATGTTTAACTGAATTTAAAACTTTCGGAGCGGTTATTCTCATATCGCCTTGTGAGAAAGTCACTTTGCATCCCGCCTCTTCAAAAACCGGTATAACCGCTCCCAAGTGACTCTGCATAACCCCGTGAAGCAAAACATCTCCCGAGGTAACTGCCGCTGCGCTCATAAGTGTCGCCGCCACTATTCTGTCAGGTATGACAGTGTGACAGCATCCTGTAAGGGATTTAACGCCGTCTATCACTATTGTACCTTCACCGGCGCCGTATATCCTTGCGCCGCAGCGGTTAAGGTATTCCGCCAGGTCACAGATTTCCGGTTCTCTTGCGGCGTTGGTGATAGTGGTTGTTCCCTTTGCCAAAACTGCCGCTATCATTATGTTTTCGGTGGCTCCCACACTGGGGAAAGAAAGAGCTATTCTTCCGCCCTTTATGCCGTTTTCACAGCTGCATTCCAAAACGCCGTATTTTTCCTCTATGGAAACTCCCATTTGGCGCAGCGCCTTTAAATGCAAATCTATAGGGCGTGGTCCCAGCTCACAGCCTCCAGGAAAGGAAAGCCTTGCTTTTCCTCCGTGGGAAATTATAGCTCCCAAAAACACAATGGAGCTTCTCATTTCCCTCATAAGCTCGTTAGGGATATCGTATCTGTTTACGCCGTCGGCGTTGACGCAGATTGTGTCGCCCTTATGGGACACCTTACATCCAAGATAGCGAAGAATTTTTGTGGACGCCTCCACATCGGAAAGATGAGGACATCCTAAAAACACGCTTTCTCCTTTAGCTAAAATCGAGGCGGCAAGCAGCGGCAAAACGCTGTTTTTTGCCCCCTGAACCTCAGTTTCTCCCGAAAGCCTTCGTTTTCCTCTGATAAGCAGCTTTGACAAAGCAAACACCCTCTCCGATTTATAATATATGACTACCTGATATATTATGATTTCAAAGCGGCGTTTGTGCCTTGTATATTAAAACTTAATGTTCTTTTACTATATTTTTTATTACGGCGTAAATTCTGCTGTTTGCGTCGGTTATCGCCATGCTTTTGGCGTTATCGCCGTACTTTTTCAAAATATCCTTATCTGCAAGCATACGCTTTGCAATTTTTTCTATTACTGTGTCGTCCAAGTCCTTTTCCTCTACCATTTCCGCCGCTCCTGCGTTTACAAGGGCTAAAGCGTTGTAGTACTGGTGGTTCTCAGCAACATTGGGAGAAGGGATAAGGATTGCCGGCTTGCCCATAGCCTGAATTTCGCTGAGGGTTATAGCACCGGCTCTGCAAATTACCAAGTCACAGGCGGCAAGACAGTCTGGCATATTGTCGATGTACTCCCTTATATCAAGGTTTGAGCAGTTGTCAGGCTCTATGCCCTTTTCACGGAGAAGGTCAGGAAACCATTTTCCGTATTTGCCGTAGGCGTGAATATGCTGGTATTCGCCGGTTTTTCCGCTTTGGGCAATAAGGGACGCAACGCCCTCGTTGATTTTTCTTGCGCCAAGGCTTCCGCCGAAGCTGAGTATTACCGGGCGCAAATCAAGGTGAAGCTTCTTTCTTGAGGTTTCCTTATCAGCTGTAAGGATTTCCTCTCTTATAGGATTTCCCGTAACCACTGTTTTACACTGGGGGTCAAGGTGCTTTTTTGCGTCCTCTATCGCCAGCATAACCTTTTTAGCGTGCTTTGACAGCATCTTTGTGGTCATTCCCGGGAAAGCGTTCTGCTCGTGAATAACTATTGGTATTCCCATTTTTGCGGCTGTTCTAAGAACCGGGCCGCTTACATATCCGCCGGTTCCCATGCAGATATCCGGCTTGAATTTTTTTATAATCTTTTTTGACTCTGAAGAAGCAGTCACCGCACGAACGGCGGTTTTAACATTTGCCGCAATAGCAGAAGGTGAAAAGCTTCTCTTAAAACCGCTTATATGGATTGTTTCCATATCAAATCCGGCTTTTGGAACGAGGGTTTCCTCCATTCCTCCTTTGTTTCCCACAAAGAGGATTTCAGTTTCCGGATCTCTGTTTCTGATGTAAGAAGCCACAGCAAGAGCCGGATTTATATGTCCGGCAGTTCCGCCTCCGGCGAAAAGTATTTTCATATCATGTCACCTAACTTTTTTCAAGATTTGACGTTCGTGAAATAGAAAGAACCAAGCCCATCTGTACAAGCATCATAATAAGGGAGCTTCCTCCTGAGCTGAAGAAAGGCAGGCTGATACCTGTATTTGGAAGCCAGTCTGTAATAACAAATATATTCAAAACAACCTGTAAACCAACCTGAGCAGAAATACCCATGCCCAGAAGCTTTGCAAAAACTCCCGGTGCGCTCATGGAAATTTTAATTCCTCTCCAAACCAGCAGTGCAAACACTGCAAGGATTATAACTGCGCCGATAAATCCCAGCTCCTCGCAGACAATAGCAAACACAAAGTCGTTCTGAGGTTCCGGCAAATAAAGATATTTTTGTCTTGACTGTGTAAGTCCCAGACCGCCGAAACCGCCTGAGCCTATTGCATAAAGGGAATTTCTTGTCTGCCAAACGTCCCACAAAAGGTCGCCGCTTACATTAGGGTCAAGGGCTTTACCCCATCCGTGAAGTCTGTCCATAGCATATGACAGATTTCCTGTAACAAGCAATCCTGCAACAACCGCAACTACTGCGCCTCCGGAAATTGCAAACCACTTTATATTGAGTCCGCCTAAGAAAAGCATAACAGCAACCAGCAGAACAGTGATAACGATACCTGAATAGTGAGGCTCTTTGTACAGCAGAAAACAGGTGCTTCCCAAAATTATTACTGTTGGGAGTATTCCTTTTTTCAGAGAGTTTATATCATCGCCCAGCTTTGTACAAAAATAGGCAAAGAAGAAAATCATAACAAGCTTTGTTATTTCCGAAGCCTGAATGGTAAAGCTTCCGATGGATATCCATCTGTGAACTCCTGTTTGAGAGGGCATAAACAAAACCACCGTCAAGCCCACATAAGAAGCAGCCAGCAATATAAAAGCTATTGGCTTTTTATTAAAAAAGTTTACGTTTAAATAGGAAACCGCAAACATTGCCACAAGTCCGATAGCCGCAAACGCAACCTGTTTTTTCAGATAATAGTAGCTGTCGCCCTCTTCGTAAAAACCAACGGGATAGCTGGCGGAAAACATCATTACTATTCCCACCGTCAGCAAAATCAAAACTATTATCAGGAAAGGAATATCAATTCCCTTTCCCTTGGCAAAAGGTTTATGCTTAACCTTAGGCTGGCTGAGCCTTGTTCCTTTTGGTTTTGTTTTTGACACATTGGTCTTTCTGCGTTTTACAGTACCGCCGGAAACATTGCCGGAATTTGTTCTGCTTCTTCCGGATGACGGTGTTCCCCTGTAACTGGTACTCATCACGCTGTCAAAGTCGTACAGGTTTCGGGTGTTTCTTCCCCCGCTTACCCCTGACTTATTATTTTCCATATATTTCCTCCAAATAACTCTAAACCAAATTACGCCTTATGCTGCGCCGAAAATAACGCAGAGAAAAGCGATAATACCGAAAATCACAGTCACTGCGCTGAACACAATTACAATCTTTGTTTCACTCCAGCCGCACATTTCAAAGTGGTGATGAATAGGACTCATTTTGAAAAGTCTCTTTCCGTGAGTAAGCTTGAAGTATGTAACCTGAAGCATAACGGAGAACATCTCCACAAGGTACATAATTCCCACAGGAATTAAAAGTATCGGCATCTTCAAGGAGAATGCCAAAGCGCAAACCATTCCTCCCAGGAACAATGAGCCTGTGTCGCCCATAAATACCTTTGCAGGATGGAAGTTCCAAACAAGGAATCCAAGGCATCCGCCTGCCAAAGCCGCTGACTCTATGGAAACTCCGCCCAGTCCCATATAACCTGAAATCATCATAAAGAACAGAGCTGCAAAGAATGTTATTGAACCGTCAAGTCCGTCTATACCGTCTGTGAGATTTACCGCATTTACAATTCCCACAATAACGATTGCAGCTATTATGTAGTAGAAAAATCCAATATCAATCATACCAACAAAAGGTATATAGGTTTCTGTGCCGTATCCGCAAAGGGTAAGTGTTGCAAGATAAGCTATAGCAACGGCAAACTGCAAAACCAGCTTCTGCTTTGCGGTAAGTCCCAGATTTCTCTTTTTAACAACCTTTATATAGTCGTCGATAAATCCTATAAGTCCGTAAAGTATTGCCATTACAAGACCAACAGGTACGAACACTTTCATGGCGTTGATATTATCGGTTGAAAAATTTCCGCCTCCCACAAATCGGTACATAAGTACAACCGGGGCTGTAGAAAAAACGGTTGACACAATAAACATTATACCGCCCATTGTTGGCGTACCCTGTTTATTTTTGTGCCATTTCGGGCCTATATCAAGTATTGTCTGACCATACTTCAGCTTGTGAAGAAATGGTATGAGTTTTCTTCCCATAAGAGAAGATATCAAAAAAGACAGTACAACGGCGGCAAACGCCCACACAGTAGTATTCTCCATAATTACACCTCATTTGTTTTTATCCGTATTTTAACCGTTCCCGGTTGTAAACCTTATAATATGAAGTTTCTCAACATTGATATAAGTATATTTTAAAGATACTTATATTTATTTAACTTTTCAAATAATCACCAAATTGCGGCAAGCCAATTTGACATTGCCGCAACCTGATTTAATTTTTTAAAATAGAATTGATAGCAGAAATAACATTCTTAAGAGGAACTCCGGCAGCATACATAACAGCCGCCGCCATAAGCACGGAATCCACCTCTATATGCTTTGAATCATCTATAAAGACTCTTCCCATATGCTCTGCGGACATAAGCTCAAAGCTTATGTAGCCTGTATGCTTCTGGACATTTATAGCCACTATATCGGCGCTGTTATCCTTTGCCGAATATGTCACGCAGCCGGCAGGAGTACCCGAAAGTTTAAGTCCTACGGGACACACCACCATATGTCCTGTCACCTCTTTATTGTTTTCCGAGGCATCAAAGATTTCACAGGCAGCATTCTCCGGCTGAAGCTTTTTTAGACAAAGCCCCAGCAGCTTTTCGGCTTCTTCTCTGTTAACATCTTCACCATGAAAAACCATAATTTCGGCAGTCATAATTCCCTCCGCCTCTTTTCTCTATTATTTCTCAGCCTATAAACAGTTTATGTGAAAATCAATCTCCTATTCCCGCACCCACAAAGGTAAGCGTTACAACCGTTCCCGGTGAAACTTCTTTTCCTGAGTCAATGCTCTGGGTTTGAACCACACTGTTGTAAACATTTGTGGCTCCGGTAATACTGATATTCAAATTATATTCGGCAGCCTTCCGGCTTGCTTCCGTAACCGTAAGTCCAGAGAAATCCGGAACGGTTACCGTTTCTTCCTTGCTGGCGTCGTCGGTGTACAGAACAACCTTTCCGCTGTTAGGTATCTTTGTGCCGGACTCAGGGACCTGAGCGATAACGGTGCTTCCGCTTCCCTTTACCACAGCTTCAAATCCGTCCTCCTCTACCTTGGAGGTTGCTTCATCAATTGAAAGTCCTATATATGTATTAGCTGTTGTATCAATGTTTTCCAGCTCTTCCTCTGTGTAATGTCTTTCAACCTCAAGATACGGAAGAACCTCTTCCATGATACTTGCAAACACAGGAGCCGCAACTGTACTACCGTGGTAAAGAACTCCTCTAGGTGAGTCAAAATACAGGAGCATTACAATCTGCGGGTCATCATAAGGCGCATAGCCGCAGAAGGAAGCTATATGGTCTTTATTATCATTAAGCTTTTCAGAAGTACCTGTCTTACCGGCAACTTCATATCCTGCAACATATCCGTTGGTCGCACCACCCTCGTTTACGTTTCCGTAGAGGATTTCGTTGAGCTGTTCGCTGACTTCCTTTGAAATAACCTGACGTTTAACCGTCGGTGTTGTTGTTTCTACAATATTTCCGTCGCTGTCAACAATTTCCTTTACAATATAAGGCTGCATAAGATATCCGCCGTTAGCAATAGCAGAAATCGCTGTTATCATCTGCATAGGAGTTACGGCAAAGCCCTGACCAAAAGAGGAAACCGCAAGGTCAAGTTCTGTCATTTCATGGTCAAAGAAAATATCTTCGCTTTCGCCCGGCAGGTCTACTCCTGTCTTTTCGCTGAAGCCGAACGCCTGATAATATTCCCAGAACGTGTCAACTCCCGCAATCTGACCCATCTGAACAAGAGCCGGGTTACATGAATTCCAAAGAGCCTGAACAATATTCTGCTCGCCGTGCTGATTGCCTGAACCAGGCCAATAAATATGACAATGAATATCTATACCGCTTACTGTAATTGTGGCGTTGTCACAATAAAATTTTGTGTTTTCATCAACCAATCCCTCTTCCAAAACCATGGAAGCCACGATTGGCTTAAATACGGAACCTGGATAGTAAACATCACTTACGGCTTTATTTCTCCATTGCTGCTGCAATGCGTCGCTGTATGCCTGATCCTGTTCTTCCTCCGGCAAAGCTTCAATTTCCGCAGCAGTTTCCTCGTTTGCTATGGTGTAAGGGTCGTTAAGGTCATATCCTCCCTCAACTGCTATAGCGTAAATCTCACCGGTTGACGGGTTCATGGCTATTGCCGCCGCTCTGTTTGCAACCTGGTAGGTTTCAATCGCTTCTTTAAGATATTTTTCGCAGATAGACTGTATTGTTTCGTCTATTGTTGTAACAATACTGTATCCGTCCTCAGGCTCAACATTCTGTTCATACTGGAAAGGCATGTTGATACCTATTGCATTGATTGCGGAAACCGTTCTTCCCGGCTTGCCTCTTAATTCCTCATCGTACTGAATTTCAAGACCGCTCAAGCCCTGGTCATCGCTTCCGGTAAATCCTATAACTGCGGAAGCCAAATCACCGTAAGGGTAATATCTCTTATAGTCGTCCTGAAGATACAGAACATTTGAATTTAATTTTTCATCGTTGTATTTTTGTGTTTCACCGTCGTAAACCTTAAAGGTTTTTTCTTCCATTTCATCAAGGAAAGTAAGAATTTCTTCCCTGACGTCCGATTCTATTTTTGATTCAATGGTTACATAATATGTATCCCTGTCAGTTTTTTCAAAGAGGTCGTTTTTCTCTTCCTCATCATATCCGAATATTTCGGCCAATCCGTTTGTGACATACTGTCTTTGCTCGTCAGTTTTAATATAGATAGGCGCCATTATAAGTTTCCAAACCGAGGCGCTCTGTGCCAAAACCTTACCGTTTCTGTCGTAAATATCGCCTCTTTTGGCGCTTACGGTTATATCTCCCAGCTGCTGGTCAACTGCCTTTTGCCGCAGTTCGTCACCCATTATAATCTGGAGATAACCGAGTCTGAGCACAGCTGTTCCAAATCCCAAAACGAGAAATATCATCAACATTATAAAAGCTCTTTTATTAAGTTTTTGTTTGTTGAATTTTCCCAAAACTCTGCTGCTCCTTTCATCATTTCCAATATCGGACAAATTATGTACGTCCGTCATAGCGAAATAAGAGTTAAGATATCAATCTCAACTCTTATTTTTGTCATTACATACTTATTAAGACACAAGCACTGTTATGACCAAATACCTGTAACAGCGTCAACAATAGTGCTGAAAATATTCTGACTTTCTTCTGTCAGAACCTCTGCCTTGTCGCCATCGGAAAGGTTTACAAACTCCTTTTGATAGTTTGTAGCCTTGCTCATTCCCAGCTCATCCTTGGCGTATTCTTCCACAATAGCAGTTGAGTATCTTGAACGTACATTCATATCCAATTGTGTGTACTGACTTTGTTTCTGCTTTAGTTCCTCCGTTTTTTTCTCAATAGATCTGTTCAGCTCCGTGAGCTGTGCCTGCCCCATAATAATAGTCGCTAAAGCGCCGACTACAAATAATCCCGCAATCACCGAGCTTAAAACCTTTAAAGGACTGTATTTTTTTCTCTGTCCTTTCTCTGCATTTTTGTCTTCAGCTGTCTCAGCAGAGGGCTTTTTCTTAGCTGCATTTGCACCGGATTTTGTTTTTTCCCTTGTGCTTTGGGGCACTGTAGTATACTGTTTGTCGTCGTCCTCAAACAAAGACAAGTCGTATGCTAAATTTCTTTCTTCAAATGCCATTTTATATGCACCTTCAACCTTCTTGTTTTATCGGAAAAAATTCTCACATCGCTTACAAAACCGATTTTCAATCGCCATATACCATCCCGCATAAATATGCAAAATATCAACCAATACAAACCGCTTTTGTTAACCTTTTGTAACAATTTTAACTACAAGTACCTTATTGATTACAATTCTGTTACTATCTTACTACATACACCGCTATTTGTCCAGCAAATATCGAGATTTTCCTAAATTTTTTCGCATATTCTGAGTTTTGCGCTTCTGCTTCTCTGATTAACTGCAAGCTCCTCCTGTGATGCCTCTATGGGCTTTCTGTTCACAATTTTTACCTTAGGCTTGTTGTGGCAAACGCAAACAGGAAAATCCTTTGGACAGGTGCATCCCTGCGCCCAGCCCGCAAAGGTCTGTTTAACAATTCTGTCCTCCAGGGAATGAAATGTTATAACGGCAAGTCTGCCGCCGCTTTTAAGCATGTTAAAAGCTCCTTCAAGCCCCTGCTCAAGCCTTATAAGCTCGCCGTTTACGGCAATTCGCAAAGCCTGAAAACTTTTTCTCGCCGGATGACCCTCTCTTCTAACCTTTTGAGGAACGGAATTTTTTATAATCTCCGCCAGCTGAAGAGTGGTTTCAATTGGGCTTATGTTCCTTGCTTTTTCGATGCCTTTTGCAATGCTCATGGCGTACTTTTCTTCGCCGTAGCGTGAAAGTATTTTCGCTATTTCATTGACCGGTAAATTATTTACCAAATCAGCAGCCGTTGCGCCCTGCATACTCATTCTCATATCCAAAGGTGCATCTTCATGAAAGGAAAAACCTCTTTCGGGAGTATCCAGCTGATGTGACGACACTCCGATATCAAGCAGAATTCCGTCTACACCTTCCACGTCTCTCTCTTTTAAAAGCATCTCCATGTCACCGAAATTGCCTTGAATTATGGTGACGTTTTTGTTGTTTTCAAATTTTTTTGTAACAGTTGCAATTGCGCTGGGATCTTGGTCGATACAGTAAATCTTCCCGCTTTCGGAAATCCTTTGGAGTATTCCGGAGGAATGTCCGCCGCCGCCTGCCGTGCCGTCTACATAAATGCCGCCGGGCTTTATGTTAAGTCCTTCCATTGTCTCGTCAAACAACACAGGTATATGAGAAAACTCCAAATCATTTCACCGCCTTACAGTTTCAAAAGTTCCAACGCCTCTTTTATAGACTGCTCCTTTTGCTTTTTGATAAAAGCGTCAAGCTTTACGGTGTCCCAAATTTCGATACGGCTGTCCATACCTACTACAGTTACATCCTTTTCAAGTCCCGCCTTTTCTCTAAGGCTTTGGGGTATCTGTATTCTACCCTGGGAATTAGGTGAAACCTCCACCGCCGGAGCAATCAAAATGTACTGCAAAGCCAAAGCTTTATCACCGGGAAGCTGAGCAATCTGTTCTCTGAGCTTGTGGAAATGCTCTGTAGACATTATCTGAAGACAATCCTCAAAACCGCAGGTGAGAAAAAACTTTTCTCCCAGCTGTTCTCTGAAATTCAAAGGCAAAATAATTCTTCCTTTGGCGTCCAGTGAATGATTAGTCATTCCAGAAAACAAATTGTTCACCTCCTGCCACTTTGATAAAAGTTCTTTGCAGATTAAGCAGCCTGTGTCACCTGATGACACAATACGCCACTTAGTAGATTTATTATAAACCATGTAATCTCAAATTGCAAGTTAATTACCGTGGTTTTTTTATTTCTGAAAATATTTTCATTCTTTAAACACATAAGATATCGATAAAGGAATATTGCTGAAAAAAACGGCAAAAAATCAGGGCCGGCAGAAATCTGCCGACCCTTGTCATATAAAGAAATTATTTGTCAAACTATGTCGAAATTCAACTTTTCTTTATAAGTTTATTTTTTTTGCAATCAATAGAACATCTCGTGGATGAAGAACTCTTCTCCTGCATCCCAGGAAATTCTTACAACCTGTGTCTGTGGATCAAGAGTGAAGTCGCAGATTGACTTATCCAAAGTTCCAAGCTCTACATACTCGTCAGTTCCGTAAACCTTAACCTCAACCTTTGCATTTGAGATTGTCTCGGAGTTCTGAATTACTGTAAATGTAAACGGATTAAGTCCAACTTCCTTATTGATTGTGTATTCGATGTAGCCGCCCTCTGTGCCGGAAGCAAAATATGTGTCCAGCTTGCCGTCTACCATATTGTAAGCTTCATAGCCTTCCTTCTGAACAGCGTCTGTCTTGATTGTTCTTTCGTTTACTGTTGAGAAGCTCATTCCGCCGTTGATAACAATGCTTGTACCGTCTCTGAACTGGTTGAAATAGCTCTGGCTTGGATAGCCTGAGTAAGCCTGCGGACAGAATACCAACGGATATGTGCCTTCCTTAGTATCAAGCCAATCCTGCAAAGCATTTACTGTCATAACCTGGAGAGGAGTTTCTGACCAAGCGTCGTCTGCAAGCAATGCAAACTGTCTTACGCCCATGTCATAGAAAATTTCAAACTTATCTATGATGTACTGAATTTCCTCTTCAAAATTATTCTTGTTAATACCGTTGTTCATAAACGGATGGATAGCGTAAACAAAGCCAACCTTTGTTTCAACGCCCTTTTCGATAACCTCTTTAAGTCCGTCCAAGGTTTCCTGCGGATAAGGCTCTCTCCACTTTGAGTTGTGGTATGGGTCATCCTTTGGAGCATAGATAAATGTGTTCATCTTGAAGTCTGAACCGAACTCCATAAGGGACATGATGTCCTCGTTGGAATATGGAATTCCGTAGTAACCCTCGATTATACCTCTCCATTTTGCAGTTGCATAATCGTTGATTCTCATTGTTTCAACTTCGCCTGCTTTTACCTGATCGAGAATTCTCTCAAGGGTTGTGATACCGTAGTAAACAGCGTCTGTATCCTTACCGAGAATTGTGATTTTGTTAGCCTCAATCTTGAGGATATAAGCGTCGTAATTGTTGAAGAAATCTTCACTTGTAAGTGTGATTCCTGAATTGTCGTTCTCTGGGTCATAAACAGATGCAACTACTAAATATTTGAGCAATTATAACATAATAAAATAGATTGCGTTTAAAATTATATCTACTATTATTCTAACATTGAATTACACAAAAGTAAATAGGTCAACAATTTCTTATAGCAATAAAATTTGAATTAAAGTTACATCATATACAGTTACCTTGCCGTCACCATTCATATCAGCCATTGTTTTTGATTCCTCATCAAGTTCCTTGATATGGCTCAAATACTGCTGAACTAAGGTTGCGTCATCAACAGTAACTCTTCCGTCGTTATTGACGTCGCCCTTTGTTCTTCCGCCAAGCTTAGAATCGGTAAAGTGAAGCTCTGCAACTGATGCAAAAATTGTAGGTTCGCTGTCGCTCAATGCGTCCTTAACAACAAACTTCATCTTAACAGCATTCATTCTCTCAAAGCTGAATACCTGCCAATCTCTGTTTGAAGAATCCAATTCTCCGGAGCTTACCAGAACATACTCGTCGCTTCCCTCTGCCATTGCGTAAAGCTCATAGGAGGTTGCAACACCGTTGATGCCTGAGGCTCTCGGCAGATAACGGAAACCGTCAACCTCAACAGCTTCATCGAAAGTAAATTCAAGGTAGTGTTCCTCTCTCGGAGAACCTGCCCACAATGTATGCCATATTGTTGAAGCGCTGTAGTCAAGTACGTTTTCAGGCTTATCGCTTGTCTGGAAGTTACCCGCTGTCACTGTAATATTTACATTAGGGTCGATATCCTTTGACTTGTCAGCATTTGGATCTGCTGCGGAATAATTTGCAAGGATTTCTTCTCCCAATACCTTCAGATTTTCATCTGTAGGAACATCGCTGTATTCTGTGTTATCTCTTGCCCACTCCCAGCCGTAATTGAACCAGTAGTTATTGTTGAACTGAGAAACGTTAGCTTCTTCACCGTGAAGCTTCTTGCTGTACTCGTTTATCCAAAGCTCCCAGCGTCCCTTGTAGTAGTCGCCGATAAGTCCGTTCCACTGACGGTTGGAATAATCGCTCAAACCGCCTGTAACGCTCTGATTATAAGAACCCCAAGTTGTGATAAGGGCTTTAGCGTTAAACTCGTAAAGATCCTTTGTAAAGTCGTCGGCATTTTCTGCAAGCTTCTTAGCCGGATTTACCCAGTTACCAAGCATAAAGTATTTGCTTGTGCCGGTAACTCTGTCCATAAGGTCGATTATCTCAAGGAACTTAGCTGATATCTCGTCGAACTTCTCAGCGTCTCCTGCGTTGATAGCTGATGTCATCTTCTTCTGATATTCCTGAGCTGTATTTGAAAGTACCTGCTGCAAGATGTTTGCAAGATCATATCTGTAGCCAACACTTGAGTTCAGTGTGTCGTAATCCTCCAAAAGGAGAGCTGCTGCTTTTTCAAGCTCAACCTTGTCATAGTCAACAATAGCATTGCCCCAAGTTGAAGCTGCGCCGATATTCAAAGCCGGTTTTGCGTTTACAACGGACTCCGGTGCGCCCTGTCCCTTCATATTCAAAGAGGACTTATAAACTGTTTCTGTAAGAATTTCAAGAGCCTGTAATGCGCTTTCGCTTTCAGCTCCGTATCTTCTCTCTGCATAATCTTTGAGCCATGCGTCAATATCCACAACCTCCATATCCTGGGTTGCGTCGTCCTGCCAAATGCACTCAAACAGGAAGTCGTAAAGAAGCGGATTGTTTACGCTTGCCTCAGGTGTAATTCCTATACCTGCAATATAATCAGCGGTGTTAAATGCTTCCGGAATATTGTTTACAAGATTATCAAGATGTCCGTGAAGTCCCAGACGTCCGCCGAAGTTGTTGAGCATACAGAATACCCAAGGAGTTGAGTCAAACTCTGGGGCATAGCCGTAGCTTCCTGCACCCTCGTGTCCCTCGTTCCAGTGAGGGGTTTTCTCTGCATAAAGGTCAAGTATCAAAGCGTGGTCTTTTCTGTCGCCAAGGCCTCTCAAAAGCTCACTTGTCGGGTTGCCCTGCCATGACTGTATAATCCAAACAGCCTCGGAGTCACTTGCAAGCATTGAATTGAGAACCTCTTCTGAAATTTCAGCAGGCTGCAAGCCTGTTGTTATACCGCCCTCGTGGAATGGGTCTGTAGCATAGTAATGAGCTCTGTCGCCCAAAACATTTTTCTGACACTGATAGAAAAGCTCTGCATACTTGTCAAAAGCTTCTGATGTGGTTTTGAGCATTGTAGGTCTTGTGAATGAGCACCATGAGCCCTGTGCGATAACGTCGCTGTCTGTAAGTGCATATTCGCCTGCGGCCTTTGAAACTATGTCTGTAGGAACCATGCCGCTGTAGCCCTGCAATGCAGGCTGCATACCCAGCTTAGCCATTGAAAGCTGGTTCTTTCTTGCAAGCTCTGTTCTCTCTTCAAACCATGTATCGTGAACAGGGCCGCCAAATCCGGAAAGGTTAGCCATATATGCCCATGCATAGTAGGCAGGACCTGCGATATAATCCTTAGCCTCCTGCTCTGTGTAGCCAAGTGTCATAAGGAACTGACGCCATACTTCTTCCTGAGCTGTTGCGTCAAGCACAACATTTACTCCGTTTAAAGCCAGCCAGTCAAGCTCGTTTCGCCACTCTTCCTCACCCCAGAATGCCATTGAGTAGGAAAGTGTGCAGTAGTTGTAGGAATATCTTACTTCCGCCTTTGTTTCCTTGAAAACTGTTTCGCCCAGCGGAACTATAGCCTCAGGCATATCCGCCTGATCGCCAACCTGAGAAATATTTACCTTGCAGTAATATTTTAAATAATGGTTAAGACCTGTTGCAAGGGAAACACCGTCGTTGCCCTTGATATGAATTTTTCCGTCCAAATCTGAAAGCTCAAAATAGTCGTAGCTGTGACCCTTTGGATTTTCAGAAAGCTCAAGGGTAAACCAGTCAACATACTCTTCGCCGAGTCTTCTTGTAATAATTCCCTGAACCTCTTCGTATGTATCCTGTTCGGTTATCTCTACGTTGTAAACGCTTTCATCGTAATCAACAACATTGATTTCCGGTTTCTCCTGTAAAGGAGTTCCGCTTTCACGTCCGGTTGCTCTTACTTCGTTTACAATAGACTGTGTGGAAGCTGAGTTGTATTCAAAATAAATTCTTATATACCTTGCCTCAACATTCTGGTCGGTAACATTGAAAATATTTCCCTCTTCCGGGCAAGGCTCTGTATCCTGTTTTTCTGCAAGCTTTGAGAAATCTCTTCCGTCAAGGCTTGTGTATATTGTGTACTGACTGTATCCGTTTGAAGGTGTGAAAACCTCAACCGTATCAAGATAGTAATTTTTCTCCAAATCTATATCCACATATCCCGGATAGTAGCTGCCTGTCCAGCGTGTGTTTTTGCTTCCGTCGTTGATGTTCTGTGCGCTGTTTCCAAAGTTGGAATGTACAGGCTTTTTCCATGCTATACTCTCGCTGTCGTCGATTACAACTTCGCTGCCGTAAATCTTAAAGTCAGCAACAGCCGGCCAACCCTTTCCTGCTGTGGATGTGCAGTCCTCCATAAGTATTCTGATTACAGAGTACTGAGCCTCGTCAATTTTATAGCTCTGATAATAATTGTCAAGTCTGTCTGCCTTTGCGCTCTGTACCAGAGTTACAAACTCATCACTTCCTGCTTTCTTACCCAAAATGCTGTAGGTAAAGTGATAGTCGTACTGATCTGTTTCAGTTGTCAAATGCTCAAAAGCTATTTCAAAAGCGTCAATGCTTCTTTCGTCCTCAAATGTCAAATCAATATATCTCTGATCATAAAGCTGAGCATTGTGGAATTTGTAAAGTGTGGAATAATCTCCGTCAACCAAAGTTGAAGGTGATGTTGCCGGATTTGCACCGTTTGTTGTGATATCCGCCTGAGGTGCAATATCGTTGTAGTTAGAAAGCTTTACATCCTGCATTTCGTAGGTTTCAAGCTCTGCTATGTTAGGCCAAAATGTGATATTTTCTGTTGAACCATTTTGTGTTGGGTTAGAAAGTTCAACGAAAACATGTGATGCCTGTATAGGTTCTGAAACTTCAAATACAACCTCAGAACCCAACGGTTGATTTGTTTTTGTTTCACCGAAAGGCACAAGCTCAGTGGTGATTCCATTTTTAGCCACCTTAACGGTTACATCAACAGTTGAAGGGTCTTGTGCTTTTGCAAGCTTTACAACTACCTTCTGAATGTTCTTACTGCCTTCGTATTCAAGCCATGCTCTTGCCGGAAACTTTACTTCAGGATACGCCCACATGGTTGAATCATCGCCGTCGTTCATATTTATCTTAAGTCCGCCGTAAGTAGTGTCCTCTCCGTCCGCATTTGCAGTAGCCTCAAGAGCAACATTGACAAGCTGTTCCTTTGCCGAAAACTCCGCCGTCTGAGCAATAAAAAGTGATGTAATCATTGAAATTGCCAAAATCAACGATAGTACTTTATTATGAATGTTCATCTTATTCTCCTTTTTGCTTCTCGTAATAAAATTTGTTTTTTAATCCTTTAAAAGTTAATATTTTTATTATCTTCTCCTCTCTTTTAAGCAATTTTTTTAAATTATTCTCTCACGCCCCTTTATTGCTGTATTTTTTCTCATAAATCCTTTTCAACAAAATTATACATCCATAAAAAAGTAAAAACAATAAATTTTATTAACATTTTGTTTACTTTATTGTTAACAAAAAACAAAACATCAGATACATAAAAAATGCATCTGATGTTTATTCAGATTATATTTTAAAGCAATGTTTGCGTCATAAATATTTTTCAATGTACTGTTTTACGGAATATACTTGAGTCCCCACTGGGAAATGGCGTAAAAAACAGGGAGAAGCTCCTTTCCTTTCTCAGTAAGGGAATATTCCACACGCAGCGGCATTTCATTAAATTGTGTGCGCAGTACCAACTCATCTTTCTCCAATTCCTTAAGAGCATTTGTAAGCGCAGCATTAGTAATTGGATTAAGGATTTTTCTCAGTTCACCAAATCTCATAGGCGACTTAATACACAACTCATAAAGAATCTGGAGCTTCCACTTTCCCTGCAGCATCTTAATAACCGGCATAACCGGGCAGTTCCCCTCTTTTGTTAAAATTACACTGCCGACTTTTTCTTTGAACTCTTCATATGACATCATAGGATATTTCCTCATTTCTAAGTATTATTTTTTATACCTTGTATAAATTATTTGCGTACTTGAACTAATATTTCTATCAGGTATAATAAATATATCACTAATAACCCGGGTCAACAAGTGAAAAATATTAGAAAGGTCTGAATTTTATGAAAGAACTCAACATCATGGAAGCAACAGTCTATACATCTCCAAATCCACTTACTTTGATTTGCTCTCAAAATAAAGACGGTACAACCAATCTGGCACCTATATGTTTCTTTTCGTACTTGTCTTTCAATCCTCCCATGGTGGGATTTGCAGCCGGAAAACAATCCCATACAGGAAAAAGAGTTCGTGAAACCGGAAAAGTTATAATAACGGTTCCCGGAGAAAGCATGGCTGATGCTGTTATGGCATGCGGAAGCTCAACCGGAGCATCTAAAAATAAAGTCTCTGAAAATAACATTGAAATGATATCAATTGATGGCAGGGATATTCAAATACCGGCAGATACTCGTCTTGCCATGATAGCCACATTACAGCAAGCAACAGAGGTTGGTGACCATATTCTGCATGTTTGTCAGGTAGAAAAATTTCTGGGCAACGAAAACACAAAAGGTTTATACGCTTGGAAAGGATTCGGCAAAGCTGCACCTGCTGAAGAAGGATAAAATACATCTTTCTAACTACAGGTATTTACAATTATTATATCAGGTATCGGAGGCATAAAAAATATGGCAGAAACCAGCAAAGACAACATCCTGATTCGTGATATTCACACTAAAAATATTATGACAAAATCAACCTTGCCTGTAGGAGGTTATTCAGTCAACCCTTATGTAGGATGTACACATGGATGTAAATACTGCTATGCATCATTTATGAAGCGATTTACAGGTCACAAAGAACCCTGGGGCACCTTTTTGGATGTAAAGCATTGGCAGGAAATAAAAAACCCACAAAAATATAGAGGACAACGAGTAGTCATAGGATCAGTCACTGACGGTTACATACCTCAGGAAGAGCAGTTTCAAAATACACGCAGAATATTAAAACAGCTAAAAAACAGCGGTGCAGAACTGCTTATATGCACCAAATCCGACCTGGTAATCAGAGATATTGAACTGCTAAAAGAATTTGAAAAAGTAACAGTATCCTGGTCTGTAAACACCTTAAATGAAGACTTTCGCTCTGATATGGACAATGCTGTAAGTATTGAACGCAGACTTTCAGCTATGAAAAAAATTTATGATTCAGGAATACGCACAGTTTGCTTTATTTCACCAATATTCCCCGGAATTACAGATTTTAATGAAATTTTTCAGCGTGTAAAAAAACAATGTGATTTAGTATGGCTGGAAAATCTTAATCTGCGTGGCAGCTTTAAACAGGAAATTATGACCTATATAAAAGAAAAATATCCTCATTTGACCGACTTGTATAATTCTATCTATAATAAAGGAGATCGCAGCTACTTTAAATCCCTGGAAATGCAGGCTGAACAATTGGCAAAAGATAATAACTGTCCTTATACAGATAATGAGCTGCCCTACGGCAGAGCAAAGCCTGGCCATCCGATAATTGTAAACTATTTTTATCACGAAGAAGTAAGAGGCTCTGAAAATACAGGAAAGCGAAATCATAAAATAAATTTCCCTTAATAAGAGAGTATATCACCTATTTCAATTATGTAAAAACCCCCTGAATTTCCAAAGAAACTCAGGGGGTTAAAGTTTGTATAAAGCTTTCCATAACAAAAACGACCTATCTTATAAAAAATAATTTCTAATCAAAATTTTTTAAGACATAAAATCGACTGTAAGCAATCATTCCTAAAACTAAACAAAATGTCTCGCCCGTCCTGTGCTGACGTGTATTTCATAAAATAGCCTACCTTAAAAGAACCTTTATTTCTCAGCTAAACCTTTTTAAGATATAAAAATAAAGCAAAGCCTATCGTGAGCAAGCCATTCTAAAGACTAAACAGAAGGTTTCGCCCGCCTTGAAACGACGTTGATTTCTCAGTCAAACCTTTGCAAGGCGGAAATAAAAAAAGCAGTCTCTTTCGAAACTGCTTCTTTTGGCTCCCCCTGTCGGGCTCGAACCAACGACCCTGCGGTTAACAGCCGCATGCTCTACCGACTGAGCTAAGGAGGAATATATAAATTACACCCGA
>NZ_NFKS01000020.1 GCF_002160515.1 Anaeromassilibacillus sp. An172 | reverse complement strand
GCTTTTATACAACTCATTTTTAACAACATCCATCTTTTGAGTTCTATTTAAGCTTTTTAATTATATCAAATTTAAAATAAAAGTCCTTAAAAGTTGTTATTTGACAATTCTTCCGTCTTTGTCTTTAAATTCTCCCACTATCAGCAAAAGCAAATCGGAAAGCCAGCCAAGGAAGAAAAAACCTCCTGTTAAAAACATCAAAAAACCGGATTTAACTCTTCCTACATACATTCGATGAATTCCGGCAATGCCGAAGAAAAAACAGAGGAACAAAGCCACCCAACGGCTGGGCAGTTTCCTGATTGTTTGTGTGGTATAAAACTGATTGGTTTCCGGTACATACTCTGTGTGTTCTTCAACTAGATACCTGTTACTCATTAAAAACAACTCCTTAATTTTTTATTATTCAAATCTTATCGCACCACCAGTGAAAAAAGCTTACGATAAAATATAAGTTTTAAATAAAATAAATTAAATTTATTGGACTTATGTTAAAATACTGATTATTTATATAATATAAATTCTAATATATGTTGATAAGTGTTGAAATGTTAATTATGTTTAATATTATATCATATCATTTCATGTCATATGTTGAAAAATCATATTGTTTGATATAAATTATATAAGAAGTGTTATGTATATAATTTATTATTTCTTTTTTCTGAAGATAGATAGTGGGTACTATAAGAGATATACGTTTTTTGATACTACCCCATGAAATAAAAGAAAAATCATCAGAATAAATAATTGTAGAAGTGCTATTCAATACAAGATTATCTGTTGTCGGTTCGGAAGTCTGCTCTGTATCATCACTGAGTCTGTAGTGATTGTCGGAGTAGCTTCCGTCCTCTTTTCTGACTTTACTTTTGACAATTAACTTCATATCAGACAGCTGGCGAATAAGTCTTATGGCTGTTACACGGCTGCATCCGAGTTTTTCAGCTATATCCGTGTAGCTGTTCCATGCAAAGCGTTTTACGCTCTGGATTGATTTACAGATGAACAGATACGCTTTCATAGCCGATGGGCGCAGCTTGCCAAGAACGTGACGTGGTACATAGAAATAACTTCTTGTCAAAACTGGAAGAGAATAGCTGAATGTGCCGAGATTGCCGTCTCTTTTAAGATTGCGGCGGATTATTCTCAGAAACCCTTTATTGCACAGTGATTTTATGGCTTTGCGTACGGCGGCAATGCTGGAAAGACCGCATTTTTCAGCTATTTTAGCCTGCTTAATGCAAAGGCAACGTCTTGTACTGCCGTTGATAAAAAACGTACTGTGAACGCTGTAGAGAGCCGACAGCACGGCACATTCTGTAGCTGTTAAAGAGAATATATCGTTTGGCATTTTAAAATGATTCAGCATATTTTCACCTCTTTCTGTATTGACAATTAAATGGATAAGCCTTAAAATAAAAATGGGCAAGGCAAGGTGCGACGATTAACTATTGTTTAGTCGTTGTTTATTTGTTTGTTCGTCAGTTTCTAAGGACAACCGTGAAAAGGGAGAGTTTCACGGTTGTCCATTTTTTATTTTACTTGATATTCACTGACCTTCTTTTTTGAGCATACTCATTCAAATCTTTTGATGCAGATATAAGGCTGTCGTTTAAATCTTTCCCGCTATAGGACAAACGTGTAATTACATATTTGTCTTTATACTTTTTACCTATCTTTTTGCCTGCTGTTCTTCCTGCTTCGTCGTTGTCGAGGCATACAACTATCTTTTTTACATTTTCGTGATTATTAAGATAATGTTCCAGGGCGACATCCGAAGTTCCTCCAAGTGACAGCAGTGCGTAATTTTCAAATACACCTGTTACGGTTTGATTCTTTTGCAGACCTATTAGAAATGTAGCAAAACTCATTGCGTCTATAGGCGCTTCAAAAATCTGTAGAGTTTCCGCATTATGATTTCCTATGAAAAAACCTACCTCTTTACGGCTGTTTTGAACATCTCCTCGGAACTGTTTATCGCCGGTTCCTCTTATCGAGCCGTACTGAGGTTTTTTGTTGCCTTTTTCGTAACCTACAAAAACAACATTTCCTTTATTGTCCTGATATAGTTGTTTTCTTCTTATAAGTTCAATTACAAGCTGTGGGTCAATTTTACGTTTCATACAGAGATAACCGAAAAGTCTTTTGTATTTTCCTTTTTCAGCTTTTGGAAGAACAATATCCGCAACAGTATTTTTACTTTCCTGGAGTGAAGATTTCGGTATATATGTTTGTTGATTGCCAAGGATATTTGACAAAGCTTCGGGAAAGCGCATACCCTCAATTTTTGTACAGAAATCAATAGCACTGTATCCTCCTATTGAACGTGAATTCCAATACCATCGGTGTCTGTCCTTGTTGATGACAAGGCTGTCGTGCTCAACACATTTATAGGCTTTTCCTGATATTTTAAAGCTGTAGCCTTTGCTTTCAAGAAAATTTATCATATCGGTTTCTTTTGCTTTTTCTATTTCCTCTAATGTGTATTTTTTATGTTCAGCCATTTTATTTTTCCTTTCTTGATTTTTTCATAGTTCTTTTTTCAATAACTATAAAGACCAAAACAGAAATGAACCCGGGTATAACCAAGTAATCTCCGATTAACAAAAAGAGCAGGACTGACAAAATAACACTCAGTCCTGCTCCTATCAGATATTTATTCTTTTTGGGGAATTGTCCGCAGTTTTTCCTCACACTGTAAAGATAATAAAGGCGGTAAAAAATAAAAAGATTGATGAATAATATTGAGTACATAAAACCTCCTTTATTCAAAAACAAATTCGATCTTTCCGTCGGTTTTGTTATAGGAAAGAGCGGCGTCAAAGTGACTGCCGCTCTTTGATATCATATTCTTGATAACTGCTGTTCTTCCTCCTGCGCAAAGAATTTTAATTTGAGATTTTGTTATTCTTTTACCGCACAGAACCTTTACTATAGAGAAATCACAGGCTTTATTTGAACAGTAATACCTGTGATTATTTTCTGCTATTGGATATCCGCATTTAGGGCATTTTATATTTTCGTTCATTGTGTAACCTCACTTGTTGTTTCTGCTTCTGTTGTTTCTGTAGGTTTTGTTGCCTCTGTTATTTCAACAGGATTTTCGGAACCAGTTCCGGTTTTTATATCGTTCTCTGTACTGCTCGATAAAATGCCTTGAAGGAATGTTACATCAGATATATCAATTTTTCCATCTTGATTTAAATCGTAGGAAAACGACAAAGAATCGTGTTCCGTATTTTCTTCTGTTGTGTCAATACTCCTTATAACGAAGCATAGATACACAATGCCAACTATAAGTATTGATAGAACGGTAAATATTGACACTCTGTATAGCCACACACTCGTTGACTTTTTCTTTTTGTACATGCCTTTTTTTGCATTAAAACAAGGTATGTATCTGCTGAAAATGCAGGAATATGTGTCTATGTTCCAAGGGCATGGTTCAAAGGGGTTTTCACTTGATTCCAGGCGGAACGCTTTTCTGCCTGATTTATGTAAAATCTTATTGATACTTAAAAACCTGTCTTTATCAACATGAGTGAAAACATAGTTGATATCTTTTTCCTTTTGGCTGTTGATATATTCCTGAAGATCGGGCAATTCCCATTCATAGGCAGAGCAAACGAGAATATAGAAATCAGCTTGAGTGTCCTCTGACTTTAAAATTTCCCTTATTACAAACCTGTATTTGCTTACGTCCTCAGTGTTCCTCGGATAAATATCTATATCTTTATAGGATATACCCGAGGTTTCTTCTTTTATTGAATGATATTTTTTTAAAGCTTCAAAGTGGGATGAGCAGATACAAACAGAACCATAAGATTTCAATGAAAATGCCATTTCCAAACAGTAAGCCAAAGAAAAATCATCATCCTTAAATGCAGTGACACCAATTACCGCCTGAGGGTAATCGGTTATGTCTGAAACAGGGTCGGTGTAGGTTACTTTGTCCGGATTAAAATCAAAGCCGTCATCGGTAAAGATATTTGAGTTTAATTGCACATCTTCCAAATCTCTGTTTAAAGTGTTTCTTTTCTTCGGCAAAGATGTAACCGTTATAGGTTCTTCATCTTTATCATCATCCGAAGCTGTTTTGAGAAAGTCAAATTCTGTTGGGGAGGGAGAATTGATTATTTTTTTAAGTCTGTCCTCTATAAATTCGTTGTCGTCAGAAACAATACAATCATGAATTTTTGCATTTTCCAAGTTTTTATAAAACTTATCTTTCCCAAAGCTTTCAACTGATGTTTTGGAAGCTATCAGAATAATTCTCAGGGATGATATTTTGAATTTTAACAGTGACAGCACATCAAAAAAATCCATGCGCACCTTGAGCGGTGTTTCAAAATCCACAACCACCATGTGAGGCATATAGGTTTCCTTAACATTTACAAGGAAGTTTTCATCTATTGTTGGCATGGTGCAGACAACATTTATATCGGGCATAGTATTCAGTATGGAAGTCAGATTTATTTTCTTTTGTCTTTTTTTGCCCTGTACTGTAACAACAATCATTACTTAACTCCTTCCTGTTTTTAATTTACCGGTTAGACACTTGTGGGTGTATTCCATAAGAATGTACATATCTTTTTGATTTCTGAAAGCCTCCAAAATCTTACTGTCGTAAATGATAAGGTAGTCTTTTCCGATATAGCTGCGAAAGTCAACGGATTCTATGTACATTTGTGTTATCATTCGGCTTTTTACTTCCGGAGAGTGAATACCAAGTGCAGAAGTAAAAACCTCAGTGTTGTTATGTGCGTAATAACTCATAATCAAAGCTTCATTGTCAAGAGGTTCGCCCATTACAAGTTTAGCTTTGAAAGGATGTGTTTCAACAGTATAAATATGAATTCCCGATATACGGAAGTTATACAGGAGATATTCTTTCATCTGTTGATGACGATCACGGCTGTTTTCCTGTGAGCTATCGGAAATTATCATGTCTTTTTTTCGTCCCAGAGAGAACGATTTTTTCTCTCTGATGATATCATGCTTCTTTTCTTTCGGTTTTTTATTTGAATGTGTGTAAACTCCTGTTGTTTTTAAATTCTTTAAGTTAACGTCTTTCATTTAATTCTCCTTTTATTCGTTGAATTTTGTGGAGCAAAGCTTATACAGGGCATTTGTCTTTATAATAACAGGCGGCAGAGCCTTTGAAAAAGGAATAATCTTTTTGCCGCAGATTATAATTCCAGTTCCTACCTTTCCTGATGATATACAACTTAAATGAGTCGGAGAAAGCTTAAATAAATCCTTTATTCTTTCCAAATCATCTTCAGCCTGCTGTAAAAGCACGATAAAGCTTGCATTTGAAAGCATTGTTCTCGCCTGCGGAGAGTCGAGAACCTGAGATATATTCTGTGTGATACCAGTAACATAACCTCCGTATTTTCTGATACGTTTGAATATCTTCTGATAGAATTGTCCCGAGCTGTCAATGTTGGCATAATAATTGCCGTCAAGGAACATTGATGAAATTTCATCGTTGATTATAACGGTTCGTATTCCTTTTTGATGGTTTTGTCTAACTCTCTGCCACAGGTATTCAAAAATAACCTGAAGTCCTACAGTTCTCAGCTGCTGTCCCATATCGGATATATCTATGATTATTCTGTTTGAGGTGCTTTCGATATTTGTGTGTCCTGCGAAATTGTTAAAGCTTCCCGTTACATACAACTCAAGAATCTTTTGCAGGTCTGTAGCTGTTGTGTCTTTCTGTTCGCCTAAAATTTCATAGAGAGTTGTAAGTGTAGGCAGATATTTTTCATCACCGTCGTGGAGCATAAATTCGTGGTATGAGGCTTTAACACACTTATCCAGCATTGATTTTTCGGCGGCTGTCAAAACCTGTCCCTTTGCTGTTTCTACCATCGTCATAATAAATTCTGATTTCATAGTAAGAGCGTCGCCGTCTGACTCTATATAATTTATGTTAGTGTCAAAGACATTAAGTTTTGTAGGACTGTTGGGACGCAGTTTCAACACTTGAGCATTTAGTTTATCGGCAAGGGGAACATACTCCTTTTCAGGGTCAACAAGGATAATCTCATAGTCTTTAGGATGTTTAAAGTGAGTTTCAAAGGTTTCCAGTTTTGAAAACAGAGATTTTCCTGAACCTGATGTTCCCAAAATAAATCCGTTTGAGTTCATTTCTTCGGTTCGGTCAAGAAGAATAACATCTCCTGTAGCGTCATTCAAGCCATAGTTTAAACCGTTTTCTGCAAAATAGGTTCGTGCTGAAAAGGGAATAAGCACACCCACCGCATCAGAAAGAAGAAATGTACTTACGTTGCTTCTGCTTTTACTTGTAAGGTGGTTAACTCCGTAGGGTAAAAGACTGTTCATTGCGTTCTCTTGGTTTGCAGAAGCAGGCTTCAAAACAACCTGATTGTTTTTGGCTTTGCCCAAAACAAATGTGGTAAGACTGTCAAGTTCTTCAAGAGTTTTAGCCGAAATACCTACAAGAACGGAAACCTCGAAGAGCTGGGTATCATTTGAGGAAAGCTGATTTTGAAGATTTTTAAGCTCTTCTGATTGTTCTCGATATTTGAACGGAATGAAGTTTGTGCCGTCTTTATGGTTATCTTTCATTCGCTTCTGAATTTTTTCTTCAACGTCAAAAATCTCTTTTTTGATTAGAGTCATTGCATCGCCTTTGTCAACATGGACAATGTGCTTTGATACGCAGATGTGATAACTGTTGTCCAGGAGGTCAGAAATAAACTTGTCTGCCAACTCATTGGGGTAAACGGAAAGATAAAAAATTCTTGAGTAGGCTGACCCCATTTTATAATAATCATCTGTAGGCATAAATACAAAAGATGAAGGGGCTATGTAATCTTTGAGAGAACTTCCACGGCTTGCAATCTTTTGAGGAATAAAGAAATTCTCTGCGGTGAATGGGTGATAGTAGCTGTAGAGCAGCTCGAAAACTTCCATAGTCATAAGCTGTCTTGCATTGCTTCCCATCTCCTGTAGATTTCTTTGAAGTTCTATATAGTATTTCAACAGAACTTCAGCGTTATCCATCTTTCCTTCAACTGTATAGGAAAGAACCCCGATGAGTTTTTTCTCTGCAGAGGATTTTTCCGATTCCTTTATAAAATATTCCTGAAGCTCGGTATAGCTTTTGAATATCTCTGCTTCCTCCTTATTCTTCGGAGAATACTCAGGTATCATAGCTTTTCTGAGTTTGCTTGAGTTTTTCGGTATGTTCATTAAAAATTCCTGATAGCAAACCTCAGATGGCAATGCATTTAAATACTGCTGATAGAACCTGTAGATATTGTTCTGTTCAGGGTCACGCAGAAGGCGGTAATCAATGTTATCTATTTTAAATATCAATGAATATGTGTTTTCTGCGGTTCTGAAAATACCGTTTTCGTAAGCCTCAATAAATGCCAACGTGTCCTGTGATGATTTCGGGATTTTGGTTGATTTTATATTTAAAAACTGACGTTTTGGTTTATCGTTGGAAAAAGAAAATAAACTCATTTTTTATCACCCCTATCTCTGTCATTCAAAAAAGATTTTTTATCAAAAAGTCTTATATCTTTTTTTCCGAATATTCTTATAAAATAAAATTCAAAAATATTCATACCGTCTATTCTTACGACCATTGCAAAAACGCATACAGTTAATTCTGCAAGACAAACCCAGCTTAAAACATCCCATGATAAGAAGCTGTTTAACATTGTGTATGTGATTACCATGCATACAGCGCTGACAGCTGCTGAGATTATTATTTTGCTTCTTTGACTTCTTGCTTCAAAGTTCATTTTTCCGTTTCGATTACGTTTTATAACATTTTTGGATATCTGTGCTTTTATCATATGTTTCCTTCTTTCTAAATCAAATTCTTAATAGCTCTTGGAGCCTTGATGAACATAAATCCCATTGCCATAATGATTACAGCTTTTACAATGTTTTCAAAAAACCATGTATTGCCCCATGTTATGGAAACATTGTTAAGCCATATTGAACCCAAAGTGATAACGATAAACATGTAAATAATATTAAGACCGGTTGAAAGCAATGCTCTTATGTAGTTCTCAAAGATATGTTTCCCGGGACGTCCTGCAAGACAGGCAAAAAAGGGTGGTGCAAAAAGAATAAGACAAGCCAGGGAGAGAGAGGTGATATAAATTTTTATAAGCATAACTATTGCAACGCCAAAGGCTATCAGGCAGACTAAATAAATCGGAAGCGAATTAAGAAATGCTAAAAATATATTTTCGGGAGTTACCGTTGATATGAAGTTGGTTTCAAAATTTGTCAGAACCTCATCAAACCCAACACCGACTCCATGCATAAACTGACCGAAAAATCCGACTATTATGCTGACTGCCGTATATGAAAAATCAACGAAGACCTTTGTATACATCAAAGGAACAATAAGATTTAAAACAATGTTAAAATTTATTTCTATTCCCATTGTAAAATCTTCAATTATCGACATTGAAAAAACGATAGCCATCACGAAATTCGCCAGAAAAAGAAATAGATTTTTATGTATCTGACTTAGTTCGATTGCATCACCCATACTGATTGCTTTATCTATATCAGCGCCTAAGCCCGTCCACCGGTCATTGACATAGTTGATTATGCCGTTAAGCTGGTCATCTATTTTATCGTTTAGAGATACCTCTTGTATGCTTCCTACGGCGCTGCCGCCAAAGTTTGCTATGTAAATAAATCCCAAAAAAGTCCAGCCGGCACGGTTACCGCAGAACTTATCAGAACCGTCTGCAGGTGCGGTCGTAAGATAAAAGGTAGAACCACCCCAAGCGGAGTTTGAAAAGGTTACAGTGCCGTTTTCGATTTTCTCAACAACAGCAACGTGTCCTGAAACATCGCTCCACCATACTGCAACAGCGCCCAAAGCAGGGGTTTGCCCCTTTGGGTATGCGGTAGTTCTTTCGTACCATTTTCGTGCGTCGCTTGTAGGTAAAGCAGGGGGAGAGCCTAATATTTCATAAGCTCGTCCCCATGCATATGCTGTACAGTTCGGCATACCGTATCCGCTTGCAAAAAAAGGATTATTATCTGAATAGTAGTAAGGGTTTGACCTGTCAGGTGCAGTCAGTCTTGGTGTATATAAAGGCTTGTCAGGTTCTGAGTTTTCTGTTGTTTCCGTTGGATTTGTGTTCTCACTGCTGTCAACAGCAAAAACGGGGACAGCAGATAAAATCATCAGAATAAATAAAATGAAAATTGAAAGAGCTTTTTTGTGTTTTTGCAAAATTCATCACCCCACAAGTCCGGTCAAGACCTTTGGAGGTTTGCAAATTACAACACCCATGGCAACTATCAGAACCATGCGTGTTACATATTCCCCAAATTCCATAAATCCTCCGGAGTTTTCGGCGGCAAGCTTATTCAGCCATTGCAGACCTATCGTATAGACTACAGCGATAAAGACGAGGTCAAGACCTATTGATATAACAGTTTCTATATATCGCTGACCGTATTTCTTTGTAACATCACCGGCAAAGCAAGCCATAAACGCAGGTGCAACAGTTATAAGGCAGGTCATTTCAAAACACCTGATTGTGAGTTTTACAAATATACAGATAATAACTATTGATACTACAATCAGCGTAAGAAACAACGGAATAAGCTCAAATATCGCTACCACCAGGTCGATTAAAACACCGATTATCGGAATATATGAATACCAAGCTTTTTCAGGCGTGTACTGAGGGAGGAGTTCCATAGTAGCAGGGTCTGAAATTACATAAGCTATTGAATTGAAAATTCTGAAAATAAGAAGAACAATTTTAATTGATAAGTCTACCCAGCATTTTCCGAGAAATATGTATCCCAAGGTTTTAAAGTACATTTTTTTATCGTAATACTCAAATTTCAATCCATACTCAATAATGTTTAGAGAGAAAACCAGAATGATAATGAAATATCCGACTGTTTGAAAAATGAAAGCCATATTTTCAGCGAAATTTTCCATTTCGGAAGTACTGAAACCGATGAGCATTGAGTTATCGGCGGCAAAATTTCTGATAACCTGTCCCACAGTACTCCACATATAGTTTATAGTCATTATCAATTCGCCTGCCATGCTTCCTGGTCTGTTTGCCACATCTTCATTTGTAACAGGTTCTACTGTATTTCCGCTGGGAGAAACAACTCCTGAATCCGATGTACCTTCAGTTGTTGCTCCGCTTGCCTGATAAAGTACATTTTGTTTCCTTGCGCCATCCGGAACCGGTTCCGCAAAACCAATGGCTGCAAATTTAAAAACCGCTATAAGCGGCAAAACAATACATAGAATCAAAATCCATCTTTTTCTTGATTTTATGGTTTTCTGAGTTTCTTCATTCAATTTTTTCACCGCTTTCTAAGATAGATTAAAAATAATATGTTTCCTAACACCAAAAGACAAACCGACATGACTTTAAAAGCTGTTATAAAAGTTTCCCATTTAATACTCATCAGAAAAGGAATAGCAAAGGTTGAACAAAATGTAAGTGTGTATGTAAAACCGGCGGCAGTTCCTAATCTTAAGCAATGAGATTTATTTTTTCTGATGCCTTTAAGTACATTGCGAATACCCAAAATAACCGCAAATAAAATACTGATTGCTCTTGGATACAGCCATAAAAGCATATCAGTTTTGTAGTCCCCGTTGATATTAAAAATATTTCCTGATATACCAACAGATAAAACAAGAATTGCCGCAGCAGGAACAATCAGCAGATATTTTTCTTTTGGTGAAAATCCTCTGTTTTTTCTTTTTCTCATTATGTCAAAAAGAACTCAATGGCAGGATGATAGAAAAAAGCTGTACAAATAATGAGGATAGCAAAAACAATGTTAGAGCATATAATTCCGATTATGTCATTTATCTTTTTTTCTTTCTTTAACTTGATATCATTGAGTAATTTCACTATGTAAGGAACAAAAGCTATTGCCTCAATGAATATCACTCCTGTTTTACATATATGTGTTACAAGCTCTTTTAAATAAACGATATTATCATTCGAGCTGAGTTTCGAATTTATATCCGTCACAGCAAAAAGATTTATTGTGACCATAAAAATTATGCCTGAGAAAAGTAATAATTCTGTGAGTGGAAGTATTAAAGAAAATACCGTGATTTTTTTCGACTTTTTTTCAATAGCTGTTTTAATTTTCTCTTTCATGATAGAACCTCTCTTTTGTTTTTAATAACTTAAAAATTAACCAAATCAGGAACGGCAAAGGTTATGGCGAACATGACACCGCAAACAACCATGGTAATTAAGCCCATATACATTTCCGAAGGTCGTTCCTGTACACGTCCTTCGGCTGTTTTTACAATACCTGCAATAACCATAACAATAAGTATTGCACGAGCTGCCCAAAGTACCATATCCAAAAGTTTAGTAAACATCGTTGTATCAACTCCGGCAGGTGCAGCCGATACATAACCGAAAGATGTACAGAATACAGTCATAACCGCTATAAGTATGTAGGTCATGATTTTACCGATTTTCTTTGTTCTTCTGATTGTCTTTGTGTTTGTTTTTTTCTTGTTCATTTTAAATTCCTCCATTTTTATTTATTTACTTGCAACAGACTTCTTTGCCATGTTAAGCACTGAGCCTGACAGCTTTATTACTACTCCAACCGGAACAACCTTTGCGGCTGTATTAACCGCCGTATCTGCTGTTTTCTTAACTCCGTCCTTTACAGCTTTTGTTGCTGTTGTTTTCTTTACAGCTGCGCTTGAAGCCTTTCCTTTAGCAACTTTTAAATCGCCCTTTTTATATTTCCCGTGGATATGTTTTTTTACAGCAGAATTTGATGTTTTCTTCATTCGATAGTTCTTTTTAAGATCAATATCATGAAGCTTCATATCCGGTATAGGGTGTTTGCTAAGATACTTTTCAATGGCTTTTTCTTTAGGAAAGACAATATTATTTCGTATCTCAACAAGACCTTTTTTCTCAAGCTGTTTAAAATTATCCATTACAGCCTGAAGCCTTTCTTTTCCGGGGTTATTGTATATTCCGGTTAGGTCAATGCTTTTGGTGTATTTAAAAGCCGCAAGGTCGGCGTCCGTTCCGTTGAGCTTTACATATTTGTAGTTCCTGTTAAACTGCTGATTTAAAGCTTCAATTCTCGTCTTTTGCGCATGCACAAAGTTATCGAAAAATCCCTGACGCATAACAAGACTTTTTCCTTTTTCGGTAAGCTTTATTGTATCGCCCTGAATTGAGATGTAGCCGTCATTCATAGCTTGTCCGAATGTTCTCAGTACAGCGTCTTTAAGTTCTTTGGGAGAAACATTCAAAGCTTTTAACGGGATACCTGCATCTCCGCAAATAGCTATATCAGTCAGCTGACCGGTAAATACAAAGCCGTTTTCATTGACATAATTTCTTATGTTTCTGAAACATTCTCTCTCCATGTTTTGCTGAGCTTTTGCAAGCTGTTTTTGTCTGGAATGTTCGCTTCGCTGAAAGGCATTTCTTATTGTTGCGTAGTTTTGCAATATGTTTATCGGTGTTTTAAGCGCCGATTTTATGGCGGCAAATTCTTCATTGTTGTCGTACATTTAAACCACCTCTTTTCAGTAATTTTCTTCTTCAAAATCCGCAATAGGAGATTCCTCAATATCATCAGGTAAATTGAGGCTTTTATAATACTCTTCCTCCTGTTGTTCTTCCTGCTTCTTTTTAAGCCTTTTAGACAGCTCTATATATGCTTCTTTATCCTTTTCTCTCTTTTTTGAATAAGCAGACATTTTCAGAGCGTTAATATTTCCATAATCCTCATCAAGAGAAGCCCTTTTAAGCTGACGGTAATATTTATGGTGAAGAGTATCAAATTTCTTTAAAAAGAAAGGGTCAAACTCATCAACGAAAACAATACAATTACCGCCGCTTTTTTCTGTTAGCTTCATGGCTTTAGCCAACTCATTGGACATAAGTAAATCTCTGCTTGTGAAATTTTCGGAATCAGTTCCGCCTCCTGTCGTATTACTTGATTTTGTATCAACTCTTACGGTGATTTTTCCAAGACGTCTGACTATATATTCTTTTGTGTCTAAGTCATTGGTTCCAAGATAAGTGAAGATACTGCAATTACCGATAATACTTTCCCAGCTGTTTTTGTATAAAGCTTTCAGCTGTGAAAGTCCCTGCAATGCTATGCATATTCTTATGTTGTTTTTTCTGACAACAGCCAATGTTTCCTGAAAGTTGGGTATCTCTCCGATGTTTGCAAATTCGTCTATCTCACAGGAAACAAGCAATGGAAGTTTTCCTTTATACTTAAAATTTGCAGTGTTTGTCAAAACCTCAAAGAGTTGCGTAAAAAAGATATTTGCTACAGCTTTGTAGGTTTGTCTGGCAGGAGGGATAATTACATAAACGATAGTCTTTTCTTCACCTATGGTTTCTAATTCCATTTCATCCTCATCGGTCAGAATATCTACCGCAGAAACTGCCCAAAGACTTAGTCGGGTAGAAAGGGTAGCAACAACACTTCCGAATGTTTCAGGAGGGGAGCTTTGAAGTGAGTCCCAGTAAATTGACACAGCATCTCCGGGATGTTCTATTTTGTGATAGTTCATCTTTTGTGCGAACTCACAGAGCGGGTCTACTCTTCCGTTGCTGTCAAACCTTATGGTGCTTATCATTCTCATAACTTTACCAAAAGATTTCTGTTCGTTTTCAGATTTAAAAAGATACATCATACATGTGACAAGCAAATTCTTTGCTGAACTTGACCACATATCTTCTTTTTCGTCTTTGCCTGCTGTGTTCTTTATGAATAAATCTGCAATGTTGAGGACGTCTTGTTCGTCATTGATATATCGAAAGGGATTGTATGTATTACCTTTTTCGATATCTATGAGATTCAATACTTTTATGTTGTAGTGATGATCTCTGAGGAAATTTGCCGTGTCACGGTAAATTTCACCGGACGGATCCGTTACAACATAAGAGCCGAACATTTGCATGATGTCCGGCTTAATTTTCCTGAATGACTTTCCAGCGCCGCTTCCTCCAATGATTATTTCATTCAGATTGTGCGGCAGATAATATTTAGATTTCATTTTTTTACATCCTTTCCCTTAGAGTCTGCGCCGATGGAAATATAGAAACCATCACCGCAGGGAATACCTGTATCGTCTGTGAAAAGGCTTTTGTCTTTTTCTGAAGCCCAACCGGCGGAGCCGTGTTCCACACCGTGAAAATCATCTTTTTTTCGGCGTATAAACAATAGAAGCAACAGAAGAAAAAATGTCAAATGTACATACCAAATTTGTTCCATCAATCTCATGGTTTCCTGAAAATCAAAAGGAAGTGTAAATCCTGTTGGGGTGAAAAGCAATTTTGTTGAGTCGATGAAAGAAAGAACACTGTATTGTTCATTATAAAGGTTACAGTATCCCACAAAGTTTAAGATTATATATCCCATCAAGAGAGTGTAAACCAAAAGACAAACGATAAATAAAATGATTTTTCTCTTTTTCTTTTTGTTTGATAAAAGATATTTGCTTTTAGCCAAATCATTTCCTCCTTTTCATTTTATTAAAGCAATATGCAGTTGCTTTGCAGTCAGCTAAGCTGTCATGAGCTTTGTCCGCTCCCCAGTTGTAGTTATAATACTCTGCACAAGTTGTCAGTTTTTGCCATTTATATTCTCCGTATTTTTCAGAATATTCTCCGTAGATTTCTGAAAAATGGGTCATTACATCATAAATCTCTACATCAGGAATAAAAAAACCATATGTTTTTAGAAAAGAGATATCAAAATCAATGTTATAGCCTACAATCATTTTTGCGGAAGCCAAAATAGAGTTGACTTCCGGAAGAAGTTCATAAATAAATGGCGAGTGAGCAACTGTTCGTGGTGATATATGATTTATCTTTTCAGCATCATGCCAGTTCTTCTTTAAAAACGGTTTTGAAAACTTATTAAAAATTATTTTTCTTGTATCAAGGTTTAATATTGATATTTTTAAAATCTCATCCTCATCAATATTTAAACCTGTAGTTTCAATGTCAATTACTAATGTATTCGCAGGGTTTACTTGAACGGCAGGAGATTTATTTAAACATAACTTACGAAATTCTTTAATTTTCTTTTTCTTTTCACTCTCTGTTTTTTTCTGTAAATATTTACCTGTCTTTTTTTTATTTTCTTTGTAAGATAGAATTTCCTTTTCTGTCGCACGTCTCACATCATTTTTATTTATGTATTCAAAAACTTTCTGTCGAAATCCGTTTGAATACATTTGTACAATTTTTTCATCAGAAACAGGAACAAAGCCCTTGTTCAACCATTGTTTTCTCGTCAAATAATCTGTCTTGTTTTCTAAATTTGAATGAATCGGATATTTAGCAGCCATTTATAACCTCCCTGTTTTTTCTAAAATTCTGTACAAAGATGACCTTGATATATGTAATTTAGAAGCAATCGTTGATTTTGGTACACCTTGACTTAATAAAAAGTCGATATTATCAAGTAAATCTTGATTGTATAAAAGCTTAGGTCTGCCAAAGTTTATCCCTCTTTTTTTTGTCCGTTATAATATCCTTTTCCGGAATGCCGAAAGCAATTAAAGCGTCAAGCTGTCGGTTAAGACTTTGCTCGGTGGATGACACTCTTGCATATCCAAATGTTTTATTCACGTTTAAGTCACCTCTTTTATGTATCAAAAAGCGTACTTTTTGATACAGTTGTTTTTAATGTAAAAAAGTGTTTCAAAACTCTTAATATAGAAACATTTTTATGTCATCTAATTTTTTGAAGTTTTTGAAACACTTTTTTCTCTTTTACAATCTTCGTTTAGGTCTGTTCTGGTTTTGATTTTTCTGAGCTTCCTGTGTGGTTATAGGTTTATCCTCAAGACTTAAAAGTTTATTGAGTTCATTAAGTCTTTCTGTTTTTGCTTTTAATTCCTCCTCTCTTGAGAATGGTTTTTCCACCTCCTGTTTTGCAGCTTGTTTTGCAACTTCAAGCTGTTTTTTGTTTCTTCCAGCTCTCTTTGAGCAAGCTCCAAAGCTTCGGGATATTTGTCTATGACACTGTATCAAAAAGTATACTTTTTGATACAGTTGTTTTTAATGTAAAAAAGTGTTTCAAAACTCTTAATATAGATACATTTTTGTGTCATCTAATTTTTTGGAGTTTTTGAAACACTTTTTTCTCTTTTACAATCTTCGTTTAGGTCTGTTCTGGTTTTGATTTTCCTGAGCTTCCTGTGCGGTTATAGGTTTATCCTCAAGACTTAAGAGTTTATTGAGTTCATTAAGTCTTTTTGTTTTTGCTTTTAATTCCTCCTCTCTTGAGAATGGTTTTTCCACTTCTTCTTTTGCAGCTTCAAGCTGTTTTCTTGTTTCTTCCAGCTCTCTTTGAGCAAGCTCCAAAGCTTCGGGATATTTATCTATGATGTTGTCAATCCTGACTGTATTTCCCGATGGGTCGTCACTGAGGTATGTTTTTAAGCTTATGTTGCCTTTTACCTTGACTTCATATTTTCTTTCCATTCTGTCAAAGGAAAGCTCCAGCTTAAAACCTCTGTATTCTCCAAGAGGAACAGGGTCAGGACTTGTCATTGCTTTGCATACTTCAATTATGCCCATTCCTGCTTTTGTTCTCTTTGTGTATGTCTTATCATCAATTTTAAAAGTAAAAGTATTTTCGTCGGGTCTGGGATTTTTTGAAACCACATCTATGTCCTTTTTCAGTCCCTCTATACGGGTTTCATATGCAGAAATTCTGAAAGGAAAATATTTAAGAATTTTATCTTCCAAAGCATATCGTTCAGATGAAAAGCTGGATTTTAAAACCTTTAGCTTCTGAACCTGAATATCTAAATCCATCTTTTCTTTAATATATGGATTTCCTGTAGCGAGCATTTTAATTTCAGCGTAGGACAGAGCCGTTTCGTCTATGTCCTCAGCTGACCTTACAGGTGACTTGCTTGTCATAATCTGACTTGCAAATTTCTGTTTTCCCTCCACAAGCTGATACAGATAAGCGTCAAAGGTCTGTTCTGTAACATATCGGTAAATATCCACTTCCGGGTTTTCATTTCCCTGACGGATTATTCTTCCGCTTCGCTGTTCAAGGTCAGTCGGTCATTTTTTGCGGACAGTTCATACATGCTATCCTTTTCTGTTCTCTGCTCCTGCGTTTGCTCTCGTTTGATTTCTCCCTCCGTATCTTCTTGGCACAAGCAGGACAATACCTTGATGCACCAGAGCCCGGGACATATTCAACGCCGCACACCGTACAATTTTTAGCGGGCATTGCTGCCCACCGTTTTGTAGGTATGATATGTAATTCATCGACAAAGCCGATGAATTTATAGTAAATCTTGATTTCCTGCTTCACTGTTCCGTCTGCCATCTTCTCACGCTCCGAAACAAGTATCTTGTCTATGAGTGCGTTTATAACTGTTGCATCCAGTTCTTTTAAGCCTTGATAATTTCGGATAAGGGCGAGGAAGTCACGGATTCCCCGTGATTTCTCGTAGCTTTCATTAAGAGTTTCCGTCACCTCTTTCAGCCTTGCTTCAATTTCAAGCTGCTCTTTCTGGTATTTCCCCGACATCATCTCAAAATTCCGCTCGGTAATACGCTCCATGACCTTATCCTCGTAGAGAGAGGAAAACAGCCTGTCCAGTTCCGCAAGGCGTTTGTTCAGCTTCTTACGTTCTTTCTCTAATGCTTTCGCCCTGCTCTGGTCTGTTTCCGTGAGCCGCTTTTCTATGGCCCTGACCGCCTTTTCATCATTCACTGCCATATCCGCAAAACAGTTGATGTCGGCAAGAACGGCATTGAATAAATCCCTTGCTTCTATATTGTGGGCACTACACTCGCTTCTTCCGTTTCTTGCATAATTATTACATGAATACTGTACACAGTCGATAATCTCTGGGCGTTTCCTCCTGTGTACGTTCATTGCCCGCAGAGCACATCCGCAGTCCACACACTTGATAACGCCTGCAAAAATATTTACAAATCCTCCCTTGTTCTGTGGAAGCCTACGACTTGTAATAAGCTGTTGGACAATATCAAATTCCTCCTGCGTGACTATTCCCTCATGGGTATTGGGTATCACTTCCCATTCTTCGGGCAGCTTAGAGGGGCGTTTCTTGCTTTTCATATTGGCGGCAATCCGTTTGTAGCCTACAAGATTTCCCGCATATATCGGGCTTCTTAAAATGCTCCTCACGCTGTTCCCACTCCAAATATAGCGTTTGTCCTCGTTCCCCTCAAAATGACGTTCAAAGCCTGTTTCGCCACGCTCCGCCGCATAAGCGGCAGGGCGTAGGATATGCTGTTTATTAAGATGTCTGCAAATTTTGGCAACTCCATTCCCTTTTAATGCAAGGTCGAATATCTCTTTTACAACATGTGCCACTTTATCATCTATCAGCAGATGGTTGTGGTCGGCAGGGTCTTTGATATAGCCATAAGGGGCGGTAGTTCCCATGAATTTCCCCTGTTGAAACCTCGCCCGATATGCCGATTTTATCTTAACAGATATGTCAGCGGCATACATTTCGTTTAAAATGTTGCGGAAAGGCGTGATGTCCATAGCAGATTTATTCAAGGTATCTACGCCGTCATTGACCGCTATATACCTCACGTTATGCTCTGGGAAGAAAACTTCCAGATATAACCCACAATCAAGATAGTTTCTCCCCAGACGGGATAAATCTTTCGTAATCACGCAGTTTATCAGACCGCTTTCAATGTCTTTTATCATATTCTGGAAACTTGGTCTTTGGAAATTTGTACCAGAATAACCATCGTCCACATACGTTTTTGCTATGTGCCATCCCTGCTTTTTCACATAATCCGTGAGGATGGATTTCTGTGTCGCAATGCTCGCACTCTCGTTATCCGTACCATCGTCTTTAGATAAGCGGCAATAAATGCCGACTAAATAGATTTTCTTTTCTTCTTTGATTCCTGCCATACTGTAAAACCTCCGTATCTGTCCTATCTGTTTTCATGTCCCATTGCGTACATTCTAAGCGGACAGCCCCTCATTGTCGAAGGTGTCGCCCTCGGCAATCTTCTTCCGAATATCCTCGGAGATAATCGGGACAAACGCTTCTGTAACGGTCTGTGTGCCGACATATTCACGGCTGATTATCATCTGCACTGGTGCTTTTGGCACGATACGCTTTCTCTTTTTATCTGCTTTCTTATCCTCGCCCATACTTAAATCTTCCTTTCCAGACAGGGCAGGGAAGAGTTTGGAAATGTCCCCGCCCTGCCAATCAGATACCATTAATCCTCGCTGTTTAATTCTTTCTGTAATGCTTTAAGGAGTGCCGCCGCTTCATCAGCGTTCAGCGTGATTCCCTTGCCGCACTTTTCACGGTTCGGGGAAAAGCTGCGGATGTCATACTTCGGCTCTTTCCCATTCCATGAAATGAGATTGATTTCCTTTGTGTAGCCACTGTCGCCCGTAGACAATACTGCGATTTCCTTTACGATTTCATACTGGATTTCTCTCATTCTCCATACCTCAACTCTCTGTATTTACTTCCCGAAAAAAGAAGATTAGCGGCTGTCACGGTTGCGTTTCCTCTGCAACTCACGCTCCAAAAGTTTGATGATGGTTTCCTCCATCTGCTTCGGCGTTGTGTTCTTCGGAAAGTATTTTTTCAGCTTGCTTGTGTTGATTTTCAAGGTTTCTTTCTGGTTGCCCTTTTCCTCCGTCATAATCGCAAATATCGTATCCATGTCAAGCCGCCCGCTCTGGCTTAACTGTTTCATCCGCTGTGCCTGTGAGAGTGAGGGCGTTGCTTCTTCGCTCTCCATCGTGGCAAAGAGGTTTTCCTGCTCGTCTTTCTTCAAGAAGGACAGTTCCACCGCAGGCGTGAGGGCGATTTTCCCCTCGTCCACCATCTGCAAAATCGGCGGTATCAGTTCCGTCAGGCGGATAAAACGCTGCACGGTCATCCTGCCCACGCCGAAGCCCTGTGCCACCTTGTCGTCCGTCCGCAACTTCGTCACAACTTGTGACGAGGTTAAGTCTGTGCGGAAACCCTGCCGCTTCATGGCTTCGGATTTCATCTTGTAAGCAAACGCCCGCTCCGATGGCAGGATATTCTCACGCTGCAAATTGCTGTCTACAAGGGTGATGATGGCTCGGTCACGGTCTAAGGGCAGGACAAACGCAGGCACGGTATTTATCCCTGCAAGTTCAGAAGCACGGACACGCCGCTGTCCTGCAATCACTTCATAACCGTCCCCGTCCTCTTTCGGGCGTGTGATTATCGGCGTGACAATGCCAAATTCCTTGATGCTTTCCGCTAACTCTGACAGTGTTTCATCTTCTGCCACATGAAACGGATTGTCGGGGAACGGGTACAAGTCTTTGGTCTTTAACACCTTAAAATCCTGTTTCTTCATTCACATATCTACCTTTCTTTCGCTCTGCTTCTATGATTTTTCTGCAATTCTTCCAACACTTCGGGCGGTATTTTTGACAGCAGCCGCCCCATCTGCTCGTTGGTTCTCTGCAATTCAAATATCTTCTGATTCGCTTTCTGCACCTTTAGTTCCTGCTCGTACTTTTCATCACGCATACGCCCCGCATAGTCTGATTCCTGCCCAATTCTCTCTTTCAAACTGTCGATATACGCCTGCTGTTTCCCGATTTCCTTAGAGAATTTCTCCACGTCTGGCAGCCATGCAGAGAGTAAATCTAACGCTTTATCCCTTTTCTTCCCTGCGTTAAAGGCGTTGATGTCGGATAGGGCAGACACGATTTCTTCATACTGTTTATCAAGCCTGCCGCCTAATTTATAGAGCCATGTGGGGACGTGTTTCCGCTTGGTTTCCATTGAGGACTGCCCCCGTTCAAGCTGATTCCACCGTGAGGACATCCGCTCATGGTAGGCGGTCTGCCACTCGGATAATGATTTCTGGTTGCCTAAGATAGCTTTCGCTGACAGCTTATTGTCTGGCGTAATCGGCACAAAGCAGAGGTGCATATGGGGCGTTCTCTCGTCCATATGGACGACAGCGGAGAGGATATTCTGCTTTCCAACACGCTCCGAAATGAAGTCAAGAGCCGTCTGGAAATACGCTTTTTGTTCTTCGGGCGGTAACTGGTTCATAAATTCTGGTGAAGCTGTGATGAGCGTTTCCACCATCATCACGCTGTCTTTCCTTGTCCTGCACCCCGCTTCGGCTACCATGCGGTTAATCTCTTTCTTGTAGGTGTACTTTGGTGGTGCTATGAGATGGTAATTGTTTTTAGAGCGTTCCATATCTATATCTGGGTTGCTTTTGTAGGCTTCTTTCTTCCGCTCGTTGTGGCGTTCACAAGCCGCAACGCCGCCCGCTTTTCGTTTCTGGAAACGCAGGATTGCATAAGGCATAGGCGGATTCCTCCTTTCTTTCGGCGGGTGACCGTCCTTTGGGGTGACAGCGGTGACGGTGGTGACAGCAGTTTTGGGATACCCCCTGCCGACTGCCGCAACTGTCACCCTCACCCCCTGCATGACGGTCATGTCGATGATGACGGTGTTTTTGGGATACCCCCCTCGCAAGAGCCGTCACCGTCATGCCGCCATTCTTTTATCCGAAGCCGTAAGGCGTAGGATAGCAGGGCACAGCCCTGCCTTAAGGGAGTCCAGAGGGAACGTCTGGCACACGACTTTGCAGGGCAAAGTGTAGTGTGTTACACCCTGTAAACGCAGTCGGAAAAATCGGAATGATTTTTCTGACCGCAGGGGTGGTTTTACACGACCGAAAAGGGCGAGTAAATCTCACGCCTGCATTTTGCGTTTACGGGGTGTTCTCCCGTAGGGATGACAGCGGCAGGGTATCCTAAAATCACTGTCACCACCGTCACTGCTGTCACCCGCAGGGCAGAGCCGCCAGCTTTACATGGCTTTAAGCGTCAATGACAGTAACAGGGGGGTATCCTAATATCGCTGTCACCACCATCACCGCTGTCACCCGCCCTCCTTGCAAGGGCAATCCGCCTGCCGTCTTTCCTGCGGCTGTACTGGTAGCAGATACGGTTCTCGCTTAAAAATGTGGTGCGGTATTCATTCAGCCATTTCGTAATCACCGTGGGTATGGTTTCCGTTTCCCCCATAGCGGCTAACAGTTCCGTTGCCGTGCCTATCCATTCTTCCTTATCCCTCATAAAATCCACCAACCGAAAAAGGACATCTGGTATCGTTTCTTTCGCAAGCTGCTCCTGCGTTTTCCGCTCCACAAGCTCCCAACGGCAATCACGGAAACGCAGCGTGTATTCCTGATAAGGCGTGTCCCTGCCCGTCACATACAGCTTGGCGGTGTCAGACGCACGTTTCTCCTTTTCCAGAACAAAGGTAGCGTCCGCACTCCCCGTTAATCCTGTCGTCCCAGACACCTTGTTGAACACGTCGCTGTCATTCTGCTTTCGGATGTGGTGTACGACAATGACCGCCAGAGAGTGCCTGTCGGCAAAGTCTTTGATGAGGGAGATGTCCCCATAGTCGCTTGCATAGGCATTGTCTTTTGAAGCTGTACGGACTTTCTGCAAGGTATCAATGACAATGAGCCTGCTGTCTGGGTAATCTTTCAGATAATCTTCAAGCTGCACGATAAGACCGTCTGACAGCTTGCAGCTTGCCACGGCAAAGTGGAGCCGCCCGCTTGCTTCGTCCGTCAAACGAAATAACCTGTCCTGTATGCGGCAGAACGTGTCCTCAAGGCAGAGGTAAAGCACATCGCCCTCCATTGTCGGCATATCCCATAAAGGGATTCCCTGCGACACGCATAAGCATAGCTTCAGCATGAGCCAGCTTTTGCCTATCTTCTGTGAGCCGCAGAACAGCGATAAGCCTGTCGGGATAAGGCTGTCCACCACAAAGGATGGTTTCTCAAGCGGTTCATAAAGGAGCGTTTCGGCGTTGACTGTCTGTAACTTCTGCATGGCTTTCCTCCTTTCGGGCGGTGTCTTTGTTTTCGTTGCACATAGGCGTTGACCTCCTTAAAAATAGATTTACTCCCACGGAAAAAAGTGAGAGTATGTAATGCCGCCAATCCCACACAAATAAAAAACAGATTTCTTTTTCGGGCGGTGTCGGTCACGGTTGGAGATATTTCTTCAATTTCCGCCTTTACTTTCTCCTTTGCAATCGCAACAGATTTCTGTATTGCCGAAGCGGTGCAATGCTCCATAGCGGCGATTTGGTAAAAATTGAACTCATACTCGTAGTAGAGCAGGAAACGCCGCCTTTGTATCTCTGGAAGGCTCCCAACCGCCTTATAGAGCGTTTCATTCCGTTCTTCCTCAACCATGCGTTCATCAAGGCTCTTAGGCACACGCAACGCCCGTCTGTAAAGGGTTTCGTCCCATACCTCGTTAAACTCCCTGTGCCGCTCGTCCCATTAGAAAAGATTCCTGTTCCTGCGCTCCATCTGCCGAAACTCCATAAAGAACTGTTCCGACACTTCCAACTCGTGGGATTTGCCCTGCCCGTCCTTAAAGCTGATAAAATACCTTGTGCCGCTTTCCGTGGATTCCTCCCGAAGCGTGTATGCCTTAACCCTGTATGCCATCCTGTTGTCCTCCTGCAAAAAATGAGTGAGGGGATTTCCATCCCTCACCCAGTAGCCCGCAGGATGGCAGGCTGTTTTAGAAGCTATAAAATTTTCCGCAGCTTCTTCCGCAGATGGTCTAACCTCGCATAGATGGCACCAGTCGTCAAATGCACAAGCGGGGCAATCTCCTTTGTGGAATACCCCTGCATTTTCAGCAGGACGATTTTCAAGGTACGCCCGTCCACCGTGACTAATACTTGATAGAGATTTTCGCTCTCAATCTCTTCCAGTAACTCCGCAACCGTACCCACTTCCGCCTGCCGCTCCCTGCCTGCCATGTCCTCAAGATATTCCGCAACGTCATTCGTCCATCGGTAAAACCGCCTGTTGGAATTGAAGTCTGCCCTGTCCGCCATGCGTATCTGCTCAATGGTCGCTTCATCAACGCCGCACTCACGCAGCAGCTTTTCCTCCGCTTCTTTCCAGATACGCCATTTCCTGTCCTCCCGTCCGTGGTTGTATGCCATTCTTACTTCCTCCAATCAGAATTGATTGAGAGGGCAGAGAAAAGCCCCCTCATCTTCCCAAAGGAAAAAACAAGGGGGCTGAACGCCTTAAATTTTAATTTTCTATTATCTTTCTTAGTTTTATTAGGATTCTGGCTTTGCGTTTGTTTACAACGCTCTGGGTTATGCCCAACCTCGCCCCGACTTCACGCTCGGAAAGTCCGTCAAAAAAGATTGCCTGTATCAGCTCCTGTTCACTATCCGACAGCAAAGGCAGGGCGGCTTTCAGCCTGTCCACCATGACCGCATTGACAACGGTTTCTGCAATGTCCACCGCTTCATCAGTGATAAAGTCCAGAGGATTCCCCTCGCTGTCCGTAAATCCGTCGAGAGATAGCAGTCTATTCTTTGTATCTAATTTTTGCAGATAACGCCACCGTTCCTTGTCACGGTAGAAGTCTGTGTATTGCTCCCTCACGACTTCAAGCAGACAGCCTTGAATGGGGATAAACAGCTTGTCCATATAGGTCTGGTCGGATTCCCTGCAACGGCAGAACTCCGTGTAGGATAATTCCACATAGCCGCCACTTTCTCTGATATATACCTTTCTTGGTGCATATTTCACCATAAATACCTCCCATCTGAATTTTTGAAATGTAAAAAATCCAGATGGAGAGGCGGAGAACGACACCGCATATCAGAAACAGCCCTACGGCACTTTCCAACAAAAATCGACAAAAGAAAAACCGCAAAGGCTCTGTGACCTTTACGGTTATAGGAAATAGTAATTCTATTGTATGGAGATTGTACTTCTACTTTCAAGGTGAGAAGTACCGTTGCACTGGCAGAAATTTTTTTAACTGGTTTCCTGCCGTTCTCTGATATGCTATGTATTGATAAATTTTGCTTCGTATGAGCAGATAGATAACTGCCCGAAAAAAGGACATAAAAAAATCCCTCCAAATTTAAAAACAAATTCAGAGGGTAATTTAGGGTATAACAAAATAACCCACCCGAATATCGTTTTTTTTATTTGGTGAGTTTGTTCTTTCAAATACGAAACAAAAAGAGCCGATGATTCGTGAATTGTTCCACAATTTCATCGGCTCTGCGTCTTAAGCGTCTGGCTCTTTGATGACAGTTATCTTCAAGTTGTCAACTTTAATCAATCTTTCTTGTCTGCATTTTGGACAATAAAGGGGATAATTCTCCAAAACAGTGTCCTTCCTAATTTTATTACGGGTTTTGCTCCCACAAACAGGACACAATATCCATTCGCATTTCATCATAATTAGTCTCTAATCCTTTCAAATCTCATTTTATATGACTTTTGCAAGCTGTTAAGCTAACTTGTGGAACATATGCCGAACCTTATCTATACGGCTATTCGGGCGGCGGGGTTGGCAAATAAATTTACCAATAGCTGGCTGGTATCCTTTTAACTCTGTCAAGCAGACTCCCTGCCCATTTGTGAAATAAGTTAAATCGTTCCTGTATTCTTGAATACATCTAGCAGGGATTTCTCCTTTCAGAATGACCTCGTCATTCTTTATCTGAGTACTTACAATATCTGCACAATACCTTGGAGCATCATGATACGCCCGTGAGAGATATTCCTGCGGTGCATAAATTTCAAAGTGGAGATATGGCTCTAATAGTTCTGTCCCTGCTTTTTTTAAAGCCTGCTCCAATACGATAGGGGAAAGCAGCCGAAAGTCTGCGGGGGTACTTACAGGACTATAATACAATCCATATTCAAAACAGATTTTACAGTCTGTCACTTTCCATCCATACAGCCCCTGCTCGCAGCCATAAAGAACCCCCTCCATAACCGCATTTTGGAACGATTGATTTAAATATCCAAGTGAAACTCTGCTTTCATACTGCACTCCGCTTCCAATAGGGAGCGGCTCTATGGACAACCCGACAGAAGCCCAGAAAGGATTTGGCGGGACTTCTATGTGGATGGTATATTCTGCTTTTCTAAGCGGTCTTTCCATATATATAACAGTAGGCTCTTTTATTTCTGCCTCCACATGATATTTTTCCTCAAGGATGGCACAAATGACTTCCATCTGCACATTCCCCAAAAAAGATAACATAATCTCATGTGTAACAGTATCAATGTCAAAATGCAAAAGAGGGTCTGTATCAGCAATCTCTGCGAGGGCATTTAACAGGGCTTCCCTTTGCTCCGGCTTTTGCGGCTCTACCGTTGTCCGAAGTAATGGCATGGGATTATCAATCCATGTTTTGTGAGGCAGGAGTTTTTCATTTCCCAGAATGTCGTTCAGTTTCAAAGTATCATCAGCTAAAATAACAATTTCTCCCGGACAGGCATGGTCAGCCGGGACGATTTCACCGTTTGTCGGAACATACATCTCTGTGATTTTTATTTTCTCTTTTTCAGATATTCTAATAACATCCCTCAAATGCAATGTTCCGCTATATATACGCACATAAACAAAACGCCGCCTTTTCTCTGAATATTCAATCTTAAAAACCTGCCCGCATAGTTCAGATTGACCTTCAGGCGTTGATGAATAAAATTTACTGGCAATTACTTCTATAAGCTGCCGAATCCCCAGATTGTTTTTAGCGCTTCCGTGATAAACGGGAAATAACGTTCCGTTTTGGAATCTCCTGTTTTCTTCCTGTTCCAGTTCTGACATTTTAAACGGTTTCCCTGACATATATTTCTCTAATAGTTCATCGTTTCCCATAATTACCGCATCCCACTGTTCCATATCGTCATTGTCCGTTACATTTATATGGGGATGCTGCCCAACCTTTTGCTTCACTATAATTTCCGAAGAAAGCTTTGCTTTCATTTCCCGATATACCATTGGCAAATCAATCCCCTCTTGGTCAATTTTATTGATGAAAAAAATTGTCGGAATCTTCATTATCTGTAGTGCATGAAACAGTATACGGGTCTGTGCCTGTATGCCATCCTTTGCAGAAACTAATAATACTGCTCCGTCTAATACGGATAAAGAACGGTATACTTCCGCCAAAAAATCCATATGGCCTGGCGTATCTATAATGTTGACTTTTACATCCTCCCACTGAAAAGATGTCACTGCTGTCTGGATAGTGATTCCCCTTTGACGCTCCAAATTCATTGTATCTGTCCTTGTTGTGCCTTCATCTACGCTCCCTAGTTCTGCAATTGCACCACTGGTATACAATAAACTTTCCGTTAATGTTGTCTTTCCTGCGTCAACGTGAGCCAGAATGCCTAAGTTAATTATTTTCATGTGATTTTCCTCCTATCAACACCCAAAAAAGGGCATAAAAATACCCAGTGATAAATACTCCTATCACTGGGTAAATAACTCCAATAGCCCCAAAACACTTATATGTTTTCGGGCATATAAAATTACATGATAAAAGTATTCTTAAACTGGGTACAAAAAACTAAGCCCCATATTAAAAGTGAAACGGGACTGCTACTTTTTGTTCCCACTATCAAATTGACAGTTTATTTAAGAATACCTTGCCGCATATTTATTAACTCCTTGTATAATACTGAATCTAATTATATTCCTTAACCCTTTATTTGTCAAGCTGACAAACTAAAGCAGAAAAAGCGGCAGGATTTCCCCCTGCCACTAATCATCTGTTTATGCAAAAATAATTTCCTTTTCCACAATCTCCCTCGCACAAGCCCTTATGTTATTGAGGCATCCTGTCCATTCTAAGGCGTTTTCTGCCTTTAGCTGTTCCGTTATGCCCTGTGCCTGTTTCATACCCTCTATGAGCCTTTCAAAGCGTTCCTGTGCCTGTCTGTTGATGTCGGCAAGGTAGGCGTTTAGCCTGCCGCTTGTAAGAAGATTGGTGTATGTAACTTTACGGTACTGTTTTAGATAATCTAAATGCCGTTGCCCCCAGATGCCTATTGCCTGTTCTTCTTCGGCGGGTACAGTTAAGCACGGTATCAAATAATCCCCTTGCCTTTCGTATTTGCCGCCCAGTTCCTCAAATAATGATTTTGCCATTGTCTGTTACCTCCACATTCTTTTTTATTTTGAATGTCCGCAAAATCCGTCCTACATCAGCCGGACGCCATGGACAATCAAGGTCATGCAAGGCAATCAGCTTGTCCTGTACATTCGTGCCGGCTCCCATTTTCTGAGTAGAACCTATCAGTATTCTTACCTCGCCTTTTCTTACTTTCTTGAAAAGCTCCTGCTTTTTGGCTTCGGTATCGGCTTCATGTATAAATCTTATTTCATCTTTTGGAATACCTCTTTTAATCAGCTTATTGCAAATATCATCGTATGTATTAAAAGAACCGTCCTTTTTCGGGGTTGATAAATCACAGAAAACAAGCTGTGTGGATTTCTTATCGGCTGTTTCGGTCCAAATACGATGAATATTGTCAACGCAGGCGTTTAATTTACTGCCTTCAAAATCAGGAAGCATGGGGTTTATCATTCTTTGGTCGAGGGCAAGCTTTCTGCCGTCATTGGTGATTTTCAGCATATTATCATCCTTTGAATCAACCATTCCGTTTCTTACTTTCTCTGCTCTTTCAGAAAGAGATAAAACCATTTCCTTTTGCATTTCGGAAGGCTTAACCGCTACATTATGAAAGTTTGCTTTTGGAACTGGTAAATTTAACATGTCGGCAGTTTGAATATCTGCAGCTTCTTTGAACATAGCCATAAGTTCAGGAAGGTTGTAGAACCTTGAAAAACGTGTTTTCATGCGATATCCGGTTCCCTCGGGAGTAAGCTCTGTTGCCGTTACTGTTTCGCCAAAGGTAGAAGCCCAAGCGTCAAAATGCTGTAATCCGTTTTGCTGAAGCTTACCGTACTGCAAATATCGCTGAATGGTATAAAGTTCCACCATACTGTTTGAAATCGGTGTGCCTGTTGCAAATACAACGCCACGTCCTCCGGTAAGCTCGTCAAGGTATCTGCATTTCATAAAGAGGTCTGAAGATTTCTGTGCTTCGGTTTGAGCAATACCGCCCACATTACGCATTTTTGTGTAAAGAAATAGATTTTTGTAATAATGACTTTCATCAATGAATATGCGGTCAACGCCAAGCTCCTCAAAGGTAACAACGTCATCCTTTCTGCTTTGGTCATTGAGTTTATCAAGCTTTTGTTTAACAGCTTTCCTTGTTCTTTCCAATTCCTTAACAGAGAAGCTGTCACCACGGTTTCTTTTAAGTTCGTCAATACCCTGTGTTATATCATCAAGCTGTTCTTCCAAAAAGGCACGCTGTCTTTCGATTGACATAGGAATCTTTTCAAATTGTGAATGACCTATAATAACCGCATCATAATCGCCTGTAGCAATTCTTCCGCAGAACCTCTTTCGGTTTTTGGTTTCAAAATCTTTCTTTGTGGCAACAAGGATATTCGCCGCAGGATAAAGCTGTAAGTATTCAGAAGCCCATTGTTCTGTGAGGTGATTGGGAACAACAAAGAGGGATTTCTGACAAAGTCCCAAGCGTTTGCTTTCCTGTGCGGCGGCAACCATTTCAAAGGTTTTGCCGGCTCCAACCACATGGGCGAGGAGAGTATTTCCGCCGTAAAGAATATGTGCAACCGCATTTCTTTGATGTTCTCTAAGTTTAATTTCAGGGTTCATCCCACTGAATATAATATGACTTCCGTCATATTCACGTGGGCGAATTGAGTTGAATTTTTCGTTATACATTTTTGTGAGTTCTTCACGGCGAACGGGGTCTTTCCATATCCAGTCCTGAAATTCCTGTTTAATGAGTTCCTGTTTTGATTGAGCAATAGCAGTTTCTCTTTTATTCAAAACAGCTTTTTTCTTGCCGTCCGGAGTTTCCTCATAATCAAAAATACGGACGTCTTTCAGATTTAATGTTTCTTCGATGATGTAGTAGGCGCTAATCCTTGATGTTCCGTATTTCTGTTCAGCTCTGATATTATTCCTGTCAGCACTTTTGCCTGAAATATTCCATTTTCCTGTGTATTTTGAAAAGTTTACTTTCATATTCCACTGTGTATATCTGGGTGTCTGTAAAAGTTCAAATACAAATTGCTGTACTATTTCGGAAGGCAGCCACGTAGCACCAAGCCTTACGGAAATTTCACTTGCTGTTAAATTCTTTGGCTGAACTTTTTCCAACGCTTCTACATTTACCGTGTAATCATCGGGATAAAGCTCTGCTGTCTTTCTTGCTGTTCTCAGCTTTTCTCTAACATTACCGGAGAGATACTCATCAGCCGTCAGGTATTTTGCTTCAGTGAGAGTTCCGTATCCGTGCATGGGATTCAGAAATATAACCCCTTTAAGCTCTTTAAATATTTCCTGTTCGCTTTTGCCTGTAAGCTCTGACATATATTCCATATCCACTGTAGCTTTTTCTCCGATTGACAAAGCTAAAGCTTCGCTTGCAGTGTCTACAGATGTAACAGCCTGATGAGGTCTGATTGTTCTCTTTGTAAACATATCAGCTTTTCGCTCAAGCTGTCCTTCTTCATTGACTATTTCCAAGGAGGTAAGCAATGGGTAAGAGCTGTCATTTTTAAAAACAGAGTTTCCACGGGAACTCAAAAGACCGTATTTTTCAAAGAACTTATCGTAAAGCTTGTTAAGATTTTCCTGTTCTGCTTTTATATCATCATCGGGAAAATTCTCTTTTTGCAGGTCGAGCAAGTTTCTTGCCGAGTCACGGATTTTAATCATTTCCTTTATTCGTGTTTCGGCATTGGACGAAACCTTGCAAAGGTTCATTCTGGAGTTTTCTCTGTAGTACAGATTTCCGTCAACAACAGTGTAGGAAAAATTTCTGACCGTAGGGTCAGCCGTTATGAACTCTGTTGCTTCTTCGACTTCATTTTGTTCATAAGCGGTTATTGTGCCGTTTATCTTTGATACGGCTTCTGCAAGCTGTGACTTTAAGTCGGCTCCCTCTATAGGTTCGCAGGTAGCTTCCGTGCCGAAACGTCCGGATATCATTTTCATTTCACCTAAAATCATTTCAGGGTGCTGAACAAAATAAGAGTTCATTTTTATACCGTCATCGTTTACAGCTAAGTCAACCCAATCGGGAGAAAGGTCAAGCACTCTGTCCCTTTTCTGTAGAAAAAGAATATCGGAAACAACCTCGGTTCCTGCATTGCCCTTAAATGTATCATTGGGCAATCGGATAGCACCTAAAAGCTCGGCTCTTTGGGCAATATACTTTCTCACGGAGTTGTTTTCCTTGTCCATTGTACCCTTAGAGGTAATGAATGCCATCACACCGCCCGGGCGAAGCTTATCCAAAGTTTTCGCAAAGAAATAATCATGTATCAGGAATTTATGCTTGTTATACCTTTTGTCAATGACCTTAAAATCACCAAAAGGTACGTTGCCTACAGCTATATCAAAAAAACTGTCAGGTAAATTCGTTTCTTCAAATCCCTGAACAGCTATTGAGTGCTTTTGGTATAACTGTTGTGCTATACTTCCCGATATCGTATCAAGTTCAACACCATATACTTTGCTTTCTTTCATGCTGTCCGGAAGCATACCTATGAAATTGCCGATGCCGCATGATGGTTCAAGTATATTTCCCTGTGTAAATCCCATATTTTCAATGGCACTGTAAACAGCATTTATTACTTCCGGCGGAGTATAAAATGCTGTGAGAGTGCTTTCTCTTGCGGCGGCATATTCCCCCTGGGTTAAGACAGTTGAAAGCTCAAGATATTCTGTTGCCCAGGCTGAATTTCTCTCGTCAAAGGCTTCGGGAATACCGCCCCAGCCTACATATTTTGACAGAATTACCTGTTCTTCAGGAGTAGCAAAACGGTTTTCATCCTGACATTTTTTTAAAAGCTGTATTGCCATAATATTTCGGCGAAAACGCTCTTTTTTGCCCACATACTCAACCTCATTTTCATTAAGATTGAAATTGTGCCTTTCGGAAATAGGAGTGTCAGTACGTAAAACAGATGCTTTTGACATTGAAACAGGGGGCTTTAATGTATTTTGTTCCGGTATCTCCTGAACAGCCTTTAATTCTTCAGACGGACGGATTTCCGGTTCTTCCGTGTTTTCCGGAACCGTTTCAGTTTTTTTCTCAATCGTTGCAGAGTAAGCTATTAAATCATCAAGCAATGTTTGCAGGTACTCAATGTGGCTGTAATCAGGTGTATCAAAGGTTTGTTGTGATTCGTTTTCGTTGATGCTTAGTTCGGCAATATAGTCAGTCATATAACTGATGATATCTTCGCATGATTGTTTATCTTTGATGTGTTCCGCCATTTTTGAAACAGCATCTTCATCAGTTTCACCGAGTTCAAGATTGTCCTGATAATCATAGAAGTCATAGTCCTTATATAAATCAACAAGCCTTTGAGCAAGTGTTTTTTCCGGAACCGGTTCCGAATTTTCTTTGACCTGTAAATGCTCGTTCATGGGATTTTCGGAAACAAGTCTATCAAAGTCAGAGCGTGTCATTTCTTTATTAAAAAGCGGAGAGCCGGTATCATAGAGCATTACTCTGTTTTCGTCAAAGGATAGAATTTCATATTCCGAAGCACCAATGTATACCTTATCGCCAAGGTGATATTCATATTCTTTCTTTTCTGATGAGTCTGTCTTTACAAAGCTTGTGTCAAGCTCTTTGCTTTTTTGTTTCTCAAGCCACTTAGGATAAATTTCTTTTTCTTTTGGATTTAAGTATCTGTCAAGCTTTATTAGGTCAAATAGCCTGCGTTCGACTTTTTTCCATGGAAGATGAAGCTTTACAGCGTTTTCGTTAAATCCGGTTGAAAGCTCTATTCCTTTACCGTTGTGCCATTCACTTATCTTTGTTTCGTTTATGATCATCACGGGAGATGAACCGCCGATACCATATTCGTCTTTAAGAAACTTTTCATTTTCTTTTGGTGAAAGGTTTTTTTGATATTGTTCATAAATACGTAATTTACCCTCAGATACGCCGCTTCCACTGCAAAGTACATTATCTATAATTTCCTGAGAAAAAGAAAAAACAGAGGTTTTTGTTTCCTCTGTTTCTTCTATTGCCGATATTTGAGTTTCTAAAGAGGGGAGAGGTTTTAAGCGTAAATCACCTGTTCTCTCACTATCTCTCTCACTGCGTTCTGGATGTTGTTCATTCCCTGAACCCATGCCATCTGGTCTTTGGCTTTCAGCTCCTCGGTCAAGCCCTGTCTTTCCTTCATCTGCTCTGTCAGCATGTCGGTCAGCTCCTGAGCCTGCTTCTCCACCTCCAAAAGATGTTCCGTCAGCTTGCCCGTTGTTAAGAGGTTCATGTACTCCAGCTTGCGGTACTCCATCAGGAACTCTTTCCTCAGCAGTGCGTATATTCCCAGCTCCTGCTCCATCTCCTCTTCCTTCTCGTCCTCGCCAAAGTCCGGAAGCATGTAGTCGCCTACCATCTTGTATTTGATTTCTTTCATCTGAAAAACTCCTCTCGTCTATATTTTTACTGCTGTTTTCATTGTAATTATTATTATTTTTTTCGTCAATGGCTTTTCTGTTTTTTTCTAATGATAAAACCACATTTGCCACAGATGTGAGCAGTTTTTGGTACACTTCTCCGGTCGCCAAGCCAATGGCGTTTAATGTTTCAACAGTATTAAAGCTTGTAATGTCGCTGAAATCTTCATCATCGAAATATTTTGATGTATCAATTTCCAGTCTTGTCATAACCAAAAAAGCAATGCTGTTTGAAACTATGTTTCTGTAGACGGACGTTATTGCGGTTTCATCAAGGTCAGAAAGAAAACTGTTTTCCGACTCCCTTATAAGAGTCCTTTTATAATTCTGTATGCTTGCTTCAACGGTTTTTGAAACGGTACTGACAATCGCATCGGGCAATGTCATGTTGTTTTCTATAACGCCGAACCTTTTTTCAAAACCGTTTATTACTTTGTTTTCATATTCCTCCTTCATTTTCCATATAGGAACAGGTCTTGCATATTTGCTGTTGACTGTGTCTGAAATATCAAAGTAATGAACAAGTCTTTGATTTGTTCTTTTTGCATTTTCAAATACTGCAATACCGTGACTTCCTCTTTTTACATATCGCCCAAATTTATTCCATTGCTCTATCTCCAGCACTGCTGTTGCATCGGGACGCTGAGCGTAAATCAAAAGCAGTTCATCAAATCGCAGCTTGTAATTTCTGCAAGCTGACTTTAAAAACTCCTGCCATTTTTTCGGTGAGGAAACAACAGCTTTGCAGGTATCTGCATAAAGCTCTGAAATTCTCTCATACTTTGTTGACATGTTTGCCTCCTTATTTATTTGTACTTGTTTTTGTCTGCTGTACTTGTTTAGGAGACAAGGTGTTTTTTATTTCCATGTCAGTTTCTAAGTAAACCAGTGTATAGTTATCACTTCCTTTAATTTTAAATGCGACAAATCGTTTATCACTCTCCCTTGTGTAGAATTTATCATAAATCCGATTCTTTGTATCGGAGGTTATTGTGGTGTATGAAAGCTTAACTCCCTGAATTGCTGATTTCTTTTTCAGACTGTCAAGGATATCCCTGTTGTATCTGTATTCTGACTTGTAATTTGAATTTTGATTTTCAGACAATGTAGAATTCACTCGGTCAGCGACAACCGGATTGAAAGCGATTACCGTTTTACCGTCTTTCTCAAGTACGGAAAAATAAATCCCTTCATGTTTAAGCTTGCCCAGCTGACCGGACTGAATTGTTCTGTATGCTATTTTTGTTCCTGCCTGCCGGCACTGTTTTTTTATTGTTTCATAGATTTCTCTGTTTTTTATTCTGTCGCTTTGTTCATCCAACATTTTATGGTTTGATAAATTCAAATGATTTAACAAATTGTACTTGTTGTAGTCCTTTACCGATACGGTGGCTATTCCTGTTCCTTTATTAAGACTTACACTGTAAAAACATTGTATGCCCTGTAACCGTGGAAGCTGATAGGCAAAAAGCTTTATTGAGTATTCAGAGCCTTCCATGTTTTTAAGCTTTTCGCTGCTTACGTTACCGCATTGAGAAGTCTTGCCGTATATTGCTTCATTGGTTTTTGTTATCCAAAACCATCTTTTCTCAGCTGACGTAAAAGGTTTATCTTTCTTAAAAGCCTTTTGAACTCTCATGTACTTTTCAAAGTAGTTTGAAAAATAACAGGGATCAGATTCAAAGTTTGTTTTGCTTTTAAACCAATCAGGGAAAAATATGTATTCATCGTTGTGTTTAAAATAATCCTCCTCCTGTTTTGCTATGTGTTCTTAGCGAAGTTTTTAGGGTGGTATGTAACCGGAAGGCAATTTTGCCTTCCGGTTATTACTTTTATGCAGAGATATCTTCCTCTGCATCTTCGTCATAAGTGCCGAACATTACGGTGAGTGTTTCGAGTTTCTTCATTTGGAATTTGTAGTATATTACTACGGGATTTCCGCAAGTGTGAGAGTATTTGACCTCTTTCTCAAATACCTCAATCCTACGGATGAAGGCTCGAAGCAATTCGGGTGTCAGTTTCGGCATCTCCACATACTGCTTTGCCTTTGCCATAAACTCTCGTACCGACTGTTCGTGTGCATCTAACTCTGCAATCCCTTTGTTCAGACTTTCGAGTTCGAGCTTCAGTTCGGCTTGTTCCTGTTCGTATCCACAAGCCATTTCATCATAACGCTCTACGGTTATTCTGCCGACCACACGATCCTCATACAGACAACGGATAATATTGTCTATCTTTTTGATACGGTCTTCGATTTTATCCTTTTGTTTTTTAGCAAGGGCATAAAACTTTTCGGCTTCGCTTTTTGCTTTTTGCATAGCTGCCTCATAGAACTTATCGGGTTCTTCTCTTGCGAAGGCGGTCATCCTTTTCAAATCGTCAAGCACAATTTGGTCTAACACTATTTCACGAATATTGTGTGCCGTGCAATCGGTGGTGCGCCTACGGTATCCGCCGCATTGAAACGCATTCTTTTCGGGTGCAAGTGTTTTTGCTCTTGCAAGGTATAACCGCTTGTGGCAATCGCCACAGTATAGGATACCTGCGTACTTATCCACCTCGCCTTGCTTATCGGGACGCTTTCGTCCGGCAAAGTGCTTTTGCACTCTCTCGAACACCTCTCGCTCAACAATGCCTTCGTGCGTGTTCTTGAATATGAGAATTTTGTCGGGGTCATTTTTAAGCCGTTTCTTTAACTTATTCGACTTGGAATAAGTTTTAAAGTTTACGGTGTCGCCCACATATTCCTGATTTTCAAGCATTTTGCGAACTGTGGTCTGCGCCCAATGATACGGACGGTTAAGGTCGGGGTTGCCGATACGCTTTCCTGTGGTTTGGAAGATATATACGCTTGGGGAGAGTATCTTTTCCTCACACAGTATGTCGCAGATTTTAACGACACCGAGTCCAGATGCATACATATCGAATATGCGTTTTACAATAGGCGCAGTCTGTGGGTCGGGAATTAATTCCTTTTTGTTTTCGGGGTTACGCATATAGCCGTATGGTGTTGCTGTGCTTATACGCTCACCACGTTGACCTTTTGCTCTCTGCACCGCACGGATTTTTCTGCTCGTATCGGCAGCATAAAAATCGTTGAAGTAATTACGCATACCGGAGAAATCATTATCCGCTCTATTGATGCTGTCATACCCATCGTTGATTGCAATAAATCTTACGTCATAGGATGGAAATTTAATATCCATTAAGTGTCCTGTTTCCAGATAATCTCTGCCGAGACGGGATTGGTCTTTTACGATTACGATTCCAATTTTACCTGCTTCAACATCCTTCATCATTTGCACATGGGCAGGTCTTTTGAAATCGGTACCACTGTATCCGTCATCTACATAAAATTTGCAGTTGCGGAAGCCGTGATCGTCAGCGTACTTTTGAAGTATGATTTTCTGATTCTCGATTGAAAGGGATTCGCCGAGCCTTTCGTCCTCTTGAGACAGTCTGCAATAAAGTGCAGTTATTAAATTGTTTGTATTCTCGGTTGATTTTAACATAATATTTCGTATCCTTTCCGAGCCGAGTGCGGCTCTGTAAAATCAAACCGAGTAGGATACAGCAACACCATATCACTACTCGGTTTCAAAGTCCAGCGACAAAACTGTTAATTTTTTTCGCCGGTTATGAGCTGAAGGATTTTATCCTCAGCACAGTCAATCCGCAGTTCACTTGAAGCAATCGGTATTGCGGATATTACGGGGTATTTTGCACCGTCCACAACAACCGTCCTTGCAAAATAGGTGTATCTGCAATCTTCGGGGATGTTATCTTTCTGTGCGTTTTCAGCAGCAGTGATATACTTTTTTTCGTTCATAAAAAACAATCCTTTCAAAATTAAAAATAGTTATAAAAAATGAGCGTGAGATTAGAGATTTTCTCACGCTCTTTACATCCCGCTCATCACGGGGCCTTGTTTTTTCTTACGCTCTGCCGGGTAGTACTTGGTAGTGCAATCTTCCACGGGAGCATCCTCGTCAATTATATTACCGATATCGCCGATAAGATATGCCGCATCAGTTCCAACACTATGAGTACCGCCGAAGGTATCAGAGCAAGCCAAAACAGTTTGTTGGTATGTCTCTCCAGTTTGTCCTCCGCTGTACTGCGAAGCATAGAGATGTTGTTCGAACAGCTCTCGCTCATTCTCCCAACCTGTTTCTCGGTATCCGTTATCAGCCGATTGATATTCTCGGTCAGTTCCGCCGCCGACGTTTCCATCGCCGTCTGAAACTGCGCGGTCGCTTCTTTGGTCTGCTCGGTGTACTGCATCAGTACCTTCAGCTGCCGATCCATATACACTTTTAACTCTTTCTCGGTCGTCAGCGTAGGCAGTGTATCCCGAATCTCCTTCAGCAAATCTATCTGTGATCTCTGCGTAGATATCATTGCCATCCAGTTCGGCTCGGTCACCGCCACGCAAGGATGAACCTTTTCTGCGGTGGTGATCTTCTGCTGTGCTTCGGTTATTAAATCTTGCGGTGATTTCCGCTCTGTAGATGAACTCATATTCCATACTCTCCTTTAGAAATTTTGTTAGGTGTAATTTGCAGTCCCGACAGGCTTTGCCTTCGGGTGTGGTGTAGGTGATATTCTTACGAGTGTCCGTCCACTTGACACCGTAACCTTCTGCTTCCATCAGCATAATAAAATGCTCTTTGGAAGCGGCGGTCCGCATTACATTTGAGATAACAGCTTCAAGCCGTATCTTCCAACTTTCGCCCTTTTCAGCAGACCGATATTCACGGTCGTTCATCGGCTTTGCTCTCTCGGTAGGAGGCTTGGGTTTCAAAACCGACAACCCATATTCAAGGCAGAGGACGTCTGATTTTTGCATCAGCATTTCCACCTCGCTTTCGGTGATGTGAAACTTTTTACCGCTTTCTGCGTTTACGCTGTTCATAACAAAATGCGAGTGGATATGGTCACGGTCGCAGTGGGTGGACACTACGATTTCGAAGCCGGAAAATTTTTCAGTTTCCTCGGCAAATCTAACTGCTATTTCGTGTGCCGTTTGCGGTGATATATTTTCATCCACCGAAAAGGATTGAACGAAATGATAGAACAGTCTTTTATCCGTTTTGTTATATAACCGCTTGGTGTTATTAAACTCGGTATAGGCAGACTGCGGTGTGCAGTTAACACCGGTCACATACTTATTGCCGTCATCGGCAACGGTTTTGTCATCTCGCATTGTGTATTGCAAGACAAACGACATTGTATTATAGGTTTGCGGTTTTTGGTAATTTACGAAATGAACAATTGCCATAACATCACCCTCTTCCAAGCTCGGCAGATAGCAGTTCGTAAATCTTTTTCAGTTCCTCTTGGGTGGCGGCAAGATTTACGGTGCTGATTCTTCCCTGACGGGAAAGTATCAGCAACTGATTTACATTGTTGCCGAGTTTTTTCACCTGTGTGGTAAGCTCACGCAGACCGTCGTAATTTATTACCTTTTTATCGATGGCGCAGAGTATGATATAGTCGGTAATGCTCATTCCGGCATCTGCGGCTTTCTTACGGATCAGAGCATCCAGCGTATCGGAGACTCTGAAATTGAATCGTTTAGTTTTCATATAAAACACATCCTTTTAAATATTAAAGTTTCTTGGCTTACCTTCTTTTCAAAGAAGGTAAGAAGTGGGTTTGGGCTTCTGCCCAATAAACAGCAGTCGAAGGCGCGGCCGCCGCTTTAGCGGTGGTCGTACAGCCAAAGGCGATGCTGGTTCTCTCCTAAAGGAGAGAAATAAAATGCGGTAGTTTTTATCGCTTTTTGAGTAACCTTCAGCGACAAATCTCCGCACACACGGCTCACATTTGCCCTGTGTTGCGTTTTAACCGAGGCGGTCGGGTGTTTACTCCAACTTGCAAACCGTTCGGCAAACGGGCGGACAAACGCTTCACAGGAACGCAAGGGACGAAAGTGACAAATGTTTTCTACACCGAATTTGTTTCGTCACTTACGGCACTTTCGTCACTGCACACAGCAGAAGAGGAAATATATTTCACTTCCAGTAGCCGTGTTCCATTACTGCGGTGGTCACGGTAATGCACCCCGAGTTTTTCAAGGTCGTACCGCCAACGGTTCATCATTTGCTTGAAGCCTTTGACTGTTACCTCACTGTCGGTCAGTCTATTGAACAGTTCCACGAACTCACTGTTACCGCCTACGAAAGATTTTTGTTCTTTCATAAACTGAACGAGCAATTCCATCTCCGGCGGCAACAATTTTTCGGGTTGCTCACGGCTGTCGGATTTTACTTCCCATAGAAAATCCTTGTTTGAGAACTTTAGTTCAAACTGCCGATGCTCAATATCTCTGCCCGTGCAAACGAGTGTGGCGAGGTTTTCACTGCGTTTGCTTTTGTCAAGCACGAAGACCGAATCGACTGCGCCTACGATTCCGGTCGTGCCTGACAGTTTGTTCAGCGGATCACTATCGCCCTGCTTACGAAGGTGATGCACCAACAGAAGAGAGATATTAAGCTCGTCTGCCAACTGCTTCATCTGACGGATTTCATCGTAGTCGTTACCGTAAGAGGTATCCACACCGCCGTTACGCACGATCTGAAAAGTATCGATTGCAACGAGAACGGTATCGGGATGCTCCTTCACAAACGCATAGATTTCATCGCAGAGACCTTCGGCAAGCGTATGCGCCGCCGTTGCAAAGAAAGCGTTGGAGGGAACGTCATCTGTGATTAAACACAGTCGCTCTTGCACACGCCTGAGCGTATCCTCCAAGCAAAGATACAGCGTTGTGCCTTTGGTGGTTGGCATACCCCACACGCTTTCTCCTTTGGCGATGCGGATACAAATATCCAGCACCCACCACGATTTACCGATTTTAGGTGCGCCGCCGAGGATTGTTATTCCTTGCGGCAACAGAGTGTCGATACAAAACTTGGTCGGTTCCAGTCTTGTATCCATTAGGGTTTCACCGTCTATAACGGTGAGTTTCGGTTTGTTTTCAGTCATTTGAAAACACCTCCTTGAAATAAAGTAAGGGCGAGAGTCAAAGTTTTTTACTCTGACTTTCGCCCTTCTACTTGTATTGTGTAAGAAAAAATGATAAAATAATAATTGTCATATATAATATAAAACTATTTGCTGACAAATTAAAGTTAGGAGGTGTTCTCTTGTTTGGATGTATATCTTTTTGCATCGGTGATAAACACATCGAAATTAATGGTAAAAAGTTTTCGCTCGGTGACCTGACAACTGAGTTTTTGAATCTGCCGAAAGATAAATATGCTGCTATGCGCGAACAGTTGGAACTTGCACAAAGCAAGTTAAGCGAATATATGCGGAGCAAGAAACTTTCTGATTGGTATGAAGCCAACAAGGAATATATAAAACTCGATGCTATGATCTGTGAGTTCCCCTGCCTTGAACTTGTGCGAGAGGAGACAGATATTTTTGCAGAAGCTGAACAGTTTACAGCACAGCAATCGATGTTTGAGAGTGACGATTGTGAGCTTTCTGAACATGACATTGAAGTATTAAATAAAATTACCGCCTACGAAGATTACCTTGAGAATCCAAATAATTATGGCGGTGTAAATAAAGAATATTACACAAACACCCAGACAGAAAAGGCGTTCTGTGTTACCACACCCCAGCCGCCAATTCCTGAACTGCCACCCGAAAAAACAAGAGCGTTGCTGATTTATCCGGGCAACATCGCAGTTAAGTGGAAGTATTATAAGGATTACTGCGATGCATATGCAAAGGCGCTTTACGATATAAATTCATTCAACACAACGATATTTAATTTCATAAAATTCTTTTTATCCTCTCTGAATAAGCTTGATACCAACAACTATGCAATGGCTCTTGATGACTTGTTTAACCATCCCCGTGCTGAAAAGTTTATCGCCAATCCGGTTGAGGGTTCGGGATACTTTACCGCTAATGATCCTGTAATCCTTCGCCATATGCCAAGGGAAACTTTTGAGGGGTCGGGAGAATATAAAATCTATCAGTATTATGAGGTGGAGTCGTTACAGGCACTGCTTAAAATGGATTTTTACAAGGCATTGGAAGTGGGATATATTATCCGCAAATGTGAATACTGCGGCAGATACTTTTTGCTTAAAAAGGGATACCACACCAAGTATTGCGACAACCCTGCACCCGATAATCCAAAGTACACCTGCGCTCAGCTTGGTTATCACCGCAAGGGAATAAAAGAATTACAGGCTGACAACCCCAAGGCGCAATCCCTTCGCCGTTGTTACTTGCGTATCGATAAGGATTTCTCCCGTGGAGTGATAACACAAGAAGAAAAATATAAATTATACCGCACGGCGCAGGATTTATATTACGATGCAACCACAAGATCGGGAACAACAAATGAGGAGTTTGAAGAGCAACTTGCATCTAAAAATCTATATCCGTTGTGTGATGTTGTTCGTAAAACCAAACCGCGCGGCAGACCGAAGTCTGAGTAAAGTACGGTTTATGGTGCACATCGTTTGTTAGAATTATAGTGGAGGAGGTGAGCTTATGACCAACGAAGAATTAATTTTAAAGTTCTATGACGGCGACGAAACGATTTTAGAGAAACTTTATAATAAAAATATCGGTTTTATCCGCAGTATCGCAAAGGAAGTTGCCGTTAATTTTAACTGTTATAATAAAAGTGCGGAGCATCCGAATAAACTGACGGCACATTCCAAATATGTTGTGAATGAACTTTTTTACGAAGGTATGCTTGAGTTTTTCTCTCTCCTTCGCAAAAAGAAATACGAACCGGAACGGGCAAAGCTCACCACCTATCTTTATCCTCGCCTGAAGGGTGCAATGTATCGGTGGATGGAATGTAATCTCGGCGTTCTTTTCTTTGATCCTGAGGATATGGCGGAGCTGCGGAAAGCACAGCAGTTATATTACGATACAGGCAAGGAGCCGGAGGAAATTGCAAAAGAACTTGGTATTTCCGTTGAGGATGTTGCTCGGCATATTGGTTATAACACACACTTTCTTTCGGTCTATGACCTTGTGCCTTACGAGGACGGAGAGCCGTATGATCCGTATGAGCGTCTGATGCCGAACAAGTCCTCGGCATCCACTGACAGAATTGTATATCATAAGCTTTGCCTTGAATTTTTAAAGGAGTTATTTGAGGCGCTGCCGAAAAAAGACAGAGAGATCCTTGGTGGTTCTTATGCGTTGTTCGGTTATAAGCACATCGACCTTGACGAGCTTTGCTTGGAACATATGATGAAGCCGGACGGAATAATAAAGGCTCGGAAAGCGGCAATCCGTAAAATGCGTGAAAAATATCCCGAAAGCAGTTTGCGATTATGGAAATCGGTTTACCGCACTGTAATGCGCGAGGCAGAACGATGTCACGAATAAAAACCCCGTAAAATCGAACAGAAATAGTTTCATCGAGCCGTAGGCCATTTCGAATAAAACAAACGGCTACAAAGGCAAATAAAAAAATTACCCACCGGATGTTGTGGCAAGGTTTCGCATAGAACCGCCGCATCCAGTGGGTATTTATATGCTTATTTTAAGTCTGTATTTTCAGAGTCCATGCATACGCAGACATACCAGTAATATCCGTCATACATCACGCCGACCGCCATGTAGTTATATTTGGAGCTGCCGACATATGACCAGTGCCCCTTGCTGTTTCTGAATCCGTTTGCTATGGAGTAGGCTATCTCATCAGCCATGCCGCCCCAATTGCCTTTTCCGATGGCTTCGCGCACATTGGCGGTATAATAATTTTCTTCGCCTTCGATACCGTATAGTGACCAGTCAACATATTCGCCGTACTGTAGAGCTTCGGCGGTTGCTCGTTGGTCGGCAGTATCATGAGCAAAATTTGTTTTAAGCTGAGTGCATCGGTATTTGCAATATTCGGTTAGTCCGGGGATGACCGTTGCGGTGACATCACCCTGCTCAGTGCGGAACTGATTTATGTATTCTGCGACCTTCTGTGCCACTGTATCCGCGCTCGGTTTGGGTGGGATTATAATTTCTTCCGTAGGCGGATCGTCCGTTTCCAATATAGTGATGCATTCGTTTTCCGTCGGAGTTTTCGCCACCGAAGACTCGGTCGGTTTTGTTATAACCGTAGGTTTGGGTTCTTCCGTTGGCTTTGCCGTTGTTGTCGGCTCTGTGGCGGTCACAGTCGGCTCGGTTGGCTGATCCTTGCTCTCAGTCGGGGTAGGCTCGTTTTCTTTCTCTGTCGGCTCTACCGCCGTCGCAGGCGGTGTTGTTTCGGTTGGTGTTTCTGTTATTATCGTTTCTGATACCGTTGTCGGCGGACTCTCGGTAGGCGGCGGTGCGGTGTTGCCACCGCATCCCACCATGCCGATGAGCACCCCACAGCAGAGAAGAAGGATTATGATTTTCTTCATATATCCTCGACCTCCTCCAAGCCTTGCATCACTTCCACCATAATACGTGTTGCGAGGATAAATCCCGAACTGAATGCCTCACGCTCGGTGATGCAGGACAGTTCGCTTGTGCAGTCCTTGAACTTTTCAAAGGTTTCTTTTTGCTTTTCTGTAAGCCCTGCATTCAGTTCTTCCTCATTTTTGCATATCAGTTTGACGAGCTTATCGACTCTCGTCCCTCGCTTGATATACCTTTCGTGCGGACTGATGTTTCCGTAGTATAAATCTTCAAGTGTTGTCATGTGCGTTGCACCTCCTTTTGCAACACAAATACATACCACAACACTTTTCACAAGTCCAGCGTTTTCGATATAAAATGCAAAAAGCGCCGCCGAAGCGACGCTTTCATATCAATCTTCTTTTTGAAATTCTAAAATATCTCCGGCTTCGCAATCAAGCACCTCGCAAATTGCCGCAAGGGTGGAAAAGCGGATAGCCGTTACTTTGTTGTTTTTGATTTTGGATAAGTTGACGTTAGAAATCCCCACACGCTCTGCAAGCTCGTTTAAGGACATTTTTCTATCTACCATCATTCTATCCAAGCGGAGTACTATTTTTCCCATAGCGCCCTCCTTACAGCAGACCGTCTACATCTTTTTCAAGCTCAGCACCGTGAACAAAGAACTGTGTCAGACAGAGGACGACAATTCCCATAAAAACGCCATTCATATCCATGCTGTTTTCCACGGCATCCACACCGATGATCAAACGGACAATAAAACTCATAAAAAGTCCGATTACAGGGACTGCAATAGAGAAAATACCAATCTCACGCATCATACGAATATTATCCTTTTGGAATGGAGTGGTGTTTTCAGAGTTCTTGAAGATAAGATACAGATTACGGAACACCATAGCCATCACAACAAGAATGATAACTGCGCCAATACCAAAAATAAGAAATGCAGTCATATCGACATTACCATTAGCAACTGGGAGATTAACCTCAAATCCATATACATCCAGGTTCACACCGCAGCATTCCTTTGCATCGAAGCCGACAAAATATTTTACCCAATCGGGTGCTACGGCAGAACAAACAGTGGCCGCCGTCATTAAAGCTGCACCAACCCAATGGAATACCTCTAAAATCTTTGTAATAACCTTTCCGAGTTTATTAAGACCTTTCATTACTCATACCTCCAAAGTGATTTGTTGGCATAAGTATAACACAGCCCTTAATGTTTGTCAATATGTTTTTAATGGTATACATTAAATTATATATATTTTACATTAACTTTTGTTGACATTTAAAATTTGATTTGATAAAATATATTTGTTTTTAGGAGGCGAATGCAGTATGGAAAAAGAACTTTACTCTATGATTTTCAAAAGAAAATCCTTTCATATATTTCGTGATATTGGCAATATAAACCCTGATGAACTACAAAGCATCGAAGAAAAATACAACAATCTTACGCCGTTGATAAACAGCATACAGACCGCTATCCGTATTGTACCTGCCGATCAAACCACCTGCAAGCGTGGGCAAGAATATTGCATCTTATTATATAGCGAGAAAAAGGATAATTATCTGCAAAATATCGGTTATATCGGTGAACAGCTTGACCTATATCTTGCTTCTCTTGGAATTGGTGCATTGTGGTTCGGTATCGGTAAACCTGATGAGCCAACCTATAACGGTCTTGATTTTGTCATAATGATTGCCATTGCAAAGGTCGCAGACGATAAGTTCCGCAAAGATATGTTTAAAAGTAAACGCAAACCGATTGATGAGATATGGAACGGTGAGCATCATCGTGAAATAGGTAAAATTGTTCGCTTTACGCCAAGTGCCTGCAACACACAGCCGTGGAAAGTAACTGCAGAAGAAAAATCTTTGACGGTTTACCGTTATAAAAAGTCGGGTAAGCGAGGTATTATGCCCGCCGACAAGGTGGCACACTATAACCGCATTGACATTGGTATCTTTCTTTGTTTCCTCGACCTCTGCCTGATGAAAAACGATATTTCCTTTGAGCGTGAGCTGTTTACCAATAACGCCAAGGATGATTGCGAAGAAGTGCTAACCGCTAAATACACATTATTACAATAACGATAAAGGCGCCGCTGCAAAGCGACGCCTTTGACTATATTATGCCTTCCAAACGGCTTTAATAATATTGCCGATCTTGGGAGATGTTCCGTACATAAGAACACCTACACGGTAGATCTTTGCGGAGAGAATTCCGATTCCAAAGGTAGACGCAACCAAAATGCCGATGGAAATCGCAATCTCATACCAAGGCACAGTGCTCATAGCAATTCTTGTGAACATTGCCATCGGTGAGGTGAACGGAATGTAAGAGCAAATCTGCATCAGTATATTGTCCACACTTCCGCTGCTCATTGAGAACATAACCACCATAAAACCAATAATGAACAAGAATGTTACCGGCTGAACAGCAGTATTGATATCCTCCAGTTTTGAAACGGTAGAGGAAATTGCACCATAGAGGAACGCATAAATCAAGAAGCCAAGTAGGAAGAACACAAGCATATAGACAAACAGCTCGGGCGGAATATTAAAGATGGAATCAATGATTCCGTTATCTCCCCAATAGGACTTATTCACATTGTAGAACACGAGCGCCGAGCCAAAGATGGCAACAAGCTGAACAAGACCTGCCATACAAGCCGCTAAAACTTTACCAAACATCATGTTGATGGGTTTGGCACTGGTAATAAGCAATTCCATGGCACGAGAGCTTTTTTCGGTTGCAACACTCATTGCTACCATCTGACCGTAAAGCAGGATAACCATATACAGCGCAAAAATCATAATGTAGGTGTAGAAGAAGTTTTGCATCTGATCTTTGCCAAGGCTTTCTACCTCGGCATCAATCTGAATACTCATAACACCTGCGGCATCTTCTTGAGACATACCGCCGCCTATCATAGCATTCATTTGATAGATCTGTTGCAACACACTGGTCGCAATATCGGGGTTCATATCGTACATCGAAAGATTATTAACGTAATATGTAAATGAGGTTGCTCCGTTCATCACAAAAGCACACTCCACATCACCGGAAGTAATTTTGTTCTTGATTACGCTGATTTCCTCATCTGTAATCTGCACATCATAGTCAGTAAAGGATGCGGCAAATGTTTCTTTCACCATATCCGCCTGCGTAGGATCATCTGCCTTTACGAGCATAACGGAAAGGTCTGCGGTGGTATTAGAAGTATCGTCTGATTCGAACAAGGCTGTAATCCGAGGGAAGAACATAACAATAGCGATAACCACCATCAAAAAGATGGTTACACCGACAAACGCCTTATTCTTTGCATAATTTTTAAGTTCAAATTTAAGTATTTTTCCAAACTGTTTCATTGCTTAGTCCTCCTGTGCTACGTCGCCTGCATATTCTACGAAAATATCGTTAAGGGAAGGTTCAAAGACCTTTACTTCGTCGATATCGTAATTTTCTACAAGGCGAGTCATAGTAGTTTTCTTTTCGGAGGGTGAGCCTAAGCGAATCATCAAGTCGCCGTTTTCCATGACCGTACAGGAAGATCCAAAGTCAGCTTTGATTGCATCGGGTGTTTCTGTGCGGACAACTAAGCGGTCACGGGGATAGTCACGCTTAATGTCGTGCAAATCACCGTGAAGAGCAACAACACCGTTATTGAGGATAGCAATGCTGTCGCAGAATTCTTCTATGTAGCTCATCTGATGGCTGGAGAACAGAACGATTTTACCTTTTGCAATCTGTTCTTTAACCACGTCCTTTAAGAGCATTGCATTTACAGGGTCAAGACCTGAAAAAGGCTCGTCCAGAATAACAATATCGGGATCGTGAGCGAGAGCAGTAATCAACTGAATCTTCTGCTGATTACCCTTGGAAAGTGTATCAAGTCGCTTGTTGCGGTACTCGGTCATACCGAGCCGACCAAGCCAATAGTCGATTGATTGCACAGCTGCCTTATGGCTCATTCCTTTCAGCTCTGCAAAATAGGTAAGCTGATCAATGATAATCTTCTTCGGATACAAGCCTCTTTCTTCGGGAAGATAGCCGATGCCAATTTTGTTGTAATTAATAGGTTGACCATCGATCAGCACTTCACCGCTGTTTGCAGGGAACACATCCATCAGAATACGTATAGATGTGGTCTTGCCGGCACCGTTTCTGCCAAGCAGTCCGAAGGCTTTGCCGCCCTCAGCTTTGAATGAAACTCCGGTGAGGACTTTCTTCTCACCAAAGGATTTTTCTATATTTTTAAGTTCTAAAATCATTTTGCTTCAGACTCCTTAAATTCCAAGTTAATGGCACCGATACCGCCACTAATCTCGATGCTGTTATTACCGTTACCTTGTCCCTTGATATTAGAAACGCTTGTGCCATCTACTGTGATATTACCAAGACCTTTTTCTATATCAAGTTTATAATCATCCTTATTACCAATTATGGTTATGTTGGACTCTCCAACACCTAAATCGAAATCACTTTCACCTGTAAGAGCAGAAGTCAGATTCAACTGACCTACACCCATATCTAAATCAAGGTTATGAAGTGCACCGCCTGATATTGTGATTTTTCCTGCACCACCGTCAATGTCAATATCTGAGGCGGCAACAAGAGTATCAATGGTAACTTCACCGGCACCAAGTTCAAAGTTAATTGTAGCGGCAGACAAGCTATCTACAGTCAGTCTTCCTGCACCTGTTATAATATTTGCTCTTTCAAACACCGCGTCTGCAGGAATGTAAAGAGTCAATATAGCACCTGTATAGGTGTGAGCAAACTTCCTTGTTTCCTCGATCGTAAGAACACCATTCTTATCTTCAACCGTAAGATGTTTTAGATTGCTTTCAACAGAAAAACTCTCACCTTGCTTAATGGTAAAATCAGCGGCATTGATCTTTACTTCAAGGCTTTGTATCTCTGATGATACTGAATAAGTTTTTATATCTTCGGTCACAGCATCGCCGCCGAAAAATCCTCCGAACAAACCAAACATACTTAAAATTCCTCCGATAATACTGACTGTGAGAAAGATGGCAAACGCCATCGCTATGTATTTTACTGTTTTTTGAAAATTGGTCATTTAATTTCAACGCCTCCAAACATACAAGTGCCGCTTATGTAGATAGTGGGAGCATCCTTGTGTACGGAAGTCTTGTTAGAGATGCCACCAAAGATACAGTTGGAGCTTACCTTTACATTGATGTTGTCGGGAACAAAAATATCAATACCGCCAAAGATAGCCGACACCTGAATGGCACAATCCTTTTCAATAATAGCGTTACGGAGATCGCACTTCACACCGCCAAAGGTTGCGGTAAGCTCTGCGCCCTCAAATACTTCGCCGTCATAATTCAGATCACAACCGGAGAATGTGGCACAGCCAACCTTTGTTTCGCCGCCGTTTTGCTTGATTTTAGCAATGATTTCATTTGCTTTGTTGCCAAAAAGTCCGGTAAAAACCATCTTCAAGCCGATAATTACAATAATGGCCGGAACAAGAAGTTTCCACAACATCGAGAAACTCAAAATATCTTGACAGCACAATAACAGGAATACACCAACTGCTATACCAATAATGTTGCCTGTCTTTTCGCGCTCTGTAAATAATCCAATGGCACACGGCACGATAATAAACAGTGTCCACCAACCGTCAAAGAAGATATTAATATCCATAATGTTAAATACATTCAGAGCCAAAACCACGCCTGCGGCAATCAATACAATTCCCCACAAAATACTGCTAACTTTTTTCATTGTTTTTCCTCTTTTCCTATTAATAAAAAAGTGCGTGACCGAAGCCACGCACCGAAAAACGCAACCCCGATTGTCGCCAAACAAATCTTAAACACAAAAGGACAAACCTTATTGTCATTCAAGTGGAATTGCGTTTTTACCGAATTCATTTTGAATGACAAAGGCAAAAGGGTATAATATCCCCTCAGTTAAGGTCATCCTTTGTTATTATTAGATTTGTTTGGCAAATTATATTATAACACAATCGGAAATAAAAATAAAGTGGTTTTGAAAAAGTTGCGAAATTTGTTGTGTAGATAAATCAATGATAGGTAACACTTTTCTCAAAAAAATAAGATGAAAGTGTATTTTGAAAGAATTTGTTGTGTTGTGAAGAGCCGCAGGCGACGAACAACACAACAAATTCGGCGCTAATTACATTACTGCCAGATAGTCAGCAAGTACTGCGTTTGGACTTCTGTATTTAAGACAACTTTTTGAAATATTATTTGAAATTTTATTGTATTTTGCAAGTTGCTTTCTGCCGTCTTCAAGGCTATACATTCTCATTTTACTGTAAAACCTCTGTTCATCAAGTCTGTGTTGGCGCTCTACCTTGCCATTATGTCTCGGGGTTGCTACTTGGATCCTGTGGTACTTAATTCCGCACTCGTCTAAATATTCTTCAAACAATGTCTTATGTGTTGCTTTCTTTACTAACAAAGCGTTTGTCCACTCTGTTCCGTTGTCTGTTTGTATTTCTCTGATTGGAAACGGAAAATATTCTATTAGCTTTTTAAGAAAATCCAGTGAACTGTATGTGCTGTGCTCGTCGTACATTTCCCTAAAACAAAACCTTGTGCACTCGTCAATTGCTGTATATTGGTAGTATTTCTGCCCATTCGCAACACAATACGCTGGTACAAACTTAACATCTATCTGCACCTTTTGCCCCGGATATTCTGCTCTTTGATATGGTTTAGATTTGTAGCCTTTGCGTTTCTCAGGTGTTTCTTCTAATTTTAGCCTTTTTATTGCTCTAAGCAAACTATTGTAGCACCTTGTATATCCGTTCTCACGAAGCTTATCCCAAAGCATAATCTTATCTTTAGTTCTGCGATAATATCTTTCGATCATTGCATATTCTTCTGCCGTTTGCTGCCTCGGATGGCTGTGAGGACGGTGAGAACGGTCTATTAAGCTCTGCCATCTTCCGTCATAACGTTTCTTCCAATCATATATTGCTTTTCGACATACTCGATAACGAATGCTTGCCGCTGTTACTCCATTTTTTGCAGAATATTTAATTACCAGTTGACGAAAGTGCGCTCTTGGTGATATACTTTTCATCGGAAAAACAACTCCTTTGTGCCGATGTTTAGTGTTGTTACTTTCATCTTAACACATTTGAGTTGTTTTTTCTGTTTTTAATGTTACCTATCTATTGTATCATAACATTTTGAAAAAGTTGCGAAATTTGTTGTTTTAAGCATAAAAAATACAGCATAGCTATCTTAACTATGCTGTATCAGTCTGTCGAAAAAGTCCAGTATAAGCTGGGCTTTTTTGCATAAATAAGGTATAATAGAAGGGGTGATGAAAATGATAGTAAAAGGAAGAGAAAACCGCGACCAGCTCGAAGTATTTAGCATAGAGGAATTTGTGCCGACTGATCATTTATTGAGAAAAATAGACAGCGCGGTAGACTTCAGCCATATCTATGATATAGTGGAAGATTTATACTGTGCAGATAACGGCCGACCGAGCATAGACCCAGTAGTAATATTTAAAATGGTATTAATACAGCATTTATACGGATTGCCGTCACTGAGAAGAACGGTAGAAGAAATAAAAATGAATGTGGCATACAGATGGTTTTTAGGGTACCTGATGAATGAGCAGATACCGCACTTTTCAACCGTAAGCTATAATTTCAGACATAGATACACTGAAAAAACAATAGAAGAAATATTTTATTGGATATTAAGCGAAATAGAAAGAGCAGGATATTTATCACCCGAAACAGTATTTGTAGACGGAACACATATCAAGGCAAATGCCAACATAAAAAAGGCAGTAAAAAAAGCCGTACCGCAAGCCGCAAAACGCTATGAAGAAGAGCTTATGGCAGAGATAAACGAGGACCGGGAAAACCACGGCAAAAAACCGTTTGACGGACCGAAACCGCCCGAAGAGAAAGAGATTACAGCCTCGGCCACAGACCCTGAAAGCGGAATGTTTCACAAGGGTGAGCATAAAAAATGCTTTGCATATACAGCACAGACAGGCTGCGATAAAAACGGATATGTAATGGAAGTAACGGTAAATCCCGGTAACATACACGATAGTACAGCCTTTGACGGATTGTATGATAAATTAACTGAGCATAACCCTGAGATAGAAAACATAGTAATGGATGCAGGCTACAAAACACCGTGGATAAGCAAAAGAGTAATAGATGACGGGAGAATACCGGTATTACCGTACAAAAGGCCAATGGGGAAAAAGGGGAATTATGCACCGTATGAGTATGTATATGATGAATATTATGACTGCGTAATATGTCCCGAAAACCAAGTGTTAAGCTATGTAACTACAAATCGGGAAGGACACCGGGAATTCAATAGCAAAAGTTATATTTGCGAGAAATGTCCAACAAAGCATTTATGCACAGAAAGCCAAAAGAATGAGAAAACCGTAACCAAGCACATATGGTTTGATTATCTTGAAACAGTAGAAGATATTAGATATACCCCTGAGTACAAGACTTTATATGAACGACGAAAAGAAACAATTGAACGTGTATTCGCAGACGCGAAAGAAAAATACGCAATGCGATATACTCAATACCGAGGCTTGAGCCAGGTGACAAAATGGGTCAGGCTTAAGTTTGCTGCAATGAACCTCAAAAAATATGCACTGCATAAGTGGATAAGTTCTCACCGATACAGTGCCTCAATCGGGATATATGCATTTTTTGTCAAATTAAAATTTTTAACCCTGAATCTCGCTTGAAATCCAGGGTTATTCGACAGACTGATACAGCATAGCTATCTTAACTATGCTGTATTTTCTGTTATCCCACTCGGTTTGCGTAAAACTTCGCTAACGACATTACGCTTTCTGCCACTGGCTTTTTTGATTGTTTTCTTTATGTTTTTTATTCCTGCTTGAGGTGGTTTTCTCTTTTTCCGTTTTTATTGTTTCATCGTACTTTATACCGAGCTGAGAAAAAATACTTTTTGATGAATATTTTTCTCCGAACTCTTTGGCTAAGGTTGTAAGCCTTATTTTTTTCTGTCCGATAGACACGGTTATGTTTTTGCCTGTAAACTTTACGGAGTATTCTTTTTCCTCAAGCAGCTTTATAAACTCATTTTGGATTGTGCAGTTTTTCAAAACCTCGTCCAAATCTCTCACAAGATTTACTTTCCATGATTTCCCCTGCATAGCCATTTGATATGTTGTGAAATCCATTCCCTTTTTACAGGGTTCTTTCACAATGCTTAAATTGTTCTCTATACAAAGACGGTCGCTTTCTAATCTCATTGCATTTATAGTAGTTTGGTTATCAATCCATTTTTTACCTGTAAGCATATTTACAGAATTTATAACAATATGAGAATGTATATGGTCTTTGTCAGAATGTGTAGCAATCACATATTGGAAATCATTTCCGGCAATCTTTTGCATTAAATCCAACGTAAGCTTGTGAACCTGCTCCGGTGTTACATCATCGTCAGGTGAAAAGCTGTGACAATAGTGATGAACCAAAACTCCTTTGTCTTTTCCGAAAATCTGCCTCGTGTATTGAAACTGTGCAATTATGTTTTTTTTATCACCATAGCAGTTAAACGTCGATACAAGACCCTTTGTCTTTTCCTGTTTTGTGATATATTCAATGGCATTAGCTATATGAATATCGGCTTTAATGCCGCCTTTAATGCTTTTAATCGTAGCCATTGTTTTTTCCTTTCAGACTTTCAAGCTCACTTTCCAATTTTTTTAATCGATTATATATTTCTTTTTCTGGCGATAAAGTTGGCTCTTCATTGTTTTCATCAATTTGATGGGAAATAAAATCGAGCTTTTCCATTACAAAATTTAAAAGTGTTTGAAGTTTTAAAAGTTCTTCTATGGTTGCAGAATGTTTTGTATTGATAGCGGCTGTAATCTGATTTATGTTAATTCCTATCTTTGCAATCTGATAATACAATTTTGGAAATCCCCGAATATTAACAACACGCTTCCTTTTCACTAAACACAAAATATACTCACTTATTGTCATGTCCGCACTGCGGGCAGATTTTGTAATCAGCTCTTTTTCCTCGGATGTGACCCTAAAATGTATATCTTCTTTTTTGTAGTCAGTCAAAAAAATCACTTCCGTATTCAAATTAGTTTTTCTGAAAAAAGTCTTTTTAAAATATCAGGTAAAAAGTTCCATGATTTTTTAATACAACCTCTAAGGGCGAAAACAGCCTGTTTCCGCAGGAAATGGGTTGTTTTGCAAGCACAGATTTTGTGTACCTTGTGTACACAAGATACAAAAATCGCTTGTTAGGGGATACTTCCCCTAAGACCCTTTTTAGAAAAAACACTTTTTCATTCGCTTAGAATAAAAAAGCCAGCCTGTCGAAAAAGCTCAGCTTTCGCTGGGCTTTTTTCGATAAAAGTGGTAAAATAGAAGCAGGTGATAAAAATGATAGAGAAAAACAGAAAAAACAGAGAGCAAAT